>DMMZ01000001.1 GCA_003452915.1 Clostridiales bacterium | reverse complement strand
AATTTATCAGTTATTTTTTTTATATTTGTTATTGTTCTGCTATCTAAAAAATGTTCAATTTTTTCTACCTGCTCAAGTTCACTTTCGGTGTTGTTAATCAAACAAAGCAACTCGTTAAGAACATCATGACGATATAATAAATACTCCCCTATTGACAGACCTTTTTCGGTAGGTTTAATATACCCATACTTTTCAAATGTTACTAATCCCAGGCATTTTAGATTATTAACCATTTTTGAAGCTGAGGAGGGGCGAACATTCAATTTTTCTGCAAGAAAATTAATCCGTACATATTCTTGCGTTTTTAGTGTTCTGCAAATCATTTCAAGATAATCCTCCATTGAAGCAGTTATAAGCTTATTATCGATTAATTGATAACCTTTTAAAGTATGATAGTCGAAATTGTTATCCATATTAATGTACCTCCCAAAAGAAATTCATTGTGTCATTTAAGTAAAAATCACCATATTCTAACATAAAGAAGCAATGTTCCTATGGAAACAAAGTTTCCTTAAACTAATATTATTTACTGGAGTTCACTTTTATGAATGATATAATGACATTAAAGGATTTAAAAATAGGTCAAACAGCAAAGGTTAAACAGCTGTTGTCTATTGGAAGTATAAGAAGAAGGTTACAAGATATCGGACTTATTGAAGGAACAGAAGTTGAATGCTTGCAGAAAAGCCCTGCAGGCGATCCTGTTGCTTACTTAATAAGAGGTGCGGTTATTGCCTTGAGGTCGGAAGATTCGGTTAATATTTTAATTTCCTAGAATACATTTAAGAATATCGAGGTGGTTTTATTGGGATTTACAAAAACAGAACTTATTATAAAAAAATCAACACCTGAAGATAAAGTAATAGCTCTTGCAGGCAACCCGAACGTTGGGAAAAGTACGGTGTTCAATAATCTGACAGGCTTAAATCAACATACCGGTAACTGGCCGGGAAAAACNNTACATATTCACTTATGGCACATTCGGCGGAAGAAGAGGTTGCCAGAGATTTTATCTGTTTTGGTAATCACGATGCAGTTATTGTTGTATGTGACGCTACCTGTCTGGAGAGAAACATAAATTTGGTTTTGCAAATAATCGAAATAACTACTAATGTTATTGTTTGCGTAAATCTTCTTGATGAAGCAAAGAAAAAAAACATTGTTATAGACTTGGATGCTTTAGCTCAAAAACTCGGCGTAAGCGTAGTAGATACTGTTGCAAGGAGAAAAAAGGATTTGCAAAAATTGATGTTGGAAGTAGAAAATATTTTATCGGAACCTTATATAAAAAAACCAATTGTAAAATACCTTGAACCGATAGAAAAAGCGATTGATATAATTGAACCATTAATAAATCAAAAGGTTAATAAACAAATAAACACACGCTGGTTATGTCTTAAATTGCTGGATTATGACGAAACATTGATTAATTCGCTTGATAAATTTCTTGGTTTTGATCTTTTATCAGATGAAGAAATAAATAATAAGCTTAAAGAAGCAAGAAATCATTTGGTGGAGAACGGCATAGATGTAAAAAGCCTGCGGGACATAATTGTATCCTGTATTGTAAAAAGAGCAGAGGATATCTGCAAAGACACTGTAAAATATAACAAAGAAACCTATATAACAAGAGACAGAAAAATCGATAAGATTTTAACAAGTAAGTTAACAGGTATACCAATTATGATTTGCCTTTTTGCTCTTGTTTTCTGGATAACAATAAGTGGAGCAAATTATCCATCCAGGTTGTTGTCAGAGTGGTTTTTCTGGATGGAAGGCAAACTGACTGCTGCATTGCAATACATAGATGCACCGGCTTGGTTTATAGGTATTCTGGTTGATGGAGTTTATCGTGTACTCGCCTGGGTTATATCGGTAATGTTGCCACCTATGGCTATTTTCTTTCCACTTTTTACTCTTTTGGAGGATTTGGGTTATTTACCTAGAATCGCCTTTAATCTGGATAAGTATTTCAAAAAATGCTGTGCTTGCGGAAAGCAAGCTCTAACAATGTGTATGGGTTTTGGTTGTAATGCTGTCGGTGTAATCGGATGTAGGATAATTGATTCACCTCGTGAGCGGCTTATTGCAATAATAACAAACAACTTTGTTCCATGTAACGGACGTTTCCCTACTCTGATAGCTGTTCTTTCTATGTTTTTTGTAGGAACTGTTTCTGGTGCTTTTAAATCAGTATTTTCTGCAATATTACTTACAGTAGTAATAATATTCGGTATATTGATGACCTTTGCGGTGTCAAAAATACTGTCAAAAACTATTTTAAAAGGTGTTCCGTCATCATTTACTTTGGAATTACCTCCATTTCGAAAACCTCAGATTGGAAAAGTCATTGTTCGTTCAATATTTGATAGAACACTTTTTGTATTGGGAAGAGCTGTTTGTACTGCCGCACCAGCAGGGATTATTATCTGGTTGATGGCGAACATAACAATAAATGACATTACTCTTCTCGCTCATTGTTCTGATTTTCTGGATCCCTTCGCACAACTTTTGGGACTGGATGGTGTAATACTTCTCGCTTTTATCCTTGGTTTGCCTGCAAATGAAATTGTTGTTCCTATTATAATCATGGCGTATATCTCAAGTGGTAAAATAACCGAATTAGAGACACTTTCCGATTTAAAAAACTTGTTGGTTGCAAACGGCTGGACATGGGTTACAGCAATTAGTATGATGTTATTCTCGCTGCTGCACTGGCCTTGTGCCACTACCTGCCTTACGATAAAAAAAGAAACACAAAGCATAAAATGGACAGCAGTTTCTTTTATTGTACCTACTGTATTCGGAATATTGGTCTGTATCATATTTACTAGTATTGCAAGGTTGTTTGTATAATTAATATATTGGCGGTCTGATTTCTTAAAAAAGTCAGACCGCTTTTTTATTTTTTTATTAATTATGTGTGAAAATACATATTTTTTAGTATGATTTTATGTATTTTATAAATAAGTTATTGTATATTTATACTTCGTGTTGTACTATAAACGTAGAGCTACCTAATATAAAAATGCGAAAGGTTTTTCTATGAAAGTTAAGAGAATTTCGGTTATTCTATTGTTGGCGGCTTTTTTAATACCGTTTATTATTGGAGAATGAAGGTTATGGCGAATACACAAAATATTATCTCTGGTCTTTCTTATACCATCGAAACAAGTGTACCGATAAAGTACAGCTATGCACTCAGATCATTATACTCTAAAAATGAAGATGCTGCCGATGATAAAAAGCTCACCGACGGCGTCAAGGCGTCAACTGTTTCTTTTAGCGACGTTACCTGGCACAGAGCCTATCGAGGTTATTCAAGAATTGTTACTTTTGAACTGCCATGCGAAAAAGCGGTAACCGGATTTTCAATTTCTATGTTACAAAGCAATTCTGCAGGTGTGTACCTTTCTGACAAAATAAAACTATCTGTTTCCGAAAACGGAACAGAATGGATGTCATGTTACACATACGATAACTCGGATGAGCTTTCCAGTGATCAATCTCGTATTGTAACCAGCGAAATGAAGAATCAAACTCGTTATAAAGCAAAATACGTAAAAATCGAATATATGGTTTATGTAAATTGTTATGTTGACGAAATAGAAATATACGGCGAGGATATAAACGGTACGGAAGCTGCTTTTGTTAAAGATGCCGATATAGAGTATGTAAACGCTTTTTCTGCCGGAGTTGAAGGAGCACAGGAAATGGCTCTTCTCTATTGCGGTTATCCGGGCACTTATAATATAAGCTATGTTCAAAATACTGTTGATCAGATGATTTATTACGCAGGTTATGTAAACAAAGACGGTATGATCACCGACACAATGTTTGACTCTGTTCTTTTCTGTCCGTTTCAACAAAATGGTCCTTCCGGAAATAAAATAGAAAAATCCAAAACTGCTGTTTCATTAATGAGCGATTGGCTTTATTACATTAATAATATGTTTGATAAAACATACAATGTAAGTGCTTTGGAAGTAGCTTTGAATCAGGTGATGAATGCAACCGGAAAAACCGACTGTAAAATGAAGATATTCACCGGTGTACCTTTCCCGAACATATCAAGCACTCCTTTTGGTGATATCAATGGTGACGGAAAAGTTGAGTATTGCCGCAATACCGAAGAGCAGATGGCAATCATCAAGTGGTTCATGGATGAATTTATCAGCAGATTTTCCGTAATGGGATATAAAAATGTTATTCCCGGCGGATTTTACTGGGTACAGGAATCCTTAGATGCTTCCAACCTACCTGCGGAAAAGGATTTTGTACATGCTGTATCCGAGCTTTGTCACGAAAGAAATGTGTATTTTTATTGGATTCCGTCGCTGCTTGGAAACGGATTTGATAGTGCCAGTGAACTTGGTTTTGACTGTGCGATGATGCAGCCGAATTATAACTTTCTTACATGCGAAAAAGACGGTAAGAGAATACTTTATGCTGATGAAAAAATGTTTGAAGAAGTTAACGAAGTTATCAAAAAATACGGTCTTGGTGTTGAAATAGAAATTCATTGGAATGCATTAAATAGTAGTGGAACTTCCCCCGCACAAGATGAAGCAATACGTTGCTATTACACATATCTTGATGCAGGTTATGCTTTAGGTTATATAAACGATGCGGCGCATTCATACTACCAGAATTCCGGACCCGGTACTTACTATAACTGCGCGGTATCGAAGGTAAATAAGCTCCGTGCTATTTACGATGATACGTACGCTTTCGTTAAAAGTACTTATGTTCCACATATGGTAACCCTTTCATCAGAAGATTATGAAACGGTTGTAAATAATTATGTTAAAGGCACAATAAGAAAGGATTCCGGTTCGTATGCTGCAGCAATCGGTGCGGTTAATCTTGAGGTTACCGTAACACCTCAGTACGGTTCTGTTGAATTAATAGACCAAAGATTCGTCTATAAACCAAATGAAGGTTATGAAGGCAGTGATAGCTTTACTGTTGTTGCAAGCAACACTTATTGCAAGTCTGAACCGTTGACAGTAAATATCAATGTTATAAAAAATGAAAATGTTTCCGATACAATTAATTCTGAAAATTCTTTAAGTAGCGAACCTGAGAACAAAACTAATAAAGGTATTATCGGAAGTATTATTGCGGGTATAATGGCAGTATCTACAATAATAACTGTAGTAGTATTTAAAAGAAAAAAGAAGAAAATTATAAATTAATAAGCATAAATAAAATCTGCCGTTTATGGCGGATTTTTAGCAGTCTGATTTTTAAAAAAGAAAGTCAGCCTGCTTTTTTGTTATATTGAACAAAAGATATTGATCAACATTGTTTCATTTTTTATATTTAACTATTGACAATAGTGTGCGTCATGGTATATTACCTGTTGATTTTGATGTAAAAGAAATTTGGAATGGAGTACCAAAAGGATTTATATATATATATAATATCTTTCAGATTTATTATTGAAGCGATTGTATCTTTGGTAAAAGGATTCAAATATAATAATTAAAACATTTTAATAAACAAAAACTGCACCTAATAAGTTTCTTAACTTATGGGTGCAGTTTATATTTCTTAAAATTCTATTTCCTCGGACAAAAGTAATCTTCTTTTTATAATAACCTTCATAACAATTCCGCTAATAAGCGCTATTAGACCGATTGCAGTTGCAATACCGCAAATTATTGTCAGAACATTTAATATCGGAGAGGTTATTTGTATTATAAAATCTGAGGGTATGTATTCGCTCGACCAGTCAAGAATTGGTTTGTAAAGCAGAACAATAAAAAATATCGGTAAACCTGCAAGTAATATAGATGCTCCTGTGTAAATAAGCGAGGAGCTTATTTTTTTATTTATAAGAGCGATTATTGCTGCAAGAAGTAAAATTGCAAAGCAGGATATTCCAATAAAAAGGTTTGAAAAATAAAATCTTATTGCTTTTAATCCGTATATACCGACATCCTCGGTTAGGTTTTCTGTAGAAACAAAGTTTAGCAAATCATCATTTTTTTCTTCAAGCTTCTTCTGCATATATTGAAAATCAACCTCAAGCAACTCAATGCCTATTGTTAATTCAATATCTTCGGATTTTTCTCTTATAAAATCTACAATCTCACTAGCATATACCGGTTGCTCATCCCTGCCGTCAATAGCTATTTCAACAGCTTTTGCAGTTTTCTCAGCAATAAATTCTTCAAATTTAAGACGATCTATCAATGATTCAACTTCGTTTTCTGTTATCGGATTAACTAGTTCATCCTGATCTATAGAATAATAAATAACCTGTGCAAGGGTTGCGTTATCGGGAATTTCTTTTTCGTACTTTAATGATAATTCATCTAAGTCGAACAGGTTTTTTGCTTCAACTTCGGTATATTTAATACTTTTTAGCCCTTCTTCAATCCTGTCCTTGGTAAATCCATTGCGAATAAAAAATTGAGCGATAAGAGAAACTGCCAAAAGAAAGATAACCATAGACATGAATACAGAACAAATAGCAACAATAACTTTTTCGCCCCTTGTTCTGGGTCTCTTTTTTTTATTCTTGGCTTCTATAAATATAAGATCGGGAGGTTCAATTTGTGTAGATGGCAGCTCGAAATTCGGTATATTATAAGACTCTGTTTCATTTTCCTCTGATAAAAGTAATATGTTTTCTTCTGGTTCATTGGTAATAACAGTATTTTCGTTTTCATCTGTAACTTTTTCCGTAGTTGAAATAACTTCGATTTTTTCTTCTTCAAGTGCTGTTCCCTCAGTCGAATTTTCCGGAGTTGAAGCAGAAGATTCATCTTCACAATTATCTATGTAATCTTCAATGTTTTCTTCATTTTTCTTATCTTCTGTTTTAATTTTAAGAATTTCATCTATTAACTGAGATTCAATATTTTCTGTTTTTATATCCTGTATAGGAGCTTTTTTATTTTCCAGTACCTTTGTTCCGCAGGCCGAGCAAAACAATTCGTCTTCGTTTAACTTTTTACCGCAATTATGACAATACATGTAAATACCTCCATACTATTTTTATAACATATAATATTATTAATTTCAATATATATTTTATATTTATATATTATTTATTGTTTTAATTAAATAACCGATATTTTTTACCGTATCAAACAAATCCTTTTCTGCTCGGTGTTTAATGTTTTCAAATGGCATGGCATAATGCGTAATACAAAAAGCTGAGGTTACCCCTTTTTCAAAAACAGCTTCGTAACCATCAGCTAGCTGCCCAGCAACAACAATAAACGGTTTTCCAGCCTTTTTTGCATATTCTCCGATACCGCTTATTACCTTGCCGTAAGCTGTCTGGGAATCAACTTTGCCCTCTCCGCTGATAATAAAATCACAATCGGAGATAAGCTCTTCGAAGTTTATTCTATCAAGCAATAGTTTTATTCCGCTTTCGGTTGTTGCGTTAAGAAAACTCATCAGTCCTGCACACATTCCGCCCGCAGCACCACCGCCTTTTATATTAAGAATATCTTTGTTGGTAGTATTTTTTACAATTGTTGCAAATCGAAGAAGATTATTATCTAATCTCTCATAATCGTTGCCGGAAACTCCTTTTTGCTCACCGTAAATATAGGTTGCACCTTTTCTGCCACACAATGTGTTCTCAACATCACACGCAATTGTGAATTTACATTTTGAAAGTAAAGGGAGCATTTTGCCAGTATCTATTGAATAGAGTTTTTCAATCCCGTTTCCGTTGGGTTTTATTGTTTTACCATCTTTATCTAAAAATCGTACTCCAAGTGCTGATAAAGCACCGACTCCACCGTCATTGGTTGCGGAACCGCCAAGTCCGATAATAAAGTTTCGGCAGCCTTTATTGAGTGCGAAATTAATCAACTCACCTGTTCCGTAGGAGGTTGCTTCACCAGCGTTTTTTTCACCCTTAACCAGAGTTAAACCTGATGCTTCTGCCATTTCTATAACAGCCGTATTGTCAGGAAGTATAGTATAGCTAGCTTCAATTTGTTTAAATTCGGGAGAGGTAACCATTACCTTTTCAATCCGACCACCTAAAGCTATGAAATAAGCGATTGCAGTACCCTCGCCACCGTCTGCGATTGGAACTGTTATTATTTCAGCATCGGAGAAAACAGTTTTTACAGCCTCTTTAGCAGCATTACAAGCCTGTATGCTTGTAAGACTTCCTTTAAAAGAATCTATTGCAATAACAACTTTCATAAGTCACCTAAGAATTCTAAAATATAACTGACATTGTAAAAATATGAAGCATTTTTCTAAAGCCAACTATTAACGCTAACATTATGACTTTCGCTGATGTCGGCTATAGTATATCATAAATTCAATTAAAAGTAAATTCATCTTAAAATAATCTTAATAATATAATATTTATTATTCAGTTGATAATCAGAACAAACTATGATATATTTATATAAACAAATACTTCTATAAACAAATATTTCAGGGAGAAAATGCATGATTCTTAATTACAAGAGAACCATTTTTATCGGATTTGCTTTTATGTCCATCTGCTCGTTTTCGGTGCTGTATGATTCGGTTGTTCCGCTTATTCTGGAAAACACCTTTGGCATGAAACAAACTTTGACAGGTACTGTTATGGCTCTTGATAATATTCTGGCAATGTTTATGCTACCGCTTTTCGGTTCATTTTCCGACAAAGTTTCTTCTCGGTTCGGAAAACGTACTCCATTTATTGTTTTAGGAACATTGGTTGCCGTTTGTTCGATGATCTTTATGCCTTTAGCTGATGAAAAAGGAAACCTTGCTGTTTTCTTTGTTGCGTTAGGTGTTGTGTTAGTTGCAATGAGTACATATCGCTCCCCTGCTGTTGCCTTAATGCCTGATTTAACTCCCAAACCACTGCGTTCCAAAGCAAATGCGATAATAAATCTTATGGGTGCGGTCGGCGGTGTTTATACTTTGATCATGATTAAATTACTGGTTCCGAAGGTGGCAGAGGGCGAGAAAGCCGATTATACCTTTTTATTCATCTCTGTTGCTGTTTTAATGGTGATAGCAGTAATTTTATTGTTGTTGACAATAAATGAAAACAAGCTAAGAAATCAGATTGTCATCGAAGAAACCGAAACTGTTATTGTTGAAGGAAAAGAACGCCTTCCGAATGAAGTCAAAAAGAGCCTTGTGTTCTTGTTATTATCTGTTTCACTTTGGTTTATTGCATATAATGCTGTCCAATCAACCTTTTCGCGGTATGTCGAAGACTTTTTAGGTATAAAAGGCGGTGTTTATGCTACTTTTCTGATGGTCGGAACAATAGCTGCGGTCATAAGCTACATACCTATCGGAATTTTTTCAAACAAAATCGGCAGAAAAAAGATAATACTTATAGGTATTACGGTAATGACGCTTGGCTTTTTATTTGCCATTCCACTCAGAAGCAATAGCATACTTATGAATATGGTATTTATTATGGTTGGTATCGGATGGGCGGCAATAAATGTAAATTCATATCCGATGGTTGTGGAAATGAGCAAAGGCTCGGATATCGGTAAATATACTGGATTTTATTATACGTTTTCAATGTCTGCACAGGTTATTACTCCGATTTTATCCGGCTTTTTAATAGAAAAACTCGATATCGGATACATGGTTCTATTTCCTTACGCAGCAATTTTCTCCGCACTAGCTTTTATAACAATGTGCTATGTTAAGCATGGTGACACCAAACCCCTGCTGAAAAAAAGTCTGATAGAAAATATTGGCGGCGATGATTAATATATGTATTTAAAAGCATTTGTTTTATTAATTTTTTTCTTCCTATTGTTTTTACCTTTGCTTTTAATAAAACCAAACAAAAACAGAAAAGCAGCAGAATTTTTCATCAGATATAAGTATGCACATAGAGGACTCTTTAATAACGAAAATGGAATCCCGGAGAACTCACTAACTGCTTTTAGAAAAGCAAAGGAGAATGGCTTTGGAGTAGAGCTGGATGTTCAGCTCACCTACGACAGAAAAGCAGTTGTTTTCCATGATGAGAATTTAAACCGAATGTGCGGGGTTAATAAAAAAGTCTGGGAGCTTACATACGAGCAGCTATGTAATTATACTTTATTGAATACAAAAGAAATGATTCCGCTTTTCTCTGATGTACTTGATTTGTTAGAGGATATTCCAATAATATGCGAGATCAAAACCTATCTTTTGAATAACGATGTTACATTATACAAGGTTATTTCGGATATTATTAAGGTAAAAAATTGCAGAGTTTGCATAGAGAGCTTTAATCCTTTTGCGGTAAGATATTTCCGTAAATTCAATCCAGATATTGTTCGCGGACAGCTATCTATGAATTTTTTAAAAAGTAAAGCCGATATTGGATTTTTCATTAGATTCGCCTTGAAGAATTTGATTTTTAATTTTATTACTAAACCAGATTTTATTGCATTTAATAAAAATGATAGTGATTGTTTTTCCTTTTCATTATGTAAAAGGATTTTTAACCCCTTTGCTATTTCTTGGACAATATCCTCACAGGAGGAGGAAGACATCGCTCTGGAAGCTTTTGATACTATAATTTTTGAGGGATACATACCAAAAAAGATAAATAATATGGAGGATATATGAAATACATAATGATATTTCTTTTGACTTTTAGTTTTTTGTTATCTAGTTGTACAAATAATGAAAGCTCGTCAACTGATGATAGTGTAAATAAATTAGTTGAAGAAGACAGTTCAGTTGATGAATACAGTTCAATTGAGGAAGATAGTTTAATTGAAGAATACAGTTCAATCGAGGAAGAGAGTTCAATTACAGAATTAAGCACAGAGGAGAGTTCAGTGAAATTACCAGATATGACAAACTTAAACTACGATAACGGCAGCGGAAAAATGGGTGATACCGACGGTCCTGCTTATGCTGTTTATTCAAAAAAAGGGTTCAATAAAGCTTCAATTGACATAAATATCAGTCAAATAGACCTTAACAATGTCAGAGAGAGCGATGGTAAATACGTTAACGCATATATGTTCCTCGGAATGGATATTTTTAATTCTAGTGGGAATTGGGTTAATTGTCTCGATACAGGCTTTTGCTATTCAGGTGTAAATGGCTCTTGGCATTTATTTTATAATCTTTACACCACCGAGACGCAGGGTATTAATAAATGGTATGAATCGAAAGTAAAACTTGATTCAACACACGATTATAGACTCACTCTGGATTCTTCGGCACAAAACAGCAGAGCAACTGTAACAATATATGATATCACTACCAAAAAGGTTGTAGATAGTAAAGAATTTGAGTCAGCATATTCTCTTGCGGATGGAAGCAATACATCATACCTGCAAAACTACGCACTTGATTATCCAAAGGAAGTTAAGTACGACACAAATGGTAAGCCCAGCGAAAATGATTTTGTAGAAATTACACTATATAATACCGACCAGGGAATTTATATGAACAACCTTACGGTTGAAAATGCAAAGCTCTGTAATACAGACGGAGAAATTTTGTGGACGAATAAAGCTACTCAAAACCGCAGTATGTGGCCTGACAAAAAAATCACAAAAATTGATTATGAAGCAGTAACGGTCTGGATCGAAGATTATGATAACAGTTTTACATTAAATTTAGATATGAACAGATAAAATATAATCCCCGAATTGAAAGATTAATTTCATTCGGGGAATTTTATGTTTTCTATAAACTAAACAGTTCCAAATGCTCAAGTAGTATTTTTATACCGATTAAAATTAGAATTATTCCGCCTATTATTTCTGCTGTTTTCTGACACTTTGTACCCAAGAAGTTTCCAACCTTTGAGCCTAACATACAAAGAATAAAGGTTACGACGCCGATAAGAAGCACCGCAAGGTAGATATTTACCTTTTCAATATGAAGGGTTATTCCTGCTGCAAGTGCATCTATGCTTGTAGCAACTGCAAGTGGAATCATTACAAGAAATCTTACCGAACCGCTGTTTATGTCGCACGATTTTTCTTTATCAAAAGCTTCAAGAAGCATTTTAATTCCGATACCTATCAATAAAGCAAATGCAACCCAATGATCAAAAGACTCAATTTGTTTGCTGAAGAGGTCTGTTAAAAAAAAGCCGATAAATGGCATCAATGCTTGAAAAAAACCAAAATATATTCCTATTACAATCGCTTTTTTAAAATTCATTTTTCTTACAGAAATACCTTTACAAATCGAAACAGCAAATGCATCCATAGATAGTGCCAAAGCCAGCAGGAATAAAGAATAGAAATCCATTTTTTTGAAATACCTTTCAAGTATTAACTTATATTTTTCATATATATATTGGAATATAATATCATAAAATAATATGTAATTCAATAAAAAACATATTAAGTGAGGTAAAAAAATGATATTATATTCTAAAAAAATAAAATGGTTTATCGGTATAACAGTATTATTTATTGTGATTTTAAACATAGTCGGCTATATTTTTAACTTTAAATACATGAGTGTAATAGCCACTGTTGCTGAGGTGAATAAATACGAGGTGCGGAGCGAGTTATTAATGGAAGCGTTGCAACAGATTGGCGTTTGTAACCCCGAAGATGTCGTTCTTATTTGGACAAACGGTTTAAAACAACGCAACGCTGCTCTGCAATATTCGTTAATGAGTTCCGATCTTAAAAAAGATTATGCTAACCGCTTGGAAAAAACTGCTCCGAACTGGGTGACGGGAATGTCCAGCCCTTGGATTGAGAATTTTAAAATAACAAATACATATTCTCCCAACGAAGATATAATAATATACTATTTATTGATCTCTACAGCAACTTCAACAGGACCGTTTGAAAAATATAAAGCAAAATTAACAGTAGAACATATTGGAAATTTCTGGCAGATAACCGATATAGAAGCAGATAAAGAATTGTATCCATATATAGGATTTTAATAGTTGATTTTAAAACTTTTATGTATTAATATATATTAAATAGTATTAATGATTGGAGTTTAAAATGGTGCAGAAATCTTTTGTAACCAGTCTGCCCGACAAATCGGGTTCATTTTTAAAAGCATCAAAAATAGTTGCTGACAATAACGGTAATATCATCAGAGTTAGTTATAATAAAGCGGTAGACCTCCATATGTTGTTTATCGATGTAGAAGCTACCGATGAAAATATTTTTAAAATAGAAGAAGACCTGTTGAATGTAGGATATATAAACAAAGAAATACCTGAAAAGAAAGTTATTGAGATTTCAGTAAAAATTCCCGACCATCCGGGAGCTGTTTTACCTGTCCTGGAAGTTTTAAATGAACATGACATTAATATTTCCTACATGAATTCTGTCGCAGGAGGTAATTCATATCAGGATTTTAAATTCGGTTTATTAATCGAAAATCCCAAAATAATAAAAACCCTTTTGGAAACTATCAGCAAAATTTATCCCATTGATGTAGTAGAATGTGATTCCTCAGAGGAAAATCTGGATAACACTGTCTTTTATATAAAGCTTGCCAATGAAATACAGAGTATGTTCGGTTTAAGTACAGAAAAAACTATGCAATTTATTTCCGAGTCAAACAGAATATTGCAGGTCCTGCAATCAAAAGGTGAAAATGCGAGTAAGGTTTTTGATTATATCCGCCGTGTCGCTTATTTTGTAAACAGTTGCCGTGGTGAAAATTACAAAACCAACATACAAAAAGTAATGTTAAGCGATAAAGTAACATTATACAGCATACAACCCTATTGCGGAAGCAACACCTATCTTCTAGTAAGTTTGGATGAACTGGTAATGATCGATACTGGGTATGCTATATTTGCTGACGAAATAGAAAAAGTGATTAAAAGTTTGATACCCGATTTTGATAAACGAATTAAGAAAATCTACATCACTCATGCGGATGTTGACCACTGCGGATTATTATATAAATTAGATAACGCCCAAATATTCGTAAACCAAAAAAGTGCTGAGAATTTTGATAAACAATTAAAAGGACTTCCTGATTTTAGAGAGCAGACCGAGCTTCATTTGGGTTATAATAAAATAAGTCGAATCATATCGGGTTATACAACGCCCGATATAAATAAGCTACAAATTATTGACAAAAACACTCCTAAAAATCATGATTCGTTTATAAAAATTGCCGATCTTTATATAGACGATCTAGATTTTGAAATATATGAGGGCAGTGGCGGTCATGTTTATGGTGAAATGATTTATGTCTGCAAAAATGCAGGAGTTGTTTTTACAGGTGATATTCTTGTAAATATAAGTGGATTTTCTAAAGAAAGAGCCGAATTCAATTCACTTGCACCGTACTTGATGAAAAGTGTTAATGTTAATTCAACCAAAGCTACAGTAATGAGAAATCAAGTAGTTGATATTATAAATAAAATTAGCGTGGATAATAAAAAGCCTTGCATAATATGCGGCGGACATGGTCCTGTTTCTATTTTACAAGATATAAAAATGATAAATTTATCTGATTAGTTTAATCATAATCACGTTTTTTTAAGCATACACATAGGCTTAAATGAGGTGATTGTAATGGAGAGAGTGTCTGTAAATACAATTTCGATAAAAAGTAATTTTTCTTATAACGGAGATATTCTTTTATCCTATAAAATCGAATATCCTGAATTCGTTTCCACTGTTTATAAACAGTCGTTAGCAAGAATTAATATGTTTTACAAAACAAAAGCAATGGAATATAAAAAATATTGTGAGACAAAGCTCCTGTCTGCAGCACAGGAACAATATAAATCCGATATAGAGAATAATTTTCCGATACGCACTTATGAAGCTGTTCTCACATACGAATTGACTTATTCTATCTCCTGTATTATTAGTTTGTATTTTGATAAATATGAATATACAGGCGGTGCACACGGAACGACTGCAAGAGATTCCCAGACTTTCAACCTGCAAAAAGGTTATATGCTAAGTCTTAGCCAATTAATAAATTGTTCACCAAATTACAAGACTTTTATCCTAGAAGAGGTAAAGAAGCAAATCGAACAGGATACTTCCATTTATTTTGATGATTACGATAAACTAATAGTAGATACATTTAATAAAAATAACTTTTATTGTACACCACAGGGAATTATATTTTATTATCAACATTATGATATTGCTCCATATTCCAGCGGTATCAGAGAATTTTTGATATATTATTCCGATTGCGTACTTGATCCTCAAAAAACATGCTTTATAATTAAATAATAAATTATATGCCTATAACAACGTAAAAGCCCTTAACTGATAGAAAAGTTAAGGGCTTATTTTTTACTTATAATCTACATTTTACCTTGGAATATGGTGTCTGTATCTTTGCAAAGATATTGCACTGCTTTTCTACCTGTATCTAAAGCAACAGGTAATCCACCAGGAGGTTGTATACGTTGTCCTGCAAAATATAGATTTTTAATATTCTCAGACTTGGAAGGGTAAGTGATCATTTTTTGACCTTTTTCCACGAGTGTCATCCATGAACCATGGCTTGTTCCGCAATAACGCTCATAAGTTAAGGGCGTAGCTACATTAGTAACGGCTATCTTTCCAGCTGTTTTAGGTATTTTTTGTTCAAGCAGCTTAATGACCATGTTTACAATCTTTTCTTTTTCAGCTTCATATTCACCGCTTTGCTTTTTTTTATGCCAGTATTCATAGGTATCACCCATGAAGATTACTGTAAGAGCAGTGCAGCCGTCTGGTGCATACCCTTTGAAAGTAGCATAATTATTTACTTCAAAAGTATAAGAATTCTCACCACCAACTGATACAGACTTTTCTAGAGGGAATGCCATATTCTGCGGTAAATCGGATAAATCTGTTTCTACGCCTATACAAACGAAAGTATTTGCAAAATATTTAACGTTTTTTCGCATTTTTTCCATCCAAGGTTCATGCAGCGGTTTATCAAAAAGTTTTATTGTTGCATTAACCGTATCAGCAGTAACAATCACAGCGTCGGCTATAGTTACCTGTCCGTTAGCCACAACTCCCGTTGCTTTACCGTTTTCTACAAGCACCTTATCTACTTTACTGGAATATTTAATTTCTCCGCCCAAGTCGGTAAAACGCTTTGCCATGTTGTGTGCCATTTTAAGAGAACCACCCTCTAAATACCCACCATCACCGGAAGCTAAACATCCAAGAGTAAAGAAAATTGCCAAGGCTGAAAGATTTTCGCCGACAACAGAATTTACAAGCCCACGTATTGCAGGATGCTTAAACCTTTGACTATACTCGAAACACGATATTTTATTATATGAACTCATTTTTGGAATAATTTTAAGGAATGATAACAAATCGGAAAAAGGCATTTTATTCTTATTAACTGTTTTTATACCTTTTATATCCTGAACAGGCATATTTACTTTAGCAAATCTTTTAATATCCTTACATAATGAGTTAATTGCCTTTTCGTCTTCAGGTGATACTTCGAGAAGGTGCTTATTTAATTTATCCGGGTCACGATATAAACAAATCTTTTTGTCACAATAATAATACGTAAAAAAGGGATCTTTCAAAAATACCTTCGTATTATCATCCAATGCACCGACATTTTTCCATGCGTTATAAAGAGGTGTTTTTTTGGATGAACC
This sequence comes from Clostridiales bacterium, assembly GCA_003452915.1. Classification (GTDB taxonomy): domain Bacteria; phylum Bacillota; class Clostridia; order Oscillospirales; family CAG-382; genus UBA1049. The sequence continues at coordinate 52,136 of DMMZ01000001.1, read as the reverse complement.
TGTCAGCCAGTGTAAACCACCTTCAAAAAAGTAACCTTTTCTTTTCCAGCTTGTGCAATTCCCCCCTGGGATAGTATGCTGCTCGAAAATAGTAACATCAAAACCACTCTGAAAAGCATAAATTCCCGCAGAAAGTCCTGCAACTCCGGCACCGACAATAATGATTTTTTTCATATATTCAATCCATTTCTCCAACGATAATTTTTTGAGGAACCATTTATCGTTGAAACAATGGTTCGAATCTTTAATATTATTTTTTCTTAATAATATCAACAATCCATTCACTAAGAGGACAGGGCGTGTTGGAATCAACTGCAACAGCTTGGCATATTCCTTGTATTGCCGCCCAAAAAGCGATTGATAAAGCTATCGGGTTTCCTTCTCTTATCGTTCCGTTTTGTTGTCCTTTTTCAATCAATGCAGTTGATTGTAAATAAGTGTTGTTTTGTTTTAGCATTTCGCGGACATTTTCAGAATCTGAATCCGTATACATTGCCTGACTCATGAGAACAAACATTTTAGCTGTAAAAGGGTCTTTAACATATTCCAGTATATTCATCGTTGTAGCTTCAAAAAATTTTAACGGATCGCTTTTATCACCAGACATTATCATTTCAGGACCTGATATTCCGATTTTAATCAATTCTTCATACAGTTTTTCTTTTGACTCAAAATAGTGGAATAATAATCCTACACTCATATTTGCCGCCTTTGCAATATCACTTATTTTTGTAGCGGCATACCCTTTGCGTATAAATAAATCAAGACCAACGGCTAATATATCCTGCCGCCTTTTTTCTTTTTGTTCTGATCTGGTTGCCATAATATTGAACTTCCATTCATTGAATTTATATTCACGATAATATCATGGGAAAATAACTTTGTCAATAGCAATTTAATAAATAATTATATTAGTATTGACAAACATATACTATTGAGGTAGTCTGTGATAGACAGCGAGACATTTGTGATCTGGAATATATTCAAAATGGTAGGAAGGCAAAACCAGATTGCCCATTGTAAAATCTCCTTCTTCAATATAATATGAAGGGTCAACCACGATTTTTCTCATTGATAATGGAATAGGAACAGGATTTTTCCTGTATGCTGCCGGTGTACATCCGTAAGTATCCTTGAACGCCCTCGTCAGAGCGGTCTGAGATGAAAATCCGTATTCTAAAGCTATATCGACGATTCGGTCGCTGGTATCTCTAACAGCAAGTGTTGCCAAACACAAACGCCGTCCTGCCATATAACTTTTTAAAGTCATTCCCGCAATACGATGAAATTGTGCTGAACAATAATACGGTGAATATCCCAAGTGTTTAGAAATTTTCTCAAGTGAAGGATTATTAATCGCATTATCATCAATCCAATCAATCATCTTCTGTATAGCATAAATCCATTCACACAAATCGTATCTCCTCCTTCCAGAGTTAATAATTAGTCGATTGTGAAACTCAAAAAATCTTGATAAATCAATACTTTATTGAGTAAAATATATATGATTTTTCTCCACCTAATGGTATAATATTTTAGCGACAAAACCAAATAAAACAGCAAAAAGAGGAGAAAAAATCATGCAAATTAGAAATATGCAAATGTCGATGTTCGACACTTACAACGATGTATCTTCTTCACTCGAAAACAATAAACCTAAGTTCTTTGCTCTAATGGAAAAGTACATCTGCTGGGACGAGCTCATACCCGATTCTTTCTATCACACATTCTACAAGGACACGGGTAGAAGGCGAGTATACACGCTCGAAAGTTTTATCGCTGCACTTGTTTTACAGCGGGTTTTCGGTAGTTATCTATAAATTATATCTTCCCTTTTAGGACCATTGGAAATCATCGTTATAGGGAAACCAAGTTTTTCTTCTATAAACTTAATGTATTTTTTCGTATTATTCGGAAGCTTATTATATTTTCTTATTCCACTGATATTACATTCCCAACCGTCAAGATTGGTGTAAACAGGCTTTGCTTTATTTAATTGAGATGTAATAGGAAATTTATCAGTAATAATACCATCTATTTCATAGCCTATACAAACTGGAATTTTCTTTAAATAACCCAATACATCAAGTAAAGAAAGTGCTACCTGTGTCGTGCCTTGTAGAATACAGCCATATCTGCTCGCAACAACATCAAACCAACCCATTCTGCGTGGTCTGCCTGTGGTTGCACCGTATTCGCCGTTATCACCACCCCTGCTCCTAAGTTCATCAGCCTCTTCACCAAATATTTCACTGACAAAAGTACCTGCTCCGACACAGGACGAATATGCCTTGACTACCGTTATGATTTCTTTTATAGAATGTGAAGGCAAACCTGCTCCTACTGCTCCAAAACCAGCAAGTGGTGAAGATGAGGTTACAAAGGGATAAATACCGTTGTCGGGATCACGTAAAGCACCTAATTGCCCTTCCAAAAGTATCTTCTTATTGTCCTTTACAGCCGAGTGAAGGTAATAGGTTATTTCCTTAATATAAGGTGCAAGCCTATCTTTAAAGCTTAACAGATATTCATAAATTTTTTCAGTATCTATTAAGTTGGCTTTTTTGTATAAGGATTTAATTTGTATATTTTTTACCTCGATAACTTTTTCTAATTTGCTTTTTAGATTATCGTCATAAATGTCCGATACTTGAAAACCAATTTTTAAAAACTTATCTGAATAAAACGGTGCAATACCCGATTTTGTTGAGCCAAAGCTGTTTGCTCCAAGCCGTTCTTCTTCAAGCTTATCAAACAGAATATGATACGGCATGACTATTTGAGCACGATCCGAAATTATCAAGTTTGGTATCGGTACATCACTGTTTTCAAGAATGTCAAGCTCATTAAATAAGCTGTCAAGGTTTAAAGCAACGCCAGATGCAATAATATTGACAACATTTTTTCTAAAAACACCTGAAGGTAAAATGTGTAGTACAAATTTACCATACTCATTTATAATTGTATGCCCTGCATTAGCACCGCCTTGAAAACGGATAACAATATCCGACTCCCCTACCAACAAATCCGTCATTTTACCTTTGCCTTCGTCTCCCCAGTTTCCTCCGACAATAGCTGTTACCATAGAAATACCTCCATACAATATTTTATTTACAAATATAGTATAAAGCAGCAAAAGACATAAGTAAAATACATATTAATTATATGTTTAATAAGCTATGCTTATTTCAGTAGCAAATCTAGTAATTTTTCGGATGCTCTTGAGATAGATGTTAACTTTTTGACAATACATAAATGTCGTTTTGGAATTTGTTTCTCAAGAATTATTTCATTAATTTTACCTGATCTTAGAGCTTCTTCAGCAAAATTTCTTACCACACAACCGATTCCCAAATTACGCTTTACGAATTGGACAATAAGACTGCTTGTAGCCAGTTCGAATTCGGGTGATAGCGAAATACTATTATCTGCAAAAAATGTGTCTATATATTTGCGTGTACTTGTGTTTTTTTCAAGCATTATTAAAGGAAATGTATTCAGATTATTTAAAGTGATAGTTTGATTATTATAATCTGTTCCGCAAATGAAAACATCTTCAATTTCGCTTACGGGTATTACGGAGCAATTTTTAAGCTCGGGCACAGGCTCGCTTATAACAGCAAAGTCGATTATATCTTTTTCTAACAGTTTAATAGTTTCGGGTGTTGAACCATTTGTTATATTGATTTTAATTTTCGGAAACAATTTGTGAAATTCCTCTAAATACGGTAAAAGGTAATATTCCAAAGTCATATCGCTTGCTCCGATATGAATCTCACCACTTTCCATGTTTAGCTGTAATGCAAGTTGTTTTTCCCCCAACTTTATATGTTCTATACCTTTGGAAATATACTCGTAAAGAATTTCACCTTCTGTTGTTAATCTAACACCTTTTGTAGTGCGTATAAACAAATTGCAACCAAGGCTGTTTTCGAGTTGCTTTATACTCTGGCTTACAGCAGACTGCGAAACGTACAGCTTTTCCGCTGCTGCAGTTAGGTTACCATTTAAGGCAACATAATAAAATATCCTATACCAATCATAACTAATGTTCATTTTGGCTTTCCTTATTCATTACTGCTTTTTAATAACAAAATGTATTCTAAGTACTTAAAACTAATATTTAATATAATTATATCTTAATACACATCATTTGTAAAGAAAAACGACCGTTAAATATTAAAACGGTCGTTTATACTACTTCTTTTAAGAAACAGTGAGACAAATTATTACGGCTCTAAACGGTTGATGTCTCTCGGAAACAGTGTTGCATTCCGTACATTCTGAAAGCCAAGAAGCTTTGCTGTGAAGCGTTCAAGACCGATTCCCAGCCCTCCATGAGGAGGTAGTCCATATTTATGAGCCATAAGATAGCTGGAAAACTGCTCAATATTCATTCCTCTCGAGAGCATTTTTGTAACCTGTTCGTTATAATCATGAATTCTCTGTCCGCCTGTTGTAATTTCCATTCCTCTGAACAAAAGGTTGAAACTTTCGGTATATTCAGGATTATCCATACATTCTTTCGCATAAAAAGGACGTTTTGACGATTTGTAATGAGTTACAAAAACAAAGTCATTGCCCGTTTGCTTTTTGATTATCTCACATAACAGCTTCTCCTCCTCGGGATCAAAGTCCTCAAAGTCTGTTGATTCGCGACCATACGTTTTTAAAAATAAATCCTTGGCATCCATAAACTTAATTGCTGGTATTTCTGTAATAATTGGTATGTCAACATGAAGTACAGATAAATCTTCTGCATAGTTTTCTTTCAGAAAAGCAAGAGTTTCTTTAATCATCTATGTTTCAATCTGCATCAGTTCATAAAAATTTTCGATGAATCCAACTTCAAGGTCAACGCTTGTATATTCATTGATATGTCTTGATGTGTCATGCTTTTCTGCACGGAAAACAGGTGCAATTTCATAAACCCTTTCATATACACCAACCATAATTTGTTTATAAAACTGTGGACTTTGGGTCAAAAAGGCTTCTCTACCGAAATAGTCAAGTTTAAATATATTCGCTCCACCTTCCGCACCTCTGAAAACTATCTTCGGTGAGTGAATTTCTGTAAACTTATTTCTGTTAAAGAAATCTCTGAATCCAGTGCAAATTCCTGCTTGAATTTTAAAAATTGCACTTTCTTTCGCGTTTCGTAAGGTGATAGGACGATTATCCAACAAAGTATCAAGTGAAGTTACAATTTCTTTATTGTTAATTACAATCGGTGTTTCTTCTGCTGGGAATGACAGCGCTTCATAACTTATAATTCTAACTTCTATTCCATTTCGGCTACGTTCTTCTTTTATTACTTCACCCTTAATAATTAAAGACATATTATCTTTAATTTCATTAAGTTCAAATAACGAGTATTCATGCGAATAAATACATTGAAGAAACCTTCCTTTTGTTCTTATAATTACAAAAGCAAAGCCCGACATTTCACGGATTTTGTAAACCATACCATGAATAAATACTGTATTACCAATATGATTTTTTAATTCTTCTACCTCAACATGAGGTGAAGATATATCGCTGTTTATATATAACATATTAGCCTCCATAAATTTATTTTTATAAATTTATTAGAGCATCTATTCTGACATAATCTGTATGTCTCACTTTACCACAACCTCTCATATAAAATAAAAACCGCACCGGTAAAAAGAATTACTCTTTGTACCAATGCGGTTAAATAACATTAATTTGCTATTTTTATTCACCTCATAGATACATGCACTTTAAGCACTTGTACCTACGACTGTCAGTCATGGGTCAAGTGCTAAATATCATCATCTATATTGAGATAAATAAATTTTATCATGCAGAGAACCTACTTGTAATGTTTTTAGTTTTAATTATATTATCATATATACAAATATAAGTCAAGAAAATTTATATTAAATGGACATTTATTAATATTGTAAATACTATTGCCTTATGTTATGATGAAATTAAAAAATATTGAGGTAGATCATGAGTAATATTGTTTCGAAATCTTCGATACTTATACTCGGTGGGAGTTATTTTATTGGCAGAAAAATTGCAGAAGTTTTTGAAGAATATGGATATAGTGTCAGCATATTGAATCGCGGAACAAAGCCGTTAACTTCATTAAATATCGAACAGATTACTTGCGATCGAAATGATACAGAATGCATGAAAAAAGCTTTAAATGACAGACGTTTCGATTGTGTTGTTGATGTCAGCTTCAAAGATTCAAGCTGGGTGGAGAACTTATGCGATACACTGGATTTTGAAACTGTAAAATCTTTTGTTTTTATCAGCACTAGTGCGGTTTATGATATTGAAAATCTTAAAATTCCTTTTAAAGAAAACGACAAACTTGCTGAAAATAAATATTGGACATCATATGGGTTGGAAAAAATAAATGCTGAGAAATATTATACCGACTATTTTGCTTCAATGAATACCCGCTTAATTATTCTGAGACCGCCATATATATATGGTGAAAATAATTATGCAAAGCGAGAAAGCTTAATTTTCAAGCATATCTGCGAAAGCAATCCTATCATAATACCTAAAACAAACCCAAAATTGCAATTTATTTATACCGATGATTTAGCAAAAATAATCAATCATTTATTTAAAAACAACGCATCAGGTACTTTCAATGTAGGTAATAAAAAATCGATGACTGCACGTGACTGGGTTAATGCTTGCGCAAAAGTAGTAGATAAAAAAGTGAAAATTATAGAGTGCGATTATAAATCGTTAAACAGGAATGTGCGTGATTTCTTTCCCTTTTTCGATTATGATAATGTTCTTGATGTAAGGAAAATTAATAGTATTTTTAATGAAGAGACTCCGATTGAAACAGGACTTTCTAACGCATATAAATGGTTTCTTGATAACAAATCACAAATAGCTTTTAAAGAAAATATAGAAAAAAACATATGTGAGATATTAGCTAAGTCGAATTAATAATTAGCAATGAAAGGTTTTATTGGGTGTTATGAAGTTATACACAAATTACTTAACCGAGAACGACTGTTATAAAGCAAATAAAAAAATAACCCCGACGGGAATTATGGTTCATTCAACCGCTACCCCAGGAGTTATGGCAAAGGACTGGTTTAACTTGTGGAACAGGTCATATGAAAAAGGAGAAACAGACCGTGAGGTTTGCGTTCACGCTTTTCTTGACGATAAAGAGGTGTGGCAATACCTTCCTTGGGATCACCGTGGCTGGCATGGTGGTGGACCTGTAAATAACACTCATATTAGCTTTGAAATCTGTGAGCCAAGCGGTTTTACATATATCGGAAACGAAATGGTCGGTTATGTACCGTCCCAACACGAAGAATATTTTAGAAAAGTATGGGAAAATTCCGTTGAACTTTGTGTATATTTCTGCAAGCTCTATGGATTGACCGAAAAAGATATTATCACCCATTGCGAAGGTTATGAAATGAGTATAGCATCAAACCACATGGACGTTATGCACTGGTTCCCAAAGCATGGCGAGAGCATGGATTCCTTTCGTGTTGCCGTTGGGAAAGCGTTGACTATAATATAAACAAACGGATTTCTGTTCTTATTAATAACCTTGTTCTTCAAGTATTTCGACAGCAGACCTGATCATGTCAACACAGGTTGTTTTAAAAAGTCCTTTTTCATTTGCTAATTTCATTCCATCGCCGACAAAAATATCAATTCCTAATAATTCTCTACAAACAATAGAATTATACTTTACTTTAAAACAATTTATAAATTCAACTGTCTTGGCACAACATAGCTTCTTTACTTCCAAATCATCGAAGTTTTCGTTTCCATACTTTAAACCTATAACCATAACGGCACCAGAAACAGCTCCGCATACCTCTCCCGAACGTATCCCACCACCAAAACCACAGGCAATTTTAAACGCCTGTTCTTTGTTTATTCCGTAGTTTTCACAGAAAGTAGCAAAAACTGCCTGCGAGCAGTTTGAACCGTTACTAAATAAATCAATTGCTGATTCAACTTTTTTACTCATGTGTTCTCCTTATTATTCTTATACTTTCTCTTCAACTTCTTAGAAAGACTTTGTTCTTTCATAAGTTTCACAGGTTTATATAAAGATAACTTTTCGGCAGTAAAAACAAAATATCCGTCAACTTCCTCAACCTGTACATTACCGAAAACACTTTTTAATTTATTCTTGTACCATTCCTTACGCTTTGTAACCATAAAAATTTTTCCACCGATGGCAAGCTTATAAAAACCCTTTTCTATAAAATTCTTCGGTACGGAAAAATCAGCCTGATACGGAGGGTTAGACAGTATATGCGTAAAATTATTTTCTACAATATCATCTAAACCGTTACTTTTAATAATTTTAACTTGACTAACATTATTTAAAATAGCATTTAATTTTGATATATTGACAGCATCGTCGGAAATGTCGCACATAGCAACATTTTCTGCACCGATTATCTTGCTTGCAAGTATTCCTACAACACCGTAACCACAGCCTAAATCTAGCACCATGTTGTCTTGATTAAATTCAATTTGTGAAAGCATTGCAAGCGTTCCCTTATCTATTGCCGATGGCGAAAAAACATTGTTATTTGTCTCAAACTCCAAGGGTATTCCTTTTATTATTGTTTTTATCATTGCAGCTCCTAAAAAATTCCTAATACTTATTATTTACACATTAAATTATAATAGATGAACTAATGAAAGTAAATGGTTAAGGTAAAAATTTATTAACCCAGATAAAAAGCTCCTTCGGAAAAATCCAAAGGAGTAAAATTATTTATAATGAAAATTTAGGAAATAATCGCTGTAGCTGCTTTTAAATTTACTAAAATAATATTTTGTAAATTCAACTTATTACCTTCACTTAATCCATAAACCGATTCTGCTTTAAGTTTTGCAGTTTTCTTCTGCAGATCGATAAGTTCACCCGAAAATATAAAGCCACCGATAGTTGAAATTGAAATCCGCTCCATTGATTTAAGTTTTTCAATCAAGGCATCGTTATTGCATACAGCGGCTTCTTTGTATTCATATTTACACAAATCAAGTGTTTGCATATAATTTTTACTATAAAAACCAAAACATACAATTTTATCTGTATCAATAAATGCTGTTTGTGGTGATATATTGTTTAAAGATTTATAATCGAACGAATTTAGAGTCGCAATATTGCATTTATCAATTTGGTTAAGTTTACCGTAATAAGATAATCCATCAATACAAAAAAGTGCTATATCCTGACCTGTTTTATTTTTTAACTCCTCTATAAAGCACATATTTTTTATATCACTGCACATAGTCATAAAAATGCCCCTTTACATGATATTTTTTATTAATATTCTTTCTGTTATAACAATACTTCCAATTATATTTTATGTAAAAAATAATAAGTTCGTTAAAAACTGTACTACCTATAAAAAGTCTATTTTTGCATATACTGCGTATAACTCAATATAATAAATAATAAATCATATTTTAATATAGGTGCGTTCATGAAAAAGGCTCAAAGAACCATACGTGACTTTGAAAAGCTTAAATTGCAATTACAGAATACCGAAAACATTGTACGAAACACAAAGGATTCGGCACTCTGGAACCACGAAGCTAGTATACGAAAAAAAATCAAGATTCTTAAGGAACTACAATATAAACAGATGAAGGAATACAATGATGTTTATAATGGTTACCTTGAACTTCTTGATGTTGTTTCTGTTCGCCTTCTTAACTTTTACAATAAAAAGAACGGTACTGATTATAAGTTTGAGGATATAATTTCAAAGGATAAGCAAGGTTATATAAATTCGGGATTAATGTCTGTTTTGATAACCAGCCATATTCCGAGGTTGATTGCCAATGAATTTACAAAGTATTTTCCTGCCAATCCAAAGGATGAATATGAAAAAGCAAGAGCAAAAAAACGTAATTTTATTTTGCATTTAGGTGAAACAAACACAGGAAAAACCTATCAGGCGGTCGAGAGGTTAAAACAAGCGAACAAGGGGGTATATCTTGCTCCGCTGCGTATTTTAGCGCTTGAAAATTATGAAAAGCTCAACAAAGAAGGCGTACCCTGTAATTTAATCACAGGCGAAGAGGAAATGCTTGTTGAGAGTGCTAAGCATGTTTGCTCGACAATAGAAAAACTTGATGTCATTGATATTTACGATGTTGCGGTAATCGACGAAATACAGATGATTGCCAATTCACAGAGGGGACAAGCATGGACAAAGGCTTTACTTGCACTTCGCTGTGCGGAAATTCATATCTGCGGTGCTTTAAACGCAAAAGAGCTTGTAATAAGTATCCTAAACGATTGCGGTGATACCTATGAGGTATTTGAATATAAAAGGCAAACCCCTTTGGAGGTAATGGAACAACCTTATTCATTTAACAAGGTTGCAAAAGGTGATGCTCTGGTTGCTTTTTCTAAAAAGCGGGTTTTGGAATTATCGAAGTATTTTCTTGAAAAAGGTATTAAAAATAGCGTAATATATGGTGATTTACCACCGGAAGTAAGACGAATACAATATCAATTGTTTCTTAAAGGAACAAACAGCGTTTTAATAACAACCGATGCTATCGGTATGGGTGTTAATCTTCCAATCCGTAGAATTATTTTTATGAGTTTACAAAAGTTTGACGGTGAGGATATGAGATATTTGACCTCGCAAGAAGTCAAGCAAATAAGCGGTAGAGCTGGTAGAAAAGGTATTTATGATATTGGATACGTAGGCGTTGTCGAGGATGATAGTCTTTTTTTAAGAGACAATCTGGAAACAGAGGACGAGCCGTTGACTCAGGCAGTGCTTGGGCCTAGTGAAATTATTCTAAATATCAAAGGTCTTCCTTTAAAAGAAAAGCTTGCACTCTGGAGTACAAGGCAAGAAAAGCTGGATTATTATAAAAAGATGGATGTCAGAGATTTTTTGTTGATTTTAGAGAGCATTAAGCAATACAAGTTACCCGAAGCAACAGAATATAAACTTATGATGCTACCTTTTGACGTTAACGATACCGAGGTATTGAGTTGCTTTATTGCCTATGTAGAGGAATATTTCAGATTTTCAAAAGGTAAAATTTCGTTACCAGAACCAAACGGCAGTTTTCTTTCCGACTGGGAGAGGTATTATCAAAAACTGAATCTGTATTATTCTTTTTCAAAAAGTTTTAATATCGATTTTGATCCGAATTGGGTTTATTCAGAAAGAGAAAGAATAAGTAAAAGGATAAACAGCTTATTATTAAGATTATAAAATAAAGGAAAGATTGTATGGACATTATCACTATTGACGAGTATATAGCAACCTTCCCAACCGAAATTCAGGAAAGAATGCAGACACTAAGAAAAACAATAAAAGAAGCAGCTCCCAAAGCAACCGAAAAGATTTCCTGGGAGATGCCTACCTTTGTTTTGCACGGAAATTTAGTACATTTTGCCGGTTTCAAAAATCATATAGGGTTTTATCCTGCACCCAGTGCAATCGAAGCTTTTAAAGATGAATTATCAGCATATAAAAATGCAAAAGGCTCGGTACAGTTTCCCCATACCAAGCCTATACCATATGAATTAGTAAGCAGAATAGTAAAATTCAGAGTAGACGAAAATACAAGATTCGCACAGGAAAAAGCGAAAAAGAAATAAATTTTACTTATTGAATATCACCTTATGGAAGGTCTTTTTACCTTTTTTTATTATTACAAAGCCTTTATCAAAGGCAGTTATCAAAATGACAGCCGCAAAATTCTGCACTTTTTCATCATCAATTAAAACTCCACCCTGTTCGATTAAACGGCGGGCTTCGCCACGAGACGGTGTTAGTCCCGTCTTGATTAAAAGGTCTATTACACTAATAGCGTTATCAGCAAAATCATTAGCAATCAATTCTGTTGACGGCATATTTTCACTTACTGCACCCGCACCGAACACAGAAAGCGCAGCTTCAAGTGCCTTATCAGCCTCTTCCTTGCTGTGAACAAGAGTGGTTACTTCGTATGCAAGACGTTCCTTAACCTTATTGATTTCGCTGCCTTCAGCTTTTGCAAGTTCTTTTATCTCCTCAACAGGAACAAAGGTCAGCATATTCATACATTTGATAACATCGGCATCGTCAATATTACGCCAATATTGGAAGAACTCGTACGGCGAAGTTTTTTCGGGATCCAGCCAGACAGCACCTTTTTCGGTTTTTCCCATCTTTTTACCCTCAGAGGTTGTAAGAAGAGCAAAAGTCATACCGAAAACTTCCCTTCTTGCTTTTTTACGGCAAAGGTCGATACCACCAAGAATATTCGCCCATTGGTCGTCACCTCCAAGCTGCATTGTACAAGCATGATTTTTATTAAGGTAGTAGAAATCATAACCCTGCATAAGCATATAGTTGAATTCGAGGAAAGAAAGACCTTTCTCCATTCGTGACTTAAAGCATTCTGCACTTAACATTTGATTTACGGAAAAATGCACACCTACCTCACGCAGGAATTCTACATAATTAAGGTTCATAAGCCAGTCGGCGTTGTTCACCAAAGTTACTTTATTAAAATCAACTAATTTTGACATTTGATTTTTAAAGCATTCAATATGGTGTTCAATTATCTCAGGTGTCATCATTTTTCTCATATCGGTTTTCCCAGTCGGGTCACCGATCATAGCTGTACCTCCACCGAGTAAAGCGATTGGATGATGTCCTGCCTGCTGCATATGTGCCATAACCATAAGCTGTACAAAATGTCCCACGTGCAGGCTGTCTGCCGTCGGGTCAAAGCCGATATAGAAGGTAACCGATTCACTTCCGAGCAGCTCACGGATACGCTCTTCATTGGTTGTCTGGGCAATCATGCCACGTGCCTTAAGTTCATCAAATACATTATTCATAAAAACCCCCCTAATCAAAATAAATAAAAACGCCCACTGCATATAGCAGAGGGCGATAATAACCGCGGTACCACCTCTATTTACCGATTTAAAATTATCAAATCGGCCTTTAGCGTCAAAAAACGCCTATAAGCTTTAACGCGCTTACACGGCAAAGTCTACTTAGTAAAATGCATACCGTTCGGTTTGCGGCTCCAAGATGTATTTCTTTTGGTCGACACTCCGCCTTACACCAACCGGCGGCTCTCTTTACTGTCATATATTTTAACCAAAATACTTCTTCTCTTCATAGCCTTTAAATCATTAAATCATATTTATAATAAAATGTCAAGTATTTTCTAAATGCTGTCTAGGTTTATTTATCTTAATGTCATTGTAAGTGTTGGCAATTTAGCAATGCAAGTCAAGAAAATCAACTTCTTTTGATATATACTCTTTTACACAGGAGGTGAGATAAATGGAACAGGCAGAAATTGTAATGGCGGTTCAGAAGATGCAGGAATTTATTGAAAGTAACATCTGTGAAAAAATTACACTTAAACAGTTATCAAACACTTGCGGCTATTCGCCATGGCACGCAGCGAGAATTTTCAAGGAAACTACAGGCAAAACACCTTTCGATTATATCCGTGCATTGAGGTTGACAAAAGCAGCACTTTCTTTGCGTGACGAAAAACACAGGATCCTTGACGTTGCCCTTGACTTTGTATTTGACTCACACGAGGGATTTACCAGAGCATTTTCAAAAGAATTCGGAATCTCTCCGAAAAAGTACAGTCAACATACACCGCCAATAAAGCTTTTTATGCCCGAAAAAATTTATCACACTTACCGATATTTTAATAAAGGGGTAAAAAACATGAACGAAAATAATTTAAAAACCGTATTTGTTCAGGTAATCGAACGACCTGCAAGAAAGGTATTATTAAAAAGAGGTATCAAAGCAACAGAATATTTTGAATATTGTGAAGAAGTTGGCTGCGATGTCTGGCCTATCCTTACAAGCGTTAAGGAAGCTCTTTATGAACCGATAGGAATGTGGCTACCAAAGCATCTTATTAAACAAGGAACTTCAAAATATGTACAGGGAGTAGAGCTGCCGCTTGATTACAACAATATTATTCCTGAAGGATTCGATTTAATTGAATTACCTACCTGCACCATTATGGTATTCCAAGGTGAACCCTATAATGACGAGGATTTTGAGGAAGCAATAGGTGAGGTATGGAACCATATCGAAAAGTTTAATCCAACAATTTACGGATATGAATGGGATTCCGAAGCTGCACCTCGCTTTCAGTTAGCGCCGATGGGATACAGAGGATATATCGAAGCAAGACCTGTTAAAGCTGTAAAATAATGTATAACAACCAAAGCACAATCATAAAGGTTGTGCTTTTTTATATCCTGAGAGTCGCAAAGTAATCCTCGGGTGTTTCCGTTCTGCGGATTAATTGAGCCGTACCATCCTCTTTAAGCAATATCTCGGCACTCCGCAGTTTTCCGTTGTAATTGTAACCCATAGAATGTCCATGAGCTCCTGTATCGTGAATTACAAGAATATCACCCTTGTTAATTTGAGGTAACACTCTGTCTATTGCAAACTTGTCATTATTTTCGCATAAACTACCTACAATATCATATAAATAGTCGCGTGGTGCATCTTCTTTTCCCATAACAGTAATATGGTGATACGCTCCGTACATAGCAGGTCGCATCAGATTTACAGCACAAGCATCCACACCAATATATTCTTTGTAAATATGCTTTTCGTGAATTGCAGTTGTGACAAGACAACCATATGGTGCAAGCATATAACGTCCCAGCTCGGTAAATATTGCAACATTTCCTAATTGTGCGGGGATAAGAATTTCTTCATATGCCTTACGCACACCTTCACCGATTGCTATTATATCAGCTTCATTCTGTTCGGGTTTATACGGTATACCGATACCTCCCGAAAGATTTATAAACGAAATGATTATACCTGTCTGCTGCTTTATATTTACAGCAGTTTGAAAAAGTATACCTGCAAGAGTAGGATAATATGCGTCATCCGTAGTGTTGCTGGCAATAAAAGCGTGTAAACCGAAGGTTTCCGCACCAAGCTCACGTAGTTTTTTAAAACCCTCGACAAGTTGCTCGTAGGTAAAGCCGAATTTTGCGTCACCCGGATTATCCATAATTTTATTGCCAATGTTCAACACTCCGCCCGGATTATAACGGCAGCAGATTGTCTTTGGTATTCCTGTAATATTATCTAAATAATCAATATGTGTAATATCATCGAGGTTTATTATTCCACCTAGCTTTTTGCAAAGCAAAAAATCTTCCTCGGGCGTATCATTGGAGGAAAACATTATATCACTACCATAAAAACCTCCCCTTTCAGCAAGCATAAGCTCGGTAAGGGACGAGCAGTCAACACCGCATCCTTCTTCTTTTAATATTTGTAAAATAGAGGGATTTGGCGTTGCCTTGACAGCAAAGTATTCCCTGTAACCATTATTCCAGGTAAATGCTTTTTTTAGTTTACGTGCGTTTTCCCTTATCCCTTTTTCGTCATATAGATGAAAAGGCGTTGGGTATTTTGAAATAATATCTTTTAATTGTTCAAGATTGGCGAATGTTTTTTTCATTGATTAACTCACTTTTACTAATTATATTTTAAACCAGAATTTAACTCCGTTTTCGGTGTTTTCACAACCATATTGTGCTTTGTGTAACACTAAATAATTTTTTGCAATCGTAAGTCCCAGCCCTGTTCCGCCGTCTTTTCTTTCCCTTGATTCAACTGCTTTATAAAAGCTGTCCCAGATTCTCGGTAGCTTTTCTTCGGATATCTTATCACCCTGATTTTCAATTGAAAAAACGATCTTGTTATTGCTGTTCTCAATATTAATTATAATATTCATTTCGTTAGGAGTATGCTTTAAAGCATTCGAAATAAAGTTGGAAATTACATATTCAAATCCCTTTTTGTCTGCTTTAACCTCATGATTATTATCATAATTAAATATTATATTCAAACCTTTATGATTGTAAAGACTTTTATGCTTGTCAATCTCTTTTTGTGTCAGCTCGACAAGAGAGAATGTCTCTAACTTTAATTCATAAGCATTAGCTTCTAGCTTTGATAAATTAAGCATCTCAATAACCATTTTATCCATTTTTTCGGTTTCGTCAACAATAACGTCAAGATAATAATCTTTTTTATCAATATTTATGTTTTCCTTTAAGCCTTCGCTATAGCTCCTGATAATACCTAGTGGGGTTTTTAATTCATAGGCTATGGCGTTGGTTAAATCCTTGCGGTTTTGCTCAAGTTTTTGTTGTTTATAGAATACCCTAACCATTTTATTTGATAGTATAAATATTAATAATAACACAAATATAAAACATAAAATGTAAATCGGAATAAGCTGTGGTAATGCAACTTCAAGCGGATAATATACATATCCGTAATTTATATAACATAATGATTTACCTAATACATAGCCGTACTCACCTTTTATAATATTATCTTTTTTTTGTTTATTTAGAAATGTTCCTTCAGTTTGCCAGTATTCTAAAGATGGTCTAGCAAGTTCATCACAATATGAATACCTTTTTGACATAGAATCTGTAATCGGTCCATTGTCATCTGTTCTTTCAAAATATAAAGTTGTATAATCTTTTATATATTCAGTTTTAATTAATCCTTCATTATCTTTAATATTAAATATTTTTTCTTTATATAGGTTGTCATCATGTTTATCATCAAAAACTTTTATTTTTTCAGGTATAACATATTTATCATAATCATAGCCAGTTATTTGTATTGTCTCGAGAGCCCAAAGATTATTAATTGAAAATAATTCATTAATTTCATCTCGTGACATAAACTCATTTAAAGGTATACATTTGTTATGACTATATCCATAATTTCCCGAAAAAAATAAAACATTTCCTGATTTTGCAATTATATTATTATTGTTGTCATAAATAGTTAATCTTATATATATATTCTCACCAGCAAGATTTATCATAACTGATTCTAATTTTTGATAAAGTTTAAATACCTCATAACTCTCAGTGGTATTTTCAGGGAAAGAATTTATACTTTTATAATAAGAATAATTTGTTGCATCGTCTAAAATCTCTTCCATTTTATTAATTTCAAATTGAGTTTTATAACGCATATTTTTTCTCACATTATCTGCATGAACGCATGTAATAACCGCCATCATAACAAAATAAAAAGATAAAAAAGCAGCGGTTGTTTTTATAATAATGTTTTTGTATGATTTACTTTTTTTCATTTTACTGCACCTCCTTGAACTTATAGCCGGATTTTATAACCGTACAGATACAGACTGCCTTGTCGCCTAGGGCAGCCCTGAGTTTTTTTATTTGCGTATCGACAACACGGTCATTCCCGAAATAATTAAATCCCCACACTTTTGTTAGTAGCTGGTCTCTTGTCATAACTCTGTCCTTATTTTTAATAAGACACAACAATAAATCATATTCTTTCGGAGTAAGCAAAACTTCTTTGTCATCAACAGTTACTTTTTGACTTTTTGTATTGATTTTTATTCCGCTAATATTTATCTCGTCATTAATAATACTGCCGTTTGTTCGTTTTATTAAAGCAACTACTTTGGCATATAAAACAGGCAAAGAAAATGGTTTTGTTATGTAGTCATCTGCACCAAGATTATAGCCGTATAATTTATCGTCCTCGTCCGATTTTGCCGTCAGAAAAATAATCGGCACTTCACTTTTTAACCGAACCTTTTTACAAACAGAAAGTCCGTCTGTTTTCGGCATCATGATATCCAGCAAAATTATATCAAATTCATTATTTTCAAGTATCTCCAATGCTTCAGTACCATTTTTCGCTTCACATAAACTAAAATCCTTAACCGAAAAATAATCATTGATAATTTCTCTCATTCTTGGTTCATCTTCGACTATTAATAGCTTATATTTCAATATAATCCCCACCTTCCTTATATATATTAACGATTCAATGTGTATTCTTTATGTATAATAAATTTTGTTTACATCGTGAAAATATCATTTTTCTAATAAAATGCTTATGTCGGCTATAATACCATAAATTACAATTAATTACCATATAAAAAAGTCATTGAATCCACAATGACTTAAACCACATAAATTATATTCGCACAATTAAATCGTTTACCTATTTCATACCGTAAAAAAGCTTCGCCATCCTCACGATAATACTGCCTATAACAGTATTTACCCCTACCCCTTCCTGTCATAAGCTGCTGGTTATATAACTTTTGTCGGTCAGGAAAAGCCTGGTCATTAATTGCACGATGAACATAACTGTATGTCATAAAAATTACTTCTATAAACATACTGTTTTTAACCTTTTCTGTAAGGTTCTCATAAAGGGTGTCAAGCATCTCCGTATATATCATTCTCCAGTTTTTTAACATAATTACAGGTGCTATCAACAATCCGACTTTATATCCGGCTTCGCACATTTTATTCAAGGCAATAATTCTGCTCATCAGTGTTGATGTTCCGATTTCAACATCCCTAATTATCTCGCTTGGGTTAATGCTCATTCGGAAAATAACTTTTCCGTTATGATCAAGATTTAATAATTTATCAACCATTGAAAACTTGGTTGGAAAGGTTATAGCTCCCCTGCCTTTTTTACCGAATTCCTCGATTGTAGTTATAAGTGAATTTGTTATCATGTTTTCAAGAATTAAATCGCTGTTGCTGCCTATTTCAAATACACATTCTTTTTCTGTTGAGTGTGATTTTTTTATAAGTTTGTTCAGAATTTCTTCTTGATTTACAAAGATACGCAGATATGAACATTTGTTATAATTACAAACCAGATAACAATACAAACACATTGCACTGCATCCCGAGGAAGTAAAAGGTACTAGAAAATCGGAGGTTTTGAAGTTATCAGCATATTTGTGAGTTTTCCGAACACCAATAATCAGATATTTTTTCATTTCCACAAAATCTGAGTTGGGTCTGGAACGTAGCTCAAAAATATTATTATGACTTTCTATAGGTATCTGAGGTACATCCTTATATTTTTCTCTCAGTGTTTTCCCCAACGTATATTCGTCGATAGCAGGCTCGTAATATATTTTCACTGGAAACATAGTTTCTCCTATTTTGCAATAATATATTTTATTTTGCCTACGGTAGAAAATAATATTCCGGTTTTATTTCTGTTTTGAATTAAGAATAGTAATTATCTTTTACGAAATACTATATTTGAGGTGATAAGTTTGAAAATGAATTTTCAAACACGGTTTTGTGCCTTTCCGGCACAATTCCCACTGTCAGCATAAATGCTGAGGAAAGGAATAGTAATAATTATGCCGGACAAAAAGAATAATAAGAAAAATGATACTACAAAAGACAAGTCAACAAAAACAACAAAATCGGGTTCGTCAGATAATAAGAACCAAAATCATAACACTAAAAAAGAATCTCTGGGACCCAATACCAAAAGATAAGTAGACAAGGGAGCTGACTAAAAATGATTTCACTAAATCATTTTTAGTCAGCTCCTAAGTTTTTTTTTAGAAGAATAATCTGCGGCGTATTTCTTCTTTCCAGCGTCTGCGTTTATTTATTATTAAGAGTAATACACCGAAAACCATGCAGACAAGCTCAACATAAAGTGACCATCTGAATTTAAAATCAAGGTTTAAATAATTATTTAAAATAACCTCAATTCCTACAGCCATTAATCCGAAAAATATTGTAATCAGAGCGACTTTAACCAAAATCAAAAATTTCCGTCTGACAATAAAGGTGAAGATTAAAGAATAAGCAATAGCTGCGATTAATAACGGAATAGCAAGTGATAACAGCCAATCATTCCAGTTTGTAAGGTAATTGATTAATGTCAGATACAGAGCAGTTGCAGCTCCGTTAAATAAAACAAACAAATAAGGTTTCCATTTTTTTAATAAGAAAGGTAATATCACCCATACAAAAAGGCAAAGACAAGCACCGATTACATACAATGACCAGGACAGCTCTTTATTTATTGTAATATTGCTTATAAGTGATACTCCGCAGGGAATAAGTAATATGAGTGTAGCCAGCCATGCAACATATTGAACATCTATTGTTCTTATAACCTCTTCAAGTTTTTCGGGATAAGGTCGTCTTTCCGGCTTTTTCCATGGATTCTTTGGGTTATAAACAGGAACATCGCATAGCGGACACTTTTTTTCTGATTCCGAAAGCTCAACTCCACAGTTTACACAGTATGACATATTTTAAACAACCTTTCAATAAAGTTTGGGAATTGTACTTTTCGCTCCATTTTGAGCAAAAAGGACAAAAACGTTTTTGAAAATAAATTTTTAAACTAATATCTTTGATTACTCTCGATTTTTACATGAATACCCTGCATAACCAGCCTTGTATAAAAGTTGTGTTCGAGTGTAGGTTCTTTTATTTGTCTGGTAATATTGATACTCATTAAGTCGTTATAGGTAATACAACCGCACACCGCCGGATTTTTCTTTGAAGAACCTAACATAAAATCAAAACGAGTTACAAAACAAGCCATTTCTTCTGGCAGTTTAATGTTTCCTAAATTAGAAAGCGTTGTCGAGGAAGCGCGGTCAGCATTAAATCCATAAGCGATTTTCATAGTCGGATTTTTTATAAATAACGGAGCCACTCTCATAAATGTATTTTTTTCCGTACTTACATTTGTAGTCATCCAGGCATTCATCATTTTTTCGGAGGTCTGCAAACCCATTTGGTGCTTTACTACCTTTAAAGTTTCCTCAAACGTGTAGTCACCAAATTTAGGTGAAATTCCGATATTTACTATACCTGCAAAATTTCGCATAGTGCTTGTAGGGTAATATTTACGTAAATTAACAGGAACACATATTACGATTGGTTTTCTGTGTTTTATGTCAATTTCGGCCTTTTGTGCATCATAGATCGCCATAATCAAATTAGCCAATATATATTCGGTTACGGTTACATTGTATGACTTTGCTTTAGAAATAACCTCCGAAGCAGAAAGAAGTGCAGTTGTTATATGCATAAAGTCTTTGTCCTCAGAAGTCCCCGAAAGATGATATGCAGCTTCACTTATGCGGCTCACCTTAACGTCACGTGCATATTTTATATAACTGTCTTCAGTTTCTTCGAGCTTCGGAGCTTCATTACAATCGAGTATTGAATCAGATCGTGGTATACAAATACCATATTTAAGAGTTAAATATTCCGCAACAAGCGTTTTTAAAAAGCATAAACCGCCTGTCCCATCGGTAAGCACATGAAAAAATTCCAACGCAATTTTTGTGTCATGGTATCTTACCCTGAACATATAACCATTATTTTGCTTAAAGTTAATTCTGATACAGGGATTTGCAGCATCTTCGTATAACGGAGGTTCTGCTTCTATATGCTCAAGGTAATACCAGAATACACCTTTCCTGAGTCTGAGTGAAATGGATGGAAAGCGTTTTACTGTTCTTATTTGAGCTTTTTGTAATACTTCAATATCGACAGGTTCCGTTAATTCAGCAGACAACCGAAACATTGACATCCAACCTCTTGACATAGCCGCAGGGAATATTTTCGCTGCATTGTCAAGTTTCATCCAATGACGATTTTTTTGATTATAATTATTATTTGTCATCTATTTTTCCTCAAGACAATTCTCCGAAATAAATATTTTAATTTCCTCGAGTGCTTGTTTTGCTTCAGCAATTTTAAACAATACATATACGTGCCACATACCTTCGGCAATAATAGTTTTTACTTTTACTCCATATTTCATAAGTTGCTCTGCCATAATTCTGGTGTCATCTTCAAGTATCTCACTGTTTCCTGCGATTAAAAAGCAAGGAGGTAAACCTTCAAGATCACCATAAATAGGTGATATAAGCGGATTCTTTGGATTTTCATTTCCAAAATATAATTTTGCCGAATATCTTAACGAATCTTCTGACATAGACGGGTCATGCTCTGAGTTTCCTTGATATGATTTACTCGTAAAGGTAAGGTCAGTCCACGGAGAAAGTGCGACAACACAAGCAGGAAGCGGAACAGCTTCCTCTTTTAATTTTAAACACAGAGCAAAACACATACCTCCGCCGGCAGATTCACCGATAAACGATATATTCTTTGCTGGATGTTTTTCAAGAATACGTTTGTAAGCACTTACCGCATCGTTCAAACCGCTTGGAAACGGAAATTCTGGAGCAAGCCGATAACCTACACATAACACCCGACAGCTAAGCTTATTCGCAAGCACACCGCCAAAGCCTTTTGCGTATGTAAGTGAACCTGCTGTGTAGCTTCCGCCGTGTAAATATAAGACAACGTTATCATTTTCTATCTTCTGAGGTATCGCCCATTCAGCCTTAAACCCATCAAAATGCTCTTCTAGGTATCTGACCTTGCTGCCTAAAATTTTAGCTTGCAAAGTTCCGATAAAATCCTGATATTTCCGAACGCTGTCAAGCTCCATACGTTTGAAAATCGGACGTGCAAGCCTCATCTGGGATATCAATATTTCTCTAATTATCCTTGGCATTTATTGTACCCCACTTTATTTTTTGAATGTAAAAATAATTCACTTTCTCTTATTCTCCAGATATTTTTGCTTTCTTTGTTCAAAGATCATTTTTTCTTCTTTAGTTTCAAGAAGCAATTCTGGAACAACACAGGGTTTTCCGTCGCTATCTAATGCAACATAAGTAAAAAATGCAGTCAATGCAATTTTTGTAGGCGTATTGGAGGTCATGTCCTCAACCTTTACGGTTATATGAATTTCCATTGAGGTTTTTCCTACAAACGAGACTTCAGCTTCGCATATTACAAGCTGACCGACCTGTATTGACTGATAAAAAACCAATTCATCCACTCTGACGGTTACAACATTTGTTTTAGCGTGTCGCATAGCAGCAACACCACCGCAGGTATCCATTATTTTCATAATCTCTCCGCCATGAACTTTTCCTGCAGGATTAGCCTGACTTGGTAGCATTACTTCGGATAGAATTGATTTGGATTCGGTTATCGATTTCATTTTACCTATCCCCTTTTAAAATTTAACACCTATTAATTTCTTAATTAAAGGATATATCATAATTGTTTATAAGTCAATATATATTATTAACCAAGTTGTTTTGCCAGCCAAATGAATTTGTTACCGTTGTAATTTATTATACCTTCTTTTTTCATATTAGATAACTTCCTGCACATTGCGCTGCGGTCAATGCAAAGATAATCCGATAGTTCAACACGATTAAATGGCACGGTAAATTCATAAGAACCGCTTTGCTCCATCATTCCGTAAAAATATGCTTCCAAACGGTTTCGGATAGTTTTATGTGTAATATAAGACATCTTTTGATTGAGCACAGCGTTTTTTTGAGCGATAATTTGTAAAAGGTTAGAAATTAATTGCTGATGAAACGCACAGGCATTTTTACAGGTGTGTACGATACGTCTTATATCCAGCAGAAGCACCTCACACTTGTCAAGTGCAATAACTGAGATGGGAACTTTGCTTATTCCCATACAGGCATATGTCTCTCCAAACATATCACCTGCTTCAAGAGTGCCGATAATCATAGAATCACCAAGCATGTTTTCTTTTATAAGTTGTGCCTTTCCCGAAATCAGAATGCCCACTGAAGGTGCGGTCTGCTCGGCTAGAAATATAAATTCTCCTTTTTGAAAGCTAAGATTACGACTGCCTAAACAATTAGCATCACCTGTATATCTTTTTCGGTCATTTTTGCAAATAACCTAGTATTTTTCAATAAATCAAACATTTTTATAACCATTCCTTTCGGCGATGCATGGAGTTTTGTGTCGGTTCCCCGCGCATTGCGGATTTTTGGCAATAGCCAAATTTACACCATACTGTACGGTGTAAAAGGCACAAAACTCTTTGTCTGAAAGTTTACTTTCAGACTTTCCTCTTTTCTTCCATGTGTTGCAACTGCAACGACTTTTATATTCAAAGTATAATATAATCTGACTATAAAGTAAAGATACAAATTAAAATTTTCTTATAAAGGAGCTTAAAATGTCTAATATGTTTTGTTTTCAATGTGAGCAAACAGCAGGCTGCAATGCTTGTACAGGAAAGATGGGTGTCTGTGGCAAGCAGGCGGATACCTCGGAGCTACAGGATGAATTAACAGGAGCGTTGATCGGTCTTGCACGAGCGTTAAATGGCAACAAGCCTGATGCGGATATAAACCGTGTTATGCTTGAGGGTTTGTTTACAACAATAACTAATGTAAGTTTTGATAATGACGCTGTACAACGTCAGATTGATGCGGTTCATAAGCAAAAAGATGCTTTAATACCACAGTGTTCCTGTTGTTCGTCCCAATGTGTACGAAATGATGATTATAACATGCAGGAATTGTGGACAGCAAATGAGGATATTCGCTCATTGAAATCTTTGATATTGTTCGGTTTACGAGGAATGGCGGCATACGCTTATCATGCGCTTATGCTGGGTTATTCTGATGATGAAGTCAATAACTTTTTCTTTAAAGGTATGTCTGCAATTGGCGAAGAGCTGAGCATGGATGAGCTTTTACCGCTTGTTATGGAAACCGGTAAGGTAAACTTGAAATGTATGGCTTTATTAGACATGGCAAATACCGATACTTTTGGCACACCTGTTCCCACAGCTGTTCCGCTTACTATTGAAAAAGGACCGTTTATTGTGGTCAGCGGTCATGATTTATATGATTTATATTTACTGCTTGAACAAACAAAAGATAAAGGAATTAATATTTACACTCATGGTGAAATGCTACCTGCACACGCATATCCGAAGATTAAGGCTTTTCCTCATCTCAAGGGTAACTTCGGCACATCATGGCAGAATCAACAAAAAGAATTTAAAGATATTCCAGCACCTGTACTGTTTACAACCAATTGTATTATGCCTGTAAAGGATAACTACCGTGACAGAATTTTTACAACAGAAGTTGTGGCATATCCTGGGATGGTGCATATCGACGATAACAAAGACTTTACACCTGTTATAGAAAAAGCTCTGGAGTTGGGCGGTTATACAGAAGAATATAAAATGACAGGAATTAACGGTGGTACACAAGTTTTAACAGGCTTTGGTCATGGAACTGTATTATCCGTTGCTGATAAAGTAATTGATGCGGTTAAAAACGGAGCAATCAAGCATTTCTTCCTTGTTGGTGGTTGTGACGGTGCAAAACCAGGACGTAACTATTATACGGAATTTGTTCAGAAAACTCCTAAAGATTCTATAATTCTTACGCTTGCCTGTGGAAAATATCGTTTTAACGACCTGGACTTGGGCGATATAGGTGGACTACCCAGAATTATGGATATGGGGCAATGTAATGATGCTTACAGTGCAATTAAAGTAGCATTAGCTTTGTCGGAAGCTTTTGAATGTGGAGTAAACGACCTTCCGCTAACATTGGTACTTTCATGGTATGAACAAAAAGCGGTTTGTATTTTACTTACTCTGCTTTCGCTTGGAATCAAGAACATTTATCTCGGACCAACACTACCTGCTTTTGTTTCTCCAAATGTACTTAACTTTCTTGTAGAAAACTTTGGAATCTCCCCTATCTCCACACCTGACGATGATTTAAAGAAAATTCTCGGTTAATAAAAATAAACATTAAAAATCCAGAGATGAAAAATTCTCTGGATTTGCTTATTAATTAATACCTTACTCCAATAACAACAAACATTTCATCGTTATCAATTTCTGTAATAGTCCCTAAGCCGCATTCATCAAACATATTTCTGAAATATTGAATTGATGGTAGCATAGTATCTTTATCCAAATCGACTTTATTTTTATGGAAATTATTTATTGTATCCCTGCTCTGTGAATGGCAGATAACCAGTTTTCCACCTTTATTGAGGTAATTTGCTAATGTCAATATTGCTTTTCTTTTATCGATAAAATGCGGAAACATAGAATAACAAATAATATTATCAAATTGCTTATACGGAAAATCCTCGCTTAATACATCACTTACAATGAATTTTGTGTTTTTATAATAATATTTGCTTTTTGCAATATCAATCATATTTTGAGCAAGATCGGCCACAACAATTCTACCTGTTTCACCAATGCAAGAATGTAAAAAAGGAATCAACACACCTGTTCCTGTACCCACATCAAGAATAGACCTTCCTTTTTTTATATCTATAAAACTCATTATCTGGTTGATTTTATTGATATCATGAAAGACATTTTCATCCCAATTTTCTGCTGCCTTGTTAAAAAAATCGGTTAAATTCATGTGGAAAACCTCTTTTAAAACAATTAGGAGATTATAATCATTATTAAGAATTTCAGATAAATTGTTTGGAATATACTAGATTTCCTCTTGTATAAACGTGAGTTGCACAGGAAACGCAAGGGTCAAACGAGCGTATTGTTCTGACTATCTCAGCCGGAGCGGTTGTATCCTTAACCGGTGTACCTATAAGAGTCTGTTCAGCCGTTCCTTTCATATTATCAACGCTTTGTGATGACAGATTCCAGGCTGACGGAGTTATTATCTGGTATAATAATATTTTACTATCCTTGATTGTTATCCAATGACCTAGTGCACCTCGTGTTGTATCAATAAGACCTTTTCCGGCACCTGCTTTAGGAATTTCATATACTTTCTGTACATCAGTTCCGGGTATAAGGTTTTGGAGCAGTATTTTCATAACAGACACTATTTTTTTAGCTTCCAGGACTCTGGCGATTAATCGATCCATCGTCGAAATACCGTTTCTGTACTCACCACTTAACCATTGTCTTGCTAAAGGACCTACTTCATACGGAATGTTGTTATATCTCGGTGCTTTAATAAAGGAATATGCTTTTTCTTTAAGTATATCGGTTTCTTGATATTCATTATTAACATTATCTTTAAAATACGAATAATCCACCTCTTGTGTAATATTATTGGGATTAAATAAAGTGGTTGTATTGTTTGTATAAACGAGAGGATCGACATATAAAGTACCTAAAGATAAGTAATTATCAAAGCAACCATAACTCAGTAGATTTCCATAACCGCCGCCTATCTTATAATACTCGGGATAATAATCCCCTATTTCATAAATGTCTGGAATCATTCTTTCTTCAATAAAATTCCCGATTCCGGTGAGAATAGATAAAATGCTGATTATCATGTCGGCAGTTGCCTGTGTTGTAATTCCACCAATGAAAATTCCATGATTGTGCGGCGCTTTACCACCCAGAATAGCAAGCATCTGATGTGCGTTACGGCTGTACTCCAGCGAATCAAAATAGTCCTTTACCATTCGGTCATTTTTTTCTTTAGGTAACCTAAAATCTCTTTCATCACTCTTAAATAAAGGATATTCTTCAGGCATTTTTACAAAGTCGGGTATAGTAAATTGAAAAAAATGTCTCAGATGGTTTTGCAGAAATTCGCATCCATGTACGATATCTCTTAAGTACCTTCCCTGTTCTGAAGGTACAATACCCATAACGTTTTCTAAAGCAATTGTAGAAGCCATTGCATGAGCTGTTGAACAAATTCCGCAAATACGCTCGGTAAAATACACAGCATCAAATGGATTTCTGCCCATCAACATTTTTTC
Organism: Clostridiales bacterium; assembly: GCA_003452915.1. Taxonomy (GTDB): domain Bacteria; phylum Bacillota; class Clostridia; order Oscillospirales; family CAG-382; genus UBA1049. The sequence continues at coordinate 24,646 of DMMZ01000001.1, read as the reverse complement.
AAAGCCGCGGAACATAATGCCCTTTGTTTTTGCATCTATAATTATATTATTTTCAATATCAGCTTGTATTTCCATAAAACCACTTATACGGGTAACAGGATTTATAGTTATCCTCTCAGGCATATCTGACCTCCAAAATTAAAATTTTGTATTTAATTATTACGTAATCCCATAACTGATAAACGGTTCCATAGCATCAGGGAAACCGAACTGTGCACAGCCTATACATGGTGAATCATTTTCTACCGGCCAGCTTACACGTTCATTCCATTGCCTTACGGGACAGTCAATTCGGGTGATAGGGCCGCGGCAGCCTATTTTAAACATACAGGTCTTATCTCCTAATTTCTCTGCAAAGATACCTTGATCAAAATATGATCTTCTTTCGCAGCGGTCATGTATTGTAATGTTGTAAAACATTAAGGGACGATTTCTTGAATCAAGCGGAGGTTCACCATATAATAAAATATGTGCAAGTGTCCCTGTAAACCAGTCGGGATGGCAGGGGCAACCAGGTAAATTTATAACTTTTCTGTTTAAAACAGATTCAACACTTACACATTCAGTGGGATTTGGCCTGGCTGCTGATACACCACCATGGGAAGCGCATGCTCCGACAGCAATTACATACGCTGCACCTTCGCCAAGTGTTTTTACAGCGTCCAGACCTGTTATCAATTTTCCGTTCAGCCGTCCTATGATATTGTAAGCTCCGTTATCTTTTGTTGAAATCGCACCCTCGACAGCCAATATGTAATCCTGTCCCAAAACGCTAAACAGTTGCTTTATTGCTTGATTCCCTTGAGCGGTACTTAAACTGTTATTATATATAAAATATGTCATTTGAGTAATAAGAAATTGAAAATCCGGATCAGCTCCGTCAAGAAGTGAAATAATGTTTCCAGAGCATCCATTTGTTTCGAGCCAGACTAAATTTCTCTTTTTTATTGTGCCAATAGCAGCTTCAGATTTAACCCTATTAACTAAAGTCGATATTGTTTTCATGCGATTATTATACTCAGGACATTTATTTTCCGAATAAATCAAACCTACACCACCTTATTAAGATTTCCTACTACAGCCAACTTATTTAATATAGGTTCGCCTGCATGACATGCAGCAAATTCTGAGGTTAGATCATTACCAGCACTTAAACTGAAATGTGTTGCTGCAGCCCAAGTAGGATTATTTGTTACATCGTATACAACTCCGTTCACAGCTACATAAGCAGGATTCCCATTTCTTCCGTTGAATTCTGCAAGCTCATCCACTGTAAACGTTTTGTTATTATTATTGTTGTTTCTTGCAACAACCTTGCCTTGCGGAAAAATGGCTACTTTATTGGGCTGAGGTATTGCCTGAACCTGAAAATAATAATTATTATTAATTGATTTTACGAAATTTTCAAGCATCGTTATTCTATCTTTAAGATGATCCATAACCTGCCCTTTATTTTTACATGTGCTTGAATATAGCTTATCCATATCATTTTTAATGTCCTTTATAAGATATTCAAAAAAATAACCCAATGAATTAATGTCGTTCATGAAAATCCTCCGATATGCAAGTTATTATACAATGTATTCAAAAATAAAAATTTTGTTATTTTTTAGTAAAACTAAATATTTTCTCATGATCAAAAGCAAAAATTGATGTTATTTATTATTTCTCACCATCTATGTAGTCAAGAATAGCAGTCAGTTTTTCAATATCGTTCTTTTGAATCAAAATATTAGTCCATTCGTCAATAAGTATATTGTTATTAACTTTAAACTGTTCTCTAAGGCTCTCTTCGCAAATATGACTATCTGTATGTACAGTTATGATTAAATTTTTAATTTTATTTATCTTATGCTCCAAACATATATGAACGATGTTTTCGTATATATTCTGGTTTAATAATGTATCATGCATATTTATGACCATACCTTTCCGTGGCGTTCACGCCAACAGCAATGTATGAAAGTGTAACTTTCATACATTAGAATTGTGCCGTTCCGGCAACAGCCGGATTACTGCACCTCTTGCAGTAAAGGCACAAAACTGTAGTTTGAAAGATATATCTTTCAAACTATACCCTCCGATAAAATATTTTTTATAATATATTCCACTTCCATACAAATATCATTAAACCTTCCTGAAATAAAAGAGCTTAACTTATCACCATAACCTATCTCTGCAACCTCAATACCTATTAAATACCCTTTTACTGCCATTCTATGAATCTTTAAATATTCTATTACACTCATATCATGCTGAGTGTAATTGCTTGAAGCGTTGGTTATTTCATTGCACAAATTAAATTGCTGAACACAACCTGGTACAGCGTCTGTATAAAGAGCATCTAGGATAATTATAATGTCATCCTCATTAATCAAATAAAAACAGCTCTGATAGTCTGTTTCCGCAATAATAAAATCAAGTTCTGCACCTATATGCCCTCTCAGATGCTCCGCAACAGCGATTGCTATTCCGTCATCCTTCATAAATCTGTTTCCGATAGCTATCAGCTTAAATTTACTATCCATCCAATTTCACCACACTTTAATCCATATATATTATATACTTATTAAAATGATGTCGAGAATGATGAAAAAAACGACTGGAACCTGATCGACAGAAACCACTGGAAAAATCAAGGTTGGTTAAATGGTAAAAAACCTTTCTGAAAATAAAATAACGACGATGCTTTTTTATGGCAATATCGTCGTTTTATATTATTTTATTATCCTATCCCATTCAAACAATTCACCTGGGTCGGTCTTTTGGGGTTTATATTCATCGTGTCCGATTATGTGTCCTTTATCTCTCGGAATATTATTATTTTCACATATATATTCAATTAAATCATTTAAAGCTTCGTATTGTGCATCCGTATAGCCTATTAATGAAGGAACTATTTGATTATATTCTTCCGAGGTAAGATATTGTGACATATCGCTCTGTGAGCCTATTGCAAGAATCTCTATCCCAATAGCGTATTGATTCATGTTATCGGTATATTTCTCGTCATTGATCCATGTTCCCTTTCCAGCATGCCATGCAACTCTGTTTTCCGGAACATAGCAAAATACTTTTCCATCCCTGTCGATAATATAATGAATAGATACTTTATAATCAATAAAAATTTGTCTTACTTTATTTAAATCGTAAGGATTTTCAAAATCCACCATTAATGCACTGCAAAAATGCAGCATGATATATTCCGCGTCATATGTGCGTTCCCATGAAAAATCTTCAATTGGGGTTAAGTAATCGTTTGTAATTTTAATGGATGCAACCTGTTCCTCTGAATTATCATTTGAAACTAATACAGTATTAGTTGATTCGATTGATTCATAACTTATATTACTTTCAGCAGAAATAATATCAGTATTCTCTATTTTACAAGATACACATATAAACAATGTTATTAAACATAAAGTAAGGTATAGAAACTTTCGAAAATTCATTAATTTATTTCTCCGATTTTTTATTTATTTTATGTTAACATATATATTTATATCCTGTCAAGAGTTATTATCTACAGCATATTTTTAATTAAAATATTATAATAACAATTCAATAATCCTTGTTTTTAATAAATAATTATGATAATATGTTACTGCAAATCTATTTAAAAACAAAGGGGATACATATATTATGAGCATACTTAATGAAATCAATCAAAATATGCAGCGCGGAAAAGCACCGATTGTAAAAGAATTAATCGCCAATGCTTTGGAGCAGGGCATCCCTGCAAAAAAAATCCTTGAAGAAGGTCTTCTAACTGCTATGAATGTAGTAGGTGAAAAATTTAAGAACAACGAAGTTTTTGTACCGGAGGTGCTTGTTGCAGCCAGAGCAATGAACGCAGGAGTGGAAATCTTAAAGCCTTATCTTATTAAAGCAGGTGTAGAAGATAAAGGTATCGTAGTTATCGGTACTATCAAAGGTGATCTGCACGACATCGGGAAAAATCTTGTAAAAATGATGATGGAGGGTAAAGGCTTAAAGGTTATCGACCTTGGAGTTAGTGTCACTCCCGAAGCGTTTGTTGCCGGTGCAAAAGAACATAACGCAAATGTAATCGCTTGTTCGGCTCTTTTAACTACAACAATGGGTGAGATGAAAAATGTTGTTGAAAAAGTTAAAGCCGAGAATTTAAACACAAAGGTTATTATTGGCGGTGCGCCTATAACACAGAGTTTTTGTGACAGTATCGGTGCTGACGGTTATTCACCTGATGCTGCTACTGCAGCCGAGCTTGCATTATCTTTGTGTTGAGGTGTAAATAATGTTTTTACAAAAAGATGAAAAATTGCTTCGTTCACTGGCAAAGCAGGTTAAGGAAGCTTCACTTGATCCGATAAATAACGAAAAAAGAGAATTCTGGTATAGGCATACCTCCTTGCAAGGGGAACGTCCTGCGGTCTTTGTACATCCGGATGGCTCTTGGAGTGAATTTGTTCCATATAATTCGCTTGAATGTGAAAGCTGGTATGCAAAGGAAATCGAATCAATATTAAAAAAACGCCTTTTCAGACATAAATTCATTCATGATGATGTGCCGATAGAGGGCAGCTTTCATGTTGAAAAGGTTTATTACAATTCCATGTGGGGGGTTGCGCCAAAAAGGATTGACAAGTTAAATTCAGAAGGTTCCTGGAAGCACGAGCCGATAATAGAAACTGCCGCCGATTGGAAAAAGTTATCGATGCCAAAGGTCGAATATGATGATTTTTCTACCAAGCAACGCTTTGAAGCTGTCGGAAACCTATTAGGTGACATTTTAGACCTCCATTATGTCGGGGTAAAGCTCTTTAATTTCCATATAATGCATTGGTATTGTGATTACAGAGGTTTAGAAAATATGTATATGGATTTAATTCTCGAACCGGAGATGGTGCATGAGCAGATTCGTTTCTTCACGGACGGTGTGATTTCGATTTTCAAGCAGTATGAGGACCTGGGTTTGGTTTCCTTGAACAACGACGACACCTTTCATTATACAGGCGGAATCGGTTATAACAAGGAATTACCGGGTAAAGATTACAACCCCGATAAGGTTTTACTTTCAAATGTTTGGGGTGCTGCTGAAGCACAGGAATTCTCTTCGGTTTCACCTGAAATGCACGAGGAATTCATTTTGCAGTACGAAAGAGAAGTGCTTGAACTTTTTGGACTTAACGGTTACGGTTGCTGTGATAACCTTGCTAAAAAACTTGACGGAGTTCTCAAAATAAAGAATTTAAGACGTGTTGCTGTATGCCCATGGGCGGATATATCGGATTTTGTACCTGTTTTAAAAGATAAATACATAATGACCTGGAAACCGCAGCCTGCTTATCTTGCATATGATAAACTAGGTGTCGATGAAATAACAAACGAATTAAATAACGGAATAAAAAAAGCAAACGGCGGACGACTCGAATTAATTCTTCGAGATACGCACACCGTTAAGAAAGACCCAGAACGCTTTAACAAATGGATAAATATTGCAAGAGAAACGATAGATAAAAATTGGAAAATTTGAAAATTTTCCAATACGGTTTTGTGCTTTTCCCTCATGGTGAGTGAAATTTCAACTTTGTTGAAAACGCACAATTCCCACGCATTAATTGAATATGTCATATAATTTCATTTCACAAACACCGAACCGAAATAGGTTACGGTGTTTGTTCCATTTATGTAGTTAAGTCGGCACATAGTAGCAAGCTCTGATACATTAATGCAATAAGATTCTAGCGAAGCATGAGACTTGTCAGGAAAACGGCAGGGTTGATTGCTTTTTGCTGAACAAACTTCGCAAATCTCGCAACCTCCAACACCCAGAAATAGTGTGTTTTTAAAGGTACTTTCCGCAAGTTCAACTATTTTTTCGTAATCACTTTTAAAACTTTTCTGTCCGTTTACCATTCCTTCGTAATCGTAACTGTCCTCCAAAGGGTAAACTTTGTTGAAAACGATTGCATATTTATATTGCCTTGCTTTTTTAATGAGAATATTTGACTCACCCACCAAGGGTGGACACATATGGTTTTTATTAAAATTTCCGCAACCGTTACTCTCGCAGAATTTCCGAAGTTCAGGCGAGAAAACAATCTTCCCCACTTCTACTATTCCGCAATTTACTTCGTAACCTTTTTGTATTTTATTTGAAAAATTCAAGCTATCATTATATAAATTCATTTAAAACCTATTCTATTGATAAAACAATATAAGGATATTTGTAACAAGCTGCTTTTATGGCTTCTGCGGTTTTCATACCGTTACCCGATAGAATAACGATATTTTGAACTGCTTCATCATTAACGATACCGTCAAAGGGTTCGATTTTTAAACTGTTTTGAACGCTATCAACATAATTAAGTGCATTTTTAATTTTAACAAAACCCTTAATGCGATAAGTCTCGTTTATAAAAGAATTTAAAAAATTCTTCAGAGTATCAATATCAATATTGTCAGTCAATTTTAACAGGTATTTTTGTAAAGTAATGTCCTTTATTATATTTACACTTACACTTTCTGTATCAATATTCAAAACATTAATTACCTTTTCCATATCCGCTGGTATAATGCCATAGCTGGTTTCGAAAAGAGTTACATTCGGCTTTTCACTTCTTATTAAAGAAATAACCTCTGATTTTTCTTTTCCATTTACTAAATCTGTCTTATTTAATAACACAATATCTGCACACAAAAGCTGCTTTTTACAAACTAGAGCGGTTTTTATCACCTTTGGAAAGGTTTTTGAATCTATGATACATATGTTTCCACGGTAGTTAATTTCAGAGAATACATCCCTCTCTTTAACTACTTTTTTTATTATTGTTGGGTCAGAAAGTCCCGAGGCTTCTACAATAATTATTTCAGGTACATTTAGAGTTAATTCTTGTAATGTAGTTACAAACTGCTCCAAGCGGCAGGCACAGAATATCGAGCCATTGTTTACTTCACGCATTGAATGAGAAAGTTCGGCTAGTAAAAGACCATCTATGCCTTGCTTGCCGAATTCATTTATTACCAGAGCAACCTTTTTATCCTTAAAGAATGAAATTAATTGCTTTAAAAAGGTGGTTTTTCCACTGCCCAAAAATCCGCTTATCAAATAAAACTCTGTCAAAATAACCTCCATTAACTTAGATTATTTATTGCATCTAATAATACTTCCCTACTAGGTATAATCGAAGAAAAAGCAAGCCTTCCGTTTATGTAAATACTGGGTAAATGAACTACTCCCATTTTTTTACAGCGTGCGATATTCACTTTTTTGGTATATTTATATTCTATCAGGTCGATTTTTTCGCTTAACTCGTTCTTAATAACATTTGCCGCTCCCATCATATAAGTGCAGGCAGCACAGGTTGCCGAATCAAGTGTAAAAACCTCAACAAGTGGCTTTTGCAGATTATTATAATCAGGCAATTCGACATCGATATTTTCTTCAACAGCAACATAATTTTTTATAATTTCACGTACGCTTTCGGTTTGCCATACAGCCTGCGAAACAGCGATTGCGTTGTCAACAGGTACATCATACGGCATATCGCAGCCGGGTGCCAGAATAAAATTACGTTTATCCTTTATATTATCAATCAAATCAACCGCATACTTCATATTATCCTGCTGTGTACCATGCAGCATTATTGAAGTCAACGGAATATTTCCACCAATAACAATGTTATATTTATCGGTAATCTCTTTTGCAACAACAATATTTACATTTTCATCAATACAAATACAATCAGGCTTTGTCTTACACATAACCTCAATGCTTCTAGTTGCGTCACCGCAAACAAAAAACGAAGTGAATACTCCCTGCCTTCTGATGTGCGAATATAAATCCTCAAAGCACGGTGATAAAAACTCCTCGAAATGGGCGGATGAAATTTGCGAAACCAGCGGATCTACCACAGCTATTACATCCATTCCTGCTTCAATATACATATCGCTCATCGCTTTTGCAACATCGGTGCAGTAGGAAATAAGATTCTTTACATATTCCTCATCATCAAACATATCGATAAAAATATCGTTACCCCTGAGATGCGAAGCTAATGTAAAAGGTCCGCAGATTAAGCCGTAAAGTGAAGTAGTCTCCCCTACATCTTTTTTCATACGACTCATAACATCAAGCACAATAGGCAGTCTTCCGTCATCCTTTTGTGGTATTGTGCAGCGGCAGGGTATCATCTTGGTCTCCGAAAGCGGATGCGTTGCAACAGAAGGAGGACCATCGTCCGCCCACATAAGTTCGCAACCCAATATTTCAGCCTCAAGCTGTAAGTCAAAGACAATCGGTTGTCCGCAGGGACGGTATAATCTATTTACTTCAATCAACGATTTAAAAAGCTTGTCGGCATCAGTCAAAACCTCAGATGATGTATAACCAAATAGCTTTCCTGCGTGTACTCCGGCGAAAGGAACCCATGGAATTTGATCTGTCAATTCGTGTGATAATACTTTATGTAGAATTTGTTTTGGTGTAAGCATAATTATACCTCAAAATGCATTTTGAATAATTATGCCACAAATACATTGACTTTACAAGTAGTAAATGATATTCTTACACCAATAAATAAATTAAAAGAGAAATTACAAATGATAGTAACAATTTCCGATAATAACAAGAATAAAACCATCGAAATAAAAGAAAAAAAGTTGATATCAACTATACTTTCCGAAAGCGGTTTTTCTTTTTCAATGCCTTGCGGAGGAAAACATATTTGCGGAAAATGTAAGGTGTTTGCAAAAGGTAATTTATCCGAACCTTCATTAAAAGAACAAAGTCTTTTACAGCATGAATCGAAAAGCGATATTAGATTTGCCTGTATGACTTATGTTTTAGGCGACACAGAAATAAAATTAATAAACAAAGAAACTGAAATATTAACAGATGGTTATTTCTCGCAATATGATTTGAACCCTTCAGGTATCAATTACGGTTTTGCGGTCGATATCGGAACAACAACGGTTGCTGTATATGGTTACGACCTTAAAGAAGGAATTTTGATGTGTAAGGATTCATTTTTAAATCCTCAAAGTATATATGGTACTGATGTAATTTCTAGGATTCAAAGCAGTATTGATGGTAATTCAAAGGAATTACAGAATGTCATTTCCGATAAAATCCAAAAGTCAATATTACGCCTTTGCGATGAATACCAAATAAATATCAATCTTGTAGACAATATTGTTATCACCGGAAATACAACAATGCTGTATTTGTTGCTTAACAAGAATGTCAGACCTCTTGCATCCGCACCTTTTTTAATTGATGACTTTTTAGGAAGAGATGTAACTGCTTCACAATGCGGATTTACACATCTAAATAATGCAAATATTTATTTACCTCGAACAATGTCTTCATTTATAGGAAGTGATATAACCTGTTCGGTATTAGCAGCAAGGGATTTGATTGATGATAGCAAATCTACGCTTTTGGTTGACATAGGTACAAACGGTGAAATGACGTTATTTCATAATAATCAAATGTTATGCTGTTCCACTGCCGCTGGACCTGCTTTTGAGGGTGTTGGTATTACCATGGGTGTAATGGCAGAGAGCGGTGCGATAAACAAGGTATATCTTGAAAACAATAATATCATGTACACTACAATAAAAGACAAAAAACCGATTGGAATTTGCGGCTCAGGACTTGTTGATTCGCTTGCTGTTTTTCTGTCACTGGGATATATAGACGAAAGCGGTTATATTAATATTGATAAAGGTGAATATATAACCGAATATAACGGTAAGCATGCTATTTCGATTAGTGACAGTGGCAATTCAATTACTCAAGCTGATGTCCGAGCTGCACAGCTTGCAAAAGCAGCAATTTGTGCAGGGATTTATTCACTTTTAAATGAAGTTAGTCTAAAACCATCCGATGTTGACAGGTTAATTATAGCAGGTGGCTTCGGTAGTTATATTGATGTGAAAAATGCTGCAATTATAAGGATGATACCCGAAGAACTGGCAACAAAATCGATAGTTGTCGGAAATGCAGCAGGTGCAGGTGCTTCTATGATTTTATTAAGCGAAAAATGCCGTATCGAAAATGAAGAAACAGCAAAAAAAGCCGAGATTGTTGATTTGTCAACCTCGCCCTATTTTATGGAGAAGTTCGTTGATTGTATAATGTTTTAAAATAAAGCGCCCTTGAAGTAGCTAATTAACTATTTCAAGGGTTTTGTTTTTTTATATATATAAAATCTAGTTGTACTATTTCTTCACCTGTCAAAAAATGTTTTTCATTTTGATTACCTTCAGGAAAAGGTATATATCCGCATTTTTCTAACATTTTTAAACTACTAATATTATCCTGATAACAACCTGCATGTATCTCATCTAATCTTAAAATATCAACCGCATATTTTGTTCCAAGCATGAATGCCATCGTTCCGTAGCCCTGTTTTCTGTATGGTTTATATATTCTGATAGCAAGGTCAGGAATGGAATTAATCGGAGATATTGCAATATTTCCAATAATAGTATTATCACTATTTAATATTATAGTAGAATAAAATCTTTGCCTAATTCCACTTTTAGAAAAGTTATCATATGTTTCATTAAATTTATAATTATAACCTTTTTGTGTTTCAATATCTAGCCAATCGTTATAACTATTTTTATCATCACTGGGTAAGTATTCGACTAAACTTATTTGGTTATTAGAAATATAGGTTTTACGTTGCATTTTTTCACCTTCATAATATTTCTTTCAGAAACGCTCCCGTATATGACTTTTCATTTCTTGAAACTTCCTCAGGAGTGCCTGCTGCTACAACATAGCCACCGTTATTACCACCGTCAGGTCCCATATCAATAATATAGTCAGCAGACTTTATTACATCAAGATTATGCTCTATAACCAATACTGTATGACCGTTATCAACCAATTTATTCAGACAAACTAACAATTTTTGTATATCGGATAAATGTAATCCTGTCGTCGGTTCGTCAAGGATATAAAGATTATGACTTCCACGCTTTATCTTCGCAAGCTCAAACGCAAGCTTTACTCGCTGGGCTTCACCGCCCGAGAGGGTTGTTGAGTTCTGCCCAAGCTTTAAATAACCCAAGCCAAGCTCGTACATTATCTTCAACTTATGATTTATCAACTTGTTATTTTTGAAAAACTCAACAGCTTCTTCTACTGTCATATCCAAAACTTCAGAAATATTTTTACCGTTATATTTTATTTCAAGACCTTCCTGCGAGAAACGCAAGCCCTTGCAAACAGGACAGATTGTCTCAATATCAGCCATAAACTGCAGGTTTGTAACGATAATACCGTCACCTGTACAATTTTCGCATCTTGTTCCGTTTGAATGGGTTAAGCTGAAGTCTATCGGTTTGAAACCAAGATTCACAGCCTTATCGGTCGAAGCAAAAAGATCCCTTATTCTGTCGTATATGCCGACATATGTTGCAGGGTTAGACTTACTGTTTCTACCTATCGGAGACTGATCGATATTAATAACCTGATTTATATTTTCAGTTCCAAAAACAATGTCATGCTCCCCTGCTACTATACGTGCTGATTTTTTTATTATCTCTAACTGTTTGTAAAGTATTTCGTTAATTAATGTACTTTTACCCGAACCGGATACGCCAGTTATACAGATAAACACACCAAGCGGAATCTCTACAGTAATGTTTTTTAAGTTATTTTCTCTCGCTCCCTGAATAGTGATAAAGTTATCTGTTGTTTTTCTCCTTTTTTCCGGAACTGCTATTTCACGTTTGCCTAAAAGGAAATCACCTGTTACTGAATTTTGTGTAAGAAATTTATCATAGCTGCCTTGTGCAACTATATTTCCGCCATGAATTCCGGGACCCTCTCCTACTTCAATCAGATAATCAGCGTTCTTCATTGTTTCAGTATCATGTTCGACAACAATGACCGTATTACCGATATCCCGAAGCTTTTTCATTATGTTGATAACTTTATTAGAATCCTTTGGATGCAACCCTATACTTGGCTCGTCCATAACATATAGCATACCCATCAGCTCACTAGAGATTTGTGTTGACATCTTTATACGCTGCATCTCACCGCCAGAAATGGTATCACTGCGTCTGCCAAGATTTAAGTAATACAATCCAATATCGACAAGCAATTGTAACCTTGTTTTAATTTCATTTGTAATACTATTTCCCACATCAACTTTATCAAAGGCAAAAGTGATTGTATTCAAGAAGTTTATAAGATCAGGCAGCTGCATTCTGCACAGGTCATCAATATTTTTTCCGTTTATAGTTACATCAAGGCGTTGTTTTTTTAGCCTTGCACCGTTACAATCGGGGCAGATCTTTTCAATCATTGTATCCTTTATAAAATCCGGTTCCATCATCTCGCTGGAAATGGATCTTCTTATAAAATTGCGATACCAGTTCTCTATATCATGGACAAAACCGCTAAAGGGATATTCTCTGCCAACTATCCAATTGCTCTTACTTGCAAAAGGCGGTTGCAGCATCTTCACCTTTTCACCTTTAGTTCCGTAAAAGAGAATATCGTAAACCTCCTTCGGAAGTTCGTTAAAGGGTGTTTCCAGTGAAAAGTTATACTTTTTAGAAAGGCTGTAAATTACAGAAGTACGGTAGCTATCTTTTCCGGCAGGATTAAACAGAGTATTTTTAAGTGCACCTTTCATTATGCTTTTTTCCGGATTGATTATTAAAAAGCGAGGTTCAACAACATGGGAGCGTCCAACGCCCATACAAGTGTTACAAGCACTTGCAGGAGTGTTGAAGGAGAAATGGAAGGGCTGCATTTCACATAATGAAAAATGATGTTCGGGACAAGCAAAGTTATCATAAAACTTATTAGTTACTCCGCCGATTACTTCAACTTTAATAAATAAGTCTTCACTTAGAGATGTCATTGCCGCTTCAATAGATTTTGCTATCTGTATGTATATTTCCGGTCTGATTGAAAAGCGGTCGATGATTATTTCTATTGTATAATCCTTTTCGTCATCCAACGGTTCTTTATTTGATAAATCAAAGAGATTACCATCCACAAGCAGCTTTTTATAGCCCTTTTCTCTAACCTTTTTTAATACAAATTCATATCCCTCTCCGTAAACCTTATACAAAGGTGCACGTAATTCAACCTCGGTTCCCTTTGGGAGCGAGGCTATGTGTTCTGCCATCTGTGCGGTGGAAATTTGTCTTAATTCTTTACCGCAGACAGGACATTTACCGATACCGACGGTTGAATATNNATAAAAGTCTCAGGTAATCATTAATATCGGTAACAGTACCGACTGTTGAACGCGGATTGGAGTTTCCTTTCTTTTGCTCTATTGCAATAACAGGCGAGAGTCCTCTGACAAAATCCACTTTCGGCTTTTTAACCTGACTAATTCGGCTTTTCGCAAAGTTAGAGATGGAGTCCAGAAATCTACGCTGTGCTTCACCATAAATAACATCAAAAGCGAGTGAAGATTTCCCTGAACCCGATACTCCCGTAATTACAATTAGCTTGTCCCTTGGTATTTCGACAGAAACATTTTTAAGATTGTTTTGCTTTGCACCTAATACTTCAATAGTTGTTCTGGCTGACATTTTTACCTCCATAGATGTCTTAACTCTGCATAATTATACTAATTATCTTAAAAAGCAGTAATAAAAATTCATCGAAAAGTCCTGCATATAATTAATGATAACGTCGCATTAATAGAGACTTTTCCTCGAATNNTGTTTCTAATTCAAATTAGTATAAATGCAATTTCTTCAACTGCCATTTTACTCTTTGGCGTTATTCTGATGGTTTGTGATAATTTTTCTATAAAGCCTTTTTCGTATAAGTATTCGAAAATATTTATTATAAAGTGCGACGGACATTTATAATAATTAGATATCTGCGTAACTGTTTTAATTTCGCCGTCACCCATACTATCATTAACTACGTTTAAAATCGGCTCAATATTATCCATCAGATATTTATCTATTTCATTTATTAATTTATACAGTTCATCTTTACTCAATGGTCCAGAAATCGGTATTTGGTAGAATTTATTTATAAGTTCCGGATTAAGCTTCTCTGCTTGCAAAATAGCTTCTCTGGTCGGTATCTCCAGGTTTTTGCATATCTCCATCTGAGCTATGACATCCGCAGCTTTTAATATATAAAGTCTTGAATATGTTAAATCATTTTTTATCTTTATCCACTTTTCCGCCTTATTCATATAACTGATTAAATAATTAGAGTTATAGAACAATGAACGCTCCATATCACTTTTTCCAACCTTTTTATATTCCTCAAAATATTCATACAGACTTTCATCGGTTGTATATACAATTCTACCCTTTGCCATAACCGAATGATCTATTGAACCTCCGAGTTGCTTTTCCAATGAACGTTTAAAATCGCTCCTCTGCATCAATCCTACATTTATTGTTATGTTATCTTCGTCAATACAATAACTGTGTGTTTCTATTTTCTGATCACGGATAATAACCGTCGTATCAATATCACTTTTTTCCCAAACGGTATCATAAGAAAAGCTTCCGTAAACAATTACGGCAATAATATTCTGATCATCTTTAATTTTTTCTATAAAGCTATTAACGGCATTTTCAAATCGCTTAGATAAATTAATGCTACTTTTCATATTTAATGACCATTCCTATCCCCGGCGAGTGCCAGATTTTCCCCAATATTTATATCAAAAGTAATGTATGAAAACTATTTTATAACTAAGAATTATGCCTATCCGATGTCGCATTTACGGCACATAACCGTTTTAAAAAGTTTATCTTCAAACTTTTACCTCTGCATATTAAATAATAGTGTCAATTACATAATTATAGCATGTTTTTCGCATTTTGTGAAGTATTTATATAAATATTTTTCATTATTTATAAATTTATTTATAAATAATTTCTTTTATTAATAAAAAATATTTCTAAAAGAGTATTGACAAATATAAAATACTACTGTATAATGTTCAATAGTAATCAAAGAACACTATTGCTAAAAAGAGAGGCGAAGTATTTGAACACACAATATAAAAAAGGAGTTCTGGAGTTATGCGTCCTGTCAATGCTGTATCAGCGTGACTGTTATGGTTACGATGTGTCGGAATATATAGCAAAACGAATAGATATTTCGGACGGCACTGTATACCCGATATTACGCAAGCTAAAAAGTGACGGCCTTGTAACAACCTATCTGTCGGAGGAAAGCGGCGGACCACCGCGAAAATATTACAGGATTACCGAACTTGGCAAATCACAATACCTTTCCGAAAAATCCGAGTGGCTTGGATTTATAAAAACAGTTGAAGAATTATTAGAGGGGGATAAATAAAAAATGAAAAAAGCAGATTTTTTCAGAGTTTTAGAAAAAACACTCAGAGATAACCATGTAAACGATATCGAAGATATCTTATCAGAATACGAGGATCATTTCCGTTTCAAACTCGCAGATGGGTATTCTGAAGAAGAAATAGCTGCAAAGCTTGGTGATCCAAAGACGCTTGCAAAGCAATTTGATTCACTTATACCCGTTACCGAAAAATCTAAAAGCAATAAAGTTATTATCGGAGTCGGTTTTGTTTTCGCTGATATATTTATGGCAATGCTATTTATCCTTTTATATAGTTGGGTTTTGATTTTAGCAGCTTTAGCATTATCGTCAGCATCAATTGGTATATGCTTTATCAGTAATATTAATATTTATAATTTAATACCCGTAATGCCATACGGATGTGCTTTGATATTTTCGATTTTTATGCTGTCACTTGCGGTTTTATCTGCTGTTGGTACAATTTATTGTTTGTTATATGTAAACCAATTATTACGTGCATATTTACGTTTCCACAAAAATGTGTTTGCAGCTACTTCGGGAAAGCCGGTTTACCCTTCGCTTGCTAAATATCCACAGCTAAATAATAAGAACCGTCGTCGTCTTCGCAGTGTTGCCTTAATTTCTCTTACATTTTTCGCATTAAGTTTTATTGTCGGTTATATTGTATGTGCTTTAAGCGCAGGAGCAATAGAATTCTGGCACATTTGGAACTGGTTTATATAGAAAGCTGATGAATATATGAAAACTGTGATTATTACAGGAGCAACCTCGGGCATAGGCTTTGCTGTTTGCAAAGAGATGCTTGGGCTGGATTACAATGTTATAGGTGTGGGACATTCAAAAGAAAAAATCGAAGCGGCAAAAATGCAGCTACAAAATGAATTTCTCAAGAAAGTAACCTTTTTTCAAGCTGATTTAATGCAGCAATCAGAAGTAAAACGCCTTGCAGAAGAGTTAAGCCAACATCTTGACGAGCATTGCGAGGGTAAGCTATATGCTTTGATAAATAATGCCGGTTGTGTGCGAAGCTGGTATTCAACCACTGAGGATGGATATGAACAACAATTCGCACTCAATCATCTTGCACCTTTTTTGCTTACTCATTATATGTTGCCATATTTGCAAAAGGATAATGGACGTGTCCTGATCACCTCAAGTAATTCTCATAAAATGATGAGGATGCACTGGAAGGATATTATGTATAAAAAAGGCTACAACCCCTTGATGGTATATAAACAGACAAAGCTATGTAATATGCTTTTTGCTTATGCTATAAATGATAGATTTTCTCAAAGCGGTGTTATGGCATACGGAATCGACCCGGGACTTGTAAATACTGATATTGGACTAAAGCAAACTGGTGGACTTGTCAGGTTAATCTGGTCATTACGTAAGAAGAAAGGTGTTAAACCTGAAATACCGGCAAAAACTTATGCTTGGGTTTGCTCACAAGAAAACACACCGCAGGGATTATATTATTATCTATGCATAAAGAAGAAATACAGCAAGCAGGTAAACAGGGAAAACGCAGATAAGTTATTCAGAATAAGTGAGCAACTATGCGGCATTAAATTCGGAGGTTATATTTAATGAATGTTCTTATAACAGGTGCATCGGGCGGTCTTGGACGTGCTTTCGCAATTGATTGTGCAGAAAGAGGTTATAATCTGCTCCTGACAGATATAAACGCAACAGGATTATATACAGTAAAGCAAGGCTTGTTAAGGCAGTATAATACTTGCATTTTGACTAAAAGCTGTGATATAACGAACGATAATGATGTAGAAGAATTAATGACTTTTGCAAGAGAACAGGATTTTAAATTAGATATGCTGTTGAATGTTGCTGGTATTGATCACGAGGGTGGTTTTACCGAACGCAGTTTTAAACAAATATCCAGTATCCTTCGTGTTAATATCGAGGCAACCTTGCGTATAACCAATCAAGCGCTTTTATTACGACGTCCAAACAGCAGATTTTATGTAGTATTTGTTTCAAGCTTAGCATCGTTATACCCGATGCCATTAAAAGCAACTTACGCTGCTTCAAAACGATTCTTGCTTGACTTTTCAATTGCACTCGGCCAGGAGTTAAAAGGACAGAAGGTATCGGTGCTTTCGCTGTGTCCAGGTGGCTTACCAACAACGCAGGATGCATTAAACGGAATTGCCGCACAAGGCTTTTGGGGCAGTGTAACTACGAATAAGCTGGAAAAGGTCGCTCATAATACAATTTCCAAAGTACAACGCAACAGGCATGTTTATATTCCCGGTGTATTGAATCGTTCATTCAGCATTGCAGGTAAAGTGCTTCCGGCAGGTTTTATTGCCAAGCTACTTTATAACAGATGGAACAAAGCTCAAAAGCAATGGCTGGTAATAGATAAAAAAGCATAAAATTAAACTCACAACTATGAAAAGTACATAGTTGTGAGTTATTTCTTAAATTATCTTCTTTATAAATCTTTTATATAAAACAATGACCCAAATAGACAGTATAGTAATAAATGAAATTATAAATATAAATTCGCCTGTGTATACCATCCTTCCCATCCAATAAGAAGGGAAGAATGCTGCAAGAAATTGTATATTACCATTCACTAAGAAGGGTAATGGTAACCCTAATAATATAAGCGAAGATAATTTGGATAACGCCTTTCCCTCCACTTTATTAGATGAACCAGTTTAAAAGTAATGAAACAAAGAATAAGATTATAAATCGTTTCAAATTCACAATTACCACCTAAATTATATTTATATTATTTATTAATAGCGACACTCCGGAGAGAATCAGCAGTAAAATAACAAACTTTTTAATAACCGATTCGTTAATTTTTTTAGACAATAAAATGCCAATAAACAACCCAATAATCATAAAAGGTAAAAGCAGTATTGCTTGTTTAAAAATGTCCACCGTGAAGATTCCGGTAAAGGAATATAGGATAATTCTAAAAGTACTATCCATTAAAAAAACTAAGCAGATATTCCCTCTGAATTGACTTTGATTTTCTGTGGTTCTGCCAACATATGCGACAAGTAAAGCACCAATTCCGAATAATCCGCTTAATATACCCGAAAATATACCAATAATCATGAGAACAATTTTATTTGGTGTCTTTTTTATCTTTTGTCTTTCTCTAAAAAACATTTCTATTCCTATAAAAATGATAGCGAAAGTGAACAGAATTTTTAAAATCTGCGGATTGCTGTTTTTCAAGAAAATCGCACCCGGAATACTGCCGAGAAAAACTAATATCGATAGAGTTAAATAAACCTTTCGCGAAAGACTTTTACGATCCTTCCATGCAATCAACAGGTTTGACGGATAGCCGACAATGAGTTCAACAGGGGTAATAATTATATTATTTGTTGAAAATCCTATAATTGAGCTGAAAATCAAGGTGTTTGCAAAACCACACAAGCCTTTTACAACATAAGCAACCAATATAGCAAATATAGCGAGTAAGTCCATTCAAATACCTTTACATAAATTATACTGACATTTTGAAGATGAGAAACATTCTTCTAAGCTATTAAATAACACTAATAATATTATACCATATTGCACATGATTTACAAAAGTTTTTTACATTATTAAATAAATTTGACAATAAAAAACAAACAATATATAATGAAATCATATTATAGTATGGAGGTTTATATGGATACAAACAATAGACGCGAAAACGCAAATGATGTCCCCGCTATAAAAGAAAGAAAGCGTTGGTTGTTCTTCGGTCTGCCTTTTACCTTTACAAAATATAGTCTTGACGCAAAATGCCTTAAGCTATATAAGGGTTTTTTTACTACGACAGAAGATGATATTTTACTATTCAGAGTCATGGATGTATCAATCAGACGAAGCCTTATGCAGCGTATTTTCCAATTAGGAACAATGATAGTTATCTCCTCTGATAAGACAAACCCTAACCTCGAAATAAAAAACATCAAGCGTGTACACGCTTTCAAAGATGCACTTGATGATAGAGTTGAAAAAGAACGACTTCGTATGCGTTTCAAAGCTGGCGAATTCGTGAGTACCGACTTTGATGATGATGAAAATATAAATACATAAAATAAATACAAAAAAAGTAAGCCGATAGGATTTTCCTTACGGCTTATGTTTGTTTAAATTTAAGTTTCTTTATATAACTTTTGATTGAAATATAATGCAAAAATCGCCAATAATACAAACGAACCGGTTTTTGTAACAAGAACCGGAACTGTCGTCTCATAACCGGATGCAATCTGACATAGAGCCTGGGAAACCATCATAAAACCAACAAAAATACACAGTTTTAAAATTGATGCCAATAATATTGTTCCCAGTCCGTCCTTTTTCTTTAAAAGGTATAAGCATATCAAACAAAGCGGTCCGATAATTCCCATATCTAAAACATACGTTATTTCTGTAGTATAAACTTCAATAAGGTTCAATGATTCACCCGATATAACTGTCGGAATTATGTCCGGCATCCATGCTGCTATCAAGGCAACACCCGTTAAAATCAGAAAAATGTTTAACCCTCTCGTTGTTCCTTTTCTAAATTTACTGATATCAATTTTCCGTATTTGGTGGAAAATACCGAACAGAGAACATGAGAATAACGCAACATAAATCAAGTGTAACCTGTTATAAGCTACGCCAAAGGATAGACTTGCTGAATAATACAAAGCAACAGAATATAAAGATAATAATTTAAGCTCCGATTTTTGCGAGAAATTTTTTATATTCTGTAAAAATGTAATAATAAACAAAGGCACAGCTATTATAAGTATTGTATAATCGGTGCCAATCAATATCGGAGCTTTAAAAAATGAATCATGCGAATAAATTCCATAACCATAAATCCTGACGGTATCTCCATATTGGTTAATAACATCATAGCTCTTAGAAAAGTCTAATGAAAGAATACCTGCTGTTGAAACAATTATCAATAAAATTATAGTTAACATAGATAAAAAATATAATTTCTGTTTCATTTTCACACCTTCATTTTTTTTATTTATGTAACATTTTCTTTTATTATGATTCTTGTCATTATTTATGATATGTATTCAAATACTCTTCAAAAACAGGTGTCCACCATTCTTTGTAGCCTTCCAAGGCAGGGTGTATAGGGTTTACCATATATTTTTTATAATCATCTGGGGCAACCTTACGCATTTCTTCATTGTTCCACAAGTCAATAATACCGATATTCCATTTTTCTTTTAACTTGTATAAAATGTCAACCATGTCTTGATATTTTTTACTTTCAAAATATGTTCCAGTATAGAAAGATATGGGACATTTCCATGTTTTATATGCATAAGAAATTATGTATTCAATAGCACCGATAATTGTTGTTGTATCAAAAGTATTTATATCCTTTGTTTCACTGATTTTCCCAAGTGGCACTCCCTGTGACGCATCATTTGTTGACAATTGACATATAAAATGATCGCATTTTCTTTTTGGGTCAAGATCCTTGTGCAGCCTTTTCACATATGAAGTCGAACCGTTATCTGCCAGAGTTGTTCCGGATACCGCTGCTTTTATGCAGGTACAATTATTACGCTCAGCAATAAAGTCAACAAATGACACTCCGTCCGAACCATATGTTACAGAAGAACCCAGAAAGAAAAGCGTTTTACTATTTAAAGCATTCATAAATAAAAACCTCAACCCTTTAATATTAATTTATTATATCAGTTTTGTTTAAATTACGCAACAATTAATTGTATCTGATTGAAATTTAGAGTATTATAACACTAGTAAATATAAATATGTTTTGTTATAATAAATTGGCTTATTTCATCAATTAAGGAGAGAATCTATGAAACCGTTATCACCTATCAAGTTTTTTATAGAAAACAAAAGAAGAACAGTAGTAATAATTATAATTTTATTACTTTCTGTTGCAGTCGTATCATTTATGACATCATTAGTGACAAGCATTATTACAGATGCGTCAAATGCAAACCTAAAACCCTACGAATATTGCTCGGCTATTTCCAAAACTTCAAACGAGTTGTTTATTAAAGATTCGATTGTTGATGAGGTTAAGTCTTATCCTGAAACTGAAAAAGTAATATCTGTTATTAACAGCTATACATCCTTTCAAGCTTTAATGGGTAACACATCATCCCCAGTCTACTTTATTTCGAATGAAGACGATTTAAAATCGGTTATGGATATCAATCACCTCACATTATCCGAAGGCAGATTACCTAACGGTGATGGATACGAGGTTATACTTCATGAGAATGTATTAAAAAACAAAAGTATGAAAATTGGCGATAATATCGGAAAAGATGAGCAGGAAGATGAATGGCTGGTCGGAAAATACAAGATTGTAGGAACCTTGAAAGGAGAAGCTCTGATAGGCTTCGGCAACAAATCAATTATTGCGGATACATATAAAAATGCAGGACTTACACTTGATAAACCAATGGCATTACTTGTTATAGCCAAAGACGGTCAATTGGATAATCTTAATGAAAAGCTCGACCAATTAGATAAAAGAGATGTAATGGTAGAAAATTATTCATCTATTAAAAGATCATTCGATAAACAAATTGATTCTATGAATTTCCTTTTAAAAATTATTATTTTTCTAGTTGTATTTATACTTTCCATTTCTGTCGGAGCGTTAGTATTTATTATTTATATCGGAAGATCTGATGAATTCGGTATTCTGTATGCTATGGGATACCGCAAAAGCTTTATTAATAAACTCATAATAAAAGAACTTGCCGCGTTATCATCGATTTGCTGGGTATTTGGATATATTTTATCTTTCGGAATGATATATTCATTGAATTTATTTGTTCTTTCAGATAAAGGTCAATCGTTATATTTCTTTACAGATGATGGATTGATAAACACTCTGTCAATACCGATTATGGTATTAATATGTGCAGCATACCCGATTTTGCGCAGATTAAAGAAGTGGGATCCCATAGCTGTAATAGAAAGGAGAGATTAAATATGATATGCTGCAAAAACTTATATCTTGAATACCCGGACGGAGATAAAACAAAAACTATACTTAACAATATAAATCTCACTATAAATAAAGGTGAAAATGTCATTCTTCTGGGTCCCTCCGGAAGCGGAAAAAGCTCACTCATTTATTTACTCTCCTCCCTTAGAAAAGCAACGCGTGGCGAAGTATTTTTTAACGAGAGATCTTTAACTAATGAAAATGTTAGAGTAATCGCTGATGTGCGAAAAAATCATTTCGGATTTATTTTTCAAATGCACTTTCTCCTTCCTTATTTAACCGTTTTGGAGAATGTTATGCTTGGTAAAAATGATTTCTCCAAGCAGAATAAAATACGTGCTGTAGAAATTCTTATCGGTCTTGGGCTCAGTGAACATATAAGTAAAAAACTGCATCAAATGTCCGGCGGACAACGTCAGCGTGTTGCCATCGCAAGAGCTTTAATGAATGATCCTGATGTTATTTTTGCTGATGAACCAACAGCTTCTCTTGATCATCAGACAGCTTGTGAAGTCATCAGCACACTTAAAAATCACAAAAAAGACTCAATATTAATAATGGCAACGCATGATACCTCGATTCTATCAGGAAACGAAAGAATAATCCGACTTGCAGACGGTAAAACAATTGAATAATAAAACATTAATTGGACAATCGTAAGGTTGTTCTTTTTTTATATATTATAAATATTGACATATCCGAACAAATGTGCAATAATAATATTTAATATATAAAATTATAATAATATTTAAAAGTGTTTTATAGGGTGGTACAGAAGTGAGAGATAGTGATGAGCTTTATACTGTTGAGATAAATAATAGTATATACAACCCTGTCAAAAATCAAAATAACGACACTAATATAAAACAAAAAGAAACAGAAAATAAAATAGAGCAGTTTCAATTATTTCCCAACCAAACACAGCAAAAATCCGAAGATAAACAACGTGAATTTTTACGGTTAAGGGACTCTATATTTAACAGAAACAGAGGTCCAGTCAATAATACCTTTGTCAGTCAGGCACAAAGCCTTGTTGATGAAGTAGCCGAGCCTACCCACCTTGTTCCGTTTTCCTGTTATTGGCCGACATATGATGTTATGTCGGATGCACAATTAAAATGGTATTTTTACTGGCGTAGCCAGGTCAGAAATGGTGAATATCCGCATACCGCACTGTCTTACATCTTTATTTATATATATGAATTAATAAATGAGATCGGTATTAAGAACAGTGAGGACGGATTAATTAAGCTTTGTTCAATCTGGAGTAATTACAGAAAGCAATATTATAACATCGATAAATATTTATCCGGCTGGATTGCCGATTATATAAGCATCCATTTTCAGAACGGTTTATCGGACAGTATTATTGATAAAATAAATAATGCGGAGATAATAAGTCTTTTACCCGATTATATCGTTCTTAATATGATTTTCGAAAAAACAGGTTTTGAGTATTTGAATATTTCTGATTTTCTAGTTAAATATTCAAATTATAAATTTAAAAGTAGTAAATTTTATAACAGTGAGCATCAAATACTTTTTGTTTCTTATATAAATGATGTTTTTCGTTATCTTAACAATTATATAAAAACAAAAACGGAAAAAGGAATTTTTGACACATATAAAACACAAAAAACACTTAAGAAAATGCCATATCAGAACGCTGTTTATCAAGGAAAAGTTCGTCTGATTGATGATTATAAGAATGATTTTTTAAACAATAAAGCTTTAACAGTTTTTATCACGGCGATAATAAAACAGACCGAAAATTGCTTACGAAAAATTACCGAATACAAAGGCAAGTTGAAAACTGAGCTTTCTGCTGAATACTGCAAGGTTATCGAAAAATTTATAAATGCAAAATATAACGACAATATTATCAATGAGCGAACTAAAATCGAAATAGATAGAACAAAAATTAAAGAGCTTATCGACCATTCCAATATTATCAGAGACAAGCTGCTGTCCGAGGAAAGTTCAGTAATAACAGAAACATCAGAAAATATTATTACTGTACCCGAATTTATAAAGGAAACTGATGAAAAGTTCAAACAAAAAGTCGTTTTCGATATTCCTTATAACGATTTATTGCATAAACTCACCGATATACAACAACAGATTTTAACCTTTGTTATTAAAAAGGGAGATTCTTTGCAGCTTTCCGAGTTGTCAGACGCTTTTAACGGAGTTTTTGTGCAGATGGAAATTGACAATATAAACGAAGCTGCAATCGATTGTTACGGTGATATTGTTATTATAACTGAGGGCGAAACACTAGTATTACAGGAGCTATAGCGTGAATAATGCAAGAAATAGAGGTACATTGGCGCGTACCTCCACGAATTTTT
>DMMZ01000061.1 GCA_003452915.1 Clostridiales bacterium | reverse complement strand
GCACCGAGAACAGCTTTTCTTCTATACTTTCAGCACCCTCAACCGTATTGTCAAGTAAATTCTTATGAGTAACCTTAAGGCAGGTTCCCTCTACCGAATTCAAATCAACCGCATAGCTGTGGTTCTGGCTTGTAATCTCAATTTTACCTGTCTTTATATTTATAACAGGGTGGTTTCCACCTCTGTGACCGAATTTCATTTTAAAGGTTTTTGCACCGCAAGCAAGTGCGATCATCTGATGACCAAGGCAAATGCCGAAGATGGGCAGCTTACCTTTTAATTTTTTTACAAGGTTAATTACTGGTGTTACGTCCTCTGGGTTTCCGGGTCCGTTTGATAGGAACAGACCGTCCGGCTTAAGTGCCAGAATTTCCTCGGGTTTTGTATTATAAGGAACAACCGTAACATTACAGCTTTTTTCGTTTAATTTTCTTATTATGTTCAGTTTTATCCCGCAGTCGACCGCAACAACATTATAGGTGTGGTTAGCGGTTCGGGAGTACCACTTTTTCTTACTGCTAACTTTTGCAACCGCATCAGAAGGAATTGTGCAGGATTTAATTTTTTCAATAGCTTCCTCTTTTGGGGTAGAAGCATCGGTTATCATGATCTTGCAGCTTCCATAATCGCGGATTATTCTGGTTAACATTCTGGTATCAATACCGCTTATAGCAGGAATTTGGTTTTCTTCCAGTATTTCTGAAAGTGTTTTTGTATATCTGAAGTTACTCGGTATGTCGTTGTACTCTCTTACTATAAGACCACCGATTGTAGGTGTTTTAGTCTCGAAATCATCATCTGTAATTCCGTAATTTCCGATAAGCGGATAGGTCATAACCACCATCTGATAGGTATAAGACGGATCGGAGATAATTTCCTGATAGCCGACCATCGAGGTGTTGAAAACCAGCTCGCATATAGCCTCTCGCTCTGCTCCAAAACCCTCTCCGTAAAATTCCTGACCGTTCTCCAGCACAATTTTTCTTTTACTTTTTATTCCTGTCATACTATTCCTCCATTACAAATGGTCATTATATTTTTACCGCTAACTTCCATTCCGTCAAATGGGCTGCTCTTTCCCATCGAAAGGAAGTCTGACGAATTTATCTTATATTTTCTGTCTAGGTCTAGGATTGCTATATCTGCACTCTTCCCAACCTCAAGTCCGCCATCTATGCCAAAAATTTTTCTTGGGTTTATACACATAAGCTCGATAAGCTTTTCGAGTGTGATTACTCCTTTTTTAACAAGGTTGGTGTAAAGTATCGGAAATGCTGTTTCCAACCCTACAACACCCATCATACTGCCTGCAAGTCCTTTTGATTTTTCCTCTGCCGAATGAGGAGCGTGGTCAGTTGCTATAATATCTATCGTACCATCTTTAATTCCTTCAACAAGAGCCTTTTTATCCTCTGCTGTTCTTAAGGGCGGATTCATTTTGTATCTTCCGTCTTCTTGAAGGTTGTCCTCACATAACACAAGGTAATGCGGAGCTGTTTCTGCTGTTACTCTTACACCTTCGGCTTTTGCTTTTCGGATAAGTTCAATACTTTCTTTGGCCGAAACATGGCAGATGTGATATCGGCAGCCTGTCCTTTTTGCAAGAATGAGGTCTCTTTCTATCTGCTTGTATTCACTTGCGGAACAGATCCCCTTGTGCCCATGTTCTTTCGCATATTTTCCGTCGTGTATGTATCCGCCGCATATAAGCGAATTATCCTCACAATGTGCTGCTATAATGCAGTTGTATTTTACAGCCTGTTCCATAGCTTTTTCCATCAAGTCATCCGACTGAACTCCTCTGCCGTCATCCGAAAAAGCTATAACCTTGTCCTTTAAGGCGGCAAAGTCAACAAGCTCACCCTCACCTTTCTGTCCTTTTGTAATCGACGCGTAAGGGAAAACTCTAATTTTTGCGTCATGCTCGATTATATCTGTCTTCAGCTTAAGGTTTTCAATGCTGTCCGGTGGCGGATTCAAGTTCGGCATCGAGCAGACAGCGGTGTATCCTGCACTTGCGGCTGCTGTTGTTCCGCTTTTTATAGTCTCTTTATAAGAAAATCCCGGCTCTCGTAGATGAACATGAACATCAACGAAACCCGGAATAATATATAAATTATTAAATTCTAATGCCTTTGTAAAATGAGAAGAAATATGAGGTTCAATTATAGAAACAATACCGCCCTGAATAAAAATATCAGATTTAGAAAAGTTTTTCCCGTTATAAACCATTCCACCGGTTAGCAACAAATCCATAATATTTACTCACACTCCTGTTCCCTTCCGAGTATTATATCAAAGCGTGAGGGTATTGTCAAGGGATATTTTTTAAATTTCGCACCCCCAAATATTACTGCTAAAAATTACCCAGTTGCATTCCTGATAAATAAGATTTATTTCATTTAATCCATAAATTTCAACGTCATCACCGTATGGAATGTTCACTGTAAGCGTTCCGTTTCTATTTCTTTCAACAGTAGCATTTTCGGTGTACGAAACAGTTTCATACCCCATAGGAGGATATTCTTCTAAAACATAAAGTTGATTATTTACTTCTATATAATACGGGGGATCAATTCTATTATTTTCAAATAATTTGTTATACTTTATTTCTGCTTTATCATAAACATATAGGGTTTTTAAAAAAGCAAAAATATCATTTGCAGTTTTATATTTATCCTCAGTTACTTTAAAATATACATAAGTATGATTATCGATAACTAATTCTGTTTTTGCTTTTTCGTTATGTTCTAATCCACCAGAAAAAATATAAAAACACTCAAAGTACTTATTGTGTAAATCATTAATGATTTTTTTATTAAATTCCGAATAATCAAGAATACATTCTCCCCATAAATCACCGCTTGAAATAACCCAATTACCTTCGCTATAAACCAGTATTATTTTATTAACTCCATCAGGTATGTTATCATAACCGAATGGCATATTTAAAGTAAGTGTTCCATCATTGTTTTTTTCGATAATTGCGTATTCGGTAAAAGAACCGCATTCAATTCCCGTTGGAGGAATATCTCCATAGATATAAAGATTACCATCAATTATTGAATAAATTGGAGGATACTCACCAAATTTACTAAATAATTCGTTATACAATATTTCAGCTCTTTCATAAGTATATAAGGTTTTTAAAAAATCTAAGATATCATTTGCGGTTTTATATTTATCATCAATAACTCCAAAATAAATATAAGAATTATTATCAATATTCAATTCAATTTTATCATTTTCGTTATATTCTAATACACCAAGTAAAATATGAATGTATTCATTAAATTTATTATCAATATTATTAATTAACACTTGTTCAAAATCTTGAGAAACAGTATCATTTTCACTTGTAATATCGGAAGAAGTATTCTCATCTTCTGATAATATTTCCGAAATTACCTCTGATGTTTCGTTAGAAGATGATGTTTCTTCTTTCGAAATATCTTCCGAGAATAAATTTTCGGAATTTATGTTTACCGTTTCAGAATTTTTATCGTTATACAAACAAGAAGCAAGTGTACATAAAAGAATGGTTGATATAAGTAAACAAGTTGTTTTTTTCATGGTTTCACCTTTATTCTAAATAATTAACTTACACACCCTAATAGTGGTAAATAATACTTAAATAGTTTCAAACCAAAAATATTAATCACTCAAACCAATTAAAGGTTATTTCCTCACCGTTATGCAGCCATTCACTCGGACAAGTTGTTTCTGTCCAATCGAGTGGAATAAAGGAATCTTTTTGAACAGAATTGATTGTAAAGGCTTGTTTTACTTCTTCCTCCTGTTCGGAATTCAATAAATCGGGAGTGCAGGAGACAAAGAGAGGAGAACCGCTTAAAGACAGTGCTTTAAGCCACAAACGGTTCTTTTCCCACGGAACATGCGGAGTTATTCCAACGCAATCAGCATCCGCCATATAGAAAATACCGTTTTGAGGTAATCGGAACGCAAGGGTGTTTACTCCGAATTTTCTGGTACGCAGCCAATCATGTCCGCTTGTATCGTCGCCGGTTCTGTTTATCTCAACAAGTCCGGCACTTAAATGACTGAAAGTATCACAACCGATAATAAGCGTGTCGCCTGCCGCTTCTCTTATCGCACGGTAGAAATCAAGTGTAATCTCCGCACCTGTTCTGCTTCTGTCGTAAAAAGCCCACGACTGGTCATCTTCAACAACAGATTTTTTAAGAAAACAGCCCCACGCACCAAACATATCATATGTGGAATAATCATGCTTAATCAGCTTGTAGCCCCAATCTACAAGACGTTTTATATCAGACTTTACGTGCTTAATAACCTCGGGATGTGAAGGGTCGAAGAAGGTATTGTCACGTGAGAGCCGCCATTCGTCCTTAGCTCCAGGGGTTTCTCTTCTTAGGTCGATAAGCAGCCTTATCCAAATTCCCGGTTTTACATCCATTGCAGAAATTTCATCGGCAAGGCGTTTCATGTCGGGGAATCTCTCGTTTCCGCGATCCCACGGAGCGTCACAGCTATTTGGCTGCCAACCATCGTCAATAACCATAAAAGGACGGTTTTCCAAGTCTTTTGTGTATTCAGCAACAATTGTCGCGTCCCTTATAATCTCCTCGTGTGAGCTTTTACCGTAGGCGTAATACCAATTGTTTGAGCCATAAACAGGTTCTTTAGGAAATATTCCGTCGTCGCACATAACTCTACAAAAATTCTGTGCCGCATTGAATGAACTTATATTATCGTAATCACCGAAAACAACGGTTGCCGCTTCAAGCGTTCTGCCGCTTAAAAGCACACCGCTTCCGCCGTTGCGAATGTCTATCCACAGAGTTGCTCCTGCGTTGTCAAGATTCCAGAAGCAAAAAGCATTTGGTCGTACACGAACACCAAAAGCACTTGTTCGGTGGTTTTCCTGCTTTCCGCTGTCGGAGGAGTCGGTTATAAAAAAATACCATGGCATGAAAATGTCGGGATTAATGCTTCGCCATTCCATAGTGCCGTAAGCGCGCTCCCACTCGTCACCGAGAACCTTTGTAAAGCCTGTCGGAATGTCGCCCTCGGTAAAATTCCAGCGTAATAATATGTATTTTAAAGGTGTGGAATCCGCTTTTATACTAACATTAAGTCTTTCAACGGATATTTCACAGGTTAATGTTATATCCTTTTCGGAAAAGCCCTCTCCGCCTTTTTTCTCGATAGAACCGCCTTCGTAGATTATAGTTTGTATGTCTGGTAACTTAATTTTCATTTGAAATTCTCCTTTTGTAGAACTTAGGCTGAGTATAACATTCATTAATAAAAAACACAATAAAAAAAGAGCAAATATTGGCTCTTTTCTTAATAATATTATATCTTCTCTATTTTATCTGTTAAATTATCCAGCCAATCACCCTCGAATAGTTCAATCAAGCCATGGTCAACGGCGGCAGCAAGCTTGTGGTTAATCGGCAGCTTTGATAACATATCTACACCGAATTCGGCACAAATACTCTCAACTTCGCTTACACCGAATATATTATGCTTTGTATTGCACTCCGGGCAGATAAAATAAGACATATTCTCGACTATTCCAAGTACCGGAACATTCATCATTTTTGCCATTCTGACAGCTTTTTTAACTATCATTCCGACAAGCTCCTGCGGAGAGGTGACAATAACAATTCCGTCAACAGGAAGCGACTGGAACACAGTTAGCGGAACATCACCTGTACCGGGCGGCATATCGACAAACATAAAGTCAACATCCTTCCAGATAACGTCACTCCAGAACTGCTTGACTGTACCTGCCAAGATAGGTCCTCTCCAGATTACAGGGTCGGTGTCGTTTGGAAGCAAAAGGTTTATTGACATTAGTTGTATGCCTGTTTTTGTGAGCACAGGGAGGATTCCCTGTTCGCTTCCTTCGGCTTTTTTGGTTATTCCAAAACTTTTTGGTATAGACGGACCGGTAATATCGGCATCCAACACCGCTGTTCTGTATCCTCTGCGGTTTAAAAGCACCGATAAAAGCGAGGTTACCATGCTTTTACCTACTCCGCCTTTACCGCTGACAACACCTATAACCTTTTTTATATTGCTAAGCTCATGCGGTTTTGTTAAAAATGATGTTTGCTCTTTATTGCGGCTGGAACAGCTTTCTCCGCAACTACTGCAATTATTATTACAATTTTCGCTCAAAATTTAATACCTCTAATTAATATTCTATTTTATTTTCTATATATGAAGCCACTTCTGCAAGCGGAATTCTTACCTGCTCCATGCTGTCTCTGTCACGAACGGTAACTTGACCGTCCTCAAGGCTCTCGAAGTCATACGTAATACAGAGTGGAGTACCTATCTCGTCCTGTCTGCGGTAACGTTTGCCGATTGAACCTGCATCATCGAAATCAACCATAAACTTCTTTGAGAGTTCTGTTTGTAATTCTTCTGCTTTTTCGCTCAATTTCTTTGAGAGCGGTAGAACGGCTGCCTTGAAGGGTGCAAGACCCGGATGCAGATGAAGTACGGTTCTTATATCCTCTACTCCATCCTTGCCGATATTTTCCTCATCGTATGCATCGATTAGGAAAGCAAGGGCAACTCTGTCGCAGCCCAAAGACGGCTCGATTACATAAGGAATATATTTTTCGTTTGTCTCGGGGTCAAAATAATTTAAATCCTCACCGCTCTTTTCCATGTGTGCCTTGAGGTCAAAATCGGTTCGGTCAGCAAC
>DMMZ01000034.1 GCA_003452915.1 Clostridiales bacterium | reverse complement strand
GATATGGAACAACCGGCACTCGTCCCCGTCTTAATGCTCAACCGTTGATGGTTAATCATATCAAAGGCAGTATGGCACTTGCGCACAACGGAAATCTTATCAACGATGCCGAACTGCGTGAGGAGCTTGAACTTGAGGGCTCAATATTTCACACAACAAGCGATACAGAAGTTATAAGCTATGTGATTGTAAAAGAACGCCTTACCGCAAGCTCGATTGAAGAAGCAGTGGTAAGAGCTATGGACAGAATTAAAGGTGCATATTCACTTCTTATAATGTCACCGACAAAGCTTATAGCGGTAAGAGATCCCAACGGTTTCCGTCCGCTTTGCATGGGCAGATTAGGCGAGAACTATGTTTTTGCTTCCGAGAGCTGTGCTTTTGATGCAATGGGAGCAACTTTTATAAGAGATATAAAACCCGGCGAGGTAGTTGTTGTAGACAGAGAAGGTATCCGCTGTCTTGAAACACATTGTAATAAGGTCAAACGCTCAATGTGTGTTTTTGAATATATCTACTTCGCACGCCCTGATTCTGTTATCGACGGTGCATCGGTACATAATGCACGTTTGCGCGCTGGTGCATTTCTTGCACTTGAACATCCGATTCAAGCCGATGTTGTTGTCGGTGTTCCCGATTCGGGCATTGATGCTGCTATAGGATATTCAAGACAATCGGGTATACCATATGGTATCGGACTTATTAAAAGTAAGTACATAGGCAGAACCTTTATACAACCAAATCAGGCACAACGTGAGAATAGTGTAAGATTAAAATTAAATCCGATTGCAAGTGTCTTAAAAGACAAGCGTGTAATTTTAATTGACGATTCTATTGTAAGAGGANNACGGGTTATTGTTATTGACGATTCTATTGTAAGAGGAACAACAAGCGCGCGTCTTGTAAAATTGATACGTGAAGCCGGTGCAAAGGAAGTTCATATGCGGATTTCCGCACCACCTTTCCGATTCCCGTGTTATTTCGGTACAGATATAGATTCGCAGGAGAACCTGATTGCAACTAATCATACAATCGATGAAATCGGGCAGATGATCGGCGTTGATTCACTTGGATATTTAAGTGTTGACAGTGTTAAAAAGCTTGCCGAAAACGGTGACAATGGTTTTTGTACAGCCTGCTTCTCGGGGTTGTATCCTGTTGAAATTCCTAAGTCTAATCACAAAAGCAAATACGAACGTAAGATAAGTGAAAATAAGGAGTCTGACGAATGAAAAGTTTCAGCGAGAGTTACAAAGCAGCCGGTGTTGATATAACAGCAGGTTATGAGGGTGTAAG
The DNA here is from genome assembly GCA_003452915.1 of Clostridiales bacterium. Taxonomy (GTDB): domain Bacteria; phylum Bacillota; class Clostridia; order Oscillospirales; family CAG-382; genus UBA1049. The sequence continues at coordinate 41,326 of DMMZ01000034.1, read as the reverse complement.
GCTCATGAAGGAGCATATAAACCGCACAATGATACCTGGTGCAATCGGCGGAATAGGCGGCTTCGGCGGTCTTTTTGAGCTTGACCTTGAGGGAATAAAAAAGCCTGTTTTGGTCAGCGGAACAGACGGTGTCGGCACAAAGCTAAAAATAGCTTTTCTAATGGACAAACACGATACTGTTGGTATTGATTGTGTTGCAATGTGCGTAAACGATATCATTTGCAGTGGAGCAAAACCGCTTGTTTTCCTTGATTATATTGCACTTGGCAAGAATATTCCCGAAAAGGTTGCAGCGATTGTAAGCGGTGTTGCAGAAGGCTGCGTGCAGGCAGGCTGTGCGCTTATCGGTGGAGAAACTGCGGAAATGCCCGGCTTTTATCCGATAGACGAATATGACCTTGCAGGCTTTTCGGTCGGTGTTGTTGACAAGGAAAAAATTATAGATAACACAAAAATAAAGCAGGGGGACGCTGTTATCGCTCTCCGTTCTTCGGGCGTACATTCCAACGGTTTCTCACTTGTTAGAAAGATATTTGATATTGCAAACAAAGGTATTTCTGTTTATTACGATGAACTTGGTGCAACACTTGGAGAGACCTTGCTCACTCCTACAAAAATATATGTAAAGCCATTACTTGCGCTAAATGAAGCTGTTGGAGTTAAAGCTGTTTCGCACATTACAGGCGGTGGCTTTTACGAAAATATTCCCAGAAGTATTCCGGACGGCTTTACTGCTAAGATAGATAAAAAATCACTAGAGACACTTCCAATTTTCAACCTTTTACAAAAAATTGGTGGTATTGACGAGCGTGACATGTACAACACTTTTAACATGGGTGTAGGTATGAGCATTGTTGTCGAATCCTCGTCTGCCGATGAAGCAATAAGAATTCTTAAAGCCAATGGTGAGGATGCTTACATTTGCGGTGAAATTATAGGTTCAGATAAACAGGGCCGCGAAGGTGGTATATTGGTATGTTAAAGGTTAATATTGCCGTGCTTGTAAGCGGTTCGGGGACTAATCTTCAAGCTTTGATCAATGCTTGTAAAGCTGGTATTATTAAAAGCGGTGAGATAAAATCTGTCATTTCCAGCAAGGAAGGCGTTTACGCGCTTGAACGAGCAAATCAAAACGGTATAAAAAACTTTTGTGTACCAAAAAAGGAGTTCCCTGTACAAAAGGAATTTGAAAATAAATTAATCGAGATATTAAAGCTAGAGAGAACTGATTTAATTGTTCTTGCAGGCTTTATGTGTGTTCTTAGTGCAGATTTTGTAAACGAATACAAGGACAGAATTATTAACGTACATCCCTCGCTGATTCCATCATTTTGCGGTGATGGTTTTTATGGACTTCGTGTTCATAAAGCAGCATTGGATTACGGAGTTAAAATCAGCGGTGCTACAGTACATTATGTAAACGAAGTCACCGATGGTGGAAAGATAATTCTTCAAAAAGCAATAAATATTAAAAAAAGCGACACACCAGAGATTTTACAAAAACGAATTATGGAGCAAGCCGAGTGGAAGATTCTTCCCAGAGCGTGTGAAATGGTGTGTAAGTCTTTAATAAAGGAGAAGAAAAATGGTTAATCTTTTTGATTATTTATCATCAAATAGTTATCCTGGTAGGGGAGTTGCAATCGGCAAAAGTGCTGATGGTGAAAACGCAATACTTGTATATTTTATAATGGGCAGGAGTGTAAACAGTCGCAATCGTATCTTCGTGGAGAGCGAAGGTGGAATAAAGACAAAAGCATTTGACGAGAGTAAACTTACCGATCCTTCGCTTATTATTTATGCACCGGTACGTATTTACGACAACAATACAATAGTAACCAACGGTGACCAGACCGATACGATATATGATGGCTTGCAAAAAAACAAAACTTTCGCTGATGCTCTCCGTACACGCTGTTTTGAGCCGGACGAGCCTAACTTTACACCCCGTATAAGCGGTATAGCAATCGTTAAAAATGGACGTTTATCCTACAAGCTTTCGATATTAAAAAAGTCCTTCGGTATGCAGGGTTGCGATAGATTTTTCTATGAATATGAGAACACATTTACAGGAATAGGACATATAATTCATACCTATAAAGCAGACGGCAACCCGATTCCTTCATTTGAGGGTGAACCTGTTTTGTTTGCAATAGATAAGGATTTTGATAAATTTTCAGATGATGTATGGAATGCACTTAACGCAGATAACAAGGTATCTTTGTTCGTACGCAGTATATCATTAAAAAATGGTGCTGTTAAAACTAAAATATATAATAAACATATATAAATTCAAGGGAGATACATTATGTCAACCGAACTCGAACTCAAATACGGCTGTAACCCAAATCAAAAACCGTCAAGAATCTATATTAATAAGGGAAGTCTCCCGATAAAGGTACTTAACGGTAAACCAGGTTATATCAACTTTTTGGATGCTTTCAATGGCTGGCAGCTTGTTAAAGAATTAAAAGAAGCAACAGGTATGCCTGCTGCTACATCATTTAAACACGTTTCCCCTGCAGGAGCTGCTGTCGGTGAGCCATTGAACGATGTTCTTAATCAGATTTTCTTTACAGATGATAAAGAATTGTCGCCACTTGCCTGTGCGTATGCGAGGGCAAGGGGTGCGGATAGAATGAGCTCGTTTGGAGACTGGATTTCTTTAAGCGATAAATGCGATCTTTCTACCGCAAAATTGATTGCAAAAGAGGTTTCGGACGGTGTTATCTCTCCCGATTATGATGCTGATGCACTTGAACTTTTAAAAACCAAACGCAAGGGTGGTTATAACATAGTCCGTATGGATAAGGATTACACTCCCGAACCTATTGAAACAAAACAGGTATATGGTATTTATTTCGAGCAGGGACGTAACGAGCTAAAAATCGACAGAGATATGATTGCAAATATTGTTACTGCTAACAAAAACCTTCCCGAATCAGCTATAAGGGACTTGATAATTTCACTTATAACCTTAAAATATACACAGTCGAATTCCGTTTGCTATGCATATAACGGACAGGCTATCGGTATCGGTGCAGGGCAACAATCCAGAATTCATTGCACTCGTCTTGCCGGCAGCAAGGCGGATAATTTCTTCCTCCGTCAGCATCCGAAGGTATTGTCGCTTCCGTTTATAGATAATATAGCACGTACCAACCGTGACAACGCAATCGACGTTTACATTTCTTCTGATTATGAGGATGTTATTGGTAAGGACGTTTGGAGTTTAAACTTTAAAGTACAGCCAAAACCGCTTACAGCAGAAGAAAAGAAGGCTTATCTTTCAACAATCAACGGTGTTTCGCTCGGCAGTGACGCTTTCTTCCCATTCTCTGATAATATTGACAGAGCTGCAAAAAGCGGAGTTAAATATATTGCTCAACCTGGCGGTTCGATAAGGGATGACCTTGTTATCGAAGCATGTAATAAATACGATATCGCAATGGCATTTACGGGAATAAGATTGTTTCATCATTAATAAACGGAAATGAAATTTCCGTTTTTACAGAAAAGTCTTTAAGGTCAAATGACCTTAATTTGTCTAACGGCAAAACCGACTTTTCCGCTATCAATTTTACGTAATATTAATTGATAACAACTTTTTAAGCCTAATATATAAATTTGGGAGAATACTAGATGAACATTCTTATAGTCGGTGGCGGTGGCCGTGAACACGCAATATTAAAAAGCATAAAAAAAAGTCCTCTGTGCGGAAAGATATACTGTCTACCAGGCAACGGAGGGATAGCATGCGAAGCTGAGTGTGTTGATATAAGTACAAAGGATATAAAAGCTATTACAACGTTTGCAATTGAAAAAAAGATAGATTTTGCGATAGTTGCTCCCGATGATCCTCTTGTTCTTGGTGCTGTTGACGAGCTTGAGAAAGTCGGGATCTCTTGTTTTGGACCAAACAAAGCGGCAGCTATTATTGAGGGAAGTAAGGCTTTTTCAAAGAGCTTAATGCAGAAATATAATATCCCCACAGCCGATTATCAGACCTTTGACAATGCAGATAAGGCTATTCAATATATTTTAAACAACAATGTTTTTCCCATAGTTATCAAAGCTGACGGTCTAGCTCTCGGCAAGGGTGTTATTATCGCCGAGAACTTTGAAGAAGCTAAGAACGCAGTTGAATCCATAATGCTGGATAAAGCTTTTGGTGACAGTGGAAACAAGATTGTTGTTGAGGAATTCCTAACCGGACCCGAGGTTTCTGTATTGTCGTTTACGGACGGAAAAGCAATCATTCCGATGGTTTCCTCGATGGATCACAAGCGTGCTTTAGATGACGACAAGGGTTTGAATACAGGCGGAATGGGCACAATCGCCCCGAATCCATATTACACGAAATCTATTGCTGACGAGTGTATGAAGAGCATTTTTATACCCACTATGAACGCTATGAACAGCGAAGGAAGAGCTTTTAAGGGCTGTCTCTACTTTGGACTTATGCTGACAGAAAAAGGACCTAAGGTTATTGAATATAATTGTCGTTTCGGTGATCCCGAAACACAGGTCGTGCTTCCGCTTTTAGAGAGTGACCTTTTAGAAATTATGATTGCTGTTTCCAAAGAGCGTCTTTCCGAAACTAAAGTAACCTTTAAAGACGGTGCTGCTTGTTGTGTAATTATTGCTTCCGGTGGTTATCCGCAGGATTATAAAAAAGGCAAGAAAATTAGTTTTGATGGAATTGTTGAGAGTGGAAATATACTTATTTACCATGCAGGTACGAAAAAGGCAGAAAACGGAGATATTTTAACCTCAGGCGGTCGTGTTCTTGGAGTTACAGCAACGGGAAAAGACCTTACCGAAGCTATAAAAAATGCATACGAACAAACCGATAAGATAACTTTTGAAGGCTCATTCTACCGTCATGATATTGGTAGAAAAGCACTTAATTATATAAGAAAATAGGTAATAAGTCTGAAAGCATATTTTCAGATACTCCGACGAAAGGAATGGTTATAAAAATGATTTACAGACTATATACTGAAAAAAAGACTGAATACGCATCAGAAGCAAGTTCTATTCTCTTTGACATAAGAGAATTACTTAAAATTAATACTCTTACAAACGTACGTGTACTTAACAGATACGACGTTGAAAATATTACTAAAGAACTGTTCGATTACTGTGTAAATACAGTTTTTTCTGAACCTCAGCTTTATATTGTGCATTATTTACTTCCTAACGACAATGTAAAAATAATTGCAACCGAATATCTGCCCGGTCAATATGACCAGAGAGCAGATTCAGCCTCGCAGTGTATACAAATAGTTTCACAAGGAGAAAGACCGCTTGTCAGAAGTGCAAGAGTGTTTTTACTGTACGGTGATTTGTCAGAGTCTGACCTTAAAAGAGTTGAGAATTTCTTAATAAACCCAGTAGAGAGCAGAGTTGCTTCACTCGATATGGCTGATACTCTTAAAATAAGAACCGAACAGCCTGATTCTGTAGAAATACTAGATAATTTCATTACCATGAATGACAGCGAGTTAAAGGCTTTCCTTTCCGAAAAAGGGCTTGCGATGGATTTTGACGACCTTATTTTTTGCAGGGATTATTTCAGAACAGAAAATCGCAATCCAACAATCACAGAAATTAAGTTAATCGATACATATTGGTCTGACCATTGCAGACATACAACTTTTACTACACATATAGATAACGTATCGATAGATAACGCACAGGTTGCGGAAGGCTATGAGCATTATCTTATACTTCGTGAAGAGCTTGGTAGTACAAAACCGATGACGCTGATGAATATCGCAACAATAGGAGCAAGGTATCTGAAAAATAAAGGGATTTTAAAACATCTTGATGAATCCGATGAGATAAATGCTTGTACTGTAAAAATCGATGTTGACGTAAACGGAAAAGACGAAGAATACCTTCTTCTTTTTAAGAACGAAACTCACAATCATCCCACAGAGATAGAGCCTTTCGGTGGTGCGGCTACCTGCATAGGTGGTGCAATTCGTGATCCGCTCTCTGGCAGAAGCTATGTTTATCAAGCTATGCGTGTTACAGGTGCTGCAGATCCGCTAAAACCCATTGAAAAGACTATAAAAGGTAAACTTCCGCAACGTAAAATTGTTACAGAAGCTGCACACGGTTATTCCTCCTACGGCAACCAGATAGGTCTTGCGACAGGTCTTGTTGACGAGATTTACCATGACGGTTACGCAGCAAAGAGAATGGAAATCGGTGCTGTTCTGGGTGCTGCTCCGAGTAAAAATGTAAAGAGATTACAACCTGTTTCGGGTGATATAATTGTTTTACTTGGCGGAAGAACAGGTAGAGACGGTTGTGGCGGNNTTGGAATCCCTTGAACAATGTGGTGCAGAGGTTCAAAAGGGTAACGCTCCCGAGGAGAGAAAACTACAAAGGTTGTTTAGGAATCCAGAAGCAGCAAAACTGATAAAAAAATGCAATGACTTCGGCGCAGGCGGTGTTTCGGTCGCTATCGGAGAGCTTGCCGACGGACTTGAGATAAACCTTGATAATGTGCCCAAGAAATATGAAGGACTTGACGGGACCGAGCTTGCCATCAGCGAATCACAGGAGAGAATGGCGGTTTTACTAGATAAAAATGATGTAGAACGTTTTATGGCTCTTGCTTCCGAGGAAAATATAGAATCAACAATAGTTGCTGAGGTTACAGATACATACCGCCTTCGCATGATCTGGAAAGGGAAGACAATAGTAGATATTTCCCGCGATTTTCTAAATTCTAACGGTGCGGTAAAGCATACCAACGTAAAGGTAGAAAAAGTTAAAGCAGCTTCAGAAATTACTTATAATAGCTTTAACGAGGGAATGAAAGTTATTTGCGGTGACTTAAATATATGTTCAAAAAGAGGTCTTGCAGAGCGTTTTGATTCCACAATTGGCTCGGGAAGTGTGCTTATGCCCTTTGGAGGAGCATATCAGCTTACTCCGTCACAGGCAATGGCAGCAAACATACCTGTACTTGATGGAATCACAAACACAACTTCGGTATTCTCATATGGCTTTAACCCCTATATAAGCGAGGTTAACCCCTACGCAGGTTCGTATAATGCTGTTGTTGAATCGGTTACAAAGTTGATTTGTGCAGGTGCAGGATTAGAGAACTGCTATTTAACATTCCAGGAATATTTCTGCCGTTTAGGCAAGGACGAGAGCCGATGGGGACTACCCTTCGCAGCACTTCTTGGTGCATTAAAGGCACAGACCGATATTGGTGTAGGTGCAATCGGCGGAAAAGACTCGATGAGCGGAAGTTTTGAAGAGCTTAATGTTCCGCCAACATTGGTTTCCTTTGCGGTTTCAGTTACTGACGCAAGGAATATTATCTCGCCTGAGTTTAAAAAGAGCGGAAGCCGTGTTGTTCTGCTGGAAACAAAAATGACAGACGGAAAAGTTGATATAGACAGCTTTAAGAACAATTTAACAACAGCAATGTTGCTTATAAAAGAAGGTAAGGTTTTATCCGCATATACGCCGACCTTCGGCGGAATAGCAGCAGCGATTTTCAAGATGTGTATTGGTAATAAAATAGGGTTTAAATATTCAGATGGTTTAAACAACAACGATCTTTTTGCATATCGTTGCGGCAGTATTATTCTTGAATTGAAATATGATATTGAAGTCGGAACAACGCTTGGATATACAACCGAAAAAGCTGATTTGGAAAAAGACAATGAGAGCACTTCACTTGATGGATTAATTTCTGTTTATGAGGATAAACTCGAGAGTATTTTCACCTGCAATATAAAGCAAGATGAAAAAATAACAAATATCCCACTCTACAAAACTGATAAAAACGCATCCCCGGCAATAAAGACCGCAAGACCTAAGGTTGTTATACCAGTTTTTCCCGGTACAAACTGCGAGTATGATACCGCACGTGCATTCGAAAGAGCAGGAGCAGAGCCTGTTATAACGGTTATCAGAAACCTTACAGGCGTAGATATTTCCGAATCGGTTGAGCTGGTTGTAAAACGCATATCCGAGTCACAAATTATATTAATACCCGGTGGATTTTCCGGCGGAGACGAACCCGATGGTTCGGCAAAATTCATAACTGCTTTCTTTAGAAATCCTAAGATAAAAGAACAAATCGATTTACTCCTTTCAAAGCGTGACGGTCTTATCGGCGGTATTTGCAACGGCTTCCAGGCATTAATCAAGCTTGGACTTGTTCCGTTCGGCGAGATAAGAGAACCGAACGAGAATTATCCGACACTCGGACCGAATATTATCGGAAGACATCAGTCAAAGCTGGTAACAACAAAGATAATCTCCAACAAATCACCGTGGTATATGCTTTGCGAGCCGGGTGAGCTGCTTACAGTTCCGATTTCTCATGGCGAGGGCAGATTCATATGTGACGACAAACTTGTAAAACAACTTATCGAGAACGGTCAGGTTGCCACACAATACGCAACACTTACAGGTGAAGCTGCAAGTGAAATTGCTTACAATCCCAACGGTTCTCTTTTAGCAATAGAAAGCATTACTTCACCCGATGGTAGAGTGTTCGGTAAGATGTGTCATTCCGAGCGAACCGGCGAATATCTTTATAAAAATATTCCGCAGTTCAAGGACAATAACAAATTATTCGAGGGTGCTGTAAGGTATTTTAAGTAAAATATAATATAAAAATTGCCGCTTCAATATCGGAGCGGCAAAAATATTTTATATGATGAAACAAAATACTCAAAAAATCCCACTTTTATAGTATAACGAATGGGAGAAATGTGATATGAAAAAAATTGTAGTTTTATTATTTATAGTGCTTATATTTGGAGGGTGTATAGAAGCTAGAAACGAGGATGCAGATGAAAGCACCTTGGAAAATATATCAGAACAGAGCGTAATTAATTCTATATCTGAGGAAATTATTAATAGCGAGATTAGTTCATCTAAAAATTCCGATATAAATAGTATATCAGATAATCCTAGTGATTATTCTTATGAGGAATTTGCTTTGGAAGAACTACAACCTTTAATTTATTCCGTGATGCTAGAAAGGGATTTTAAAAGTCCGTATTATTCCACCATGCTTTACAACACAATAGATAAAGATTATTTTAATCCGAATCTTGATTGGGAAGAGTTTCGTCCACATGCGAACGAACAATGTGATCTGTGGGAAATAGAATTGCAAAAAGCTATAAATGATTTTGAGTATATACTAACCAAAGAAGATTTTAAACGTATTAAGGAAAGCACCATAGAATGGGAAACCACTATGCTTGAAATGATACATATAGAAAGTTACTTTTTACGCAGTAATGAATATGCCGATACAGGTGCACTTGGATCTATTTACATATTAGAACATTATATTTATCAATATAAATATATGACATTTAAATTAAAATATATTTTATTTACGATCGAAGAAACTATTGCTAATGAAGATTATGAAATAAACGAAGAAGATTACATACAATTTCGCTCACTACATTTTGCATATAATGGAGATAATAAGTAAGAAATCTAATATATTGTGGAAAATAATAGTTCCATTTATAAAAACCTTTTATAATTCTCACTTAGCCACTCGGCAACACCATCTTCGGTGTTGCTTTTTATTATTTCGTTAGCTTTACTTTTAACTTCGTCATGTGCATTTTCAACCGCAAGACAATAGTCACTTGCAGCGAAAAGCGGCAGGTCGTTAAGATTATCACCGAAGGCGACAACACGTTCAAAAGCATATTTCTCTTTGAGATAATTCACAGCGTTATATTTGGAAGCTCTTTCTGATAATAATTCAAGAAACCATAAATCTTTATTATAAACATCACGATAGAATTCCGCTCGTAAACCTTTAATATGCTTGATACGCTCGTAAAAAGGTGATAAAATCTCAAGCCGTTCACAAACGGTATAATAAGCAGGAATCATACCTGTGAAATTATAATCTGTAAACGGATACGCCCTTGTAAAAGTCTTTCCGAACTTTTCAATGCGTTCTTTCATAAAAGCAATGACATGAGGTGCAGTAACATTTTCGTAATAAACATTAAGATGATTATCTTTAACCATATAAAGGAAACCCGACAAATCTAATTGATGTATTATAGGGAGCAATTCGGTAATTATGTCTTTACCCAGCTCCTCTGTTTTATCAAATACAGTAGCTCTGATATCATATACGCACACACCATTCAACATAACAGCAGGTATGGTTATGTTTAAATTCTCAATAATTTGTAAGCTCCACGGACTGCGTGCGGTAGCTATTGTAAAGTTCATACCCGAATCTATCAATAAGTTAATTATTTTAATGCTGTACTCACTTAAGGTAGCATTTTTTCCTAACAATGTGCCGTCAAGATCGGAAACAAAAAGTGTTTTCAAATCTATATGTATTCCTTTCAAAGTTAAGTATATTTAAAAATTGATAACGGTAATTGTGCGTTTTAATTACATTAGTTAAAAATTAAAAATTAAAACGCAAGGAAATTTTACCATAAAGCAGTGAGCATTGCAAGTTATTTACTCAAAGACTTTAATAATTTCCTTGCGTATTCAGTAAACAGCAATAGCTGTTATAAACATAAAACGGAGCCTTTTTTAAGCGGTAGAAACATTCATTTCTTCGCCTAGACCGAAGCTGACTGTTATCGCCTCGTTGACTTGCTGCATGGTTCTGTCGTCGAGGTGTCCCATCTTCTCTTTTAATCTGCGCTTATCCAAGGTGCGAATTTGCTCAAGCAAAATCACCGAGTTTTTAGCGAGTCCGCATTCGGAACCATTGCCGCCCGACAAAGCTTCGCCCATAACTTCTATATGTGTAGGAAGTCTCGCTTTACTTGTCTGGCTGGTAATTGCAGCAGCGATGACCGTAGGGCTATATCGGTTTCCGACATCATTTTGAACAATCAGAACAGGCCGTATACCACCCTGTTCGGAGCCGATAACAGGACTTAGATCCGCATAAAAAATATCGCCCCGTCTTATGCTGTTGCTAGTTGTTTGTCCTTTCAAAATTAACACGCCCCTTAGGTTCCGATAATATCATATGTCAAATATCGCGTTTTGGATTTTACGTACGCGTTGACTACGTTATTATTTTTGCCATAAAAGCTGTGCTTATTCTTATTATAAATAAAAAAAGAACCATTCAAATGAACAGTTCTTTGTTAAAACAGTTTACATAATTCATATCATATATTATAATTATTTTGATAAATACTCTGAAAGTTGTATATTAGCAAAGATATTTTTTGGCGGATCGACAAGTTTTGTAAAATCCATAAAAAAGGTTTTTGGTGTTACAGTTATGGTTAAAACAGAACGGGTTATATCTTTTCCTGCAAAAATAATATCTCCATAATTTATTTTTGCTTCCTTTAAAACATCAAAATATTTTCTTGACTTAATTGCAAATGTATCCTTATCAATAAGCCCAGGAACTAATACTTTAAAATGCATAAGGGATGAATAATCGGTTGTATCAGCGATATTTATTTCATCGTTAATAGGATAACCGGTGATTTTTAAAGGTAACACTTTAAAGATGTCGTCCGGAAATTTTTCTCTCAAAACAGTAGTGATTTCAAGCATTTTACTGTTCATAAGTACTTCTTCCGCATAGCTTGAATAACTGTCGGTTACTTTATTATTCATAACTATCATGGAATAAATTTCTGTCGGGTCATTTTTATCAAATATCGTAGATTTATAATACCCAATCGTATAATCATAAGAGATTCCAGTGATAATAATATCTTCACTTAAATAGTGTTTTTGAATATATTCATCCATTACTTTTTTTGCTTTATATCCTTCAGGATAATTACCGAAAAAGTATGCATGGGGCAATGCACATATAACAATCAAGAATAAAGCGATTATCATTGACAGAACATTTTTTGTTTTAAAAAGGTTAAAGGCTAATGTACTTATGCAAACAGTAAGTATACATAATGTAGCAAAAGCTAAACCACTGTATACATCGTAGTCTATCATTGCAAAAAAGTATGCAAATATACCAAACATCAGCGCTTTTTGCCATGTCGGAATTTTAATAAGTACAGACATCAATGCTGCTATTAAAAAAATCGGCAACGTGGAAATTAAACCTCTTGATGGTAAAGAAAAATATGTTCCTAAAAAAGCAAGTACACCCGAAGTTACAAATTTTAATATATATTCACCTTGATTGTCAGTCTTATTTAAAGTATCCATAAATACAGCCTTTCCAGTTTTAAAAGTTATATGGGTTTGTAAGTTTAATCAAGAGATTGCGATCATCGTCCGCTTGAGAGCGATTTTTTCGTAACTCGCCGCATTTTTCACATTTANNAACGAATTCCTTTTTTGCATCGGTTGTTACCGCAATCGGTCTTAATAATCCACCGCATTCGCAAAGTCTGTCACCTTGATTTATGTCCACATGCTTGGAACATAAACAGAAAGGGCAATGATTACGTGAAGTGTATTTTAACGGCGGAACTTCCTTTTTACAATTCTCACAAATAAAGCCACTATCATTTTTTTTGAATAATTTTACTTCCAATATACATTCTCCGAACAAGTAAATTGTTTACAAAAATAACTTTACTTTATATCTTCATTATAGTATAATTCACAAATATTAATAAGTCAATATAAAACTCTATCGAGTTTTACAACATATCGCAAATCCGTTTAGCCTTAGAAAGGATTGGTAAAAAATATGAGTGAAAATAAAGATCAGAAATGCAGATTAGGAACTGTGGGCGGTCAGGCAGTCATGGAAGGCGTTATGATGCGCAGTAAAACTACCACAGCCATAGCAGTAAGAAATCTTGAAACCAAAAAGATTACCGCACGTGTAAAACCTTCTAAGACAATAAGAGATAAGGTAAAATTCTTTCGTCTGCCTATAATAAGAGGTATTGTTAATTTTATAGAGATGATGATACTGTCTTTTTCAACACTTACAGCTTCGACCGAAATGCTCGGGATAGAAGAAGAAAAACCATCAAAGTTCGAAAAATGGCTGGAGAAACGCTTTGGTGCGTCACTTATGGGATTTATTTCTGTTATCGCAACCATACTTGGATTAGGGCTTTCGATATTCTTGTTTATTTATCTTCCCTCAGGCTCGGCAAAGCTTGTTGACAACTTTGTTGAAGGTGATATGAATCAGTATATAAAGGCTTTTATCGAAGGCTTTATGAAAATAGCAATTTTCGTTGCATATTTAGCATTAGTATCGTTAATTCCCGACATCAAAAGGGTTTTTATGTATCACGGTGCAGAGCATAAAAGTATTTTCTGTTATGAATCAGGTGAAGAATTAACAGTAGAAAATGTAAAAAAACATACTCGTTTCCATCCAAGATGCGGAACATCCTTTATGTTTGTTATGATTATTATATCCATTATAGCAGGTGCTTTAATACCTACATGGGATCCTTTGATTTTAAGAGTATTTATAAAAATAATGATACTTCCCTTTATAGTCGGAATAGGCTATGAATTTATTATGTATGCCGGAAAACACACCAACTTTTTAACAAAAACACTGTCCGCACCCGGATTGTGGATGCAGAGAATTACCACAAAAGAGCCGGATGACAGTATGATAGAGGTTGCAATAATTTCTATCAAAGCAGCACTACCAAACGAGTTCCCGGATTTTATTGTTCCGTTGGAAGAAAAAACTGCAGATAAAAAAGAAGAAAACACCACAGCAAAAGAGGAAAAAGCAGCAGATGAAAATATCTGAATTCAGATTTAAGGTTAAAGAAACACTTGAGCAGATTCTTTCTGACGAAAGTGGAGCTATAACAGATATATTATTGGCAGAAACTCTCGGAGTAGAGAGAGGTGTTTTGCTAACAATGCTTGATAGGGATATTGATGATATTACAGTAGAAAAAATCGCCCAGGCGGTACAAAAGCTTTCTTTGGGAATTCCCTTGCAGTACGTATTGGCTAATTGTTATTTTTACGGTAAAAAAATAACTNNCAACGGCTTTAATTGGCGATAAAGAAGCTGTATTTGCAGACATTTGCGCTGGCAGTGGTTGTATTTCGCTTGCGATAGCTTCCGAGAAACCGCAATGTAAAGGATATGCCCTTGAGCTTTCCAGAAAAGCGCTTGAATTTACAAAAATAAATCTAGCTTCGCAAGAAAACGTTATCGTAAAGCGTTTTGACGCTCTGGATGAGGAGGATTATTTGTCTCTTGTAGACCAGAATGACAGTAAGTTTGATCTTATCGTTTCCAATCCTCCTTATATTCCTACCGAACAGATTCCACTTCTTGATGCACTTTTGCAATATGAACCGGAGACCGCTCTTGACGGCGGTGAAGACGGCTTGAAATTCTACAGGGAGATTATACGCAACGCTCCTATTTTGCTTAAGGATGACGGTGCAATCGTCTTTGAAGTGGGTATAAATCAAGCTGAACCTGTTTCTGCTATGCTTGAACTTAATGGTTATAACGTTGCCGTTTTTAAGGACTACGGCAAGATTGACAGAGTAGTTTTGGGAAAAAAATATTGACAAAGAAATTTTTTCGTACTATTATATATTTTATTATATAGTAGTACGATTTTTTTGGGGATAGCGTAAAAAATATTGCGAATAGGAGTACGCCTTCGCGTATCAAAGGTACACTGTTGTGTACCATCCTAATATTTATTATAATATGTACCCGGTATGGTGTGGAGATTTTTTATGTTTATCGAATCAAGGACAAATGAACGGATAAAGAATGTTATAAAACTTAGGGACAGGTCTTCAAGAGAAGAAAACCGCCTTTTCTTTTTTGAAGGTGTACATCTACTCGAAGAATATCTGAGAAACGGTCATATTCCGCATTCAATTTTTATATGTAAGGATTCAATAAACGATTATACAGAATTATTATCTAAGGTTGACCAAAATAAAATTTTTACTGTATCAAGTGAGGTTTTTCAGAAAATTTCAACCGAAAAAGCACCACAGGGAATATTAACTGTAGCTTTTTTTTTAAATGATAATGTGGTGACTTTAAACGACGATTATGATTATAATATTATTACAAATATTAACGATAGCAGTATAATGTTTTTAGATTCGATCAGAGACAACGGGAATATCGGAACAATTATAAGAACAGCCGCCGCTCTTGGAGTTACCTGTGCTATAAGCAGTGACTGTGCTGATATATACAGCAACAAAACAATACGTGCTTCAATGGGTGCAATATTTTGGAGCAGGTTGTATATTACAAATAATCTGTCAAAGGTTATTTCGAGTGTTCAGAAAAGCGGACGAAGAGTGTTCGCTTCAGCCTTGGGAAAAACATCGCTTACCTTAGGTGAATTTGAAATAAAAAAAGGTGATTGCTTTGTTGTAGGTAACGAAGGAAACGGTATATGCGAAAGTGTTATTTCTGTCTGTGACAATATAGTTAAAATACCAATGACTAACTCAACAGAAAGTCTGAACGCTTCGGCAGCAGCGGCAATACTCTTATGGCAGATCAGAACTAAATAATTATTTAAATAACAGGAGGAAAATATGGATAATACAGTATATTACATATGGCTGCAGACTGTCTGCGGTATGTGTAGCAGTATTTATTTACAATTATTCGAGCGTTTTTCCTCTGCAAAAGATATTTATGAATGCGAGGATTTTTCTTTTATAAAGGGAAAATATGCATGCTTGGAGAGATTGAATAAAAAGGATTTATCGGTTGCATTTGAGATATATAAAAAGTGCAAAAATAACGACGTCCGTATTTTAACCTACCATGATAAAAATTTTCCCGTTTCATTGCGTTTAATAAATGCTCCGCCTGCTGTTCTTTATTGTAAGGGAAAATTTTGTAATCTTAACGATGAAGTTTGCATAGCAATTGTCGGAACAAGAAAGATGACAGAATTCGGTGGGGCAGTTGCAGAGGATTTTGCATACAGCTTTACAAAATGCGGAGCGGTTGTAGTCAGCGGACTTGCAAAAGGTATTGACACAGCAGCGCATAATGGAGCTTTACGGGCAAACGGATATACTGTTGCGGTTCTCGGTACTCCGATTGATCATATTTATCCGACCGAGAATGAAAAGCTGTTTTACTTTCTGTATGAAAATGGACTTGTGCTTAGTGAAATGTATCCCGGATGTCCCACAACGAGAGCAGATTTTCCAAACCGCAACCGTATTATAAGCGGTTTGTGTAAGGCTACAGTTGTTGCTGAAGCAGGAGAAAACAGTGGTGCATTGATAACTGCACGTCACGCAGTTGTACAGGGAAAGCGTGTTTATGCAATACCCGGAGCAATCGGAAGTGATAATGCAGGTACAAATGCGCTTATTAAAACAGGGATAGAAGCAGCTACAACACCACTGGATGTACTCAGTGAGCTTGCATTAATGTACCCTACAAAGATAAAGACGGAGAACTGTTCGTCTTATGGAAGCAAGGTTGCTGCTTATGGCATGAGAGTTTCACAAAAGCAAGAAGTAAAAAAAGAAACAGCACCCGAGGTAAAGCCGACAATAAAATCAGAAAAGCCTGTTACTCCGCTGCCGATAATATCAACCGGAAGCATTGATAACCTTATTCTTAATTTATTAAGTAATAACAAACCTATGACAGCAGATGAGCTTGCAGTTTGTTTAAATGTTCAAATTTCGGAAATTATGATCTCTTTGACTATGCTTGAGATTGGTGGAAAAATAAATTCACTTGTTGGAAACAGGTATATTAAAAGTTAATATTTAGGGCATAAATAAAATAATAATATACCAACAAGTCTGACTTTGGTAATAGCGATAGTCCGGCGACTATTCAATTATAAATATAACTCTTTTTTCGCCGGAGAAACGGACATCTTATGAACACATTGGTTATTGTCGAGTCACCGACAAAGGCACTGACAATCAAAGGCTACTTGGGAAAGGGATACAAGGTAATCGCTTCCAAGGGTCATGTCAGAGACCTGCCGAAAAGTAAGCTCGGCATCGACATTGAAGATAATTTTAAACCACAGTACATTAATATCAGGGGAAAGGGCGACCTTATTAACGCCCTTAAAAAAGAAGTTAAAGGGGTAGACAGGGTTATATTAGCAACCGACCCTGACCGTGAGGGTGAAGCTATCAGCTGGCATTTGGCAAATGTTCTTGGTCTTGGTGACAAGGTAAAGAGAATTACCTTTAATGAAATAACTAAAAATTCACTTAAGGAAGCAATAAAGAGTCCTCGTGAGATAGATATGAATCTTGTCAATTCTCAACAGGCAAGAAGAATTCTAGACCGCATTGTCGGTTATAAAATCAGTCCGTTTCTTTGGAAAAAGATAAAGAACGGACTTTCAGCAGGCAGAGTTCAATCGGTAGCAACAAGAATTATCGTTGAACGCGAACTGGAAATAAAAGCATTCGTTCCAGTTGAATACTGGACAATAACCGCAAAATTACTAACCGAAAACGGCCCAACAATTCAATCAAAATTCTTTGGTGATAAAAACGGTAAGATTGATCTAACAAACGAAGATCAGGTAAAGAAAATTCTTGCGACAATTGATAAAGCACCTTTTATTGTTATTGAAGTAAAAAAATCTGTTAAAACACGTCGTTCTCAACCTCCTTTTACAACTTCAACACTTCAACAGGAAGCTAACAGGCGGCTTTCTTTCCAGTCGCAACGCACTATGATGATTGCACAGGAATTATACGAGGGCGTTAACATAGGTGAAAAAGGCGCACACGGTCTTATTACCTATATGCGTACCGATTCACTTCGTATCTCTGACGAGGCAAGAGATGCAGCAAAATCATTTATTAATGAAAAATACGGTGAAAAATATTATCCGAATACACCGAATGTATATAAATCAAAAAAGAACTCGCAAGATGCACACGAGGCTATTCGTCCTTCCGATCCGTCAATAACACCTGAGTCAATAAAATCACGTCTTTCTGCAGACCAATACCGTCTTTATAAGTTAATTTGGGAACGCTTTATCGCAAGTCAGATGAGTGCCGCACTTATCGATTCTGTTGTTTGTGATTTTGATGCAAACGGTTACATTTTCCGTACCAGCGGCGAGACTGTAAAATTCCCGGGTTATAAGGTTATATACGAGGATATAATCGAAGAAGGTGATGAAGAAAACGGTGATAGTAAGGTTAAACTTCCAGAGTTTAATGAAGCTGAAAAGCTGAAAGCAGAGAGCATTACACCAGACCAGCGTTTTACACAGCCACCCTCAAGATTTACCGAAGGATCGTTGATAAAGATTCTTGAAGAAAAGGGAATAGGCAGACCATCAACCTTTACTCCCACTATTACAACAATAATTTCCCGCGGTTATATTAAGCGTGAAGGTAAGGTACTAGTTCCTACCGAACTTGGATTTGTAACAACCGAACTGATGAAAAATTCCTTTGAGCATATTATTGACTATAACTTTACCGCAAAAATGGAGGAAGATCTTGATAAAATAGAGAACGGAATAGCCGATTATATTGCTATTTTAAAGGATTTTTACGGCGACTTCGAAAAGCAGCTTGACGAAGCGGAGAAAACGCTATCAAATACAAGATTTGAGCTAACTAAAGTTGAAACCAACATTATCTGCGATAAATGCGGAGCAAAGATGATAGAAAAAGAAGGAAGATTTGGCAAGTTTGCCGCATGTCCGAATTACCCTACCTGCAAAAACACACGCCGACTTGACGCTGATGAAAAAAATTCTGATGAAAACGCAAAAAATAAAGAGATTATTGCAGACGAAAAATGCAAGAACTGCGGTGAGGATATGATACTCCGTAAAGGTGCATTCGGTACATTTTACGCTTGTAGAAATTACCCGACCTGCAAGACCACCATGCCCTATTATAAGGATAGCGGAATTGCCTGCCCCGATTGCGGAAAACGCATTTTTATAAAACAGACAAAAAATAAAAAAACATATTACAGCTGTGAGAGTTATCCAGATTGCTCCTTCTCAGTTTGGGATATTCCTCAGGACAGACGCTGCCCAAGTTGTGGTGGTTTGGTACTGAAAAAGAAAAATAAAGAATATTATTACTGCAAAAAAGAATGCGGTTGGAATGAAGATAAGTCTTGAATAAATTCAAGATGAAAAAATTAGTACAATTACAGTTTCGCAAATTTATCAAAGGAGCAATAATTATTAACTCACAAAAGTGATTAATAATGATTATACAATTTATGAGAATAATAATAGCAGTTGACATAATGAGTGGGGACAACGCTCCCGATGTTCTAATAAGAGGTGCAATAGATGCTGCCAAAGACTTTGATGTTGACATAATACTTGTCGGTGATAAACAATACGAGAGGATAATTCCATCAGAGTTTAAGGACAGGGTTCGTTTCGTAACGTCAAACAGTATAGTTGGGATGAAGGACGAGCCGATAGTTGTTGTAAAGGAAAAAGCAGACAGTTCAATGGCTGTTGCTGCTACTCTTTTAAAGGACGGAGAAGCTAATGCCCTCGTAAGCGCAGGTAATACAGGTGCATTATTTACAGCTGCATCCCTGATGATTCGCAGAGTTAAGGGAATACGGCGGGCTGCTTTGGGAACTGTAATACGCCTTGATAATCCTTTTATTATGCTTGATGTCGGAGCTAATATTGATGCAACACCCGAAATTCTTACCCAATTCGGTAAAATGGGTTCACTTTATGCAAAAGGTGTTCTGGGAATAGAGAATCCACGTGTTGCGTTATTAAATATTGGTAGCGAGGAAACAAAGGGTACTTCATTGTATAGCGAAACATTCGCTTTGTTGAAGGAAGATAAAAGCATAAATTTCATTGGTAATTGTGAAGGCAGAGATATTCCAAATAACTTTTGCGATGTTATTATCTGTGACGGTTTTACAGGCAATATTTCACTTAAGCTAATGGAGGGCATGGGTGCATTTATGTCCCGAAAAATTAAAGGAATTTTTTATAAAAATTTATTATCCAAATTTGCCGGTCTTTTAACCTTAAAAAGTACAAATGCTTTGAAAAAGCAGATGGATCACAAAGAGTACGGTGGTGCACCGTTTTTAGGCATATCTAAACCTGTAATAAAGGCACACGGAAGTTCGGATGCAAAAGGAATTTACTCAGCTATACGACAAGCAAAAATATTTTATAGCAGTGGTATTATAGGAAAAATGGCTTCGGATATATCGGAGAGCAAAAAAGTTTGATAAGATAGAAAGTTTTAAAGATTCATCTTTCAAACTACGGTTTTGTGCCTTTGACTTTATCGGAAAGTCTCTTTCGGCTTTCCGCCGAATCGGCACAATTCCCACTGATGGCGTAAACGTCATGGAAAGAAATGATCATATTTATGAATGGTAATAAGATACCAAACACCTTGGAATTGCTTGAAAAGAAACTCGATTATTCTTTTAAAGACAAAGATATTCTAAAAAAAGCACTTACTCATTCCTCTTATTCTAACGAAGTTAAGCATAAAGAGAGATTAGTATGCAACGAACGTTTGGAATTTCTGGGAGACTCGGTTTTATCTCTGATCGTCTCCGATTTTATATATAATAACTATACACAGTTTGACGAAGGTATTTTAACCAGAGTACGAGCTTCGGTCGTCTGCGAGGGTTCGCTTTATGAGTTTGCTTCCGAGCTTGAGCTTGGCAGCTTTATGTATCTCGGTCACGGAGAATTAATTTCTCAAGGTAGAAAAAGAAAGAGCATACTTGCCGATGCTTTCGAAGCTGTCCTTGCAGCAATTTATCTTGACGGCGGAATGGAGAAAGCAAAAAAATTCTTATTGCCGATAATCAAACTTGCAATAGAAAAAGCTGCTACCGGTACAAATGAAGATTATAAATCAATGTTACAAAAAATCGTTCAGCAGACACCCGAGGAGAACCTTGAATACATTCTTGTAAGCGAAGAAGGTCCTCCGCACGATAGATATTTTACTTTTAATGTTATGTTAAACTCCAACCTATTAGGTACAGGCAGAGGACGCTCAAAGCGTGAAGCTGAACAGTTAGCGGCAGAGGAAGCACTAAAATTGTTAGGTGCGATAGATGAAGAATCATTGTAATATACCTTTTTTTATACCGCATTCGGGTTGTAATAACAACTGTGTCTTCTGCTCTCAAGTGAAGATAACCGGTAAAAACCACCTAGAACCGAATTTAGACCAAGAAACACAAAGCCTGATTCAGACAATTGAAAATTCGTTAAGTACGTTATCCGAAGAAACGGAAACACAACTTGCTTTTTTTGGCGGAAGTTTTACAGGAATAGAACGCAACCGGATGATTTCCCTTCTTGAAACAGGATATGATTATGTAAAAAAAGGGAAAATTAAGGGAATAAGAATTTCCACACGTCCTGATTACATTAACCAAGAAATACTCGATATTCTAAAAACATACGGAGTTACAGATATTGAACTTGGTATTCAGAGTATGAACGACAGGGTGCTGAAGGAGTGCGCAAGAGGTCATATCTCTGCTATTTCTTATAAAAGCAGTGAACTTATAATTAAAAATGGTTTTAATTTTGTCGGTCAGATGATGATAGGTTTACCACTTTCTACAATTGTGGACGAGCTTGAAACTGCTGATGCTATAATTAAAATGGGTGCAACCGCAGCAAGAATTTATCCGACGGTTGTTTTTTCGGATACTGTTCTTTACAATATGACAAAAGACGGTTTATATAAACCTCTTACTAACGATCAAGCAATCGAACGCTGTGCGTTATGCTGTGACCGATTTATTAAAGCAGGGATTAAGGTTTTGAAAATCGGATTACATTCATCCGAGAGTCTTACGGAAGCGGAATTTGGCGCGAATCATCCTGCTTTAGGTGAGCTTGTAAAGTCAAAGATTTATTTTCATCGAATAAGCGAAGAATTAGACAAGCTTGATTGTGTGGGTAAAACAGTGCAAATTTTTGTAAAAAGCGGCGAACAATCAAAGCTGACAGGTCACGGTGGAAAAATATTAAACGAGCTTAAAGAAAAATATAACCTTTTAAAAATAGAAACAGGTATTACCGATACAGAAGAAAACCAACCGATTATAAAAATTAAGGAATGAAAAATAATGCGGCTTAAATCTATAGAAATGCAGGGATTCAAGTCCTTTCCCGAAAAAACCAAAATCACCTTTGATAGTGGTGTAACAGCTATTATTGGACCTAACGGGAGTGGAAAATCGAATATTTCTGATGCGGTACGCTGGGTTTTGGGTGAAATGAGTGCAAAAAGCCTGAGAGGCAGCCGAATGGAGGATGTTATATTCAATGGTGCAGCAGGCAGGCAACCCTCCAATTACAGCTCGGTTTCTATAACTATGAACACCGAAGAAGAATTTAATCTGGCTCAGAACTCTGTTATGGATTTTGGTGAAATTGTTTTAGCTGACAGTTCCGATAACACAGAGAATAAAAATACTACTGTTGCTCAGAAAATACGGCTTTCCGACCACAAGGAAATTACTATTACACGACGCTATTACCGCAGTGGCGAAAGTGAATATTACATAAATAAAACCCAAGTCAGGCTCAAGGATATATATGAGATTTTTTATGATACAGGTATAGGCAGAGAGGGTTATTCTGTTATAGGACAGGGTAAAATTGCAGAGGTTTTATCACAAAAAGGTGATGAACGTCGTAGCATTTTTGAAGAAGCTGCAGGAATTTCCAAGATCCGTTATAAAAAGTCGGAGGCGGAAAGAAAATTAAAGGAAACCGAAAATAATCTTATTAGAATAAACGATATTTTAAACGAGGTTACCTCACGTATTAGTCCGCTTGCAAAAGAAGCGGAAAATGCAAGGCAATACCTTGTCCTTTCCGAAGAGAAAAAGGGGCTTGAAATTACCCTTTGGCTTGATAAAATCGATGAAGTAAAGAACGAGATAGACAAGAGTGGAATTGCCTTTAATTCCGCAAAATACACTCTGGAGCAATGCGAAGAACGTGTTAAATCGCTTGAAGTATCTCTTGATGAAAATATAAACGAAAATTACGAGCTATCCAGAATTCTATCCGAAACCGAACATAAAAAGTCGAAGGCAGGGCAGAAAAGCGGTGGTCTTGATGGTAAAAAGGCTGTTCTGCTCAACGATATTTCTCACTTCAGAAGAATAATTGAAGAAAACGAACAGTCAATAAAATCAGCAAATAACGATATTATGTTAACCTCTGAACTGCTTGAACAAGCTCTTAAAGGTGCGACAAGCATAAATGAGGAGATAAATGAAATAGCCGAAAAGGTTAATAAAACACAGACAGAATACGAGAATAGGCATACATTATCTTTATCATTAAATAATCAACTTGAAGAAGCTAATTTAAACTATACGTTACTTTTCGAAAAGAACGCAAGCGTTATGTCAACCGGTGCAAGAATTGATGCTGAAATTGCACTTGCAAACCGTTCTAAAGACGGAGTAAGCGAGAATATATTAGTTTCCGAACAAAGGATTTCCGAGCTTACAGCAGCAATTNNCCGAACTGCGAAAGTACAACGAAAAAATCAGAGAAGATATTGTTGCATCTCGTTTAGCTCTAGCAGCCGATGAACAAAAACGAGAGCACCTGACAAGGATGGAACAGCTATTCGAGGGTTATTCCGAGAGTGTTAGAAGCATAATTTCCGATACAAAGAAAGGGAAAATTACTAAAAACGGTAAATCGATAACCTTACATGGAACAATTTCGTCGATAATGTCAACCGAAGGTGAATATGTTATCGCACTCGAAACCGCTCTTGCGGCTTCCGTTCAATTTATTATTGTTGAGTGTGAGGATGATGCAAAAGCGGCTATTGAATATCTTAAAGAAAATAAACTCGGCAGAGCAACCTTTCTTCCGTTGACAACAGTTAAGGGCAGAAGATGCGATATCGAGGATATAAAAAACATTCCCGGATTTATCGGTATCGCTTCCGACCTTGCCAAGTTCGACAAAAAATATGAAGGAATAATTGATGACCTTCTGGGTAGAACAGTAATCGCAACCGATATTGACGCTGCAATCAAAATTGCAGGTAAAAGTGGTTACAAAATAAAAACCGTTACCTGTGATGGTCAGGTTATTAACCCGGGCGGAAGTTTTACTGGTGGTTCCTCGGCAAAAAAAGTCGGTTTACTTACTCGTGTAATAGATATCGAGCGTTTGTCTGTAGATATTAAACAAAAGAACACTTCACTTCTGAATATTGAAAGAGAATCTGCTTCCCTTCAAAAAAAGATCATAGAAGCAATGGATTTAATTTCTACTAAGGAATTATCTATAACCGAACAAAAAAATACTCTTGACATGGTGTTAGCTGATAAAAATATGCTCTTGATTCGGCTTGAAGAAGAGAAAAAGCGGAAGGAAAGCCTTATTTCCGGAAAAAACGAGGACGACACAAGGCTTTTAGGCCTTCTACAACAAAAAGAAGAATTCGTGCTTTCTGTTAAAGTGGATGAGGAAAAATTAACTGCGACAAAATTGCTTTTAACAGAAATTAAGTTTAACGTTGAAACAGCAAGAAAAGATGAAGAAACAATATACGAAAAATTAAACACCGACAGACTTTTACTACAAGAAAAGCGTTCCGGTTTCGAAAGAAAAAACGAACAGGTAAGGCAGTTTACAGAGCGAAAAACAGGATTTAAAAAGAGAATAACCGAACTGAAAGTTTCTTGCGAAAAAGCATTATCGGATATAACTGCCTGTGAAAACGAAATTACAATAATTGAAGAAGAAAAAAGTAAGGTTTTTGAAGAGCTGAAAGCTTTTGACGAGCAAATGCAAAAACTTCTCTTAGGCAGAGAAAATAAAGAAAAAGAGAATAATGATATCCGTATAGCCTTAAAGCAAGCACAAGCGGATAAAGAGGATGCGTTCAGACGTTATACTTCTCTCGAATCCAAGCAAGCTAAGTTTAACAGCGATTATGAGGATATATCTTCCAAGCTTTGGGACGAATATGAGCTTACCTATTCGGCTGCAATGCCATTCAGGTTGTCTGAAAATAAATTGGAAAAAGCTCAGACGCGTTTAGCATCATTAAAGAGCCGAATAAAAGCAATGGGAAGTATTAATGTAAATGCTGTTGAAGAGTACAGACAAGAAAAGGAACGTTATGATTTTCTTACCGCTCAGACCGAGGACCTTAATAAGTCACGCAGAAGCCTAGATACTGCTATAACAAAGTTAAATCAGGAGATGAAGCAGACCTTTATAGATTGCTTTGAAAAGATAAACAAGGAATTCGGTTCTGTGTTTTTAAGGTTATTTGGTGGAGGTAGTGCATACATTGAGCTTGCCGATCCAGAACAGCCGCTTGAATGTGGAATAGATATAATTCTTAAACCACCGGGAAAAAGTGTACGAAGTATCTCGCTTTTATCAGGCGGAGAGCAATCCTTTGCGGCTATTGCGCTGTATCTTGCTCTGCAAAAAATCAATCCTGCGCCGTTCTGTATTTTTGACGAAATTGAGAGTGCACTTGATGATATAAATCTAACCAAATTTGCGGATTATGTCAGGGAGAATAGTGATAAAACGCAATATATTTTGATAACTCACCGCAGAGGAACAATGGAGCGTGCAGATACACTTTACGGAATTACCATGCATCAAAAAGGTGTTTCCGATTATATTAAGCTTAATATTTCAATGCTTAAGGACAACATAAAGGAGTTCATTAACTAATGGGTTTTTTTGATAAATTAAAAGCAGGACTACAAAAAACAAAAGAGGTGCTGCTTGCACCGATAGATAATCTATTTTCCTCATATGATAAGGTAGATGACGATTTTTACGAAGAGCTATGCGACCTTCTGATTATGGCGGATGTTGGAGCAGGAAGTTCTCAAGAAATAGTTGAAAAATTAAAAGCTGTTTTAAAAGAAAAAAAGATAAAGGAAACCTCAGCGGCAAGAAACGAGTTTATAGAAATACTAAAAGAAACAGTAGGTAATGGCGAACCACTTAATATAGGCAGCGAGCTTTCAGTAATACTTGTAATAGGAGTTAACGGTGTAGGAAAAACCACCTCGATAGGTAAAATTTCAGCTAATTTAAAGAAGGATGGTAAAAAGGTTATGCTTGCCGCCGCCGATACCTTCCGTGCTGCTGCGATTGATCAACTTGAGATATGGGCAAACCGTTCGAATGTGCCATTAATCAGACAGGGTGAGGGTGCTGACCCTGCGGCAGTTGTTTTTGATGCTTTGAGTGCAGCTAAAAAGCAGGGGATAGATGTTTTAATAGTTGATACAGCAGGAAGATTGCATAACAAAAAGAACCTGTTGGATGAGCTTGCAAAAATTAACAGAGTTATCGATAGAGAGTTACCAAATGGTTCGAGAGAAACGTTATTAGTCCTTGATGCTTCCACAGGTCAAAATGCATTGATTCAAGCAAAAGAATTTAGGAAAGCTGCTAACATAAGCGGAATTGTGCTTACAAAACTTGATGGGACGGCTAAGGGCGGTATTATACTTTCAATTAAAAGAGAGCTTGGTATTCCTGTAAAATATATCGGTGTCGGGGAATCTATTGACGACCTCCAGCCTTTTAATGCTGAACAATTTGTTCAGGCTTTTTTTGACACTAAAAATGGAGTTAAATAACATTGAAAACAATAGTTTTTGCTACCAATAACTCTCATAAGGTTGCCGAGCTTGCGGATTTTTTTGACAAAAAATTTCCTGAACAATTAGACATAAAAACTCTTGCAGAAGTTGGTTTTTACGATGAGATTATTGAAGATGCGGATACTTTTGAGGGAAACGCATATATAAAAGCAAATACTGTCTGCAGAGCGACAGGTTTGGTTGCGATAGCAGATGATTCGGGTCTTAAGGTTGATTTCTTAGGTGGAAAACCAGGTGTTTTTTCAGCAAGATATGCAGGAGAGGGTTGCAACAGCGAGGATAATATAAAAAAGCTGTTAAGGGAATTAGACGGTGTACCAAAAGAAAAACGCACTGCGCGCTTTGTGAGTGTTTTATGTGCTTACTTTCCTGACGGAAGAACTCTGTATGCCAAAGGAACCTGTGAGGGTGTCATTTTAACCGAAAAAACAGGCAATGGTACTTTCGGATATGATCCGATTTTTTACTACGAACCATTAAAAAAGAGCTTTGCGGAGCTTGATATAGAAACTAAGAATCAAATAAGCCATAGAGGTAAAGCTCTACAGCAATTTGAAGTTATTTTTGACCCCAACAAAGCTTGACAATATACAGACAAATGTGGTAATATATTTTAATAAGTAATAAAAGAATGGCTAGGTGAGCAATATTTATCATGGATCAAATAACAGAGATATTAAGTGATTTTTTCGGAAATATATGGAACCAGTTATCTAATATGGAAACCTTTGATTATATTGATATACTGATAGTTGCATTTATTCTTTATTACACCTTTAAGTTTGTCAGCGACAGACGCGCAGGCAAGTTGCTTATGGGTATTTTATTTTTATTTGTTATGTTTTTGCTAAGTGTTTTTCTTGATATGAGTGCACTTAATTTTATACTTAAAAACCTATTTTCGGTCGGGCTAATAGCAATTATTATTGTATTTCAACCGGAATTGAGAAGCGCACTTGAGAAAATGGGCGGTGAATCACTCAAAGGGTTTAAAGGTAAGATGGATAAAGACGCAGAATCTATTTTGAGGAGTAGCATTTCAGAAATTTGTGTTGCCGCCGAGAGCTTGTCGAATTCAAAAACAGGTGCACTTTTGGTTTTTGAACGTAGCACCAAGCTTGGCGACTATGTAAGGACAGGTACAATCATAGACTCTCAAACATCATCACTTCTTATTTCCAATATATTTTTCAATAAAGCTCCATTACATGACGGAGCGGTAATTATTAGGGGAGGACGCATTCATGCAGCAGGCTGCTTTCTGCCGCTTTCAACGAATTCCGATATAGTCAAGGATTTGGGAACCCGTCATAGAGCAGGTATTGGTATGAGCGAAAACAGTGATGCTGTTGTTTTAATTATATCCGAGGAATCAGGTATAATTTCTATTGCTGTTGATGGTGAGCTCAGACGTGGTTTTTCAAGAAAAACACTGGAGGAACGCCTTAAAAACCTTCTTTTAAGTGAAGAAAAAAATGCTATCACCGAAAGAGTTATTGGGAAAATTTTTAACAGAAACGGCAATAAAAAGATTAAGTAAGGAGTGGTAATAATTGGATAAAAATACATCCTCCAAGAGCGGTGAACAATTGTTTCTACCTCCAATAAAAAAGAAAAAGCCATATTATTATATCGTTATCGTTTCAGCGTTTTTAGGAGCATTGATATTATGGTTTTATGTAATTGGCTATGACACTGCAATATTTGAACGAGAAATACCAGGAGTATCTGTTACAATAACCGGTATTGACAAGCTCAGAGAAAATAAGCAGTTTATGATCACAGAGGATATAAATATAGAAATTTCTGTAACCATTGCAGGTAAGAGAAGCGAAATTAATAATTTAAAAGCAGAAGATTTGACAGCGATGATTGATGTTTCGGAAGTTGATAAGGCAGGATATAACGATATAGATATAAATGTTACCGCACCTAACGGTATTGGCATAAAAGCACAATCATTAATAAGTGTGCAGCTTTATCTTGATGAATTCATTT
The DNA here is from genome assembly GCA_003452915.1 of Clostridiales bacterium. GTDB lineage: Bacteria > Bacillota > Clostridia > Oscillospirales > CAG-382 > UBA1049. The sequence goes on along the minus strand of DMMZ01000034.1, from coordinate 12,714 downwards.
TAAAAACTGTGCCTGTGAGTGTTATAACCAGTGACTATATACTGCCTGAGGGACTTAAGATAGGACAGAAGGATGTAAACCCTGTTGTTGTCACCGTTGAAGGGCCTAAAAGTGAAATTGATAAAATAAATTCCGCTTATGTAGAGCTCTCTCTCGGTGAGGTTACCGGTTCAATAACAGCATACGGTCCAATGTTTTTAAAATACGATAACGGTGAGCCTGTTACCAACAAATATGTCAAGCTTAACAAAGAAGACGCATATGTTTATATTTCGGTTGAAAAGGAAAAAACCGTGCCGGTTAAAATAGCTTTAACTGGTGGAATTTTTACATCGGAAAGCGCAGTTATTACCCTTTCTCAAGAATATATAACAATATCCGGCAATATAAACTTGATCGACAGTATATCACAGGTCACAATAAATTTAGATGAAACAGCCTATGACCTCAGAGATACAATAAAAGAAACCTTATTTCTAAGACCACTTTTACCTGCGGGTGTAGAAATTGTAAGCGGAGAAGTTCAAATAACCGCAGAAATAAAAATTCCCGATATTACAAAGAAAAAGTTTTCGGTATCGGTTGACGAAATTAATGTAACACAAATTGACGGTGCAAATATAATTCCAACAAGTGGAGTTACCGTTACTGTTGTCGGCAATAGGGAGATACTGAGCGGAATGATGAAAGATCAAATAACAGCTTCTATTGACGCAGCCGGAGTATTTTTCGATGACGACGGCAATGAGGTCGCTTATGTTGACTTTACTTTTGCAGATGAAATTTACGGCGTTTATGTATATGGTGAATATACTGTTAGGGTAGATTCTCAACAATAAAAAATAATTTATATAGCAGAATGAAGGTGGTTTATTGAATACACGCAGATGGTTAATACAAAAAACAGACAAAGAAAAATGTGCTGTACTCCAGCGTGAACTCGATTTATTACCTGTTACCGCAAAACTGCTTTATAACAGAGAACTGGACACACCAGAGAAAGCCAGAGCATTTCTTTGCAAGGAAAGTTTTATTTTACACGATCCTTTTTTATTAAAGGATATGGATAAAGCAGTTGAGCGTATAAATTACGCTATTACTAATCATCAAAGAGTTTGTATTTACGGAGATTATGATGTTGACGGGGTTACTGCCACAACACTTTTATATACATATCTTATCGAAAAAGGCGTTAACTGCCATTATTTTATTCCCGAGCGTATTACCGAAGGATATGGTCTAAACACATCCTTTATATCGCGGATGCAAGGTGAAGTTGATCTTGTAATAACTGTCGATACGGGAATTACAGCAATCGAGGAAGTTGACTTGGCAAAACAACTCGGAATAGATATGATTATTACCGATCATCACAGCTGCCGCACAACTCTTCCTAATGCGGTTGCGGTAGTTAACCCTCACAGAGAAGATTCCGATTATCCTTTTAAGCAGCTTGCAGGCGTAGGTGTTGTTTTTAAATTATTATGTGCTTTGGATGGTGATACTCAGTATATTTGTGACAGATACGCAGAGATTGTTGCAATCGGAACAATTGCTGATGTAATGCCTATTATAGATGAGAACAGATGCATTACCAGCATCGGATTAAAAAAACTTGAAAATACTTCCTACCCCGGTTTATACGCACTAATGCAACAATCGGGTGTAATTAAGAATGATAAGAATTGTAAAAAAATAATTTCTTCAACTGTGGGATATATTATAGCTCCACGACTAAATGCAGCAGGTAGAATTTCATCCGCTTCAAGAGCGGTTGAATTATTGCTTTCTGACAATCAGGATGCTGCCGATTTTATAGCCATGGAGCTTTGTGAAATTAATAAATTAAGACAGAAAACAGAGCAGGAAATTTATGAGCAAGCGATTGCAGAAATTTCGACATTGCAAAGTGATAATAAATTTTTAGTATTAAGCTCGCATGGTTGGCATCAAGGCGTTATTGGTGTTGTTGCATCAAAAATAGCTGAAAAATATTCATTGCCCTGCATACTCTTTTCTGTTTCGGACGGAATTGGAAAAGGTTCGGGAAGAAGTGTCAAAGGCTTCTCACTTATGGATGCGTTATCAGCATGCAGCGATTTGCTTATAGAATACGGTGGACATGAACTTGCCGCCGGTCTTTCAATAGAAGAGAAAAATATCGAGGAATTCCGCAGGCGAATTAATGAATACACCGAAGAATTTCTACCTCAGACAGAGAGTGTTTTAACCATTGATGTTGACTGTGAGGTTGATTTTGACGAGATTAATCTGCAGAGTATTGAGGAAATTCAATGGCTGGAACCTTTCGGATTGCAAAACCCTGTTCCTATTTTTGTTATGAGGAATGTCGTTATATCCGATATTAACTCACTTTCGGGCGGTAAGCATGTAAGACTAAAGCTAAGACCGCTATTTACAGGCACTAAAAATCAGGAACTTAACGGTGTATATTTTGGAATGTCACAAAACAATCTTCGTTTTTACATCGATGATGTCTGCGATATTGCTTTTTCGGTTGATGTTAATGAATACATGGGAATACAAACCCCACAGCTTTTGATAAGGGCGGTAAAACACAGCGAGGCAGAGAGCGAAAAAAGAGAATACGGAGACATTTTATACGAGAAAATCTGTGACGAAAGTAATCATGATAAACTACCTGTTTCGATTTTTCCGACCTTAACAGATTTCCGTGCAGTATTCAGATTTCTGAAAAAAGAAATGAATACAAAACAACGTAAAATGTCGGTTGTTTCGGTTTGCAAGCAGGTATGCATAAAAGAAAAACTTGAATTAAATACCTGTAAGATAAGGATAATTTTTGACGTACTTTCGCAGGAAAGTATTGTCAAGATGAACTATATTGGCAAGGGTGATATTTTTGAAATGGAATTCCTTCCGATCGTAAAAAAGGTAAATCTTGACGATTCTAAAATTTTGGGAACAATAAAGAGAAAGCATTATTTATATACCGAGGAAGAGAAGTATGAAATATAAAGCACATCTTAATTCAGGCATAGATGCCGAAGAAAGGCACGATTATATAAATGGAACTAAGCATTGAGGATTTTCTCGAAAGGTTAAGAAAAAACGGTAATTATGATATCGAGAAAATAAATAAGGCATACCTTTTCGCCGAAAAAATGCATAGCGGACAATGCCGCATTTCCGGTGAGCCTTATATAACGCATCCACTTGCTGTGGCAGAAATAGTAGCCGATTTGCAGCTTGATACGGATTCCATTTGTGCTGCTCTTTTGCATGACACACTTGAAGATTGTTGTGAATTTGTTGATTTACCGCTTATTAAAAAAGAGTTCGGAGCTGAAATTGCCGACATCGTTGATGGCGTTACCAAGCTTATACATATACCATTTGAAACAAAGCAGGAAGAAAGCATCGAAAATCTTCGAAAGATGTTTCTTGCTATGTCAAAGGATTTGCGTGTTATCTTTATAAAACTCGCTGATCGTCTTCATAATATGCGTACACTTAATTTTCGCACACCGGAAAAGCAGCGTACTATCGCTCTTGAAACAATGCATGTTTATGCTCCGCTTGCACACAGGCTTGGTATACAGCGTATCAAGCAGGAGCTTGAGATGCTTGCGCTTCAATATCTTGATCCGATCGGTTTTGATGAAGTAAAAAAAGATACAGAAAAACGATTTGGCGAGAATAGAAATTTCCTTGAAAAAGCTACTAAGATAGTAGAAGAAGGTCTTTTAGATTACGGAATTAAGTACAAGCTGGAGGGTAGAATAAAATCAATTTACAGCATCTATAAGAAGATGTACAACCAAAGCAAGAGCTTTGATGAGATATATGATTTTTATGCTATTAGGATTCTTGTTGATACAGAGCTTGACTGTTATACGGTTCTCGGTATTATACATGAGCGTTTTAATTCTATTCCGGGAAGATTCAAGGATTATATATCAAACCCTAAGCCTAACCTTTATCGTTCGTTACACACAACGGTAATGGGCAAAGAGGGTATTCCCTTTGAGGTTCAGATAAGAACATGGGATATGCATACCGTTGCCGAATATGGTCTTGCCGCACATTGGAAATATAAATCCGGCGAGCAAGCAAAGGCGATAATTGACCAAAAGTTGCAATGGATCCGCACACTGCTTGAAACAGAGAAAGATATTGATGACCCCGATGAATTTTTTAGACCCTTAAAAATAGATTTGTTTGAGGATGAAATATTCGTCTTTACTCCAAAGGGTGATGTTGTCAATCTTCCAAATGGTAGCACGCCGATAGACTTCGCTTATGCAATCCACTCGGCTGTCGGAAACAAGATGGTCGGAGCAAAGATAAATGGTAATATAGTAACCATAGACAGTATTTTGCAGACCGGTCAGATAGTTGAGATACTGACAAGCACATCCTCCAAAGGACCGAGCCGAGATTGGTTAAAAATCGTTCGTTCAGGTGAAGCTAAAAATAAAATACGTCAATTCTTCAAGCGTGAGATGCGTCCTGAGAATATTATCGTCGGAAAGTTGGAGATTGACAGAGAACTAAAGCGGTACGGCAGAAGTTTTTCCGAAGCCCAAAAGATTGAGATTGTTAAGAATGTTGCAAACCGTATCGGTGTGCCCGAGGTTGACGACTTGTATAACAATATCGGCTTTGGCGGTATGTCTGTCAACAAGATTTCGATTAAACTCAGGGATGAATTTTTACGTGTTGTTCAACCCTCTGAGATTGAAGAAACAGATGAAAATATTGTTGAAAAAACGGCTCGTCATGACCGTAAAGGACGTTCTAATGCCGAGAGTGTAATTATCGACAGCGTCGAGGGCTGTTCGGTTAAATTTGCAAAATGCTGCAATCCGCTCCCGGGTGACAATATAGTCGGTTTTATTACCAAAGGTTACGGAGTCTCTATCCATAAGTACGAGTGTCCCAACGCACAAGTTGGTTTATTAAAGGCCCAAGATAAAGACAGATGGGTTGTAGCCTCATGGTCAAAGAAGATTGAAAAGAATATATATGGCAGCTTTGAAGCTGTTTTGAATATTTATGCGATTTACACTCCGAAAATAATTGCCGATGTTTCTGTAGCACTAAGCGACATGAAAGTCGCTGTTACTTCAATTAGCACAAGAGAAAACGATCATGAGATTATTATAACTGTGGGCGTAAAATGCAGCGGTATTGAACATTTAAAAAGTATCATGAACGCATTAAAAAAATTGAAGAATATACGTGATATAACCAGAGGTAAGAGTTGAGTTTGAAAAATAAATTTTTCAAACACGGTTTTGTGCCTTACTGCAAGGGGTGCATGTAATTAACTTGCCGTTTACGGCAAGATGCTGTTGCCGGAGCGGCACAATTCTAATGTATGAAAGTGTAAATTTCATACAATGCTGTTGGCGTAAGCTCCACGGAAAGGGATAATCGTATTTATGAAAATAATCATACAACGGGTATTGTCTGCTGAATGTGTTGTCGACGGTGTTACATCAGGCAAAATAGACAGGGGATTGTTGGTTTTTGTTGGCGTTGAGGAAGATGATACAGACTGTGACCTTTTAATAGCTGTCAAAAAAATCCCTGAAGTGCGTATTTTCAAGGATGAGAACGGCAAGATATCTTTATCCGCTTCCGACATTGGCGGCAGTATTTTACTTATCTCAAACTTTACTCTCTGTGGCTCTGTGAAGCATGGTCGCCGTCCTGACTTTATTTCGGCTGCAAAGGCTGAAAAAGCAAAAGAATATTATGATAGATTAATTGATTTGATATCAGAGAAATTACCCGTACAAACCGGAGTTTTCGGTGCGAGTATGAAAATTACAGCAGTAAATGACGGACCTGTAAATATTATTATTTATACCAAAGAAATGTAAGTACTTATTATGAAACTTTTAGTAGACAATAAAACCGGAATTTTAAATAACTATTACTTTCAGACGCTTTGTTTATTATATTATCCGGGTGAAAAATTTCCGACCTTGAGTGACGATAGTTCAAACGCAGCTTTTTTTAAACTAGAAGAAGTAAAATCGGATAATATTATTTATTATATGGCGACAGTCAGGCTTGAAGCGGGATTAAGGTATAGAGAAGCTCAATTTTCGTCGCTTGATTACAAAGCGGTTATCGATGGTGACAATGAATTTTTTGCGACACTTGCATTGGGAAAAGCTTTTTTGGAAGCAGGGAAGAAGTTGTTTGGCTTCTCTATGCCCTGGGGATATATTATTGGTCTTCGGCCTGTAAAAAGAGCAAGGTATTATCTTGAACACGGGTATGACGCAGATACAGTTAAAAGGTTTTTTATAGACGATTACGGTGTATTGGAACAAAAAGCAGAACTCTCGGTAAATACAGCGTTACTTGAAATACAAATGCTCTCTGGTGTAAAAAATAACACCTGTGGACTATATATTTCTATCCCTTTTTGTCCGACAAGGTGCAGTTATTGCTCCTTTGTTTCATATTCCAATAAAAAATTATTCCAATTAATTCCTGATTATTTGGAGAAACTAAAAAGAGACCTGAAACAAACTGCTGCTCTATTAAAAGAATTGAATTTTTCGCTTGGTACAATATACGTTGGCGGTGGTACGCCTTCTATTTTAGATTGCAATCAGCTTGAGGATTTATTGGGCACGGTTGAAAAAAGCTTTAATCTGAATAATTTAAAAGAATACTCCTTTGAAGCAGGGCGGCCCGACACCATAACAGCAGATAAACTGACAGTTATCAAATCTCACGGAGTAAACAGAATCAGTATTAATCCACAGACAACGAACGAAAACGTTTTGCAGCGGATAGGTAGATGTCACACTGTTTCGCAGTTCTTTAATTCTGCTGAGCTTGCTAAAAAAATCGGATTTAATTGTATAAATGCTGATTTGATTGCAGGCTTGCCCGATGATACAGAGGAAAACTTTGCAAAAAGTCTTTCGGATGTTATTTCTTTAAATTTCGAGAATATAACTGTACACACTTTGAGTATAAAAAATGCTGCTGAACTTCGCTTTGACCCCGATAAACTTTACGACCCTGCGGGAGAAACTGCAAGGAACTGTGTTGCATATGCTTATGATAAACTAATAAAACAAGGATATAACCCATATTATCTTTACAGACAGAAAAATACTGTTGGTAACGCAGAAAATACCGGATATTCCAAAGCTGGATATGAGAGTCTGTATAATGTTCTTATGATGGAGGAATACTCTTCCATATTCGCCTGCGGTGCAGGAGCGATAACAAAAATCATAAAAAAGAACGGCGATAATGAACATATTGAAAGAATTGCTTTTCCTAAATATCCGTTTGAATACCTGGAGAAGGACAGCGACATAGGTAAAGACAAAATAAGAGAATTCTTTAAAGGGTAATCCAAGGAAAGGATGATTTTAAGTGGATGAGAAATTAAGAATAACCGAAAGAATAAGAAAAGACGAAAATGATTACGAGCGTGCTTTATGCAAGGCTGCCGAAAGTGTTTGCTCGGATAATAATATAAGACTTGTGTTAATTACAGGCGGCTCTTGTTCTGGTAAAACCACGACTACAAAAAAGCTTGCCGCGCTTATTACCGAGATGGGCAGACACACTCATACTATAAGCCTTGATGATTTTTACAGAAACGCAGAGGACAGTATTTACCTTGAGAACGGTACTCGTGATATAGAGAGTATAAACAGCCTTGAGATCGGATTAATAAAAAAATGCTTTTGTGATTTAGTAGAAGGTAAGGAAGCTAGCGTTCCGCGTTTTGATTTTATATCTCAGCATCGTACAGATAATTATGAGCAGATTATTCTTGACGGTACGGAAGTAGCGATTATCGAAGGACTACATGCTTTGAACCCTCAGCTTTACGATGGTTTTTCATCATCATCTAAGACATATAAGGTATATCTTTTTTCCGATGATGGTGAAGATGGAGATCCACGTTTCAAACGAAGACTGGTAAGAGATCATTATTATCGAGGCAGTGATGCTAAAGCAACATTTGATCAATGGGACATAGTTAAATCTAACGAGCTTGAATTTATAAATAAATTCGCTGACACCGCCGACATTAAAATAAACACCTTTTTTCCATATGAAAAAGGTGTTCTTGCAGGTCCTGCTATCGAGGTTTTATCGAAATTGCCTTCTGAGAGTAAGTATATAGAGAGAGCAATCGAATTTATAAAGAAGCTGTCTGTTATCAAACAGATACCTGCTTCCTATGTACCAAAGAATTCATTATTACAGGAATTTATAAAAGTAGATTGATTTGCTGAACTAATAAGGAACATAAAATGTCAGAGTCTGAAAGAAAAAGAGCAAAAAGTTTTGTAACAGAGGCAGCAATACTGTCTCTATCGGGTTTTGCTGTAAAAATTATAGGTCTTTTATTTAAGATACCGCTAACCAACATTCTTGGATCAAGCATGAGCATTTTTAATGCAGCATACTCAATCTATGCAATGCTCTTTATGATATCAACATCAGGTTTACCTGTTGCTATATCCCGAATGGTTGCCGCATCTGCCGAAAAGGGTAAACTTACCGAAGTAAAAAAGATATTAAAAATGTCAATCTATGCCTTTGGTATCGTAGGTGTTATTTGCAGCCTTTTCTTGTTTTTCTTTGCAGAGCCTTTAGCTGTTTGGTCGATACATCCGGATTCTGTGCTTGCAATGAGAATCATTTCACCTACACTGTTTTTAATATGCATAGCTTCGGCATACAGAGGGTATTTCCAAGGGCTGCGTAATATGTATCCAACTGCAATATCGCAGTTTATAGAGGCTTTTATAAAGCTTAGCGTCGGTTTGGGAGCAACTCTTTGGGCAAACTCAATGGGTTATTCAAAAGCAGTACAAGCTGCCTTTGCAATATCGGGATTAACACTCGGTGTTTTTCTCGGTATGCTGTATATGGTGCTTTACAAGATGTTCTCAAAACGTAAATATATAACCGTAAAAAGCAGCGAAACAATGCGGTATAAATTAATTGCAAAAAGACTTGTTTTAATTGCTTTGCCTGTAACAATAACTTCGTCTGCATTATACCTATCACAGTTTTTGGATACTTTGTTAATAAATAAGGTTCTAACCGGCACCGGAGTTACCGAAAAAACGGCAGATGCACTTTATGCGGCTTACACCTCACTTTCAATTTCTATTTCCGACCTGTTACCGTCAACTCTCATATATCCGATAGCAGTAAGTATTTTACCGGCTGTTGCAGGCGCACTTGCATTAAGAAAACGAAAAAAAGCTATTGGATACATAGTTTCGTCTATAAGAATAAGCGGTATTATAGCTCTCCCATGTTCACTATGTCTTATTTTTTTATCACGTCCGGCAATTTCACTTATTTATGGAGCGAGCTGGGGAGACCCGATAACTCTCGCAAGTGGAAGAGTTGTAATGGGAATCGATATTGCAGCACCTGCATTAAGTATTCTGGCTATCGGGATATTCTTTATTTCATTAGTGTCGACAACAAATGCTCTGCTGCAGGCAACTGGAAAGGTTTATTATCCGATGTATTCTGTCGGAACCGGAGTTCTTGCACTTATAATTCTTGAAGTTGGTTTATTAGGTATAAAACCTATAGGAATATTCGGTGCACCGATTTCATCGGTTGTTTGTTATATTATTGCATTGTATATGAATCTTAGATTTTTACGTAAAACACAAAAAATCAAGCTTCCACCTAAGCGATTATTTTTAAAACCTTTTATATGTGCAGCAATAAGCGGAGTATATTGTTTTATTTCATATAAAATTGGTTATTCTTTATGGACAATTCTTTTTAAAAATAGCAATCCCGATGGAAGACTGGCTAGCTTTGTTATTCTTTTACTTACGGCTCTTGGTGCAGTTTTTTTATATATTTTCCTTATGTTAATAACAAAAGCAATAACAGCAAACGAAGTTAGACTGCTGCCTAAAGGCAGACAACTTGCCGGGTATTTTATAAGAAAGGGCTGGCTTAAGGACAGCAATGTGATGGTTGAGGATGAATAAAGAAGAATTTAAAATTAAAATTAACGAGATAAATAATAAACATCATTACGGTTTTAATGAATTATGTGAGATAATGGCACTTTTACGCAGTGAAAACGGCTGCGACTGGGACAAGGAACAAACACACAAGAGCATAAGGAAAAACCTGATTGAAGAGACATATGAAGTTATAGAAGCAATAGACAAAGATGATTTTCCGCTTATGCGTGAAGAGCTTGGCGATTTGTTATTACAGGTTGTTTTTCATTCGCAAATTGCTAAAGACGAGGGTTATTTTAACGTTGATGATGTTACAGACGAGCTTTGCAAAAAGCTTATAGTAAGACATCCTCATGTTTTTGGTGACGTAAATGTTTCAGGCAGTGATGAGGTTCTTAAAAACTGGGATGCTATTAAAGTCAATACCAAAAAAATAAAAACCAGCACCGAAGCAATGAACAGTATCTCCACTTCATTACCTGCTTTGATGAGAGCAACTAAAATAGGCGAAAAAGGCGCAAAGGTAGGTTTTGATTTTGATGATCCCACCGATGCTATTATTAAAGTGAAAGAAGAAATATCAGAGGTAGAAAATGCCCTTTCCATTGGTAGTAGAGATGATATAAAAGAAGAAATCGGTGACCTGCTTTTGGCAGTAGTAAATGTTGCACGGCTTGCCAAAATAGATTCCGAAGAAGCACTTTACAATGCAAACGAAAAATTCATTTCTCGCTTTAAAATGGTTGAAGAAGCAGCAATAAAACAAGGAATCGACCTTAAAAATACCCACAGAGATACTAAAGAAGCATTATGGCAAGCTTCTAAGTTGTTGAAATAAACAAAAAACCCTTAAAAACACTCTAAAATTTGGAAAATTAGTGTTTTTGACTATTGATTATAAAAAAAAAAAGTGTTATAATAACCACACCAACCGATTTTAAATATTGAAAGGAGTTCATAAAATGAACAAGGCAACATTAGTCGAAATAGTAGCAGAAAGCGCAAGCATAAAGAAAAAGGAAGCAGATGCAGCGGTATCGGCAGTTTTTACAGCAATCGAGAACGAGTTGGCAACAGGAGGTAAGGTTCAAATCGCAGGATTCGGTTCTTTTAAAGTTAAAGAGAGAAGCGAGAGAATTGGACGCAACCCAAAGACAAAGGAAGAAATAAAGATTCCTGCATCCAAGGCTCCTGCATTTGTTGCAGGTAAGACACTTAAGGATTCTGTTAACAAATAATTTTATAGGACAAGCTATTTGTAAAATGTTTTGGGACAGGGAAGTTCCCTGTCCCTTATCAAATTGATATATATAAAAAGGTTGGAGGTCAACGATTTGCGTCTTGATAAATATTTAAAAATTACCAGAATAATCAAACGCAGAACGGTAGCAAACGATGCCTGCGACAGCTCATTAGTTACCGTAAACGGACGGCCTGCAAAAGCATCTTACGAAGTAAAAATAGGTGATTTAATTGAAATTGCCTACGGAACTCGTTCCACTCGTTTTAAGGTACTTTCGATTAGCGAGCATTCAACAAAAGCTACCGCTGCCGAAATGTACGAAATTATTGTTTAATAAAAACATACTATTTTTCATAAAGAACATAATAAGCCTTCTTCTATCATACAATTTAACGTTAAATTTTATAAATTAACGAATTGCATTTTGGAAGGAGAATAAATATGACAGGCAATTCTTCAAAGCATACTATAACTTTAACCGATCGGAATATTCTTGCTGTCAGTGCTGTAGATGAGGTTGTTAGTTTCGATGATACCACTGTAACTTTATCGATAAAAGACAAGTTATTAAACATAAGCGGCAGAGACCTTTCGGTTACAAAACTATCACTTCAGGATGGAGAGGTAGTTATAAACGGTGAAATAGACGCTGTTGTCTATTTTGAACAGGCAAAGAAAAAATCAATGCTGGGAAGGCTTAAAAAGTAAAATGGGGACAGACTACAGACTGCATTTTATTCTGTTTTTTGCCTCCATAGTAAACGGGGTCTTTTTGGGTTTGGTATATGATTTATTCCGTATATCAAGAATGTTTTTTTTAAAAAACAGAGTTGTTATTTTTTTTGAAGACTTGCTTTTTTGCCTGATTTGCTCCTTGTCCTTTATACTTATATTTTACAATTATTCCAACGGCAAAATGCGTGCTTTCGCTTTTCTGGGTGGTATTGGTGGTTTTTGCGCTTATTATTTTACGCTCGGTAAATTCACAAAGAGCGTATGCGAACGGATATATTCAATAATATCGCCAAGATTCATAAAACTTAAAAATATAATAAAACAATATTTATATCAAAAATCAAAACAAATCTATACACAAAAAAAAGGTCTGTCATATGCTAATAAAGCAAGAAAAGGCTTTGGATTATTAAAAACAAGTTGAATGTCTTTCAAAGCTTAAAAAGTAGTCTGTGACCTCATTTTGCATATCGGTCGTAACCGGCACAACCATTCGTCCGGTGCGAATAGTTGATAGTTTTTATACGTTTTTGTGGCCGGAGAAATGGAGCTTAGAATGAGAAAACGCGGAAGAAGAAATGCAATAGTAAGATCAGCTTTCGTTTTGATTTTTATTGTTCTTATAGCCTCGGTTATTAATATGCAGTACGAGCTGCGTGATCTTCGGGATAAAAGAACACTCCTTCAGGAGAAGGTGCAGGATGTCCAGGATAATATTCAAGAAATGCAAATGCGCTTAGACACTCC
>DMMZ01000023.1 GCA_003452915.1 Clostridiales bacterium | reverse complement strand
TCGCTTGACATGGTTATTGCAATCAAGTATAATGGTGTGGAAAAGTTTACCTTCTCCTATGATGCAAACGGAAGGCTTGCCAACAGCACCGATCATGTAAACGGTAAACAATATTCTTATGAATATGACAAATATAACAGGCTGGTAAGGGCGTCTGAAAAATTCTGTGGAGCACTTGTCATGGGTGTCGAGAACTGGTTCGATTCTCTCGGCAGAGCAAGCGGCTCGGTATATACGCTTCCCGGAAAGACGATGAATTACGGGATAACCTATAAGGAAAAAATCGACGGCGCACCATATCAGGTAGGCATCGGAAAGGTTCAGCAATACACTCTTCCGACAAATGCGACAATAACTTATTACTATGATGAATTAGAGCGTGTTACAAAGAAGGAATATTCAAACGCTTTAAATGTAAATTACACATATCTTGCAGGCAGCGGTGCAAGTACTACCACTCCTCTTGTGTCGGATGTAGAGATTAAAAACGGTTCGGCTTCTATTATTAAATACAGCTATACCTATGACAATGTAGGTAATATCCTTACAGTAAAAGAAAACGATATTGAAAAGCAGTCGTTCACCTATGATAAACTGGGTCAGCTGACTCAGGAGGACAACGCTTACGCGAACCAGACTTATACGTATACTTATGATGCAGCTGGTAATATCACAGGAAAATACAGATGGGAATAACCGGCTCTCTAGCATCCACAGTCGGACAGGCAAACCCCTTCCGCTACCGCTCGTACTACTACGATTCCGAAACCGGCTGGTATTACCTCAACTCCAGATATTATGACCCAAGTGTTGGTAGGTTTATCAATGCGGATGGTATTGTAGGAGCAAACGGCGGTATCACTGGTTATAATATGTTCGCATATTGTAATAATAACCCGTTAATTGTTTATAGCGATGAATTTTAAAAATCGTCTAAAACAGCAGCAAACTGGCTTATTGCAACAACTTAAACCGTTTATGAAACGAAAGTTTTATGAGCGGTTTTTTGTTTATAACAATTTTTCTATAACTTACCCAAAAGGTAATGCAGTTTCAACATTTTTTCATACATAAACCAAAGGTCTACTCCTTGACCTCTGGTAGATTGCACCTGCAAATTTTGATTGATATAATAATTATCGACGGGTACGAATGTAATGCCTATTCTCCCGAATAGACTTTTTTGTTGCCGTGATTACGTCAAACAAAATCCTTATTTCATAATCGCTGCAATCTGAAAGAAGTGCGGCAAATTCATGGTTGGAAACTTTTATTGTGTTTTCAAGATTGTCCATTAAAAGTTCATCTGCCGTGGTGTTCAGAGCATTGACGAGAAGGATAAAGGTGCCCAAACTCATGCTTTTGATTCCACATTCTATGTAGCTGATATAGGTTGGGGAACGGTCAATTAGTTCAGAGAGAGTCAGTTGCGAGAGACCCTTTCTTTTCCTGATTGCTTTAATCTTTTGTCCTATTAAGATGTAATTGAGTGCCATGGTTGATACCTCCAAAAAATTTTATCGGTATCATTATAGCCTACAGGCTATAACTAATTGTGTGGGCTATATATTTAATAGGCTGTACCCGATATAATTTTACTAAAATATAGCCTGTAGGCGAAACGGGGGGTGTGATTGCGGAGAACAAAAGCAAAGAAGAATACAAAAAAGTCGGGGAAAGGATTAGAAAGATTCGCATTCAAAAAGGTATGACCCAAGCAGATTTATCTGTAAAAGTGAATACCGGTCTTTCTCATGTAAGTGATATTGAACTCGGTAAATCAAAAATGATGCTTGCCACTTTCACCCGAATTGCAGAAGATCTTCAAATTTCCGCTGATGTATTACTGCGTCCTGACATTCCTGAGGTGAATAATTTATATCGGAACGCAGAAATTCTCGAAGATTGTATCCCGGATGAAATAGATGCTATCATCAAAATTGTCAAGGAATTAAAAGCCACAATGCACTCAAATAAAAATATATATTAAGTTTGACAGGTTAGAAAACCGTTTCTGACCTGTTATTTATTTTGCCTTTTATAAACCACGAGTCAAATACTTGACCCGTGGTTTATTCCTTTTATCGACAAATATCGATAAGATATTAAGAGACTATTTTATTTCGGGGGCAATCGCTATGAATGAAGTTGAAATATTTAATAAGATGAATGGGATTGCGGAAACACCACAATTCTCTATTATTTTTGGCGAGGATTCCGAGCAATCAAGGAAGATTGCAGAACATAAAGAGTGGTTGCAAAGTATTCGTCACGAAAGACCGAGTACCGAGATGCCATATAAAGTTGGAATCTATATTCGCTATTTCAATCAAACAAAATATGAAGATTATCTTTCATATCACAAAAAGCAGTTTACAGACACAATTGATCTTTGCCCGAATTGGACGCTGGTAGACTTTTATATTGATGAAGGTTCCTCGACGCCCAATATGGAATCGTCGCCTGAATGGATCCGTTTGTTGAATGACTGCTTTGACGGAAAGGTGGATTTGATTATCACGCAGAAGGTTTCCAATGTATCGAAAAGGATATATGAGATAACTCTCTGCGCTCGTTTGCTTGCAGCCCAAAATCATCCCATCGGTATCTATTTTATCTCAGAAGATATTTTTACCCTCGCTTACTATTACCGGGAGGATTTGATAGACACATATTTCCTGCCTTCTCCTGACTGGCAGGTACTTCCCGATGATGAAAACAAAGTGAGGGGTATACTGCATGATTGACAAACAGAAACGATTGCAAAAGCAGCAGGATATTGAAAAAACCCGTAGGCGAATGCAGGTTACCATTGATCCTGATAATTATGAGTATGTTCCTGAAAAGAAACAGACGGATTACTACGACAACGATATAAATCAGCGTGTGGCTATCTATGTTCGTGTTTCCACAGATGATGTGAAGCAGACAACTTCCTATGAGTTACAGAAGAAATACTATGAGGATTTCGTCTTGCATCACCCCAACTGGACACTTGTAAAAATTTATGCCGATGAGGGAATAAGCGGCACTTCACTCAAACACAGGGATGAGTTCAACCGCATGATTACCGAATGCAAGTTCGGAAAGGTTGATATAATCATCTGCAAGAATGTATCCCGCTTTGCCCGTAATGTTACCGACTGTATCGGCATTGTCCGAAATTTGGCAGCTTTAAAACCTCCGGTCGGTGTTTTCTTTGAATCCGAAAGAATCTTCTCTTTAAAGGAAGATTCTCAGATGGCTCTGACTTTTCTGGCTACTATGGCGGAGGAAGAATCACATACAAGAAGCCGAAGTATGGAAACCTCTCTTCGTATGAGATTAGATAACGGTATCCCTCTGACACCCAAGCTCTTAGGATACATTCATGATTCCAATGGCGAATTGGAAATTAATCCAGAGGAGGCCCCCACAGTAAAGCTTGCTTTTTATATGTATCTGTACGGGTATTCCACCGGTCAGATTGCTGATGCCTTCATCGCTCTCGGGCGTCGTTCTTATCTTGGAAATATCAATTGGACGGCGGGCAGTATCGTTCAAATTTTAAGGAATGAACGGCACTGTGGTGACGTGTACACCCGGAAAACTTATACGCCAAACTACAGGGATCATCTCACCAAGAAAAATCGCGGAGAGCGTCCGCAGAGCAGATATTTCAATCATCACAGAGCGATTATAACGAGAGACGATTTCATCGCCGTTCAACGAATGCTTGATAATGCTAAGTTTGGAAACAAGTCCATTTTACCGGAGCTTCGGGTTATTGACAGTGGTATCTTGAAAGGTTTTGTTACAATTAATCCCCGATGGGCGGGATTTAAAGAGGCCGAATACTTTGGGGCTGCCAAAAGTGTTTATCCCATACTTGATACCGAGCAAGAATCTGCCCCTATCGAAACGGAAGAAGACTACCAACTTGAAGTGGGAGCCGGAGATTTCGACTTGCGTGGGTTTGAAATCACCCGCTCTGAATTTTTTGATTCCAGCCGTCGACCGACCGTGACTTTTGGAGACAAGAAAATCAAGTTTAGTATGGAGTGTGTACGAAAGTTTAGTGAAAAGAATTATATAGAATTGCTTGTTAATCCCATTGAAAGAAAATTTGCAATTCGCCCTGCTGATAAGAATAATCGAAACGCTGTAATGATATCTAAGGTTTCAAATGCGAACTATTACCCTCGTGATATATCATCAGCTGCGTTCAGCAATACGCTCTTTTCACTGTTTGGTTGGAACACCGACTGCAAATACCGAATCATTGGTTCCCTATATGAGCAGGACAAGGAATTGGCATATATTTTTGATATCGCTGACTCAGAAGCATTATTCAAGCCTTATGTTTTGTCCGCAAATGAATCAACTGAAGAAGGACAGGTTTCAATCCAGCCATTGACACCGTATGGCAAACGGATTCGGGCGATTCCAGAGGAATGGGCTTCCTCTTTTGGGAAGCAATATTATCTGCATGAGCAATCGCTTGCTGTCATTGAAAACCAAAGTGAGAATGATTGGAAACTTCGCTTAGAGGGGCAGCTTTTTAAAACCGGCAGAAAGATAGCTGTGACAGAGTTTGTTGAGTTAAAACAATACATCAAACAAGAACTAAGTGGAGTCACACCACAGGAGGTATGTCATGAATGAAAACAAAGAGCAGCAGATGCAATCAGATGATTCACACGGTATGAGGGATAATTCTCAGTCAATCGAATCTACAACATCGGGCGGTGCGCCCGTTCTTTCTAAGAACGATGAGTTATTGGAGATGGGTGCGGCTTTTGATTTTGATGGATTTCAGGTTGTTAGGCGTGAGTTTTTTGCCCACTTGAATGAACCGTCGGTATCTTTTAATAACTACAAGTTTTATGTGAATACAGCTTGTCTTTCAAAGTTCCCTGATACGGAATATGTGCAAGTGCTTGTCAATCGAAAAACTAAGATTCTCGCTCTGCGCCCTTGCGAGGAAGGCGAAAGAGATTCTTTCCTTTGGTGCAACAATGCTAAGGGTAAGCGTAAACCTAAGCAAACAACTTGCAAATTGTTTTTTGCAAAAATTGTTTCGCTTATGAATTGGAATCCGGACTATCGGTATAAACTTACCGGAAAGCTCATCCACGCAAATGGCGAATATCTGATTGCCTTTGATTTAACTGCTACCGAAGTGTATCAGCGGACATTTCCTGAAGGTGCGAAACCCAAGACATCAAAAACTCCTGTATTCCCATCGGAATGGCAGGATCAATTTGGTTTGCCGTTCAATCAACATCGACAATCAATGCAAATCAACATATTTGACGGTTACGCCATTTATGCAATCAAAGACAATTCCAAGATGGATGGCAACGCTTCTGCTGCAGAGCAACAAACTTTAGTGCTAAGTATCAAATAATGGAGGTATAGGCGAATGAATGAACCATCTAACCTGTTTACACAAATATCAATCGATTTAAAGAAATTCCGTATTCGAGTACATAAGGAATCATTGCATTTAATAGGCGATCCAAAATATATTCAATTTCTTGTAAACATGAATAGCAGACTGGTGGCGATTCGGGCCGTCGAAAAGGAACAAGTCGATTTACAGACACATAGGGTTGATCAAACTCGCATGGAGTCGGATTTTTCCTTTGAGATATACAGTCGCCCTTTCATTGAAAGGTTACGTAAAGAATTTGATTGTTTGGGCGAGGGTAATTCCTATCGTTTAACAGGAGCTGCTATTCAATCTGAACGAATCGCTGTTTTTTCCCTTGATTCGCTTCAAAAAATCGATATTTAAGGGAGACATTTATGGAAAGTAAGGCTTTACAAACCCTTAATATCGACAAGGACTTTAAAAATTTAATTCGTCCCCTGCAAAAGAAGGAGTATCTCCAGCTTGAAGCCAATATTTTGGCAGATGGCTGTCGCGATCCCATTATCACGTGGAATGGATTCATTATTGATGGTCATAACCGTTATGAATTATGTATAAGGCATCAAATTCCTTATGCTGTTGTTGAGATGGAGTTTGAGTGCCGCGAATCTGTCATTGCATGGATTTGTGCCAATCAGCTTGGCAAGCGCAATATTACAGAGGAAACACGGAAGTTCCTCATCGGTATGCAGTATGAATCGGAGAAGCTGGCTCATAGTCTTAAAAATACGCGAGGTAAAAATCAATATGGTGAACCCGAGGTTGAATTGTCTTGTGTTTCAAATGAGGAAACTAAGCCCTCTCCTTCGGGTCATGTCACCGCTCAGCGTATAGCACAGGAAAATTAAATATCGGGTGGTACAGTTTTGAATTATGCAATATATACTCGAGCCTTAGAAACCATTGGTCAAAAAGCACCTGAAATGGTTCCGAAAATTCTTTCGGGCAGATATAAAATATCTCATAAAAATGTAGTCGATTTGGCCCTACTCACTTCCGATGAAATTAAAAAGGTCGGGCGCAGAATTGAGCGAAGCCAGCAACCATTTGTTCAATATAACAGCACACGACAAGAAATACAGAACACAATGGGACAGGCGAGTTCAAACGATTCCCCATCAAACCCCTCCCCATCAAACCCCTCTGTAAAGGATATGCCTGCCTTTGACCCGGATGCTGAGATAACCGCTCTAACACTTACAATCCCATCATGGGCAAGCTCAATTAAACGCACTCGAACAAATACGGATTTTGACAGGATTTCTAATTACGCCAAAGATAAACTTACGGAAACACTCATCGATCTTCAACACACAATATCAAAGATGCTGTCCGCAATAAAGGAGGAGGAGTAAATGGACGATTTTAGGATGTATGTTCCTAATGTTCATTTTGAACAAATACCGATAAGGAATCTTGTTTCTAATCAAGAATATCAACGTAATCTATCTCGATCTCATATTGCACGGGCGGCCGCGAGCTTTAATTTATATCAAATAAACCCGGTTAAGGTCAGTCGCCGCGACGGTATCAACTATGTTTTCAATGGTCAGCATACTATTGAGATCGTAGCACTCACATCCGGCTCCAGGGAAACTCCGGTGTGGTGCATGGTCTATGATGATTTGAGCTATGAACATGAAGCAGATATCTTTGCCAATCAGATGAAATTTGTAAAACCGCTTAATCCTTACGAGGTATTCATGGCAAACATTGAAGCCGGAAACGATAATCAACTCATCATTCGTGATTTGGTGGAATCTTACGGGTTAAACATCGGTACAAAGAAGGGGGCGGGAGTAATCTGTGCGGTATCAACCCTTGAGTTCATTTATATAAAATACGGATATCATGGTTTAAGCCGTGTTCTTCGATTAATTATCGGAGCATGGGAGGGAGACCTCAACTCTTTTTCGGGTAATATTTTAAACGCCGTTACAAGGCTTATTGTCGTTTTTGAGGATACTCTAAACGACGAGGTGTTTAAAGAAAAACTTGGTACGGTTTCGGTGAAGCAGCTTGTCCGAACAGCCAAAGAGCGCCGCCCCGGTTCTATGGGCGTTGCCGAAGCTATGGTGCTGGAATACAACGGAAAAAAGAAAAGCAATAGCAACCGTTTATTCATGGACAAGCTGCACTCCCGAGAGCATGCTATTTTCAAGACATTAGATGCACCTGACGATATGCTTAATGACGAAGCGAGCGACTTCAATGAAGCAGAGAGTTTTGAAGATACTAATGAAGAAGATATGGAATAAACAAAGAACATGATAACTCTATTTCCATTTATCACTTTTAAGCATCGTACCAAAATGTATACGATGCCTTAAAGTGTATATCACCGTGAAACGAAAAGCTTAATTCTTACGAATTGAGGAGGGTGTCCATATTGAATGGATACCTTCTTTTCCATCTGAACCGTTTTTTTGTTACTCGCTCATCACACATGGTTCAAACATCAGCCCAGCTATGGAATTGGTGATAGAGTAAGAGAGATCAAAGCACTTTTAGATTGTGATAATAAAACTTCATTTAAAATATTTTCGAATGAAATTAAAAGGAACATAGGTAAATTAAATTTACCAGTATGGCCAACAGGTGTATCGAAGGTAGTTGATGTTTATCCTTTATATAAAAAAAGTAAAAAACCACACACAGGGACTGATTTTCCTACAACAATAGGAACAAAAGTTATGGCTGTAAGTAAAGGTAAAGTAACTGTTGTTGTAAACGATCAAAATAATAATACTTATAATGAAATTAACAGAATAGAAGAATTTGATAAAGCAAGAAAGTTGCGAAATTACAGGTCTTGCTTACTTTTGCGTGCATGAATTTGAAAAAGCTCGCTAAATGGAAGAAAAAGAACGGGCTTTTTGAGTCCGATTTTTTACTAATTTTACGATTTTACATAAAAATTCAAGTCACAGCATAGAAAATACGAGGTATTGGAAAATGACGATTCCAATACCTCGTTAGTCTTCTATCTGAAGGAGTCGCAAAAATACGGCTCCTTGTTTTTTATTAGTTTCCTTTTTGAGGTTTGGCAAGATAAATAAACGTTAATAATATTGCCAGATAAACAATCATTATTCCGATAGATATAAACAAATGTGTATCAGATTTTGGAGCCATTCCAATAATAAGCAGCAATGGTGCTCCCATTAATATACCATAGCTACTTCCGGAAATAAGGTTATTAGCAGCTGGAGATTCAAGTTTTGGATCAATTTCTCTAAGTAAAAGGACACCTGAGCTTATTGTACCTGTAAGCATTCCATACATTGAGAGTAATCCTTCATAATAATAATCAGGATATATTTTTTTGCATAATTTTTGTAGATAAAAGAGAGTAAGAAAGCCACCCAAAACAGCTAATACAATAAATGGTAACCACAAACCGGATAATTCACTTATGTCAATAGACGCAATACCAGCAACAATCATTAGATCAAATGCAAATCCAGAAATTCGGCTTAAAAGATAATTGTTTTGATATTGCCTTGTCATCAATTTTACTTTTCCAAAAGTTTTAAATATTACACGGACAATAATAGCTAGTAATGAACCAAAGATAAAATTGAAACCCCAAAATAATGAGGAAACTTCTTTAGCAAGTGCGGGAGAAATCGATTCTAACAATGAAGTTATTCCCCAAATAAGAAGGTATGTAAGTGCGTAAACCATTAAAACAAGCGCAACTTGAACAGTGAATCTGTCAACAGATTCCGAAATAGGAATTTCACCATTATCTTGAAAACTATCTGAATTTAAAGTTTCTGTGCCTTCGATATATTGACTACGCTTAATTTTTTTCCTTCTTGCAGCGATATTAAGATATATTACACCAATAATACAAGCGCAAGCGTAACCTGCTGCAGCAAGTGAAAGACCAAACGACTGCCCTCCGACAAAACCAAGCTGTTCATAAGTAGTACCAACATTATTTGCTTGTCCAGGTCCTTGACCATAACCCATAGGTAATAATAGACCGCTGGCTTTGAATAAGTCAGGCATAAAGGTATATGTTATTATTAAAATCGCAATTAATCCGATTATTGCCTGTAATAAATAAGTACTTACTATAAGAGCGCCACTCTTTGAAGCTGTAAGTTTTTCGCTATTGTTTATTTTATTTGGAATACGCAGCGAAAGTGCTATAAAACCGATTGCAATACCATGATAAGTCATAGCTTCGATTAATTCTGCATCAAGTTTTAAAACACCTATTGACTTTAGAAAAAGAAATAAAAATCCAGCGATTACAGCGGTAGGAATAAGCCCTTTTCTTACGAACGGAAATTTTCTGCGAAATACATTTGATAAAAGAATTCCTGTAGAAATTATACCGAATTGAACGATACCATGCCATAATTCAGTGTTGTTTGAAGACAAATCCATTGCTTACACTCCTTATTTATAAAATTCATATAAATCCAGATATTTGCGTGCGTTGAATCCGTAAATGTGTTTTTTATCAGGTTTTATCTCGTAATAATCCTGCTTCACTTCGAAAACTATACTGTTTCTGCTGTAAATAGACATTCCTGTAATTGTTTTATTATCAATAATAATTTGTTCACCTTTATTATTACTTAAAATAAACTGTTGTTGGTTCATTTTTATTTCTGTATATGTCAGCTTTATATGTTTTCTTGTTTCATCAATTTTGAAAATATTAAGTCCTGTGTCAGAAACAAAAAATTGGATATTCATGTTGTCGTAGGATAACTTTTTTAATTCACTTTTCTGCCAGTCATACCATTCGGTATAGTGACGAAATGATAATTCACCTCCCGTGAAATACCCATATTTGTTATAAACAGTATGCAATCCGCATTCGCAGAAAAAATCGTCTTTGTCGCTTTTTAACCTACCTATCTTTTTGCAATTCGGACAGAGATAAAGAGCTGATTCAAGACCTGCAGCGAGATTTTTACCATTATATTCAATCATCTTTATATCCTGAGTTTGATAAGCGTCTTCGTAAATGTCTTTAAACAATAATTCGTTAATTTCATCGGGTTGCATTTTAAAAAAATACTCAGGTGTATAAATATTTACAACTCGACCGGTCATTTTTCCTTTACGAATGCTTAAGCTCCATCTTGGATTAGTAAGAAACGATCCCTCAAATTTGTATGTAACAACAGGAACCTTGCACGATTTTAAAAGTGATCCTGTTGAAGTGTGGGGACGCATTGTTCTTCCGTCTAGCGATCGGTTTCCCTCGGGGAAAATACAGATATTGCATTTCTGCATGAGTCTTCTGCGTAGTTCAAGTACAGTAGTAGCGTCTGCCCTGCTTTTCATACGTGGAATTGGGGATAAATATCGAACCAACAACCATGAAATTATACCTTTATTAAAGAGATGCTCACTTGCTACAAAATATGTATGCGGAAAACATATTCCCAACAAAATCGGATCAAGCTCAGCATTGTGGTTTGATAATATTATATAAGGAGATTCGGGTAAAGCTATTTTTTCAAAGGAATAAGCAAACTTTTTTTGTATCCAGCCTTTTAAAAGCCACTTAAAAAAGCTATAAAACCTTTTATGCCGTTTAATTTGTTTACCGGTTAACTTCATACCCTCTCCTTAATTAATTAAACTTTATATTAACTACAGTTCCTATTATATCTTTTTCTATTGTAAAAAGCAAAAAAATATTATATAATATTGCCGACTAGAATGTTAATATTTTTATATGTTCTTAGTCGGCATTAGAAAAATACTTTGCATTTTCACAATGTCAGTAAATTTTTTATAATTAATTATAGGAGAAACAAATGAAAAATCATTCGGAAAAAGCAGCAGAATTATTCAGAGAAGGTTATAACTGTGCACAATCGGTTTTCGCTGCCTATTGCGATGTTACTAATATAGATAAAGAAACAGCTCTAAAACTATCTTCTTCCTTCGGTGGTGGAATGGGCAGACTACGTGAGGTTTGCGGTGCTTTGACAGGTGCATTTATGGTGGCAGGAATCATATATGGTTACACAAGCCCTGCAGATGACATTGCAAAAGCAGAACATTATGCACTGATACAAAAAATAGCAAAGAAGTTTAAAGAAAGAAACGGTACAATTATATGTCGTGAACTATTAGAGCTGAGTGAAAAACACAGTCTTCCGACACCTGTAAAAAGAAATGAAGAATATTACGCAACTCGTCCATGTGAGAGATTTGTTTATGAAGCTGCAGAAATAATGGACGAGATTCTGAAAGAAAAATAAATATTTATCAAATATACTTTTTGCAACGGAGGAAAGGACGTTTTTATGATTGAGCTTAAAGGAATAAACAAGAGCTTTAAGGTCGCAAAGCGTGATACAGGCTTCGGTGCGGCGGCTAAAGCTCTTTTTAAACGTGAATACGAAGTGTTACATGCACTTAAAGATGTTTCGTTTAAAATTAACGATGGCGAGATGGTCGGATATATAGGTCCGAACGGTGCAGGTAAAAGCAGTACTGTAAAAATAATGAGCGGAATCCTAAACCCTGATAGCGGTGAATGTATAATTAACGGTCTTACCCCTTGGAAAAACAGAATTAAACACGTTTCACAAATCGGTGTTGTTTTCGGTCAGCGTTCACAGCTTTGGTGGGATGTACCTGTTATCGATTCATTTGATCTTATAAAAGATATATATAAAATAGAAGAGAAGTTATATAAGCATAATTTATCAACAATGATCGAGCTTTTAAATCTCTCGGAAATAATCCGTACTCCTGCCAGACAATTAAGTCTTGGATAGCGTATGAGGTGCGAGATTGCAGCGTCACTTTTACATAACCCAAAGATTCTTTTCTTGGACGAGCCGACAATAGGGCTTGATGCTGTTTCCAAGATAGCTGTAAGGAATTTTATAAAAGATATTGATCGGTAAGGGACGGATTTTACTCGATGGTTCGTTATCCGAACTAAAAAAACGCTGTTCGCAGGAAAAAACTTTGACTGTTGATTATAGTTACAACGGAAAAGAATTGAATTTAGTTGATGGAATGACACTTCATAATAATATTCAAGGTCATGCCGTTATATCTATCGATACATCGGTTTTATCAATTTCCGAAGCTATTTCTAATATCACTTCTCAAGCAGAGATATATGACCTTTCTCTTATCGGTACAACAGGGGAGGAAATGGTTGTATCGCTTTACAAGGAGTTCGGCATATGAATTCTAAAAAATATCTTTCGTTTTTTAGGATTACATTTTCAAGTGGCATACAATACCGCGCGGCTCTTGGCGGTACTGTAACACAATTTGCTTGGGGAAGCATGAATTTATTACTCTACAAAGCGTTTTATGCAACCGATGCTGCAAAATTTCCCATGAGTTTTGAAGCACTCAGTTCGTATATTTGGCTGCAGCAAGCGTTTATATCAATGCTTTTCTTATGGTTTTTAGATAATGAAATTTTCAATCTTATACGTAATGGTAATGTAGCATACGAGCTTGTACGTCCACTTAATTTATATAATATGTGGTTTATTAAAAGTGTAGCCACTAGACTAGCAAAAGTAGTATTACGCTGCTTTCCTATTTTAATTATTGCTTATTTGTTACCATCTCCGTATGGTTTATCACTTCCTGTTGATCTTTTCAGCTTCATATATTTTCTGATAACATTGTTCTTAGCATTAATGGTTGTCTGTGCTTTCTGTATGTTGATATATATTACAACATTTTACACCCTTAACCCTAGCGGTGTAAGATTCATTACCCTATCTCTTACCGAATTTTTAACAGGAGCAATAATACCGATTCCGTTCTTTCCGGAGGGATTTAAAAAGATTATCGAACTTACTCCGTTTTCTTCTATGCAGAATATTCCACTTAGAGTATACAGTGGTGATTTAAGCGGTTTCGAAATGTATAAAGGTATCTCTCTTCAAATATTCTGGCTTGTCACCTTGATTGTTATTGGTAAGTTATGGATGAAAAAAGCATTGAAAAAGACTGTGATACAGGGGGGATGATATGAAATTGTACCTAAAATTCTTTATAATTCACCTTAAAAGTCAGATGCAATATAAAACTTCATTTTTTCTTTTATTCATTGGTCAGTTTTTAACTTCCTTTTCGGTGTTTCTTGGTGTATATTTCATGTTTGAGCGTTTTAATAATGTTGAAGGTTTTACTTTTGCGGAAGTGCTGTTGTGTTTTTCAATAGTGTTGATGGCTTTTTCGATAGCGGAATGCTTCGCACGTGGGTTTGACACTTTTACTACAATTATCTCAAACGGAGAGTTTGACCGTATTATGGTCAGACCACAAAACGAAATACTGCTTGTTCTTGCTTCAAAAATAGATCTGTCACGCATAGGCAGATTTTTACAAGCTCTAATCGTACTGGCATACACAATCCCTGCAAGCGGAATAAGCTGGAGCTGGGATAAAATACTCTTGTTGATTATTATGGTTACCTCAGGTTCGATTATTTTTTCTGGTTTGTTTGTTATATACGCTTCGATTTGCTTTTATACAACGCAGGGACTTGAGTTTATGAATATTTTCACCGACGGCGGACGGGAATTCGGACGTTATCCTTTTTCGATTTACGGAAAAGAAATATTACGCTTTTTTACATTTGTAATACCACTTGCATTGTTTCAATATTATCCTTTTTTATATTTGATTGAAAAAAGTAATAACATATTCTACTTTTTGTTTCCGCTGGTCGGATGTATATTTATTCTTCCATGTTTATTATTCTGGAAAACGGGTGTAAAACATTACAAATCTACGGGTTCATAATGTATTAAATTTGTAAGATATTACAAAATATCAATATATTTTAAAAAATCAGATATTTTACTTGACAGATATTATTCGATCATGTTATAATAATTCAACTTCAAATAGGGAGTACAAAAATGTTTGATTTTTCCGCATCTATAATTATAATTAACATTATCGTCGTCGTAAGTCTATCTGTGATTAAGCTAGACATTATCGGTGGCGCTTTTTTTGGTTATACTGTGGATAAATCAAATCGATTAGCCCAAAAGCAAAGTACAGCGGCTTAAATCGGCGAGATAAAAGATACAATCCTACAGTGTAACAATACTGTAGGATTTTTTGTTAGAAAAATTCATTTGTTTTTACGAAACGAATATTAAAAAAAGGAGATTGGAAAATGAACATTACCGGAGCACAAATTGTCATCGAAACATTAATAGAGCAGGGATGTGACACCGTGTTTGGTTATCCCGGTGGACAAGTGCTTTTTATTTACGATGAACTGTATAAAAAAAGAGATAAAATTCACCACATTTTAACTGCTCACGAACAGGGTGCTTCCCATGCTGCGGACGGTTATGCAAGGGTAACAGGTAAGGTAGGGGTTGTTATAGCAACTTCGGGTCCGGGTGCAACAAACCTTGTAACAGGCATTGCAAACGCTTACCTTGATTCCACACCAATGGTTGCAATAACAGGAAACGTACCGCAAGCACTTTTGGGTAAAGATAGCTTTCAGGAAGTGGATATAACAGGAATTACAATGCCGATAACCAAGCATAATTACATTGTTAAGGATGTAAACGAGCTTGCGGAAATAATCAGAGAAGCTTTTTTGATTGCTAAATCGGGCAGACCGGGTCCTGTTTTAATCGATATACCAAAGGATATACAGATAGCAACCTGCGAGTTTTTAAACGCTCCTGTTTTGGAAGAAAAACCTCACGATGCGCCTTCGGAAAAGTCGATAGAAAAAATTGTCCAAATAATTAAAGAATCTAACCGTCCTTATATATACTGCGGTGGTGGAGTTGTTCATTCGGGAGCTGGAAAAGAAGTTGAACAGCTTTCTGAAATGATAGACGCTCCAATTGGTTTCAGCATGATGGGCTTATCAGCGGTACCATACGAGCATAAAAATTATCTAGGTATGACCGGAATGCACGGCAGATTTGCTTCAATCAAAGCTAACTCTGAGGCTGATTTAATTATTGCAGTTGGTGTACGTTTCAGTGACAGAGCAACAGGAAATAAGGTTAGATATACAAAAAATGCAAAAATCGTCCATATTGATATTGATCCCGCTGAGATTGACAAAAATATTACAGTATATTACGGACTTATCGGTGATATAAAAATAACACTTACCTCACTTTTGGAAAAACTTGAAGTGAAAAAGCACGAACAGTGGCAAAGCGAAGTTCAAAAGATGAAGAATACAGAAGCTGAACAGTTTTTCAAGGATTCCATAATGCATCCGAAAGATATTATCGAAAAGATAATGGAAAACGCTGATGATTCAACCGTCATTGCAACAGATGTCGGACAGCATCAAATGTGGGTTTCGCAGTATTACAGGTTTAAAAAACCGAGAACCTTTTTAACCTCAGGCGGACTCGGAACTATGGGCTTTGGAATGGGTGCTGCTATCGGCGGCAGTATTGCTTCTATAAATGGTAAAAACAAAGGAAGAACAGTATTATTCACTGGTGACGGCAGTTTTGGAATGAACTTAAACGAGCTTGCAACAGCAGTATCAAACGAACTTCCGCTTATCATTATTATTATGAACAACGGCGTTTTGGGAATGGTTCGTCAATGGCAGACAACCTTCTATGAAAAAAGGTACTCGCAGACAACACTTGAACGTAAGACAGATTTTGTAAAACTTGCAGAGGCTTTCGGTGCTGACGGTATAAGAGTAAATAATATAGGCGAGCTTGATGAAGCTGTAAAAAAGGCATTTAAATTGCAGACACCGGTTGTTATTGACTGTATCATTAATAAAGACGAACGTGTACTTCCAATGATTCCTCCGGGTGGCTCGATTGATAATGTGATTGTCAAATAAGCATAATATTATTTGATAGCGAAGAATGATTTATCATTCTTTATAAGAACCATTTCTCCAACGACATATGGTTACTTTTCACTAAAATTATTTTATGTTTTTTGTCGTTGGAGAAAGGGTTGTATTGTGAAAGATAATAAATTCATTTTAAGCGTTCTTGTTTCCAACCATGCAGGTGTATTGGCAAGAATTTCAGGATTATTTTCCAGACGAAATTACAATATTGACAGTTTGAATGTAGCTGAGACCGAGAATCCTCTTTTCTCTAGAATGACAATTATCGCTAGCGGTGACGATTATATAATCGAACA
Organism: Clostridiales bacterium; assembly: GCA_003452915.1. Lineage (GTDB taxonomy): Bacteria > Bacillota > Clostridia > Oscillospirales > CAG-382 > UBA1049. The sequence continues at coordinate 45,861 of DMMZ01000023.1, read as the reverse complement.
AATTAAAAAACAGCTTGCAAAATTGCATGATGTTAAAAAGGTAGAAATTCTACCACGTAATGAAACGGTTATAAGAGAACATCTTCTTGTAAAAATTAATGTTACCAAGAAGACGCGAAGTGAGATAATTGAATCTGTTAATATTTTCAGAGGAAAGGTTGTTGACTTCAACACTGATTCTGTTACAGTTGAGATTACCGGTGAGTCTACAAAGCTCAATGCTTTTATAAAATTTGCTTCCGATTTTGGAATTATAGAAATGTGCAGAGCGGGTGCTTTGGCTGTTAAAAGGGGTATTACATCATTATCTGGTATTGAATAAATATTATAAATAAAATTTAATTTTTAAGGAGTTTATTAAAATGGCTAAAATGTATTATGAAAACGATTGCGATCTCAATTACTTAAAGGATAAGACGGTAGCTGTAATAGGTTACGGAAGTCAGGGTCATGCACACGCATTGAATCTACACGATAGCGGTGTTAATGTTATTATTGGATTATACGAAGGTTCAAAGTCAGCAGAAAAAGCAAAAGCAGCTGGTCTTAAGGTTATGAACACCGCTGATGCTGTAAAGAATGCAGATATCACAATGATTCTTGTAAACGATGAAAAACAAGCGGCTCTATTTAAAAAAGATACTGCTCCCAATTTGAAATCAGGTTCAGCTCTTGCTTTTGCACACGGTTTTAATATTCATTTCAATCAGATTGTACCTAACAACGATATAGATGTAATTATGATTGCTCCAAAAGGTCCCGGACATACCGTAAGAAGCCAGTTTACAGAAGGCAAAGGAGTACCCTGTCTTATAGCTATATATCAGGACGCAACAGGCAAAGCCAAGGAACTTGCACTCGCTTATGCAAAAGGTATCGGCGGAGCAAGAGCAGGAATACTTGAAACAACTTTCAAGGAAGAAACCGAGACCGATCTTTTCGGTGAGCAGGCTGTTCTTTGCGGTGGTGTTACCGCTCTTATGAAAGCAGGTTTTGAAACACTTGTTGAAGCAGGTTATCAACCCGAGAGTGCATACTTCGAGTGTATACACGAGATGAAATTAATTATCGATCTTGTAGTCGCAAAAGGAATTTCCTTTATGCGTTATTCGATAAGCGATACCGCAGAATACGGTGATTATACCGCAGGTAAAAGACTTATTACACCAGATGTTAAAAACGAGATGAAGAAGATTCTCTCCGAAATACAGGACGGTACATTTGCTACCAACTGGATACTTGAAAATCAAGCTAACCGTCCGTCCTTCCTTGCACAGCGTCGTATTCAAAGCGAGCATTTGTCAGAAAAAGTTGGAACAGAGTTACGTTCTCAGATGAGCTGGAAACCAGACAAGAAATAAAATAAACTAAATAATTCAATTTTTGAAATAGTAGTAGATTTAAGGAGCTAATGAATATGCGTAGTGACAGAATTAAAAAGGGAGCGGAGAGAAGTCCGCAGCGTTCGTTGCTGAAAGCAATGGGTTATACAGACAGCGAGATAAAAAAACCGCTGATAGGAATAGTTAATTCCTTTAATGAGATTGTACCTGGGCATATTCATCTTAAAGACATTGCTCGTGCTGTTAAGGATGGTGTGCTTTCGGCAGGTGGAACTCCTGCAGAATTCAATGTTATCGGCGTATGCGATGGTCTAGCGATGGGACATGAGGGAATGCGTTATTCGCTTTCCTCAAGAGAATTAATCGCGGACAGCATTGAATGTATGTGTATGGCTCACGGCTTTGACGGACTGGTTTTTATACCTAATTGTGATAAAATAGTGCCTGCAATGCTTATGGCTGCTGCAAGAGTTAATTTACCTTCAATATTTGTTTCAGGTGGTCCGATGCTTTCACTTGAAAACGGAGAAGGCAAATGCCTTGACCTTAACAGCGCATTCGAAGCTGTCGGTGCATATAAGAATAACACTATAAATGAAGAACAGCTATTGCAAATTGAGGATAACTGCTGCCCGGGCTGCGGCTCCTGCTCGGGAATGTTTACAGCTAATTCCATGAATTGTCTTTGCGAGGCTCTTGGAATGGCTCTTTCTGGCAACGGAACAATTCCCGCTGTATTTGCAAAACGTATACGTCTTGCGAAAAGTGCAGGCGTTCAAATAATGGAAACGCTGGAAAAAAATGTTTATCCAAGAGATGTTATGACCGAAAAAGCGTTCAGAAACGCTCTTGCGATTGATATGGCACTCGGTTGTTCGACCAATTCTGTTTTACATCTAATGGCGATAGCAAATGAAGCGGAAGTTAAATTGAACCTTGATATAATCAACGAAATAAGTAAAAAAACTCCCAACCTTTGCAAGTTGGCTCCGGCAGGTTTTCATCATATGCAGGATTTATATGCTGCAGGCGGTGTCTACAGGGTTTTACTTGAGCTTAAAAAAGCAAACCTAATCGACAGCACAGCGATGACAGCCACAGGAAAAACAATGGGCGAGCTATTAGAAAACGAAAAGTTTTATATCACACGCAACGATGTTGTACGTTCTATCGAAAAACCTTATTCACCGTTTGGTGGAATAGCTGTTTTATTCGGCTCACTTGCTCCTAACGGTGCGGTGGTTAAGCAAAGCGCGGTTGCACCCGAGATGCTTGTCCATACAGGCAAAGCCAGAGTTTTTAATAGCGAGGAAGAAGCTGTTGAAGCTATCTTCGGTGGTAAAATAGTAAGTGGTGATGTTGTTGTCATCCGTTACGAGGGACCGTCAGGCGGACCAGGAATGAGAGAGATGCTTACTCCGACTTCTGCAATCGCAGGAATGGGACTTGATAAGGAAGTTGCTCTTATAACCGACGGACGTTTTTCAGGTGCTACTAGGGGAGCTGCTATCGGTCACATTTCACCCGAAGCTGTAAAAGGCGGAACAATCGCTTATGTTGAAGAGGGAGATTTAATCTCGATTGATATTCCCAACAACAGGTTGGATTTGATTGTTGATGAGAGTGTTTTGGAAAATAGAAAAAAGACTACAGAATTAAAAGTAAAGAAAGACCTTAAAGGTTATATAAAGCGCTATGCAAGGAACGTTTCCTCCGCCGATAAAGGTGCAATTATAGAATAAATATAACTGTAATGGATTATAACAGTTAGAGGATTGGATTATATTATATTATGGAAAGACATATAAAAATATTTGATACAACATTGCGTGACGGAGAACAAGCGCCACAATGCAGTATGAATCCTGAGGAAAAACTTGAGGTTGCAAAACAGCTTGAGATACTCGGAGTAGACTGCATGGAAGCAGGTTTTCCTATAAGCTCTCCGGGAGCATTTACCTCTGTGGAAACTATTGCGAAAATAGTTAAAAACTCACAGGTTGCAGCACTTGCCAGAGCGGTGCAAAAGGATATCGATTCAGCGTATAACGCTTTGAAAAATGCTGCTTCTCCAAGAATACATACATTCTTGGCAACTTCTCCTATTCACATGGAGCATAAGTTAAAGATGAAACCCGAAGAGGTTCTGGAGAACATCAAAAACGCTGTAACCTACGCAAAAACACTTTGCAGTGATGTTGAATTTTCTGCTGAAGATGCTATGCGAAGCGAACCTGATTTCCTTGTAAAAGCTTTTACTGCAGCGATAAAAGCAGGAGCAACGGTAATTAATGTTCCCGATACAGTCGGTTATGTTTTACCTGAGGAAATGTACGATCGTATAAAATACCTGTACGACAATGTTGTGGGTATTGAAAAGGTAGACGTTTCTGTTCACTGCCATAATGACCTTGGAATGGCTGTTGCAAATTCGCTTTCGGGCGTTAGAGCAGGTGCAACACAGGTCGAGTGTACTATTAACGGCTTGGGTGAGAGAGCAGGTAACGCCGCACTTGAAGAGATTATTATGGCGATAAAAACCCGTCGAAATCTTTTTAACGCTTATACAAGAATCGACACACATCAGATCAGCCGTACGAGTAAAATGATTTATAACATAATCGGTCAGACAGTACCGATAAACAAGCCGATTGTAGGTGGAAATGCTTTTGCACATGAGGCAGGTATTCATCAGCACGGCATTCTTGCCGCAAGAGAAACCTATGAGATAATGAGAGCGGAGGATCTCGGTATTACCAAAAACAAACTTGTTATTGGCAAGCATTCGGGCAAGCACGCTATCGCAGACAGGCTTGTTGAAATGGGATATAGCTACACTGAGGAGGAATTATCCTCTTATTATGAGAAAGTTAAGATACTCTCTGATAAAAAGAAATTTATTTCCGACAGTGATATTGAAGCTATTGTCAACAACAGAGAGAGAACAACAGGAACTTATAAACTTGAGTATTTTGATGTTCATACCTCGCAAAATGCCACTTCAACCGGTGTTATCAGAATGATAAAGGATGGCATTTCCATAGAGAAGGTTTCACTTGGAGACGGTCCGATTAACGCAGCCTATAATGCAATAAATAAAATAACTGGCAACCTTTGCGATGAGCTTGTAAATTATGATATTCATTCGGTTTCTGACGGTAATGACGCGCTTGGTGAGGTTACTGTTAAGCTTAAATCGGGGGAAAGAATAGTTACAGGCAGAGGACTTTCTACAAATATTATTGAATCCAGTATTCTTGCTTATATTAACGGAATCAACAAGCTTATAGAATTAAATTAACGGAGGTGAAAGTCTGAAAGAAACTTTCAGACAAAGAGTTATGTGCCTTTTACACCGGACTGCATGGCGTAAATTTGGCTATTGCCAAACCGGCACAAAACTCCGCGCTTCGACGAAAGGAATGCATATAATGATGAAGCACCGTGTTGAAATATTTGATTCCACTTTACGTGACGGAGCTCAAGGTGAGGGGATTTCTTTTTCGGTCAACGATAAACTAAATATAGTAAAAAGCCTTGATGCTTTTGGTGTTGATTATATTGAAGCAGGAAATCCAGGTTCAAATCCAAAGGATATGGATTTTTTCAAGCAGGTTTCTAATATAGAGTTAAAGAATGCGAAGCTGTGTGCTTTTGGAAGCACCTGTCGTAACGGAGTAAAACCCGAGGATGATGCAAATATAAAATCTCTTTTGGCCTCCAACACCAAGGTTGTCGTAATTTTTGGTAAAGCATGGGATTTACACGTTACTGAAATTTTGAAGATATCATTGGAAGAAAATCTTAATATCGTTAAAAACACAATTGAATATCTTAAATCCAATGACAAATATGTTATATTCGATGCTGAACATTTTTTTGACGGTTTTAAGGCAAACGAAGATTATGCGATGAAGGTTCTTGAAACCGCAGCTGAGAGCGGAGCAGATACACTTACACTTTGTGATACAAACGGGGGAACACTTCCAAGCGAGATATACAAAATCACCTCTCTGATAAAAGGAAAGTTCTCTTCAATCAAGATATCAATACACTGTCACAACGATTCCGGCTGTGCGGTTGCAAACTCAATGCTTGCTATTGAAGCCGGGGCGGATCAGGTACAGGGAACTTTCATCGGTATCGGTGAACGCTGCGGAAATGCTGATCTGAGCGTTATTATTCCAAATCTGAAATTAAAAGCAGGCTGCGAATGTAATGGTGAACTCGAAAGTCTTTTTTCCGTAACAAGACGAATTGCAGAAATTGCTAACACCCAGATTGAAAATAATCGTCCATATACAGGGCAGAGTGCTTTTGCACACAAGGGTGGTATGCATATCGACGGCGTATTAAAAATAACCAGTAGTTTTGAGCATGTTTCACCAGAAGCTGTCGGTAACAAGCGTAAATTCCTGATGAGTGAGGTTTCAGGAAGAAGTACTCTTCTTGCAAAAGCTGCTGTAATAGCTCCTGAACTGAAAAAGGATTCACCCGAAGCTGCCCAGATACTTGAAAAGTTGAAGGAAATGGAGCATTACGGTTACCATTTCGAAGCAGCTGATGCGAGCTTTGAATTGTTGGTAAAACGGACACTCGGAATGTATAAACCGCATTTTAAACTTGTTTTATACAAGACAATGGGAGATTTTCCAATTCCGGAAGGCGGAATGTCCGCATCTGCAACCATAAAAGTGGAGGTTGATGGACAAACCGAGATGGCAGCTGCAATGGGTAACGGTCCGGTAAACGCTCTTGACCTTGCAATGAGAAAAGCATTAAGTGTTTTTTTTCCCTCGATTGGTGATATACAGCTTACCGATTATAAGGTTCGTGTACTCGAAGAAAACAGCACGACCGCAGCAAAGGTTCGTGTTTTGATTGAAACAGCAGATGATGAACATTCCTGGACAACCATCGGAGTTTCAAATGATATAATAGAAGCAAGTATAACAGCACTTGTTGATTCTATTGAATATAAACTGGCTATGTCAGAAAAAGAATAACTTTATTTAGGAAGGACTATAAATATGAAAGCAATGACAATGACGCAGAAGATTCTGGCTTCACATGCAGGACTACCACACGTAGAAGCAGGACAACTTCTTTTAGCGAATGTGGATATGGTATTGGGGAACGACATTACCTCACCAGTAGCTATAAACGAGTTCGCAAAAATTTCGGGTAACGGTGTTTTTGATAAAAAGAAGATATCAATGGTAATGGATCACTTTGTACCCAATAAGGATATAAAAGCAGCCGAGCAAAGCAAAAAATGCAGAGAGTTCGCTTGTAACATGGGAATAGAGAATTTTTACGATTGCGGAAAAATGGGTGTTGAACACGCCTTACTTCCCGAAAGAGGGCTTGTAACAAGTGGAGACATCGTTATCGGTGCTGATTCACATACCTGTACATATGGAGCACTCGGAGCTTTTTCTACAGGTGTAGGCTCGACTGATATGGCTGTAGGAATGGCTTCCGGCTTGGCGTGGTTCAAGGTTCCATCAGCAATAAAATTTATTCTCACAGGAAAAATGCAGAAATGGGTTTCCGGAAAAGACATAATTCTTCACATTATAGGAAAAATCGGTGTATCCGGTGCGTTATATAAATCAATGGAGTTCACCGGTGACGGTTTAAAAAACTTAACCATAAACGACCGTCTTTGCATGGCAAACATGGCTATCGAAGCAGGAGCTAAAAACGGTATCTTCGAGGTTGATGAAATAACTCTTGATTTCCTTAAGGATGTCGGAGCAAAACAACCTGTTATATATAAGGCTGATGAAGCTGCTGAATATGATGAGGTTTTTGAGATTGATTTGTCAAAAATCACTCCGACAGTAGCGTTCCCACATCTTCCCGAGAATACAAAGACCTTTGATGAGATTGGTGAAGTAAAAATAGATCAGGTTATTATCGGCTCTTGTACAAACGGAAGATTACAGGATTTGATAGAAGCGGCTGAAATTATGAAAGGTAAAACTGTTGCTGATGGTGTAAGAACAATCGTTATTCCCGCAACACAAAAGATATATTTACAAGCTATGGAGATGGGACTTCTTAAGATATTTGTAGAAGCAGGTGCGGCAGTTTCCACTCCTACCTGCGGTCCTTGCCTAGGCGGACACATGGGAATTCTTGCGAAAGGCGAAAGAGCGGTTGCTACAACAAACCGTAACTTTGTCGGCAGAATGGGTCATCCCGAGTCGGAGGTTTACCTTGCAAGTCCAACGGTTGCCGCAGCAAGTGCAATAACAGGAAAGATTTCTCAACCAAGAGAGGTAGTTTGAAAGATAAATCTTTCAAACACGGTTTTGTGCTTTTCGCTCATAGGGAGCGAAATTTCGGTTCCACCGAAAACGCACAATTCCCGCTTTCGGTATAAATGCCGAGGAAAGGAATAAGGAATATTTAATTATGAATGTAAAAGGATATGTATTGAAATACGGTGATAATGTTGATACCGATGTTATCATCCCTGCAAGGTATCTTAACACCACCGATAAAAAAGAATTAGCATCGCATTGCATGGAAGATATTGACGAAACCTTTGTTACCCGAGTTAAAGCAGGCGATATAATGGTTGCAGGAGACAACTTCGGCTGTGGCTCGTCAAGAGAACATGCTCCGATTTCTATAAAGGAAAGTGGAATTTCTCTTGTTATAGCAAAGAATTTTGCAAGAATTTTTTATCGTAACGCTATAAATATCGGGCTACCTATCATAGAATGTAGTGAAGCCGCAGAAGAAATTGCTGAGGGTGACAATATCGAGGTTGATTTCGAAAGCGGTACAATTAATAATATTACACAGAATAAAACATACAAGACTCTGCCTTTTCCTGTGTTTATCCAACAAATAATCACCGCAGGTGGTCTTGTGGAGGCTTTAAACAGCGGTCTTATAAAAAAGTAAGACCAATAATTCAGAAAGGAGTAAAATTATGAAACTAAATCTTGCACTAGTAAAAGGTGACGGAATAGGTCCGGAAATAGTAGATGCTGCAACTAAGGTACTTGACAAGGTATGCGAAAAATACAAACACAAGGTTACTTACACCGAGTTACTTGCTGGTGGTTGTGCTATTGACGAGCATGGTGTTCCACTTCCGCAGTCTACTATAGATGCTGTTCTTAAAAGTGACAGTGTTATTCTAGGTGCGGTCGGAGGACCTAAATGGGATTCGCTTCCCGGGCATCTTCGTCCTGAAAGAGCTTTACTCGGATTACGTAAAGAATTAGGCTTGTATGCTAACATACGTCCTGTAAAACTTTTTGGAGCGTTGCAAGAACGCTGTCCGCTTCGTAACGCCGAGAGCTTCGACATAGTAATCGTAAGAGAACTTATCGGCGGAATGTATTTCGGAAAAAGTGGCAGAACACAAGGCGAAGGCGGAGAAGAAGCGTTTGACACCGAGACATACAGCGTTAACGAAATTGAGAGAATAGGTCGTGTGGCTTTTGAATACGCAAAAAAACGCAGCAAAAAGGTAACAAGCGTTGATAAGGCAAACGTGCTTGAAAGCTCAAGATTATGGCGAGAGGTTATGCACAGACTTTCGAAAGAATATCCTGATATCGAATACAGCGATATGCTGGTTGATAACTGTGCAATGCAATTAATCCGCTATCCAATGCAGTTCGACGTAATAGTTACCTCAAATATGTTTGGAGACATCCTCTCCGACGAAGCCTCGCAGCTTACAGGCTCAATAGGTCTTCTACCTTCAGCATCACTCGGCGAAACTAAAAGGGGAATGTATGAGCCTATTCACGGTTCTGCTCCCGACATCACCGGAAAAGGCATTGCAAATCCTATAGCAACCATCCTCTCTGTTGCAATGATGCTTTCCTATTCCTTTAAACTTGAAAAAGAAGCTAAAGAGATTGAAAACGCTGTCGAAGCAGTATTGAACAATGGTTGCCTGACCGCAGACATCGGCGGAAAGCTTACAACAAAAGAAATAACTGAAAAGATTCTTGAACAGATATAAATTAACAAATATTAAAATCCAAAGTTTAATTACTTTGGATTTTTTATTGACGAATTTTATTTTTAATGCTACAATAGTGTAAAAGAATAACAATATTTATGATTCATATATTAGGAGATTACAATTTTGAAAGATATAATAAGTTTCGTACCGGAAGGAAATATTATTGATTTTATTGAATTTGGGCATAAACCGGTAACAAGATTACAGGGATCTTTACTAACAATTATATTATGGATAGTAGATATTATTGGTATAATATTTCATTTGTTTAATATTGTTAATATAATTATTTTTACACTAGGTAATTTATATATAACATATTTTACAGTACAATTTATAATGCAAAAAGTTTATAATAAAAAATATCTCTTTATTCTTCAAGGGAATATAACATTATACTTATCATTTTTATTTACTATATTGTCTTATTCATTAATAAAAAATAATAGTAATATCGGTATTTGGATTTTACCTTTTATGTTTGGTGGAGATGTTATAGCTGCAATAATTTTTTATTTAACTACTAAAAGAAGGATAAGAAGAGGAAAATACTCTAATACCAAAGCAACTACGATTGCCGGTGCTGCTGGAATATTTATCTTTATAATAGCAAGATCATTTACCATGCACTTTTTTAAAGATAATGATAATCAGAGCCTTATAATACCATTATTTATATGTTTAACTTATATATTAGCATTAGGATTTACCTGTGGTGTTGTAGATTTTATTAAAAGTCGTTGCATAAGTTTACTTGAAAAAATGACACCAGTAAAAGAAAAAGTTTATAGATGCGACGAAGACTATGAACCTTTATTTTCTATTATATCTGATGAAACAGAAAAATAAATAAAAATTACGGTGCTGACTTAGCTGGAAGCACCGTATTGAATTTTTAGAATTATTATTATATAATGAGAATAATATATAATCACCGATGTATATTAAGGGAGTGACGAGATGCAGCAAAAGGAAAAATCATTAAACTATAAAAAGTATTTTTCGTTTTATGACCACTTATCCGATAGTGAAAAAGAAATGTTGGAAAGACATACAAATACCGTTACATATTCTAAAGGCGAGAACATACACAACGGCAGCGACGTATGTAAGGGTCTTATGGTTGTAAAAAGCGGTTCGCTGCGTACTTATTTGCTTTCGGAAGAGGGAAGAGAAATAACCCTTTACAGAATATTTGATGGCGATGTTTGCGTTTTGTCAGCTTCCTGTGTTATTGAAAACATTACCTTCGAGGTTTTTGTAGACGCAGAAGAGGACAGCGAGGTTATAATTTTGAGTGCTGCAGCTTTTTCAAAACTTATGAGCAGCAATATTTATGTCGAGTGTTATGCTTATAAACTTGCGACAACCAGCTTTTCCAATGTAATGTGGGCAATACAGCAGATACTTTTTATGTCTTTTGACCGCAGACTGGCGCTTTTTCTTTCAGAAGAAATTAAAAAAACAGGCGGAGATACCATTTCGCTTACACACGAACAAGTGGCTAAATACATGGGCAGTGCAAGGGAAGTCGTTTCGCGTATGCTAAAATATTTTGTTTCGGAAAAAATAGTCGAGCTATCCCGTGGCGGTATAAAAATCATTGATATGCAAAAGCTTGAGCGTTTGGTATGAAAAACATAGTTGAAGAGTGGTATTCAAAGCAAAAAATATTATTTTTTACATCATTGGAGAAAAGACATGGATAAAATAATTATCAGAGAAAATATAAATAAATACGTGAACGATTTAAAACTATGTATTAACGATAATGAGTCGTGAAAGCTCGAAGAAATGAGTTCTTTTTTCAGGGATAGAGTCTGTTCATACGAAGAACATATGTCTATCTGGAGTGAAGCGTATAAATATATGACACAGTTAGTTCCTAAAAATACAAAAACACTTTTAGATATTGGTTGTTGCGGAACTGGACTGGAACTTGATGAAATTTTTAAAATATTTACAGATATAAAGGTAACAGGAATTGATTTATCAGAAGCTATGTAAAATAAGCTTAAATCTAAACATCCGACAAAAAATCTAGACTTGATATGTGATGATTACTTTAAAGCTTATATTAAGGTTGAGTTTTTCGATACAGCAATATCCTTTCAAACACTTCATCATTTTCAACCAGATAAAAAACTGGATTTATTTATAAAATTATATAGTGCTTTAAAAGCAAGTGGACAATATATTGAAGTAGATTATCTTGCCTGTTGTGATGAAGAAGAGGAAATATTGTTTTACGCTTGTGAAAAAAAACGAAAAGCAGAAAACATAGCTGATGATATTTTTGTTCATTTTGACACACCGTTGACCGCAGAACATTAATTATTATTGTTGAAAACTGCAGGATTTTCTGATGTTAATTTGGTTTCTTGCATTAATGGAGCATCGGTAATTATAGCAAGAAAATAGACTAGCAATAAAAAAGGACTGTTTTCACAGACCTTTTATGTTTTAGGTTATTATACCTCAAGCATTTTAAGTAATGCTTCTTTTGATCTTACGCCAACTGCTGTATTTACAACTTTGCCGTTCTTAATTACTACCAAAGTCGGGATGCTCATTACCTGGAATTGGCTTGCAAGCTCAGGTTGCTCATCAACATTAACCTTGCCAACCTTTTTATTGGTTGCAACTGTAGCAACTTCCTCAACAATAGGAGCTACCATACGGCAGGGACCACACCAGGTTGCCCAAAAATCTAGAAGCACTGTCTTTTCGGATTTAATTACCTCCGTGTCGAAATTCTCTTTTGTTATTGTTAAAACTGCCATTTTCATTTCTCCTTTTTCAAGATATTTTAATTTACATTTTCATTATACCCATTTTATCATATAATTCTGTGATTATGTCACAAAATAAAAAATTTTATAGAACACTTGATATTAGCAATAATTGCTGATATAATATGATATATAAAATGAAAAAGGAGAATAATTATATGAGTGAAACTAAATTTTTTATATGTAAGCACTGCGGAAATCTGATAGGAATGATATTTAACTCCGGTGCTCCGATTACCTGCTGTGGGGATCATATGACCTTACTTGAGGCTAATACTGTAGATGCCAGTCACGAAAAGCATATTCCTGTTGTACATATTGATGATAATAAGGTAGTTGTAAACATTGGTTCGGTTGACCATCCAATGACCGAAGCTCACTATATCGGGTGGATTTACCTACAGACAGAGAGCGGTGGTCAGCGTAAGAACCTTATACCAGGGGACGCACCGAATGTAGAGTTTTGCCTTGATAACGAAAAATCGATAGCTGTATTTGCTTATTGCAATTTACACGGTCTTTGGAAAAAGGAAATATAATTTCTTAGGTTTTATAGAAAATATTATTTAAAAATAGCCATCATTCAAGGGTAGTTGTTAGACTAAATTCCTTAATGATGGCTTTCTTTCTGTTTATTTATTATCGGTTGAAAAATCAGATTGCATTTCAACCGTACCTAATTCTGCTTGTATAGGTTCTGTTAATACAGTGACTTGCTTAACATTATCGGTATTTTGCAGATTCACTCCAAGTTTTTCAATAGTTATGAACTTTAATAATGTATCCATAATTGTAGAATTGCTGCCGTTATTTTTATCACTTTCGCCGCCCATATTTACAATATAAACATCTGCTTTTCGTTATTTAATAAATTATAACATAGGTATAAAAATTTTACAAGAGAAATGAGAACAATTATTTTTGATAAAACGTTTTCATGTTTTTTGTTTTTCGACAGGGAAGTATAACCGTCCATCTTTTTCGTTTATATAAGGGTCTCTATTCTGAAGAAAAGCATAATCATCTAGCTTTGAAAGACAATTTCGAACAATATATTTACATAAATAGCTCATATTTTTATTTTGTTCGCTGTTCATTACAAAACTGCGGTTTATATGTTTTAATAATTCATCTTTATATCGAATTATTTTCGATTCCGCAAGTTCAATTGGCATTTCTGAAAAACAGAGCCAATAATAAAATAATATACCAGAATGGCGTTTTTTATCGTCAATATGCTTGCTTATCTTATTTACTAAGTTTTTAAGCCATTGCACATTTTCTGGACAGGCAGTACAAATAAAGCGAAGCGAAATTAGTGAAGTCTCAAAGCATTCACCCATATAGCATTCATTTGCAAAGCAGGATGTTTTAAGTCGTTCAAGTGTTCGGTTTACTATTTTTTCAACCTTCTCATTATTGGGAGAAAGTAAAGCTAAAATCCTTATTATCTCTAGTTCATAGGCATTTGCGGATAATATATGTGTTTTTGGTGTTACACAAGTAATTGTTTTATACTTTTCACCTTTTGTTCCGTCAGCTTCGTTTCTGTACGGAGGTATAAAAAACAAAGGATACATTTGCCTTGAATCACCGGTTTCATCTCTTGGAGCATTAACGCCTTTATGAAAACGCAAGACTGTTTTTTCGTCACTTACACCATCTAAAAAATGCTTTGTTATCTTTTGCTTTTCTTCTTGAGTAAATACTCTACCTTTTATTAGTTGTAAATTGGTCCACTTCATACTTTCATACAATGTCACTATTATACGCTCCTTTAAGAACATACGTTCTAAAAACTATTATATCTAATAAAAAAGAATTGTCAATAAAAAAACATACAAAAATTATAAATATTTTAATAAAGCCTATTGACAAGTGTAAAATAAGGAGTATAATAGCAGCGTAAGAACATACGTTCTTAAATGACAACACAGGAGGAATTAAATATGGCAGAAGTAAAAAAGGTTAGAGTATGCAAGAAATGTTCCGGTTTTGATGTTGCGGAGTTGAAAGGTATGGTTAAGGCAAAAGACCATACCACAGGCTGCATTGGCAAATGCGTACAAAAGTGTCCCGAGCTTGAAGGAAAGATTTTCGGTTTTTTAAATGGTGTGTTTACCGTTTGTGACACTAAAGAAGAATTCTTTTCAAAAATTGCTGCAATAGTATAAGCAAAAAGTAGCTAAGTTGAGCAGAAAATTATCCCTCAACTTAGCTAACCAAAATTAATGAATTATTTATATAAAAGGAGAAATTTTGTGTCGAACATCATAATTCCAAAACAATTAAGTTTTGAAGAAAAAATTACGTTAATGAATGAAGACGCAAAATTCGAGGTTGGAAGTGACAGTGATGCGGAAAACACAGCTATTCTGTGTGCTTCTGATATTAGAGCCAAACCAAACCCACCTAAGATTCCTAAAATATATGTATCAGGTACTTGCGTTTTCAACTGNNGTTGCAGTCGTGTCGAGAAAAACGAAAGTTATTGTAATTCTCCTTTAGAGGTTGCAAATATGGCTGTTAATATGGCCAAGGAAAACGGTCACGGTGTTTTTGTATCGTCGGCTATTTATAGAAATGCGGATTATACACAGGAGCAGATAGCAGAGAGCGTACGAATTATGCGTGAGGAACTTTATTATAGCGATTTTATTCATGCTAAAGTTATGCCTGGTGCGGATTCGCTGCTTATTGCCCGAACAGGAAAATATGCAAACCGTTTAAGCGTTAATATTGAGGTCGCAAAAAGCTCGGGTTACGAGCGTATTGCAAAGCAAAAAAGCAGGACGAATATATTAACGCCAATGCATGATATCTCGGAGCAAATACTGGAAGCTAAGTTCGAAAAACAGAAGTTTGCTACCAGTCAGACAACTCAACTTATGGCAGGTAGTACTCAAGAAGATGACCGAACAATTATGACACTCGCACGAGCTTTATATGATAAATACCGATTAAAACGCGTTTATTATACTGCTTTTCAATATAAATACGAAGCAAAGGGTTATGAAAATGAGGATTTAAAATTAACCAAAACACCTTACTGGCGTATGGCGCGTCTATATCAGGCTGACCGACTTATACAGTTGTACGGTTTTTCAACCGACGATGTAACACCAGATGAAGAACCATTCTTACAAGAGGATATCGATCCGAAAGCAGCATGGGCGTTAAGGCACATGGATATGTATCCTGTTGAAGTAAATAAAGCGGATTATGAAACACTTATTCGTGTTCCCGGTATAGGAATAACCTATGCCAAAAAGATTATCGAAAGCAGGCGGCATTGCACACTTACGCATGATATTCTCAAGAAAATGCGTGTTTCACTAAAAAGAAGTATCTATTTTATAACCTGCAACGGAAAATATAAAGGCGGAAATATATTAAGTTCGCCAGATATAAGAAATGCGCTTGTTACCGGTTATGCACAAATGTCGATTTCTGAATCCTTAACTGATGACCAGCAGATTTCGTGCAAATAAATATTAAAATATTAATTTGCAAATATAGAAAATAGTGATATAATATAGCCGACACCAACAAAGTGTAGTATTGAATGTTATTTAGTAGGCATTAGTAAAATGCTTCGCATTTTCATAATGTAAGTATGATTTAATAATAAAAAGGAAATGTAATTAACTTTATGATAAACACAGTAGAAATTAAGGTTAACAATGTAAGTAAGAGTTTTAATAAAAAAGCCGTTGTTTCAGATATTTCTCTTACCATTAGGGGGGGAGAGATTGTTTGTCTGCTTGGTCCATCTGGTGCAGGTAAAACAACATTAATCAGGCTTATTATAGGTGCTCTTAAGGCTGATAGCGGTGAAATAATTTTTAATGATATGAAAATACCCAACACCAAATTAATGAGTGAATTGGGCTATATGCCACAGAATGATGCCTTATACAATGACTTAACCGCTGTCGAAAATTTGGCTTTTTTCGGCAGACTGTACGGAATTAAAAGTGAGATTCTTAAAGGCAGAATAGATGATGTTTTAAAGATAATGAATCTATCTGAAGATAAGAATAAACTTGTTTTGAACTTTTCCGGCGGTATGAAAAAGCGTTTATCTTTAGCAATCGCACTATTGCATAATCCAAAGGTCTTATTACTGGACGAACCAACAGTCGGTATTGATCCAATTTTACGTCAGACAATTTGGGAGCAGTTCCATTCTCTGCGTGATAATGGTACTTCAATAATTGTGACAACTCATGTAATGGACGAAGCAATTAAATGCGACAGAACTGCATTAATTTATGAGGGTAGGCTAATTTTTGATGATAAAACCGAAAAATTGATTGCTAGAACACCTGGCGGTAATATCGAGGAACTTTTCTTTATGGCAAAGGAGAGGCAATACAATGGTTAGTATAGTAAATAGAATTATTAAGCAAATATTTCATGACAAACGCTCTCTTGCTCTTATTTTAGTTGTTCCTTTGTTATTGCTTACTTTAATGTATTTATTACTCGGGAAAAGCAGTTATATTACGACAGTTGCCGTGTATGATATTTCTCCACAAATAAAAGAAGCTTTATGTGAACAAGAGATAGTAAAGGTTATAGAAAAAGACAGTACGAACAGTGACCAAGACTATATTAAAAACGGCGATGCCGACGCAGTTATTTATTTTGCCAGTGATGGTATACATATCACCATGCTTGAAATGGATAATGTAAAAATGTCAGCTGTCACTAATGCTGTTAAAGATGCCATTTCATCGATCAATCCGGCAGGAAAGTTAAACATTTCCTTTGTTTATGGCACTTCCAACGGAACAACTTTTGATTTGCTTGGTTATTTATTATTAAGTATATTGTCATTTTTTATGATTTTCATTATTTCGGGTATTTCGTTTGTCAGGGAACGCACTTCCGATACCTTGGAAAGATTAATGAGGACACCTGTAAAAACGATTTCTATAGTATGCGGATATATATGTGGTTTTGGATTCTTTGCGGTTATTCAGAGTACATTAATGATTTTATTTTCTAAGTTTGTACTTAAAATGCAATTTGTCGGTCAATGGTGGATCGCAACGGTAATAATGCTTTTAATAGCAATTATTGCGGTCATGCTTGGAATTCTTATCTCTGTTCTTTCAAAAAGCGAATTTCAAGTAGTACAATTTATTCCGATTATCATTGTTCCACAGATATTCTTTTCGGGTTTAATTCCTGTAGATACACTTCCTTATCATTTATCATATTTGTCGCATATAATGCCGCTATATTATGGATGTATGGGCTTAAAAGGTGTTTTGATAAAAGGCAGTAATTTTATTGAAATTTTTCCATACATTTTTGCTTTGATAATTTTCATAGTGATTTTGTTTATTTCTAACCTACTTGCAGTAAGAAAGTACAGAACGATATAAATTTGAAAAATAAATTTTTCAAATACGGTTTTATGCCTTTACTGCAAAAGGTTCAGTAATACGGATATCAACGGAACAGCACAACTCTAACGTATGAAAGTGCATCTTTCATACGATTCGGTAGGCGTAAACGCTACGGAAAGGCATGGTCATAAATATCAGGCAGCTTTTATGCTGCCTGATTTGTTGTAATACTTATACTTTTTTATCTTGATCTCTTCTGTAATCACGTGGTCTTGGAATACGATATATGTCGGTATATGATTTTGATTCAGAGCTGGTATTCGGAGGTGTCTGAACAAGACCAGTGCAATCAGTGCTTGAAGCTACTTCATTAAAAGCATTAAGTGAATCCTCGTATGATACGTTATACTTGTTGTTAAACTTTTTTTTCATTTTATCACCCTGCTTATAGAATAGCCTTGATTAAGTCTAAATATACGTTATAATATTGTTTTATTTATATCATTTATTAAAGCCAAAACGTCTGTTTCCTTAGTTGCCCAGCTTGTGCAAAAACGGACTGCACTGTGGTTTTCATCAATTCTTTTCCAATAACTAAAGGTGTATTTTTTTGATAGTTTATCAAGTATTTTATCTTCAATAATAGGGAAGAGTTGATTAGTCGGTGAATTATAAAGAAAATCAAATCCGGCTTTATTAAACGCTTCTCTTAGCATATTTGCAAGTTTTATTGCGTGTAAAGAAATCTTAAAATACAAATTGTCCTTAAAAAGTGTTTCGAACTGAATACCCAACAGTCTGCCTTTTGCCAGCATTCCACCGTGTTGCTTTATGTTATAGCGAAAATCTTTCTTTATATTTTCATTTTTAATTACAACAGCTTCACCAAATAAAGCTCCAACCTTTGTTCCGCCAATATAAAATACGTCACATAATTCTGTAATATTTTCTAAAGTTAAGTCGTTTTCTGATGCCATTAAACCATAACCAAGTCTTGCGCCATCCAAAAATAGATATAAACTGTATTTTTTACAAACTTCGTTTATTTTCTTAAGCTCGGAATACTTATATATTGTACCGTTTTCGGTAGGGTTGGAAATATAAACCATGCCCGGCTGCACAGCGTGTTCTCTGCCGGTATCATTAAAATGTATGTTACAAAGCACCTCAATCTGACTTGCAATTATCTTACCATCGAGCGATGGAATAGATAAAATTTTATGTCCTGTTGCTTCAATTGCCCCTGTTTCATGTACATTTATATGTCCTGTGTCAGCAGATATTACGCCTTGATACGGTCTTAGAGCAGAACAGATTATTGTTGTATTTGCTTGAGTGCCGCCAACTAAAAAGTATATGTCAACATCGTTATTACATAAGTGCTTAATAATTTTACTAGCGTTGTCACAATATTCATCTTCGCCATAACCGATAGTTTGTTCAAGGTTTGTTTCTGCTAACTTTTTTATTATTTCGGGATGTGTTCCTTCGGTATAATCACTTTCAAATCTAATCATTAATATGTTCTCCTTCAAATAGAAAAAAGCCGACAAACGGCTAATTCCGTATATCGGCTTTATTATAGCATAAACATTGTGAAAATACTAAGCATTTTTTTTAGTGCAGACTAAAGTTGATTAATCGGTTTCTACTTCATTATATCGTAAACATTATGAAAATGCGAAGCATTTTTCTAATGCCGACAAATTAACACATGAAATTTATCTTTATTTGTGTCGGCAATTTAGCCGTACATTCCGTTTTGATTCATATATTCGAATATTTGTTCACCATGCTGTTGTTCTTCTTTTTGAATATGATTCAAAACTTGTCTTACATTAGCATCCTTAAATTCAAATATCGCTGTATTGTACAAGGATGAAACATGCTTTTCTGTAGACAATAGATCAATACAGAGATAACTGTCCTTTTGTTTGTTTTGATCATTTATACCTGCTTTATAGGTAGGGGTAAAGGTTGGTGGTGTTTGTTGCTGTTGTTGATTTCCTCCACCTGATTGGGTAGTTGGTACTGTTCCGTTCATGATTTGAGTTACGGTGTCATAGTGTTTTTGTTCAACCTTGGCAATGTTCGTCAACATTCCTTTTAGTTGTCCGTCTTTTGCTTCAGAAGCATAATGGTTGTATTTTTCAATACAAATCTGTTCTTGCTCCTTTAAATCTTTTAAGAGTAAAGTTTCCTTTTGTGATAACTGCATATTTTTATTCACCTCAAGGAATAGTCTGTATAATTTTGTTATTTTTATTCCTGTAATTGGTAAAAAAATATTTATAAAAAACGTTTTGTAATCTAATCACAGATTCTATTGATTAATTCATCGTCAAAAATGGAGTATTATGTTAATATTTTTTCATGAAGATATAAATATCCATTTTGGACATAATATTAACGTTACTAATGCTAACCAAATAATTTGGTTTAGTAATCCAAATTCCGACAACAAATCAAAGTCCGTTAAAAATATCGGACAATGAAATTTATTATTGGTTATAGATTACTTTAAAAGCATTGTTACACCTCTCTTCAATTGATTATAATTGAAAATATATTTTATTAATATACAAAAAATCTTCCGTAAAGAAAGATTTTTTTGTATTTATTATTTATTTAATTACTGAGCAATACGCTTTCTCGCAACAGCTATAACACATAAAGCAGATATAACTATTATACCAGCGTATATAATGTAACTTTGGCTATCATCACCAGTTTCAGCAACGCTGCTTGTGTCATCTGTGCTTGCAGCAGTAGACTCAGCTACTGATTCAGCTACTGATTCATCTGTAGACTCAGCTTCTGATTCAGCTACTATTGTTTCGTCAGCAAATACCTGCATTTCAGTACTCCAAACATAATTGGTTGCTGTTGCTGTCATTTTTACATATCTTGCAGATTTAGCGGAGGAAAGCTCAAGAATATAATCATAAGCAGTCCAACCTTCTGCTGACTTGTCAACAGCATCTGCAATAAGAACTGTTCCTACAGTAGTATATGTTGTTCCGTCGGTTGATAAAGCATATTCTACGCTGATTCCATCACCGATACCCCATCCAGAGTTACTGTACATATCCATATTTAACTTTAATATGCCGTTAACAACGCTGCCCAAATCTATAACATAAATTGCTTGTGTAGTCGACTGAGCACCAATTATACCGTATCCGCCGCCGTCTGCTCCTCCTCCTATAACACCATCAGTTAAACGCTGGCGTACACCATCAATACCATCACCATAACCTCCATTTTGATCTTCTCCTTCAGCAGGCATACCATATCCGGGAGTACCGGTACCGATATCTGTAGTGTAGGGCTTAAGTTCTGCGACATTAGTAAGGTCAGCCGCACTTGTGAATAGCGAAAAACAGGGAATGATAAGAACTGCTACCAAAAGAAATACTAAAACTTTTTTCATGACTCTGCTCCTTAAAATTTATTTTTTAATTTTCCAAATATTAGGCATTAAACCTTATGCATTATTTTATTACTATATGAAAAAAATGTCAATAGGTATATTAACATTTTTTTTAAATATTAATATTTATGCATTGTAAATGGTATTTAGTATATTTAAATAGGCCAGATATAGGTTTTGCCGTTTTGCCGTCTGTTAATAAATCAAATAGGCGGCCTTTTCTATTTCACAGGAAATCAATGAATATCAATGAAAAAATTAAAAAAGATTTATCCAAAAATGGATAAAGTCAAAGCTACTGTAANNATGGAAGCTATTCCTAAACCCATTCCTGATGGTAATGTCTGCAAAGCGTATTGTTTGTTACGATATTCTCGATTTAGGTAAACAGCTTTTGCCGATCGGAATGCTTGTTGTGCTTGACAGTAAAGCGTGTCTACCGCATGTTCCGTTCGGGAGAGATAAAAAGCTTCAAGCATGAGCAGCATGTCAGCACTGCTAAGCTATGGGTGATTGAGTATATTCAGCGTTACGGATTCATCGGTCAGGAGAGTTTCCGAAAACAGCGCAAGGCAGCAGTCACCGTTTACTGTCAGGAACCAAAAACCCGAAAGCAAATTCAAGAGTATCTTGATCTTGCGGATAAACGGTTCTTCATGGAATCGGTGCTTCAACCCCTTGTGGCGGAGGGTACACTGGAAATGACCCACCCCGAACAACCCGCCTATGTGTACCAAAAGTATGTAGCAACGAAAAAAATTAAAGAAAATCAAGAAGAAACAGAATAAAGTAACTAAGGCATCAGCTTTTTATAAGTTGGTGCCTTTTTTTATGCCCAAAATTGAAAGGAGAAAACCATGAGTAAATTTAATGTTAATCTAACCCCGCTAGACGAGCTTTTTACCAACGAGGAAGGTCGTGAAGATGCAAAGCGCGAAAAAGTAATGGACATTCCGCTTGAAGAATTGTACCCATTCAAAGGTCATCCGTTTCAGGTGGTTGAAAACGACGAGCTTACCTACACACATAGCACTTGGTACCAGTCTGCTTGCTAAAAACTCAATTGTACTGCTTGAGCAAATACGAACAATTGATAAAATCCGTCTTGGTAAATACATTGGAAAACTTGATGAAAAATATATGAAAGGGATTGACAGAGCCTTGTCAATCAGTGTGCGAATAGAATTATGAAGCAAAAAATGAACTTATGTGAAATAGTTTTAAGAGAAGCAATTAATGAAACTACGCTTACTGCTACTTACAAAATAAATGGCGGTGGCATTGTTAATGTCAAAAGCATTTTTAATAATGGACAGCAATTTAAGGATGCTATTTTCCCTGCTATTGTTACAACTTTAAAACTTAATGCAAAAGTATAATTTGCACATTTGCGGAATGTTCGGTGTCTATTGTAAAATAGATATCGGACAGAAGTAAATGCTGCATACGCTTATTTGCACTACTAAGGAGGATTTATATGAAAATGCAAAATAGTTTTGATGTAGGTATTTATACTCGTTTATCTCGTGATGATAATAACGGGAACTTGGAAAGTATGAGTATTGGCAATCAAAGACAGATACTTTCCGATTATGTTAAAGAAAAGGGGTGGAATTTAGTAGAAGCATATATTGATGATGGATTTTCAGGTACTAATTTCGACCGTCCTGATTTTAAGCGTATGCTTAAAGATATTGAAAAAGGTCGTATAAATTGCGTAATAACAAAGGATTTAAGCCGTTTGGGTCGTAACTATTCTATGACAGGGTATTACACTGATGAGTATTTCCCTGAGCAGAATGTTCGTTATATTGCTATTAACGATGGTGTTGACACAATGGGTAGTAACAATGATTTTGCAGCTTTCCATAATGTTATAAATGAGTATTATCCAAGAGATATATCAAGAAAAGTTAGACAGGTAAAAAAATCTAATGCTGCCAAAGGAATGTTTATGGGAAGCCGAGCACCTTATGGATACAAAAAGTCCCTTATCGATAAACATCAGTTGATTATTGACGAGGACGTAGCTCACATTGTTCGTCGTATTTTTGAAGATATAGCAAACGGAGAAAATGGAAGACGCATTGCTGGACAACTTAATGCAGAATGTATTCCTTGTCCAAGAGCTTACTATTATCAAAATCTTGATAAAGAAAATCCTCGTAAGGATGAGAGTATGGTTTGGGGCAGTGCCTCTGTATTAGGAATAATTGAAAATCAAGTCTATATAGGTGATATGGTTCAGGGTCAAAGACAGGTTGTTTCTTTCAAGTCAAAAAAACGCAGGAAAACTGATCCTGAAGAGTGGATAATAGTAGAAAATACACATGAAGCAATTATCCCTCGTGATCTATGGGACGAAGCACAAAAAATGCGAAAGACTCGTGAGCATTTCCATACACCAAAGGTTGAACGGGAAGTTTCGATATTTGCAGGACTTATTCGTTGTGCAGACTGTGGTTCAATTATGGCAGGTTCTCTTAGAGGTAATGAAGGAAAGCAAAAACTCACCTATCGTTGTGGCAGATATGCGAATCATGGAAAAGAGGTTTGTAGTTCTCATAATATTCGTGAAGAGGTATTAGTAGATATTGTACTTAATGATATTCGAAGCTACGCTAAAATAGCAGAGAATGATAAACAGTCATTAACAAACCAAGTTATTCGTGCACTTAAGGAAACAACAATAATTGAAAGCAACGTAGCCGAAAGACAGCTCGTAGCAGCAGAAAATAAGGTTGATGAAATCAATTCAACCGTAAAAAATCTCTACAAAGAAAAAGTATCCGGCAAAATGCCTGAAACATTCTTTTACAGCCTGCTTTCTGATTATGAAAAAGATTTAAAAGAATTAGAAGAAAAGATACCTGTTCTTCGTGAGCAAGCGAAAGCAGAAGCAGGTCAAGAAGATAATGTTAAACGCTGGATAAATAACATTTCTAAATATCTTAAAGTAGAGAAACTGGATCGCTTTATGGCGAGAGAACTGATTGATACAATTATAGTTTCTGAATTTTATAAGGTTGATGGAAAAAATGTGCAGGATGTTACGATTAATTATAAGTTTGTCGGCAATCTCGGAGAACTTTTGGCAAAAAGAAAAGAAGTTGCATAAGGTTTCCCTTAAGCAACTTACTTTTTTTGTTTCAGTAATGACGAACCGTCTAAAATTGGTCATTACTAAATGGCGGAGAAGGAGGGATTCGAACCCTCGGGCCGGCTATTAACCGGCTTACTCGATTTCGAGTCGAGGCCGTTATGACCACTTCGATACTTCTCCATATTTAATTAAAACACCTCAAAATCGTAGTGATTTTGATGGGTGGTGTTAGCAGAAGTGCAAACAAATTTCTTAGTAGTGTTAGAAATTTGTTAGAGATTGCCCGACTCTGGTAGTTGTGCAATGCTTGAAAAAGCCTTATACAGAGCCATTTGCGGGGACTTAAGATAACAATTGCAAACAGTATTTCGAGTGAGGGCCGTTATGACCACTTCGATACCTCTCCATGTATGTTTACCTGCTTTATTTCCGATGGCTTCAAAAATAGAGTTTGAAGCTTTGGATAGAACTGCAGGATAGAACAGCAAAATATTTAGTTTTCGAACCCCCGTAAAAGCCTTGAAAACACTGGGTTTCTTGCGGATGAATCAGCCAGATGATTGAGAGATTTCGAGTCAGCCCCGTTATCACCACTTCGATAACCCTCCATATTTCAGGCTCAAAATCAATGCTCAGAAAAAAGCAAGAACTTTAAGCAAGAACTCTATTAAATTGTGTGATTAGAATCGCAGCCAAGCCTTGTGTTATCGGAAAACCCTGCGGACAAAGCAACCAAACCGTTTGACTGTTTCGAGTCAGGGCCGTTATGACCACTTAGATACTCTTCCATATAAGCTTTTAATGCTCATAAATTATATCACGCAAAAAGTAATTTTGCAACACCTTTTTTGTAAAAGCATATTTTTACATTACTCGGTAAATAATATAAAAATAAAATACAGAAAACTTTTATTAAATTAGAAAAACATAGGAGAACAACATGTCAAAAAGTTATAACGATGACGATACACACGAAAGAGAAGGCGAGGGGACACCTGAACTTAAAAGCGATGATATTATGCGAAGTGGCAGTATTACCACTCATTCATCTGACGGTAGCATTCACGCGCTTATAATAGCAGGACAGATTGAGGGTCATTTTACTGCATCTCCACAAGCAAAGTCTACAAAGTACGAACAATGCATACCGACACTTTTTGCTGTTGAAGAAAGTGAGGAAATCGATGGTTTACTTGTTATGATAAACACTATCGGTGGTGATGTGGAAGCCGGGCTTGCAATAGCTGAACTTATTGCAGGAATGAAAAAGCCAACGGTCACACTGGTTCTCGGTGGTGGTCATTCTATTGGCGTTCCGCTTGCTGTTTCTGGTAAAAGATCATTTATTGTACCAAGTGCTACAATGACTTTGCACCCTGTTCGACTTAACGGTCTTGTTATCGGTGTACCGCAGACTTTTATAAACCTTGCTAAAATGCAGGAGAGGATAATTCAATTTGTTGTCAGAAACTCACGTGCGTCAGCAGAGCAATTACGTGAACTAATGGTAAAAACAGATGAAATGACAACTGATATAGGTACAATGATTGATGGTGCGGAAGCTGTTAATATGGGACTTATCGATCAAATCGGTGGTTTGGGTGATGCAATAGCTGCTCTAAAGGAATTGATTTTAGAAAATAAAAACCAAAATAACGTTAATGACAATGATAATAACGATAATAAAGATAACAACAACGAAAATAATGAAGAAAAACCTTGACACATAGCTATTTTTGTGTTAAACTCACATTTGCCGCATGTATGGGGTTTTAAACATATGCTCTTTTTAGTAAAAAGGTGCATATGACCTGCTAAGCAGCGAGTTCATATAGAAAGTGAGGTGCTTTTCGTGTTTGCAATTGTAGAGACAGGCGGAAAGCAGTACAAAGTCAGTGAGGGCGACGTTATTTTCGTTGAAAAGCTCGCTGTGAATGAAGGCGACACATTTACCTTTGATAAGGTACTTGCAGTTTCCACACCAACCGGTTTTACGGCAGGAAATCCTACCGTTGCCGTAACAGTTACTGCTAATGTGGTAAAGAACGGCAAGTCAAAGAAGATTCATATTATTCGTTACAAGTCAAAGAAGAACGAAAAGAAGCACATGGGACATAGACAACCCTATACAAAGCTTCAGATTACATCTATTGCTCTTTAATATGACTAAAGCGGTTTTTTGGATCGAAAACGGTGATTATACAGGGTTTGAAATAACAGGACATTCCGATTATACTGTTGCAGGCAAAGATATTGTCTGTGCGGCGATCAGTGCGATGACAATGTTGACAGTGAATACTATCTGCGATGTTTATTTGCAAAAAGCGTTTACTGAAACAAATGACAAAACGTCTGCTGTATCGTTTAAACTTGTAAATAAAGACAAGGCTTCGGTCGGACTTTTAAAGAGTTTTTACGAAGAGCTGGTTTCATTGCAAAAGGAATATCCCGTAAACCTTAAAGTAATAACTGAAAATTATCGAAAGTAAATTTATAAGAAAAGGAGTAAATAACAATGCTTAGATTGACAATACAATTTTTTGCACATAAAAAAGGTGTCGGTTCTACTAAAAACGGACGCGATTCCAAGTCCAAGCGTCTTGGTGTTAAACGCCAGGATGGGCAGACTGTTGTTGCAGGTAACATACTTATTCGCCAGCGCGGCACAAAGATCCATCCGGGTCTTAATGTTGGTCGTGGCTCCGATGATACGCTTTTTGCTCTTGCAGATGGCGTTGTAAAGTTTGAGCCTTTAGCTGGTGGCAGAAAAAAAGTAAGTATTTTTGCTGCTAACGCCGATTAGTTAATTCAATTTATAAAGAGTATGTCGGGCTTTTTAAACCTGACTGCTCTTTATATTTTTTTTGGAGGAGGATGTTCGGGATGTTTTTAGATAAGGTTGATATATATATTAAAGCCGGAAACGGCGGTAATGGTTGCGTTTCCTTTCGACGCGAAAAATATGTTTCACATGGAGGACCTGATGGCGGTGACGGCGGTAAGGGCGGTGACGTAATTTTTGTGATCGATGAAGGCTCGAACACTCTACTCGATTTTAAATATCGTAGAAAGTTTATTGCAGATAACGGAGCAGATGGTATGAAACGTAAGTTTCATGGTATAAATGGCGGTGATATTTCTATTCCTGTTCCACCCGGAACGGTAATACGTGATAAAGAAAGCGGAATGATAATTAAAGATATGTCCGATAATCAGCCCTTCACAATAGCAAAAGGCGGAAAAGGTGGTTGGGGCAATACTCATTTTGCTACTCCGACCAGACAAACACCACGTTTTGCAAAGAGTGGCTTGCCGGGTGATGAAAAACATCTGACACTTGAACTTAAAATGCTTGCTGATGTAGGGCTTATCGGATTTCCGAATGTGGGAAAATCCACATTGCTTTCGCTTATATCATCCGCAAAACCTAAGATCGCGAATTATCATTTTACAACACTCTCACCTAATCTTGGTGTGGTAAAAATATACGACGAAACCTTTGTGGTTGCCGACATTCCAGGATTAATTGAAGGTGCTGCTGAAGGTGCAGGACTTGGACACGATTTTCTGCGTCATATTGACAGATGTAGACTTATTGTGCATCTTTTTGATATCTCGGCAAGTGAAAGAGAAAATCCGAGTGATGATATTAAAAAAATAAACTCGGAGCTGAAAAAATACAGCCCCGAGCTCGCCACCCGTCCCCAAATTCTAGTCGGCAACAAAATCGATATAGGATATGATAAAGAGCATATGAATAAGATAAAGGCATACGCTAAACGGAAGGGGTATGACTTGTATTTAGTTTCGGGTGTGACAGGTGATGGTGTTGATGGTTTATTGAAAGCTATATCTACAAAACTTAAGGAGCTTCCACCTCTTATAAAATATGAGAGCGAAAAGATGGAAGACAACTTTGAAGAAAAAAAGAACAGGGAAGTTACTGTTACAGTTACTAACGGAGTTTATGTTGTTACAGGTGATTGGCTTAAAAAGGTTGTTAACTCTGTTAATTTTGATGATAATGAATCGTTGCAATACTTCCAGCGAATTCTGAGAAACAGCGGTGTTATTGCCGCACTTGAGAATGCTGGAATTGACGAGGGTGATACCGTCGATATTTACGGTGTTGAATTCGATTTCTTGTTCTAGAGTGTGTTCACACTCTAGTTTAAAAATACACTCTCAATTAGCTTGTCGCTTGAATCGGGAGAATACTTCCAATAATCAATATGTGTTAAATCGGGGTAAGTGTAGACATTCGGCTGCTTTTCGCCTTCATATGTATCTATTACGACAAGCTTTATTTTCATTTTTTCAGGAATAATATTTTTAATGTAAACAGCAGCGTGCTGACCGATTTTAATATCGCTGCGAAGTTCCGCAAGTCCTGCCAGATTTGGTGTCAACTCCACAAAAACTCCATAGTTCTCAATGCTTCGAATAATTCCTGCCGCTGTCTGACCGATGGTAAAGCGGCTGGCGTTTTGTTCCCAGGTTCCGAGAAGCTCACGGTGTGTCAGAGTGATTCTTCCGTATGTATCTGCAGGTGTTTTTATAATAACTTTTATGTATTGACCTGCGTCAAACCTCTCCTTTGGATGTGAAATTCTGGACACCGACATACAATCTATTGATAAAAGAGATATTATTCCACATCCGATATCAACAAATGCACCAAAAGGCTCAAGATGAGTAACACGTGCGTCGATAATGTCGCCTGCCGACAACTTTTCAAGATTAAACAGCATACAATCACGTTGAGCTGCTTTTCTTGATAAAATTAACTTCGGTCGTCCGTCATTATCACGCAATATATCAATAATTTTAAAGCATACAGGTTTACCAACACGGGAGATTATAGCTATATCCTTTGCTTTTTCACCGGCTGACGAGTAAACGCATTCATCTTTCGGTATAATTCCGGTGAACATTCCGACAGTAACATGTAGATTTTGGTCATTGTCGCAAAGAAAGCTTCTCCCTTCGAGAATAATACCGTCAAGCATTGCACGCTCCAAACCTTCCGGCGTGTTCATATAATCCTTGACAATGGAAAGAACGGAAAGTTTTCCTTCGGGAAGGTATTCATTTTGCTTCATAGACATTTTCCTTTCACTTTGTGTTGATAAATGTATATGAGCTCAGGAGGTAGTTTTATGATAGAGAAGCTCGCAGAGCTTGAAAAAAGATATGTTGAAATAGAAGAAAGGTTATCGGACTCCGCTGTCTTAAGTGACATGGAGTTATATAAAAAGTATTCAAAGGAATATAAAAGTCTTACTCCGATAATAGAAAAGTACAGGGAATATAAAAAATCGGAATCCGATATTAAAGATTCCGATGAAATACTTGCAACCGAGAGAGATCCGGAAATGCGTGAGCTTGCAGAGGAGCAAAAATATCTTGCAAGAGATGCAAAAGAAAAATTTAATAATGAGCTTAAAGTTTTATTACTACCGAAAGATTCTAACGATGATAAAAACGTTATCATTGAGATAAGAGGTGGTGCTGGCGGTGATGAAGCTGCTCTGTTTTCATATGTTTTATATCGCATGTATTCAATGTATGCCGAAGCGTCAGGTTATAAATGCGAATTAATTTATGCAAACGAGACCGAGCTTAGGGGCTTTAAGGAAGTTTCCTTTATGATTGAAGGTGAAGGTGCATATTCACGTTTTAAGTTCGAGAGCGGTGTTCACAGAGTGCAAAGAGTACCCGAAACCGAAGCGCAGGGACGTATTCATACTTCAACAGTAACTGTAGCGGTTCTGCCTGAGGTTGAGGACGTAGAATTCGCACTTAATATGGATGAGCTGGAGATTACACGTCACCGCAGTGCCGGTGCAGGCGGTCAGCACGTCAACAAGACAGAATCAGCAATCAGAATAATTCATATTCCAACGGGCATGGTTGTAGACTGTCAGGATGAACGCAGTCAGCTTAAGAACAAAGATAAGGCATTAAAGGTCATGAAGAGCCGGTTAGCAGAGCTTGACCGACAGAAAAAAGACCAAGCACTTGCAAGTGAACGTAGAAGTCAGGTAGGTACAGGCGACCGTAGCGAACGTATAAGAACATATAATTATCCGCAGGGCAGGGTAACCGACCACAGAATAGGCTTTACAATTTATTCTCTTGAGAATTTTTTAAACGGAAAACTTGACGAAATGATTAATGCACTTATCAATGCTGATAGGGCTGAAAGATTAAAGGCTGGGGAAGAATAAAATAAACAAGAAACAGCGGACGCAGTTTCTTGTAAAAAACAGCTCTGCATTTTTGTTGATGCAGAGCTGTTTTATTTGATCAACTTATACGATGATAATATACTACAATTGTTTTCTATAAATCTCCGTATAAACGAGTTTGCCCTTTATGTGTTCAGATTTCATAAGACTTATTATTGTTACTTTCATACTTAATTTTTGAATTTTAAATTCTATATTAGATTTTAAAATTGTTTCTCTGCTAAGGGTAATATGAGGTAGAAAATCCTTGTTTTCTTGAAAAAAACCTTGAGAGCGTAAATTATTGGAGATTTGATTTTTTACAGCCAGCAATTCGTCACTTCTTTCTATACCTACCCAGTGAATGTCTCCACCGCTTCGCTTGAATACTCCGTTTTTACCGAGTGTAATCAAAAAAGGTACAGCTTTGATTTCATCGATTACTTTCTTTATGCCATTTAATCTGTCAGTTTCGCCGATAAAAGCAAGTGTAAGATGCAGATTTTCATCACAAGTAAAATTGCCTTTTATTGATGCTTCCTGTAATTTTTTAATATTGCTAAGAAGATCTGATTTAATTTCATTATTGAAAATTATTGCGATAAATAAACGCATAATACGCCATCTTTCTATAAAAAAGACTCGTACCGAAGTTATCATCCTCCTGGTCACGAATCTTTTTTCTGTTATACACTTTAGGCTTCGTTGGTTTGCGTGTTGCAGGGTTAAATTCTCCCCAAGTAACACGCTTTTTCTTCATAAACTCTTTTTGTTCTTTCTTAGAGAGTTTATCAAAAGGAATAAATTTTGACATTCTGGTTAACTCCTATCTTTTAATAATTTTAATCTATTTTTATAGTCAGGAAGGTATTTTTCGATATATTCATAAAGAGCCTTGCTGTGATTTTTATGTTTGATATGAGCAAGTTCGTGAACGATAACGTAGTCGATTGCTAAAACAGGGTAATTCATTAATCGCCAGGAATAACAAATTCCGTTTTTGGGGCTACAGCTACCGAAGCGTTTTTTTGCGGAGGTTATTTTTACCGATGTAGGTTTAACATCCATTATATTGGCAAAATATGCTGTTTTGCTTGGTAAATATTCGCTCGCTTTTCTTTTTAATTCTTTTATCTGCTCAGATGTGAGAACTAACTCTTTATTTATTTGGTTTTTTCTTTTCTCAAGATGCTTTTCTATCCAAACGATATGCTTACAAACAAAGCTATCAATCACGCTTTTTTGTACTCTAAACGGAGCTCTTACTATTATTTGTTTATCGGCGGAAATTTCAAGCGAAAGAGTTTTTCGTGAGGAACGAATCAATTTGTAATCCAACATTTATTTTACCCTAAATGTTTCAAAAATAATTTGTATATTTATAGTAACATATTGCAAAAATATATGCAACAGAAAATTTATACTCCGAAAAATATTTATAATTTTCTATTGACAAATCACTTCAATTATTATAAAATAGCAAATAGTTTTTAGAGTCTTAATCGCTATTATTTTGCGGTAAGCAAAAGAAGGTATCTTTGATGAATGGATATGCTTCTTTAAGAACATTGACCATTCCTGAGAAAGAGGAATCAAGGCCATACGGACAGCCGGGTCAACTGCCGAAAAGCGACCCATATGGGTTGCATTATTGATTGAGTTAAAAGCTCAAATTTTATAAGTTGGTTACTTCATAACCATGTGTAACGTTATACACAACACTTGTGAAACGGTCAATAAGAGTAGTAAAAGTAGTTCTTGCTATATAGACTCTGAAATCTGCAATTTAATAAACATTAATCGGAACATTCTATGCTTGATTTATTAAGCTATGTTTTCGGTTGATTTGTATGTTTTTGTAGAATATTGACTCGGGTGTTGTGTGACACCCGATTTTTGTTTGCAAAAAAATTCAATTAAAATTTTATGGGGTAAAAATTAATGACAGAAAACAAACTTAAACTTTATGGTTTTAACAATCTAACAAAATCTCTCAGTTTCAACATATACGATGTATGTTACGCTAAAACCGAACGAGAACAGCGAGATTATATTGCGTATATTGATGAACAATATAATTCCGATAGACTTACAAACATCCTTTTAAAGGTTACTGATATGATTGGTGCACAGGTACTTAATATTTCTAAGCAGGATTACGAACCACAGGGTGCCAGTGTAACTTTCTTAATAGCTGAAGAATCAATGATTGCCTCCAAAAGCGGCGATACGGTAGTTTCGCATCTTGATAAAAGTCATGTTACCGTCCATACCTTTCCGGAATTTCATCCGGGTAATTCTATTGCAACCTTCAGAGTTGATATAGATGTTACTACCTGCGGTGAAATTACACCGCTTCAGACTCTTGATTATTTAATAGGCAGCTTTGATTCGGATATAATAACAATGGATTACCGTGTCAGAGGCTTTACCAGAGATATCGACGGCAAAAAACTCTATCTTGATCATTATATTACCTCGATTCAAAATTATATAGACACCGTAATATTAAAGAAATATGATGCGATAGACATTAATGTTTATCAATCAAATATATTCCACACTAAAATGCTCATTAAAGATGTTGACCTGCAAAACTATTTATTTAATACTGATGTTTATGAGCTTCCTCCGCAAACAAGACTGGAAATTACAAATTCACTTCGTAAGGAAATGATAGAGATTTTCAGCGGTTCAAATATATATAAATCTTAAAAATATAAGGATATAAAATGGAAAATAGCAACACACAGACAAGAGCTCCGATATATGAAGCGTTGCAGGAAATGAAGAATATGCGGATAGTTCCTTTTGATGTACCCGGACATAAAAGGGGCAGAGGAAATCCTGCATTGACAGAATTTCTGGGTGAAAAATGCCTGACAGTAGACGTAAACGCTATGCAACCTCTGGACAACCTGTGTCATCCTGTTACTGTAATAAGAGAAGCAGAAATACTTGCTGCCGAGGCCTTTGGTGCTGCAAACGCTTTTTTAATGGTAAACGGAACTACCTCGGCTGTTCAAACTATGATTATTTCCACCTGTAAAAAAGGTGATAAAATTATACTTCCACGTAACGTACACAGAAGTGTTATTAATGCACTTATCCTGTGCGGTGCTATTCCTGTTTATGTCAATCCGCATACAAATCATGAGATCGGTATTGCTCTTGGAATGTCGCTTGACGGTGTAAAAGAAGCGATTGAGAGGTTCCCCGATGCGAAAGCGGTTTTCGTTAACAATCCAACTTATTACGGAATTTGTTCTAATTTAAAAGGTATTACCGAGCTTGCACACAGTAAAGGTTTAAAGGTTCTCGTAGATGAAGCACACGGAACACACTTTTATTTTGGCAAGAATTTACCGATTTCTGCAATGGCGGCCGGTGCGGATATGGCATCTGTCAGTATGCATAAATCAGGCGGTTCCCTTACGCAGAGCTCCTTTTTACTTACCGGAAAGAATGTAAATAAAAATTATGTTCGTCAGATAATCAATCTTATGCAGACCACCAGCGGTTCTTATTTATTGCTCTCCAGCCTTGACATTTCACGCAGGAATCTTGCTTTAAACGGTGAACAAATTTTTGCTTCTGTTGTAGATATGGCACAATATGCGAGGGAGGAAATTAATCAGATAGGCGATTATTACGCTTATTCAAGAGAGCTTATTAACGGTGATACAATCTTTGATTTTGATGTAACAAAACTATCTTTAAACACACTTAACATAGGACTTGCAGGTATTGAGGTTTATGAAATTCTTCGTGATGAATACGACATACAAACTGAATTTGGCGACATAGGCAACATTCTGGCTTATGTTTCAATTGGTGACCGCAAAAGCGATATTGAGCGGCTTGTCGGTGCTTTATCCGAAATTAGAAGACGTTACAAAAAAGACAGAACAGGAATGCTTGATTACGAATATATAAGCCCAAGAGTAGTTTTAGCTCCGCAGGAAGCTTTTTATTCCGAAAAAGAATCGGTTGATATCGATGAATCAGAAGGCAGAATCTGCACAGAATTTATAATGAGCTATCCTCCGGGTATTCCTATTCTTGCACCTGGTGAGGAAATAACTAAAGAGATTATGGACTATATAAAATACGCTAAAGCTAAAGGTTGTTTGATGACAGGACCCGAGGATATGGAAATCAAACGTGTAAATGTTTTGAAGGGTGGCTATTAAACATGGAATTTTGGTATTCAGAGAATCACACAAAAAACGTAAAGTTCTCGATAAGAGTGGATAAACAGTTATATAGTAAAAGCAGTGAATTTCAACGTATAGATGTATTTGATTCTCCAGAGTTCGGTCGCTTTTTAACTCTTGACGGTTTTATGATGCTAACTGAAAAGGACGAGTTTATTTATCACGAGATGATTACACACGTTCCTATGGCGGTACACCCATATATAAAAAAGATACTTGTTATCGGTGCCGGTGACGGGGGAGTTATCCGCGAACTTACAAGATACAATAATATCGAACAAATTGACCTTGTTGAGATAGATGAAATGGTTATTAATGTCTGCAAGGAATTTCTACCGCAGACAGCCTGTTGCTTTGATGATGCGAGAGTAAATATTTATATTCAAGACGGCTTAAAATTCGTCCGTAGATGCGAAAACGAATATGACCTTATAATCGTAGATTCCACCGATCCATTCGGACCTGGGGAGGGATTATTTACAAAAGAATTCTACGGCAACTGTTTTAAAGCACTTAAAGACGATGGAATAATGGTAAATCAACACGAGAGTGCTTTTTACAAGAACGATGCAAACGCAATGCAGAGAGCTCACAAACGTATAGTTGAGTCTTTTTCAATCAGCAGAGTATATCAGGCTCATATTCCGACCTATCCGTCCGGGCATTGGCTTTTCGGCTTTGCTTCAAAGATATATCATCCGATTAAGGATCTGAAAGCGGACGAATGGAATGCACTTGGCATAAAAACCAGATATTATAATACAAATCTGCATGTTGGAGCTTTCTTTCTGCCAAATTATGTAGAGGAGCTTCTTGAAAATGTTGAATAGTCAAACGAGTTGTTTTATTGGTTGTGATAAGGAATATGATGAAGCCAAGACGGTTATTTTCGGAGCACCGTTTGACTCCACAACCTCCTACCGTCCCGGCACACGTTCCGCTCCCCGGGCAATCAGAGCCGAGTCCTTTGGAATTGAAACCTACAGTCCGTATCAGGATAAGGATTTATTGGATTTATCGATAATGGACAGCGGTGACCTTGACCTTCCTTTCGGAAATACAGAGCGTGTTCTTTATATGATTGAGGAACGTACAGAAGCTATTCTTTCAGACGGTAAAAGGCCTTTGATGATTGGTGGAGAACACCTTGTTACACTCGGAGCGATAAGAGCTGCTGCAAAAAAATATCCTGATTTGCACATAATACATTTTGATGCTCATTGTGATTTGCGTGAGGATTACTTAGAAGAAAAACTTTCCCACGCAACAGTTATCCGCAGAGCTTGGGAGATATTAGGCGACGGTAGAATTTTCCAATTCGGTATCCGTTCTGGTGAAAGGATAGAATTTGAGTTCGCAAAAGAACATACCAGCTTACAAAAGTTTGGACTGACAGGACTAGACGAAGTTATTGAAAAATTAAAGGACAAGCCCGTTTACTTTACACTCGACCTTGATGTTTTAGATTCCTCGGTTTTTCCGGGAACAGGCACACCAGAGGCAGGTGGAATTAGTTTTATCGAGTTGATTAGTGCAATTATAAAATTAAATAAACTAAATATAGTAGGCTGCGACATGAACGAGTTAAGCCCGATTTATGATATAAGCGGAGCATCGACTGCTGTCGCGTGTAAGACTTTGAGAGAATTATTACTCGCAATAAATGATTAAATTGGAGGAAAAAATGGGAAAAGCATTAATTATCGGCTGTGGTGGGGTAGCAAGTGTTGCTATTCATAAATGTTGTCAAAACAGTGAGGTTTTTGAAGAAATTATGATTGCATCCCGCACGAAAAGCAAGTGCGACGCTCTGAAGGAGAAGCTTTCGGGCGGAAAAACAATAATTCACACAGCAAAAGTGGATGCTGACAATACCAGTGAGCTAATTGCTCTTATAAATGATTTTAAACCTGATGTGGTATTGAATCTTGCTCTCCCATATCAAGACCTTACCATAATGGACGCATGTCTTGCTACAAAAACACATTATGTTGATACTGCAAACTACGAGCCGACAGATACAGCAAAATTCGAATATAAATGGCAGTGGGCATACCGTGAGAAGTTTGAAAAAGCAGGAATTACAGCTCTCTTAGGCAGTGGCTTTGACCCTGGTGTTACTAGCGTTTTCTCTGCGTATGCGTTAAAGCACCATTTTGATGAGATACATTATATTGATATTTTGGATGCTAATGCAGGCGACCACGGTTATCCTTTTGCGACCAATTTCAACCCCGAAATAAACATTCGTGAGGTTACTGCAAAAGGCAGTTATTGGGAGAACGGTGATTGGGTTGAAACCGAACCGTTGGAGATTAAAAGGGTTTACAATTTCGCCGAAATCGGTAACAAGGATATGTATCTGCTTCACCATGAGGAGCTGGAGTCGCTTGCTCTTAATATAAAGGGAATCAAGAGAATACGTTTCTTTATGACCTTTGGTCAGAGCTATATAACTCACCTCAAATGCCTTGAGAATGTCGGCATGACTTCGATTGAACCTATCGAATTTGAAGGTAAAATGATTATTCCGCTTCAGTTTTTAAAAGCGGTATTGCCTGACCCTGCTTCACTTGGTCCGAGAACAAAAGGAAAGACAAATATCGGCTGCATTTTCAGAGGGATTAAGGACGGTAAAGAAAAAATCTATTATATATACAATGTTTGTGACCACGAAGAATGCTATAAAGAAGTCGGCTCACAGGCTATTTCCTACACAACAGGTGTTCCTGCAATGATTGGAACTGCTTTGGTAATGCAGGGTATCTGGCGTAAGCCTGGTGTATATAATATGGAAGAATTCAACCCCGATCCTTTTATGGAAGCCCTTAACAAGTGGGGACTTCCTTGGGTAGAGAATTTTGCTCCAATAATGGTAGATTAAATGCAAGAGATAAACTTTGATATAAATCTGGTTCAAACACCATATATTATTGTTGACGAGAGCCTTTTAATAAAGAATCTTGAAAAGTTGAAAAGTATAATAGATGCAACAGGCTGCAAGATTTTACTTGCACAAAAGGCCTTCTCAATGTTTTCGCTTTATCCATTAATAAGTGAGTATTTGAGCGGTACAACAGCTAGCGGACTTTTTGAAGCAAAGCTCGGTTATGAAAAATTCGGGAAAGAGAACCATGTTTTTTCACCAGCTTATATAGAAAGTGAGTTTGACGAGCTTCTAGACATTTGTGACCATTTGATTTTTAATTCTTTTTCGCAGTGGGAGCATTTTAAGGATAAAGCAGTTAAGAGCGGTAAAAGCTTTGGAATACGTATTAACCCCGAGTTTTCCACACAAAATCACGCAATATACGATCCTTGTTCGGTTGGTTCAAGGCTTGGTGTTACATTGAAAAATTTCCGCCCCGATTTGTTAAATGGGATAAGCGGACTGCATTTTCACACACTTTGTGAGCAGAATTCTGACGCATTGACCGAAACAATAAAGGTTATTGAAGAAAAATTCGGCGATTATCTTTATCAAATGGAATGGGTTAATTTCGGCGGAGGACATCATATAACACATGAGGATTATTATGTTAATACTCTGATAAAATGTATTAATTATATTAAAAACAAATATAATGTTCACGTTTATCTTGAACCTGGTGAGGCTGTTGCACTAAACACTGGATTTTTAGTTTCAAGCATTATTGATATTGTTGATAACGGAATAACTAATGTAATCCTTGACACAAGTGCGGCTTGTCATATGCCTGATGTTATCGAGATGCCATATCGTCCTAATGTTATCGGAGCAGGGTTACCTAACGAAAAACCTTATACTTATAGATTTGGCGGTCCGACCTGCCTTGCAGGTGATATTATAGGAGATTATTCTTTTGACAAACCACTTGAAATCGGAGATAAAGTGATCTTCTGCGACATGGCGCATTATTCAATGGTGAAAAGCAATATGTTCAATGGAGTTAATCTTCCGTCTATTGCTATTTTTGAGAAAAACGGAAATATAAAATTTATCCGTAGCTTTGGCTATGACGATTATAAAAACAGACTGTCATAAAAAAATACAGGTCGTAAGCAAAAAATGCAGACGACCTTTTATTTTGTGATTCACTCACAGAAACTTTATTTCAATAATCATATAATAGTTTTAATTTGAAATGGAGGTAATACATAATGTTCTCAAACTTTTTTAAAAAGGATAATGAAAATTCAAAAGACTTAAAAGATATGACTCTTAACGTAAAGATTAATCGTTGCCCGCAAAACCACCCTTGTCCGTCTGTCAGAGTCTGCCCTGTTGGTGCTCTGACTCAAAAAGGTTACACTGCACCTGTTGTTGATATGGATAAATGTATAAAATGCGGTAAGTGTTCAAGATTTTGTCCTATGCGAGCATTGGTTTTAGAATAAATTTCTGAACATAATTTATTCAATGTCTACCTCGAACCAATAATTATTATCCAGATAATCATTACTATATCGAGTATTTGGGAAGAAAATATAAACCCTTCCGTTTACTAATTTTAAATCACCGGGTTGTGTAGAAGGATCAGGTGTTATAAAACCGCTAAAATCGATTTTCATTCCATAATTATTAATATATGCTGCCTTGTTGCTGCTGTTGGTTAAGTATTGATTACCTCTTGTATAATAATAATCACACTGCCAATAGAATACACTGCCTTCAGTAATTGTTGTGCCATATAATCCTAAATTATAAGTTGCAAGATCACCTAGCGTTGTAACTTTATAATCTTCATCATCTGCAATATAGAAATAATCTACAGTATTTTCTAATTCCGGCACTTTAGATATTCCTGAACCTGACGAATTTATGGGAGTATTGCTTGTTTCATCGGTTGACTTTGAGATAGTATAATTTTCTTCATGTAAAGAACACGTTTCATAATTACGGCAATATGTAACAATCCAGTTTGAACTAGTATATGTTAAGTGTAACAACATCCCATTACTAGTCTCGATATTTGAAACAGTCCCTTGAACTTCAGCTAAATCTGTCACATCAGCTGAGCATCTGATGTATGTTGGGAGATATTTGAGTTGAACAATGAATTGATAAGAATATGAAGCGTTTTCAAATCAATATAATTTGATATCACATATTAAGCCGACGGATTATATAACACCGTCGGCTTTTATAAAGTTTTTATATGTATGTTTTATTTATTTTATTTAATTTTTTTACCGCAACTGGCACAGTATTTTTCAATATTGTATCCTTTTACCAGAGTTCTTTTTTTTCGGGTATATTGAATATTTGAAGAACCGCAGACAGAACAATTTAAAGTAAACAGTATCGTTCTTTGAAGTGTATTGTACTCATCAGCCAATCTTTTCTCATATAAATTTTTATTAAATTCAGGATGAGGTTTAACGACTGTTTCTATAATTTCTTTTTGCTGTTTTGCATAATCGTCCTGTACAGCATAATCATAACCATCCTGATATTGTCCAGAATATTTTACTTTAATTATTTCATGACCACAGAATGGACACGCACACCCAGGAGAAACATCTAGAGGAAAAGACATTTTACCGCATTGTGGGCAAACTCTGAATGAATACATTAAAAAATTCACCTGTCCTTTATTAATATATATATTATATCATTTGGTAATATATGTCAATAAAAAGCGTGTGTTGTTTTTCGACACATTTTACATTTGAAAGATATTTCAACAACTTTTATTTGAGAAGAAATATGAGATTTATTTATAAAACAAAAGGTACTTGCTCAATTGAAATCTCGTTTAACATTGATGGTAAAATTGTTACCGATATAGTATTCAAGGGCGGTTGTGACGGTAACTTAAAGACTATTTCGATGTTAATTAACGGTTGGACTGCCGATGATATTATTAAAAAATGCAGTTGAATAATCTGTGGTTTTAGGACAACATCCTGTGCTGATCAGTTAACTATAGCTTTAAAAAAAGCGAGCTTAAACCAGAATATATAAAAAGATAAGCGATGCTGATTAGCACCGCTTATTAATAATTATAAATAAATGTTAAAATGTACTGTCAAAATTGTATAGCATTGCTGCAATCTCAGCTCTTGTAGCTTCATTGGCTGGATACAGATAATTATTGCTACCGGAAATAATACCCTTATCAACCGCCCATGTCATTGGAGTAACAGCATAACTTGCAATACTGCTGTAATCGGAATAGCCAGTTAAATTAAAGCCACTTGTTATCGTCATATCACGACCAATTAAATCTGCATATCTGTATAAGAATACGATAGCTTGCTGACGTTGAACATTGTCATCAGGTCCGAAGGTTGTTGAACTGTAACCGCTTGCAATACCGTTCTGGGTTGCCCAAAGAATAGGGTTATAATAATACGAGCCAACCGCAACATCGGTAAATGTAAGGGTTCCCGATACGGTAGGAGACCCCGCATGACGGTATAATACGGTGCACATCATTCCTCTTGACATCGGATTATTAGGACTGAAGGTAGTGCTTGATGTTCCGCTGAAAAGACCTGCAAAATATACATGCTTAACAGATTCATAATACCATGAGGTAGTTAAAACATCGGTAAACGGAAGCTCCGAGCCGGTAATATACTTTATTGCCCAGGTCGTTGTATTGGGAAATACAACAGCTACAGCTACTTTTATATATTTACCGTCGGTCATGCTTGAAGCCGGAATTGTTACGCTTGTGTTGCGTGTATCTTGTACATACGCAAGCTCAACTGCATTCAAGGATTCATTTGGGTTACCGGGGTCCGGTTCACCGGCTAATTGAATTACCTTGTATGTATAACCTGCTGCACCGGGTACACTGTTCCATGATACTGTTAGATTTGAGCCTGCAGTACGTTCGTCAACGCTGTTTATCGTTGCTTGAGGTGTTGCAAGACCGGAAATACGGGTTGCGTTTGATATATCGACCCAGCCAGTGTAGGTCAGATATTTCGTATACCCGAAGTTGCCTGATACGCTTGTAATGGAAAGGCTAGTGTTTGCAGGAACGGTTGTTACAACTGTTCCGCCTGACGAGGCTGTCGCACGCATTGTAAGCGATGATGAATAAATATAAATACCGGTACTTTTGCTTATAATTTCAACATTTGCAATGGCATCCTGAAGCCTCATAATCGCCTTGGTATAATCACCGGGCATTGATTGAGTCGAGTTATAAACTGCATAACCGTAATTGTATGCCGCCTGCATGGAGGTTGTCGAAGCTGTTGATAAAATATAATCCGAAAGATAGGTGGAAGCAGAGGAAACAAGTGAATTAAGTGTATTTCTTGTTGTTGTATTAATGGTCGGCCTTTGTACTATCAAAAGGCTGTTTGCGACTCTGCGTGTGCTGGAGAAGGTAGCCTCAAGTGTGCCTGACGAATTTTGAACAGTCATTTGTGAGGAACCGCCACCATCAAGATTCACTGCGGTTACACAACCAAGACCGATAAGCATATCGGCAAGCTCATAAACTGTAAGACCCGGGTAAGTGGTTGTTCTACCGTTACTAACGACCATTATTAATGTTCCGTCAGCTTTGATACCAACTGCCGTTCTCTGTGCGCTGGCAGTATTAAACGCCTCACCTAAACCGTCGCTTGCGGTTACATTCTGACCGTTTGCTACTATATGGTAACCGTATGTAACCAATGCACTTGAGCAGTTTTCCATCTTTTCTTTAGCCCCAGTAATTGTTTCGGTTGCAGTAATTTCTACAGTATCACCGATTACGAGTGCACGTAAGCCTGCTGCATATGAACTTGCATCGCTTGCATATAAAACGAACTGATTAAAACCGACAGAACCGCCGCTACTTACATTGCTTCTTATAGCTGCAACAGTACCTTTAAGAGTACCGCCAACAGTTAGCTCTGTGTTGTTGGTCTTATTAAATACGATTTCAACACCTGCGGTATTGGTATCTGTATTATTTCCGCAGCTTGTGTCGTAATAATAAATACCCGTTCCTGTTGTGTAAGGGAATATATTGATATTTTGCAATGCGTTTGCCCATGCTGTACCTTTTACAGAAAGTGCATAGGATACTCTGGAATAAACCAAGTCGCTTGTTCCGTCGCTGTCAAAAGTTAACATGTAAGTTGCACCGTAACTGTTGCAGCCTTGAATAATTTTTCCGTCGGAGATGTTCACACCGCCGTATGTGTTGCAGCAGGTGCCTACGAAGGAGAAGAATGAAGCGTTTGTACCGCCTACACAGTTAAGACCGTATTTTGTTTCGACATCTACGGCGGTAGAATATGTAGTCGCTCCATAACCGGAATACTTTGAATAGACATAAGGGACAAAGTCACTTGTTTGAGGATTGAAGGAAAGGGCATAAACTTGCTGAGAGTCGCTGCTGCTGTCTGTGTAAACCGCCGTGGAATAGGTTACCCCCGTAGCTACCGTTCTGTTGGTGGAGGAGGTAATTGTGCCGCTCCCAAGTGGATTGCCCACTGTGAAGGTCAATGCCGAAGCGCTAAGAGCGCAAGCCGACACTAAAACGCACAAGGTAAGTAGAATTGCGGAGAACTTTTTAATTGTTGAATGCATTTTCCATACTCCTTTCAATTTCTATTCCAAAACTTTGATCCTGGAATATTTATATACAAAACTATTATATGTTGTTACATAAAAAGTGTCAATGAAATTTACATAAATAATAAATTTTCTACTAATTGCATAACTATTTTAGATAACATTGCACAAAAATGCATTCATATTAATTACCATTTTCTTATATATATTTATAATAATATGAATAATATGTTCTTATATTGACAAATTTGAAATTGATATGTATAATGGTGTATAATTGTTTTATTATAAATAAACATTATATGTATATAACGCTTGTTAACATTTTAATTTTAACTATTTAAAAATATCCAAATAAAATTTAATGTGAAAAATATACAAATATAAGAAAGGATGTAATAAATCAAGTATGAAACCGTATTTATATATGATTAAAATTAAATTGCTATTATCATTAAATTATCGGTTTGAATTCTATATATCCTTATTAGTACAAGTCATATTTTTATTTACTTCAATATTCTTTTGGAAAGCGGCATATAAAGGTGTTGGTGTTGTTGAGAATGTTAATGAACAGCAAATGCTGACCTACTCTGTAATATCT
This sequence comes from Clostridiales bacterium, assembly GCA_003452915.1. GTDB lineage: Bacteria > Bacillota > Clostridia > Oscillospirales > CAG-382 > UBA1049. Next base: position 2,268 of record DMMZ01000023.1, on the reverse strand, counting down.
TTAATTCTTTCAAGTATTTTTATAACAAAGGTTGAATCAACCATACAAGGTAAAGTGCGAAAAGGCAATATTGCGGTTGATTATATAAAGCCAACTAACATTTTTCTTATGTATTTTTCTGAGGATATCGGAGATGTTGTTACCTCAATAATTCAAAAAGCATTTCCTGTATTTGTTTTTTCTTTTTTATTTATTAATCCATTACCTACTTCTGCAGTTAATTTAATTCTATTTTTATTAAGCTCTTGCTTAAGCTATTTAATTCTCTGGTTAATATCAGCAATTATTGGTTTATTTTATTTCAGAGTTATTGACATGGGACCTGTCGGAATAATCAAAGATTATTTAGTACGTGTGTTATCGGGATCTTTTGTGCCTATCTGGTTTTTCCCGAAATCAGTTCAAGCAGTTTTAAATTATCTACCATTCATATATACATATCAGCTACCATTAAGCATATATATAGGCAGGTCGACAATAAACGCGGCTTTCAAGGGAATGCTTGTGCAGGTATTATGGGTATTGATTTTCTATTTCCTTTTTAAAAGATTAAAAGACAAGATAGAGCAGAACATTTTTGTTCAAGGTGGTTAAATGAAAAATACGGAGCGATATATGAAGACGTTTATGCGTTATATTTCGATGGCAAAAGTATTTTTAAAAATAAATATTCAATGTGGATTGGAGTATCCTGCTTATTTGATATCATGGTTGATTAGCAATCCGTTACAATTCTTTTTTGGCATAATTACTATAAAAGTGGTTGTCGAACAATTTCATCCTTTGGGCGGTTGGGAATTTCCACAGATAGCATTTATGTATGGACTGGGAATATTAAGCCACGGTCTGTCGGTAATTTTCTTTATTCAAACCTGGTATATGGATTATTTGGTTACTAATGGAGAGTTCGACCGTTTGTTGGTACGACCGTTAAACGTATTCTTTCAATTTTGTTTTATGGACTTCAACTTTATCGGTATAACCGACTTTATACCTGGATTTATAATTTTTATATACGGATGTATTGCTTCACATTTCCCCGTAACTATATTAAATTTAGTAAAGCTCTTACTCGTTGTAACAGGAGCAACACTATTAAGAGGTGCAATATATACGCTCACTGGTTCGTTAGCGTTTTGGACAAAAAGATCAGGAAGCTTACGATCAATTCACTTAAGTCTTTTCAGCTATACAACACAATATCCTTTGAACATATTTCCAAAGCTTATACAGAATTTGTTTACCTTTATATTGCCCCTCGGGTTTATCAGCTATTTTCCGTCTAGTGAATTTTTTAATAAGGATACTGGATATAAAATTTTCGGAAACCTAAGTGTCTGGGCGTTCATTATTGGTGTTGGATTTTATGTTTTGAGCATGGCGGTGTTTAAATTAGGTCTTAGGCGATACGAAAGCGCTGGATCATAAATTTGAAAAATTAAATTTTTCAAATTACGGTTTTGTGCCTTTACTGCAAGAGGTGCAGTAATCCGGCAATAGCAGGAACGGTACAATTCCCGCGCATCGATGAAAGGAATTATAGCGTGAATAATATGATAGAAAGAGGTACATCATCGCGTACCTCCACAAATTTTTCATTGCTATTTGTGCCCTACGGGGTGTGGAGGTTAATATTTATGACTGTGAATAATACAGAGCCGGTAATAAAAGCAACTCATTTAACAAAAGAATTTGTTGTTAATAAAAAAAGCAAAGGTATCAGAGGTGCTATAATAAATCTTTTTGTAACAGACAAGACAATAAAAAAAGCTGTTGATGACATTAGCTTTGAAGTAAATAAAGGTGAAATTATCGGATTTATCGGTCCAAACGGAGCAGGGAAGAGCACAACGATAAAAATGATGTGCGGTATACTGAATCCGACTTCGGGTGAGGTATTGATAAAAGGTCTTTCGCCGCAAAAGCAAAGGCAGGAAATAGTAAAAGACTTAGGTGTTGTATTCGGCCAAAGGTCGCAGTTATACTGGGATTTGCGTCTTGGTGAATCTTTTGAACTACTACGTAGAATATATCAGGTTGATGTTCGAAAATACGATGATAACATGGAGGAACTGGATAGAATTTTAAATATCAACGAGATAATTAACACTCCGGTAAGACAACTGAGCCTTGGTCAACGAATGAGAGGAGATCTTGCAGCCGCAATGCTCCACTCTCCGTCAGTATTATTTTTGGATGAGCCTACTATTGGGCTTGATGTTGAAGTTAAGTACGCTATCCGTAAGTTTATAAAGGAGATTAATAAGA
>DMMZ01000036.1 GCA_003452915.1 Clostridiales bacterium | reverse complement strand
AGAAGAAAATAACGAGGACAGTTATGAAGCCGGTTCTGGAAAAGAAGCCGCCGATTCTACGGGCTTGGATTCGGGTTTGGGGTTGGAAGAAATTTCAGATGTTTCAGAATATGATGCTGAAAGTTACGTTTTAACCCCCGATAATCAGAATGAGGAAAAAATCAAAGTTTCATTGAAATCCGAAATGGTTACCCAAGACGATACTTTCTGCGTAGAACTTATTTTCGGTGAGGATGTCTCGGATTATTATTTCGTTACTGACACCATTTCGGTGATCAAAGATGATTATAAGGTAAACGGCAATAAGGCAGAAATTAGCATGATAAGCGATGATAATGATATTAAAAGTCTGGATCTGGAGCTGCTGGCCAAGGATGAATTCAGCATGCTCGAGATTTACATTGACTTGGGAGACGGGGAATATCAGAGAAAGATAATATTTGCTTATACGACGGACGGAATGACTTTCGTTAGCGATGTGGCCGAGGACGACGCATGGAACAAAGCACTATGCTAAAACGCCAACACTTAGCATAACAACCTTGTTTCCTAGTTTAGTCTCCATTAACAGGGTTTGTATTGTCAATATTAACACCAATTGCGGTAAAGGTGTTAAAATAAATCAAATAATTAAAAAGTATTGCACTTAGTGATTGGAAGTTTTGCAAAAATATTTAAATAAGTGTACAAACCTTGTTCTTTCCGCTTTCTTTTGATTTATAAAGTGCGTCATCTGCTGATTTTATAAGTAAACTACAAGATGAATTGGCATCAGGAATAACTGTTGCTACCCCCAAGCTAACAGTTACAATATTTTCTGTATACGAATAGATATGAGGAATTTGAAGGTTAACTACACTAAGTCGTAATTTTTCTGCTATTAAAAGTGCACCTTCAAGGTTTGTATTAGGAAGTACACATACAAATTCTTCACCACCGTACCTCGCAACAAAATCATTCTTTCGAACTAGCGTTTTGGAAAGTGCTTGAGCTATTTGCGTAAGACAGTTATCCCCTTCGAGATGACCATAATTATCGTTAAAAAGTTTGAAGTTATCTATATCTATTAGAATCATTGAGACTGGCATGGATTCCTGAATAGCATCGTTCCATGATAAGCCCAAATAACTATTAAATTTACGACGATTTGGTATTCCTGTTAAGCCATCTAAATAGGAAATACCTTCTAAATAATCACGATGTCTTTTTAATTCCAAATGTGTATTAACTCTAGCTTTTACAACAACTGGACTAAATGGCTTTGTAATATAATCCATAGCACCTAAATTGAAACCATTAATCTCATCTTCCTCACCTAATTTTCCGGTTATGAAGATGATTGGGATATTTTTAGTTTGTGAAGATGCTTTTAATCTTTTACATACCTCATAACCGTCCATTTCAGGCATCACAACATCTAAAAGTATCAAATCAGGAGGATTTTCGGATAATGCAATCGTTAATGCTTTTTCACCACTTGTTGCCGCTTTAATTATATAATCTGATCTAAGTAATTCAGCGAGAACATTAATGTTGCTTTTTGCATCATCAACAATTAAAATTGTCTGCTGTTTTAACAAAGCTTCCATTTCTATCTCCTTTTTAATATCACGTTAATCGTATCAGCAATTTTCTGTAAAGGCACTTTTGCAGATTCAAAATCGTAATCACTTATGCTGTTCGTTATAATTTGCATTTCTTCTTTGAAATTTTCTTCACCCATGTGTTTTCTTAAGTCTTCCAAAGAATTTTCAGCATCAATATTGTCATCCCAAATAAGCTGTGAAAGCTTCTGTAATATAGGTTCCACTTCGGTTATATTAAGTGGCTTATCTATTATCAAGGGTTCAAATGAAGAGTTTTCAAGCAAAGGCTCAATAGATGTATTAAATTCGATAAAAGCTTTGTCTAACTCATTTACTAAATAATCAAATCTATCCATTGAATTCTGCGAAACTGCAGTTTCCAATTCGGTAGCTATTCTTTGTATTTCGTAAATGGATATATTTCCAGCAACACCCTTTAATGTATGTGTCAATTTGAGAATTAAATCAATGTCATTTTGATTTTTAGCTTTTCGAATATCCATACATGATGATGAATAACTCGTGGCAAAATCAATTAGAAGCTTTCTATAGAGTTTTTTGTTTCCATTTAGTCTTTTTAATCCTAATTCAAAATCAATACTGGATTTGTTTTTTGGGAACTGTATTTCAATATCGTTTTCGATTAAAGCGTCGTATGTTTTTTCGATTATGTGATTTATATTGTTAGGGTTTACCCACTTCTTAAGAACTAAGAAAAGTGCATCTAAATCAATAGGTTTACAAACATAATCATTCATACCTGCTGCAATGCAATCCTGTTTAACTCCCTGCATTGCATGTGCGGTCATAGCAATAATTGGCAAGTCCTTGAATTTTTCATTTGATCTTATTAGATTTGTTGCTTCATATCCACCCATTATTGGCATCTGGATATCCATAAGAACAACATCATAAATTGAAGTTGAAACTGCTTCAACTGCTTCTTTACCGTTATTGGCAATCTCCACGATCAATCCTGCGCCTTTAAGTATCTCTGTTGCTACTTCTTGGTTAAGTATATTATCCTCAACTAAAAGTACCCTAATACCTTCGAGCCCTTTTGATGAGTCTGCTTTGCCTTTTTTATTTGAGGTTCGAGCAATGTCTTCTATGATGTCCTTACCAAAGGCATTCATTATTGTATCATATAATAGAGATTGGTTAACGGGTTTCATAAGAAATGAATTAACACCGATTTTTTCTGCTTTTTTTATAATATCTTCTCTTCCAAAAGCAGTAACCATAATAGTTATAGGCGTATGCTCTAATGTATTATCATTAAGAATCGATTTTGCTGCTTCGATTCCATCCATCCCTGGCATTCTCCAATCCATAAACACCAAATCATATTGATTTTCTACAGATTTCTGCTTAACTTCTAAAATCGCTTCATTACCTGAAGTAACTGTACAAGCATTAATTCCAAAAGACAGTAGTTGTTCTTTTAAAATATCACTTGCCATTTCATTATCATCTACTATAAGCACTTTTAGGTCACGAAGTTTTTCTAATTGTATGACTCTTTTTTCTTTTATCTTAGTCTGTATCATGAATTCAACATCGAAAATAAAAGTACTTCCAATACCAAGTTCGCTCTCTACATATATTTTACCATTCATCATTTCAACAAGGTTTTTGCATATAGTTAAGCCTAAACCAGTACCACCAAATTTTCTGGTTATAGATGAATCTGCTTGCGAAAAAGCAAAAAACAATTTATCCATCTGCTCTTTAGTCATACCGATTCCGCTATCATTAACAGAGAATTTTATACGACAACGATCGAAATCTTTCTCAATTAACTCAACTTTAATGAGAATATGTCCCTTTTCGGTAAACTTAACTGCGTTGTTAACAAGATTGATAATTACTTGTCCAAGTCTCAGAGGATCTCCTATTAATGAACATGGAACATCGTTTTTAATATTATTCAATAATTCAATGTTTTTTTCCGCAGCTTTTATAGAAATAACATCAACGATATTGCTAATTACCTGGTCTAATTTAAAATCAACAGATTCAATTTCTAGTTTTCCAGCCTCTATTTTAGAAAAATCAAGGATATCATTAATAACGCCTAACAACGAGTTTGCTGATGAATCTATCTTGTTAACATAGTCAAGCTGCTTTAGTGTCAGATCAGTTTTCTTTACAAGACCCGAAAAGCCTATAATTGCATTCATGGGTGTGCGTATCTCATGGCTCATGTTAGCAAGGAATTCACTTTTTGCTTTGGTTGCAGATTCTGCTACTTCTTTTGCTTTTATTAATTCTTCCTCTGAATGCTTTAATTTATTTTGTTCTTTTCTAAGTTGACTATTTTTATTAAATACTATGTAAAAAGTAAAAAATATAATTAAAGCAAAAAAAACATTAACCCCAGCTTGTATAGTATTTTGTTTCGCTTCAATCGCGAAGGTTTCTGCTGGGTAGTCCATTCCAAACACTGCTATAACTTCGCCTGTTTTGTTGTTTTTCATTGGTACAAGAATACTAACCCAAGTTCCCCATCGGTCAGTTGCTGGTTCTGTAATAATAGTATTACCTTCTTCGAAAGCCCTTCTAAAGTCATCATCAGCTTCATAATATTCTTGCCCAGCTGGTGAGTAGTCGTCCGATCCTACTGGCTCCGAATCTACCATAAAATATATTTTATCGCCTTTTTGTGCGCAAATATAAGCAAATTGAATGTCAACATTTATTTCTGCTAGCTTAAACAACCTGCTTTTAATGCTATCATATGCCACAGTTCCTTCGTCCTCAGGTACGGCTCTTAAACTTTTAACTGTCTCACCGTTTATAGAAGCTTCAGCTACCTTAGCTGNNCTTAGCTGTTTCTATAGCTTGTTCTTCGACAGATGATATGCTCGTAGTCCAAGTATGACGAATATAAATAGTTCCTAAAGATAATAACACAATTAATAAGATTATAAACGATGCTTTTATGTTTGTCTTTTTTATTAAATTCGGAACTAACTTGTTGATATTCGACATGATAAAACTCCCTTCTTTACTTCCACTTTTATACATATATTCATATATATCGACATGATAGTTGCATTTATATACTAATTTTTACAATTATTTCGTAACTATCTTTGTTTTTATTTCACCAATACCAACCGTCAATACATATATCGATGGAAANNATGCGGCGCCGTAATCCCAATGCCGGATTGGTTGTGTTTTGGGTAAAGCTCATACAACGAGGTTATGTTCGTTCCATTACAGGATTTTATCGTGTACTCCACAAGCAAGGACAAATGGCGGTATCTCTCATATTATTATTGATCATAATGATAATAGTAATGGTAATATTCAAATCGAATATTAAATTATATAGACACCTTGATTAAAAAATTATTATCATAAGTGTATTGCTGCTTGACTTTTTCGATTTGATTCAATTTTGACATATTATATACTTCCTAAAGTTGCTATCTTTTCTTTGCCTGTCTTAAAATCTATTTTCCAGCCGTCGTAAGCATAATCGTTTGGAATATGGATATACAGCAAGGTTTCCCGAGATACAAATGGTTGGCATAGACAGCAGTTACAAAACACCTTTGATAAGCACGAAGCGGATCAGCAACTTTACCGCGCGTTCCGGTTTTTCAGCTCCGCGAAGCTCCCGCAGGTTTTTACTACGCTGACGACAAAAAACAGGACAAGGAGCGCAAGACTGACAACCTGCAATGCACTGTAAATACCAATTATGACATTCCAGATCATACCGCCTTTATAATCTTCGAGCGACTTCGTGATAAGCTGCCATATTTCAGACAGCTTTTCGTTCCATGTATCCAACGCTTTTTCAAGACTGCCTGTAACCCAACTCAATTAATCACCAACCTTCTTTTTAAATATTTATATAAAAAAAGCCCCGAAACGGTTACGATTTACCGCTTCGGGGCTAAATTGTTGATTGATAATAAATAAAAGATTTTTAAGTTTTGCAATGTTTGGTTTCACCAGTATTAAATATATATAGATTTTCTATCGATCTGATTTATCTTTCCTTATATTTAAAACATTATGATATTGTATAGATATATTAAATATGTTGAAAACTATTGACAGTTAATAACATACTTGCTATAATATTTTAAACAATTAAATTATAATTATAATATGATAACGAAAGACAAATATTATATAGAATTTACAATAAATAAAATCTATATTGATATAAGCATATGAAAGAATTTGAAAGAAAACAAATAGTAACAAAAGAAAAATATATAGAATTGCATGATAACTTAAAAAACTTTAATTCAAAACAAGTTTTACAGATTAATTATTATTATGACAACGATGAATTATATTTGTATAACAATAATCAGACTTTAAGAGTAAGACAGATTGAAGATAAATTAAAGTTAGAATATAAATATAACAAATCAGATTTTAATAATTTGAGAATCTGCGATGAATTTACGACTTATTTAATCTCACTTCCAAATGTATTGAAAAATCCAATAAAAATCGAAGATATGAATACATATAAAAATATAGGTGTTTTAATTACAGAGAGAACCAATTACAAGTTAAATGATTTTATAGTTTCGCTCGATAAGAATTTATATTTAGGCATCATCGATTATGAGATAGAAATCGAATCCAATAATTTGTTTGACGAACACAATATACACGATATAATAAACGAATTAGGATTGAGTTTTAAACAACAGTCTGTTAGCAAATATATTCGTTTTATTAATCAATTAAAAATACAGGATAAATTTTATGATATATGAGAAGGAAGTAAAAGAAATTATATTACAAATTTATAATTAATTTGTATACTATCGGAATAGATTCCATGGAATATATAAAAATTATAATGGAGATAGAAAATAAGTTTAATATTAAAGTTCCTAATATGGAATTGATTGTAGAAAAATTCGGATCCATTAAAAATTTATGTAGTGTTATATCAAAACAAATTAAATTAAGGAATTCAAATACATGAAGTATGTTAAATCTATATATCTTCTCGCAAGGAAATATAAATTCCTTTTTTTTGTTGCAGAAGTTTGTATTTTAGTTACATATGCAGTATCTTTAATTCTACCCTTCAATCTTATCAAATTAATTGATGAAGTTATATATGCCGAAAAATATGATTTATTATATGGAGTTATTAAATCGTATATAGTATTATTCTTAATTTTCGTATTAATCAATATGCTTTATGCATATGTATGGCAGAAATTATATAATGAATTCGTAGTAGAAATAAAATGCTCAGTATATGAAAAAGTTATAAAATCAAAAGCAAAAATCCTATCCAGTATTAACAGCGGAGATATAATGACAAGAATCGACTGGGACAGCGATCAATATATCAATGCTGTACAACGTAATCTTTTTCATTTTGCAAATTCCATAATATTATGTTTAGGAACGGTTTTTGTAATAGCCAGGATAAATAAGTATATTGCTGTCATAGCTATTTTAGCTGCTTTATTACCTATAGTCTTTACAAGGATATGTGGAAAATACAATGAAATATATTCCCGTGAGAACCGCAAAGTAAACGGTAGCTTTACCGGACGCGTCTTTGAAATACTGAAAGGTTTCAGAGAAATTAAAATCAATGACGGTGAATCGTGGGCTATAAATCAAATTAAATCTTTTATTAATAAACTAATTAAATTAGGAAATAAAATTAGACGAGTGGATTTCATTGTTAATAAAGGTATTTATTTATTGAATTTATTGGCTTCTATTGTTATGTATATATTGTCTGTTTACTTTATTTCGAATAAAATGATGACTGTCGGTAGTTTTCTCGCAATTATATCCTATGTTGCATTGCTTCATAAAAAATTCAATTGGATACTTCGTATATATCTTGACTGGAAGGGCCGAAAAATCAGCATTGAAAGAGTAACGGAAATTTTGGCGTATGAAAACGAAAACTTTTCCGGAAATAGCATNNTAATTATGGACAAAATAAAATTCTTAATGATGTCGATTTTCGTATAAATAAGGGTGATAAAGTAGCTATCGTAGGAATCAGCGGTATAGGCAAAAGTACGATTATAAACCTTATATTAAAGCTGTACAAAATAAAAAATGGCGATATATTAATAAACAACATTAATATAACAGAGTTGAATTCAACCAGTATAAGGGAAAATTTCAGTGTGGTTTCACAAGATATAATGCTGTTTGACGATACAATAAGGGTAAATCTGCTAGCGGGCAGGGATAAAACTGATTCAGAAATTTACGAAACACTAAAAAAGGTTGGGTTGTACGAAAAAATTACAGAATTGCCTGACGGATTGGATACTGAATTGTCCGGTGGATTTGATTTGTCAGGAGGGCAAAAACAGCGGCTTATGATTGCAAGGGCGATTTTAAAAAACGCGGATACTATTATATTAGACGAAGCAACCAGCGCACTTGATGTAAATACAGAAAAAATTGTCCTTAATAATCTTTTTAACAATCAAAACGATAAAACTATAATTTTAATTTCTCACAGGCTTGCTACAGTGTCTGTCTGCGACAAGGTTATTGTAATTAATGATGGTTCCGTTGAGTATGCGGGTGATATGAAGAATGCAATAAAAAAATCCTCTAAATTCAAAGAGTTATTCGGAACTATAACATAAATAACAGGAATGGTTATCAGATGAAAATAAATAGATTTAATGTTCTAAAGAATTTTAAGGAATATCTGTCACCCTTCAAGTTTTCAATAATTATACTAATAATAACGGCAACGCTCGCTATACCTGTATCATTGATATCTCCTAAGATGTTTCAGATATTGCTTGATGAAGTAATATATAACAGTAAGACAGAGCTGCTTACATATGTAATCTTAGGTTTGTTAATAGTTTATATTTTCAGGTTGATACTCGATTCATTAAACCTGCATTTCGGCAACAAGCTATTAAACGGTTTCACATATAAACTAAGAATGTCATTATGGGACAGAATTACCGGTACTCTGTATGCCAATATAGACAAGAGAAATACCGGCGAACTGAAAATGCGTTTGGTTGATGATGTTGATGCCGTAGGAAGCTTTATAAAAGATCAAATAGTTGACTATATTTTCAATATAATTTTAACGCTGGTAAGCTTATGCATTATTATAAGCATTGATTTTACGATGACTCTGTATTGCATATGGATTATACCCTTAATGTTCTATATAAACTACTTGATTGCAAAGGGCTCAAAAAAGGTCAACGAGGAAATCAGGAAGGTAAGTCAGAAGTATTACACTTCAACTCACAATTCTCTGCAACTCTGGAGAGAAATCAAAATACAGTGCACTGAAGATATTTTTATAAAGAAGTTCAGGAAATACAGAGACAAGCTTGCCATTCTTGGATATAAAAACATACGTTATTGGTTTTATATGGAAGTAATCAACGATTTTAAGGCGAATTATCTGTCAAAGGTTTTCATTTATATAGTCGGTGTGTTTTTCATAATAAAAGGTGACGTCTCCGTCGGCAGCGTAATTATGTTCGGAGAAATTTTCGAGATGATGTTTAATGCGATAGATACGGTAAATATAAGGAACGCTTCAATCAAATCAAACGCACCCTATTACATGAGAATTATCGATACTATGCAATTTCCTCAGGAAGAAAAAGATGATGCGAAAAACTTCAGTTTTAACAATAATATTGATATTAATTTTTCAGCTTTTTCTTACCCGGAGACTGAGAAGAAAGTTCTGCATGATATAAATTTCAACATAAAAAAAGGAGATTTCATTTCAATCATCGGGGAAAGTGGCTGCGGAAAAACCACACTTTTGAAATTGTTGCTGGGACTGTACAGCGCTGAAGGTAAGGAAAATGAAGACGGAATCAAATATGACAATGTCGGAATGACAAAGATATTAAAATCGGATTTATATAAACACATCGGAGTAGTAATGCAGGACAGCTTTCTGTTTAATATGAGCATAAAAGAAAATATTATGATTTCTAATGAGAACGCGACAGAATCGGATCTGGAAGAAGCATGCAGAAAATCTGATATTTACAGCTTCATTATCTCGCTCCCGGAAGGCTTTGACACTGTTATCGGTGAACGCGGTGTAAAGCTGTCGGGCGGACAAAAACAACGTATCTGCATTGCAAGAGCGCTTTTAAAAAAACCCGAGTTGATAATATTTGACGAAGCAACAAGCTCCCTGGACAAGCTTTCTGAAGATGTTGTTTATGAAGCTGTTAACAATATTGCCAGAGATACGACGGTAATTGTCGTTTCACATAAACCTTCAGCCGTGCTGCGATCAAGAACTATTATCATAATGGAAAATGGATGTATTGTAAAAATCGGCTCGAAAGAAGCACTCTCCGTGGAAAATGAGTTTTATAAAACTATGCTGGAAGGAGCGGGAATGTGTTAAAAAATGAAATCGATTTTATCCTTGAATTGTGTAAATATATAAAACCTAATGAAACAATAATAAATGAATTAATAAACAATGGACTTGACTATCCCTACATATTGGGGCAGCTTCTTTTCAACCGTGTTGGTGGTGCAGCGTATTATACACTTAATAAGATAAATCTTCTTGGAAAGATGAACCGCGAATTTAGAAACACGCTTAAAATTATTTATGAAACTAATAGAATAAAAAACGAAAGTTTTAAAAAAGCTCTTGACTATTTATCAGAAATATTTACGGATACCGATATTCCCTATGCGCTGCTTAAGGGCAGTTATCTTGTAAATATTTACCCTACAGGGTTAAGAACCTCAAACGATATTGATATATTAATCAATTTTAAAGATTCTTCTGGAATAAGCGGTCTATTGTTGAACAACGGATTTGTTCAGGGGAATATAAGGAACGGCGAATTAGTCAAAGCAACAAGAGCCGAGATAATTTCATCCCAGATAAACAGAGGTGAAGCGGTTCCATTTATAAAAGAAATTAACCTTCCGTATATGCGCTTTCTTGAAATAGATATTAACTTTTCGCTGGATTTCAAGCCCGAACAGGATAAAAGCATTATTTCCGAGATGCTTAAAAAATCTACCTGCGTTATAAAGACAGAGAATGGTGATTTATACACTCTATCAAAGCAAGATTTCCTTATACAGCTATGCGCACATTTATATAAGGAGGCTTCGGTCTACAGCTGGGTGGAATTCGGACGTGACCAAGGCTTGTATAAATATCTTGATATTTATCTGTTTATATCCGAATTCTCAGAAATTATTTTTACCGATTTGTTTGAGGAGAGAATAAAAAATTTCGGTGTGGAGAAGGAATGCTATTACGCGCTGAAGGAAACAAAAGAATTATTCGATACGGAAAACAACATTGCCTTGAATGCTTTCCTTGAGAAAATAAAGCCGAACGATATTTCTTATTTAAAAGAAATATACGATCCGGCTACTAGGAAAAAATACAAATACGAAATTCCTTTCAAAGAATGGGTGTTCTGCGGAAAACGGAGAGAATATCTAAATGAAGTTGATTCTTAAAGATAAAAAACATTTAGGAAAATTAATTACGTTCTGCGGTCTTGACGGCTGCGGAAAAACAACGATGATCGGAATGCTGAAAAAATACCTTAAGGAGCATAATATCATACCTGTTCTGACAAAACAGCCGACGGATGCTATCAGATCGTCGGAGATATTCAGAACCTATATGGATAACCCGGATCACACTTCATTTGATTACCGTGCGCTTTCCTTGTCAGCTGCGGGAGACAGAATTCAACATACCGATAAATACATAGTTCCCTTGCTCGAAAGCGGTAATATTGTCATAAGCGACAGATATTTTTACTCCTGCATTGCTAATCTTAAGGCAAGAGGTTATATGGAGGATTGCTGGATTTACGAGATAGCGTCTCATATCCAGAAACCCGATCTGTCCTTTTTCCTGGATGTTGATGTAGATATGGCCTTAAAGAGAGTTCGTAGCAGGGAAAATGAAAAAAATAAGTATGTGGATGTTGATCTCCAGCACAGACTGAGGGAACAGTATCTTCTTATAGCAAAGGAAACAGGAGGTACGGTCATATCCTCAAATAAAGAGCCGGATGAATGTTTTAAGGAAATTATGCTTCATACCGAAAGGATTCTGATGCAGTATGTTTGAAAATATATACGGATTGTCATGCGTTGAAAACCAGGTACTGGCTCAGATAAAGTCAAGTGAAACGGATATTTCGGTTTTATACGGTACTTCGTTTATCGGCGTGAAAGAACTGCTTTTGAGTATGCTTTCTGAAGGTATAAAACCTGAGTATTTTTCTTTGATCCCGAGAATCCATGATACTTTAAAGCAGCTTGGAGTCATTTCACTTGAATTGGTTCATGAGGATGATATAAATAAGGTTATTGAAAATATAAATTTACCAGAACATAAGCTGCTGGTTAAGGTAAAGAGTGATTTTGTTAAAAACAGACTTTTCGCAAGGGGTTTAAGGTCAGATCATTATATTCTAATAGAAAAAGAAAATGATTGTTTCAAATTGACCAACGATATACCGGAGACAATAATTGTTTTAAATAAAAAAGAACTTGAAGAGGTTTATGACAGCAGCTGTTTTATTCTTAAAATACTTAGAGATTTAACGGATACCGACAAACAACATTTCGAGATAAGACCGGAATATATAAATGATAATATATCTTTCGAAATAACCGAAGAAAACCTTGAATCCATACTCGATCCGGGAATAAAGATCAGAAATTTTTTCTGGATATACAAAACCCTTCTATACCGGCAGACAGAATTTTTATCCGCCGTTTCTGAACCGGCTGCGATAGAGGAAAAAAGAGATGCTATTAGCAACCTTTTCGCACAGGCGGAATATTTAAATTTAAAAAAATACGCGGATTGTTCAAAGTATTTTATGCTGTTGAGCGAGGCTTTTAAAATTGAGGACTACATAAAAACGTTGGCAATAAAATTCGGAGATAAAATCTGAAAGCAAGCTTTCAGATAAGAGTTTTGTGCCTTTTACACCGTACAGTATGGTGTAAATTTTACTTCGTAAAACCAGCGCAAAACTCCGCGTATTTACGAAAGGAATGGATATAAATATGATTAATGAAAAAATTAATTTTATAATAGAGGACCTGAGCCCGGTAGGTGGTGAGCCGAAACCTGAGAGCAAGCTTAAGGATGAGCTTGGAATAGACAGCCTGAGACTTGTTGAATTGATCGTAGCGATCGAGGAGGAATTTTCCATTGAGTTTGCATTGTCCGATTTCAACACTAAAAATTTTTCGGTCGTGTCGGATGTATATGACTTGGTAGGCAAATATGTTTGTTAATGATACATATAACAAAACTATTTAATTTATAAGAAGGTATACACGATGTATGAGGAAAAAATAAAAAAAGATCTATATAAAATACTCTGTAATGTTTATTCATCGTCAGATAAAATAAAAAACATATCTCCCGATACTGATTTTAAAAAAGAAGGTATGGATTCTATTATGTTTGTCGAGTTAATCATTGAAATAGAAAATCATTTTAAGATAGACTTCCCGTATGAAAAAATGACATTAAAACAAGCTGGTTCTATTAAAGCTATATGCGAGATTATTTCATCATTAAAATATTGCAAGGAGACAGCTAATGATTAAAATATTGCCTATCAATATTGATGCTCCGGTTACTACAGAGTGCTGGAGCTTTTATAGGACATCAATTATTAGCGCGCATAATAATTTAAAATTTTGGTTGCTTCAACATTACAATAACTTATATTCAGACTTTAAAAAGAACTTATATTATGGCGAACATGGGCATAAGTATGATCAATATAATTATTATAATAATGTTTTAGAAACAAAATGTTTTTCACATAAATCAATTAAGAGTGATAACTTAATTAAATTTATTGTTGATAATATTAACAATAATAAATATGTTCTATTGGAATGCGATTATAATATCTTAATGGAACGCGAAGGTCTTTACATTCACGAAATATTAATTTATGGATATGATGAATCAAGAAAAATATTTTATATACCAATTTTACAAAATACAAGGTGGATAAGCCAAGAATTTAGTTATCAAGACGTTGTTAGCTCTTTTGAAGCTTTAGATAATTTAAAAGAAGACAAAGCAATAAGTGAAATGTATAAACGTGAATATTTATCTTCAATAACAACATTTAACATACTTGATTATGAAATGAATTTTTGTATTGAGTCTTTTTATAATCATATCAAGAGCATACGTAATGAGATTTGCAGGAAATATATTACATATGTAGATGAAAATCGAGTATCAGAATATAAAAATGGTTATTGGACATGTTATAATACTTTATTAGAAATAGCAGCTGAAATAATTAACGGAAATAATATTTTATTAAATGAATACAATTATTCGTTAAATATTAGAAAATTATTGGAATATAGAGTTAGAATAAAGAATGATATTGATATTTTAATTGATAAATTTAATATAAAAGCAGATATAAATATATTAAATAATGCAGAAGAGATTTGTGATATTCTTGAAAGATGTTGTAATATATCTATAAAATTCAACAAAACTAATGACAACAAATATATGTGGTTAATTTCTGATTTTCTTGTAGAAGCGTTTAATAAAGAGAAAGTTATAATCGATCACTTATATTCATTAACAAGAGAATACATGATACGTGAATATTGGTAAAACAACAAGGAAGATACAAATGCTTTATAAATATTTATATAAACATATAATGGAGCATAGAGTCAATGTTATTTGTTATGATAATGAAATAATAACATTTTACGAACTTGCAGCTTGCGCAGAAAATCTAGGTAAAAAATTGAATCAAGGTAAGTATGGAATATTATGCAAATCTCCAATCAATACAGCAAAGTCTATAATGGCTTGTCTTTATGCAAATAAAACTGCAGTAATATTGTCAGATAAATACGGCGAGCTCCATTCCGGAAAAATAATAAATTCTGTTGGATTATCGTTTATAATTACTGACGAGGAAATTCTTAAGATATCAGTAGAAGAACATGAAACCGAGGATCTTAATAATGTTGCTTTCATTATGTGCACTTCGGGTACAACAGGTAAACCTAAGGGGGCAATGATTACACATGATAATTTGATTACAAACATAAATGATATAATCCGATATTTTAAAATCGAAAGCGGAAGCAATATTTTAATTTCAAGACCTTTATACCACTGTGCGGTGTTGACCGGTGAATTTTTTGTTTCTCTTGTCAGAGGTCTGAATATACATTTTTTAAATAATGCATTCAATCCTTCTGAGCTGATTGATATAATAAATAAAAAATCTGTAAACACAATGTGCGGTACGCCCACATTGTTTTACCATCTTTGTCGTTTTTCCGGAAGGTTAAATAATAAACTACCATTATCTGTTGCTGTTTGCAGTGGCGAATGTATGACAGAAACCGTTGCAAAAGAAATCCGCAATTGTATGCCGGATACCAGGATATACAATGTATATGGCCTTACCGAAGCTAGTCCACGTGTTAGTTATTTAACACCTGAACTGTTTGACAAACATCCTACCTCGGTGGGAGTTTTATTGGATGCCGTGACTGGTAGAATAGAAAACGATGAATTATTAATAAAGGGTAAAAGCATAATGAAAGGTTATTACGGTGATCCGGAACACACCTCGGAAGTAATAGATAAAGAAGGTTGGTTTCATACAGGTGACTGTGCTGTTATTGATAAAGGATTATTATACATAAAAGGAAGAAAAGATAATTTAATAATCAGAAGCGGTATGAATATTTATCCGCAGGAGATTGAAAACGATATAAAAAAGGACAAGCGTATTTTCGAAGCATATGCTTTCGGAGTGAATGACGGTAAGGTTGGCCAAAAAATTCATCTATGGGTTGAAAGTACATCTTGTACAAAAAAAGACATACTTGATTTATGCCTTGAGCAGCTCCCATCATATCAGATTCCGGATCAAATTCAAATCGTGGAGAAAATCCCGAAAAACGCTTCGGGAAAAATTATTAGAAGGAAATAAAACAAAATGAGAATCAATAAGTTCGTGCTCTGTTTATTTTTTATTATTGGAATTACATTTATATATGGTTGTGAGAATAAACCTGATGTTGTTATTTCAAATATTTCACAAGAAGAATCATTTCAATTTACGGAGACAAAAATTAATCTATCAGAAGATTATTTTGAACTTTTATCGAATGAAGAAATATCCACTAAAGGGCACATTGGAATAATTGATGATTTAACAACTGATATTTCTATTGTATTTATGAATAAAGACAAAACTAAATCATTATACGTTTATTCGTCACCAATAAATTATTTAGATTCAAATGGTAAATATTCATTAATTGATACAAGGATTATTAACGTTAATAATAAAATGAGAGAACAGAATTATATTTATACAATTTCAAATAGTGATATCATTCCTTATTATCCAAAATATGTTTCAAACTCACAGGGAATACTAATTAATGGAGTTTATAATTATAAAATCTGTCCTATTATAAATGATGAAATATATTCAAACTACGAAGAACATAGTAACTTCATAGATGAAGATAAAAATATGATAGTTTATAACAATATAAATAATAAATATGATTTAAGATTATATCCATCAAATCTTGGAAGTAATTGTGAAATTATTATCGATGATGCTAGTACTAATGAATTTTTATTCAACTTAAATTTATCAGATTCAAGCTCAATTATTGAAATTCAACCAGGAGGTTATTTAACAATTTCCAAGGTAGAAAAAGACAAAAAAGGCAATGATGTAAAAAATATAAAAGGTGTTATTCAATCACCTTTGTTAAAAAGTTCTAGCGGTAATATTTCTTATAAAAATTCTATAGAATTAAAAAAAATAAATGATAGCACATATGAAATTAAATTCATAATTGATAAAGATATAATCGATATAGGTTCTGTTTTATTTATTTCTTTTGAATTAAGGCGAGAAAAACAACCTGATAATGCAATTTATTCAAAAAAACCAAACTTAAAATATGCATACCTAAAAAATAATTCAATAGTTGGTATAAGCGACGATTATGGAATCGGTAGAGTCTTAATACGTTATAAATTTGTAAAATATTACTCTCTTTTAGCCGATACAATTATAAGTGCTTCTTATACAACTTACAATATATCAAATAATGTAGATACATCCTATAAACTGGTTTCTGTACTTGAAGATTGGTGCAGCATAACTGGAAATTGGAATAATAAATACAAAACAGGTGATGTAACTTCAGTATTAAAGTCTCAAAATCAAACGCTTATTTTTGATATAACCAATGAAGTTAAAAAGTGGTGTGAGGACAAGACTGGTCTAGCAGAACATAACGGAGTAATGCTGAGATACGTAGATGAAAATGAAGGTGATTACAGCATAATATTAAGCAACGACAATACCCTATTCCGCGTTGTAACTGAAGTTAAATTAAAATGACTATTAAGGAGAATGACGAGTGAAAAAAACATTTAATGCATTGATTGCACTAGTTCTAGCGGCTCTTATGGTATTCTATACAATACCTGCTTCTGCATTGGAAAATGAAGCAAGTACTAACCCCGAAGTTGCATCAGAATCAGAGGTTATTATAAGCGATGATATATCCGATGATATTTCTGATGATGATGATTCTTTAGAAACTTCAGAAGATACTTCTGAATCTGTAAAGAATTCTAAACATTATGTTGTAGATGAAGTTGAAGAATTAAGAGAATCTAACGTAAAGCATTTTAAGCTGTCAGACGGCTCATATTCTGCTGTTGTGTATGGAAAATCAGTACATTACAAAGATAAGGACGGAAAATGGGTTGATTTTAATAACACACTCACTTTAGAAGAAGCAACAGAAGATGATGACATTATTGGTTACCAAAGCAAAAATAACGGAATAAGCTTCAAGTTTGCTCAAAACAGCAATGCTTCAAATATTCTTAAAATAACCGATGATAAATATAAAGTACAGTTGGATCTTTTAAATAAGGATAAATCAAAGACGGGTGTAATTGAGAATCCGGTATCATCTGTCAACAGCAAAAAGACTTTGGACAATGCATCTGATTTATCGGGTAATAAATCATCTATCGTTTATGAAGATATTTTACAAAATACAGACTTGGAGTATATATTAGATGGCACATCTGTAAAGGAAAATATCATCGTAAAGAGTGCTATGGATGATTATACATACGAGTTTGAACTGAAGCTTAAAGGACTCGTACCGGAATTGCAGAAAAACGGTTCTATTGCTTTATCGGACGAAGAAACCGGTGAGGTAATGTACGAGATTCCTGCCGGGTATATGTATGATGCTGCTGGAAATACATCCGACGCTGTTACATATACATTAACAAAGAATAGTGATGGAAACTATATTATTAAAGTAACTGCCGACAGCGAATGGATAAATGCTACCGACAGAGCTTTCCCTGTTGTTATTGATCCGAGTGTGGAAATAGATTTATATAACAATATAACTACAGCTAGTTTAAATGAGGAATATCGGGATTCCAGTAATTATCCATTATATGTCGGATATCAAAATAATTATAATTATTATTCAGCAATAAAATTTAATAATAGTTTGCCTACAATTCCATCAGATTGCGTTCTTACAGGCGCCGATTTATATATGCTAGGAAATGCAGGGAGTCAAATCGAAATAGGGATCTATCAAATTACTTCAAGCTGGACTTCATCTGCAACATGGAATAGTATGATAGCTACTGCAAGCAACCCTGCCAGCTTTTTCAAATCGGCAAGTGTAAATTCAAGTTACAGATTGAATATATTACCAATTGTAAAAAACTGGTATTCTGGCGCAGCTAATTATGGAGTCATGTTCAAACCGATGGCAAGTCAATACGGAAGAACAGAGTTAATTGGTAATTATGAGTTTACCAATGAACAACCATGGGATAATACAACTCATGAAGATGAATATGATAATGGAGAAGAATCTGTTGAAACAGATACATACCCGCTTCTTGTAATTAATTATACTAAAAAAGTAGATTACTTAAACAACACAGGAAGTTATCAAAGCGTAGGCGGTACCGGCAATGGCATGGCTTATATAAACCTGTTTACCGGGAACCTGAAGTTTGAGCATACGGATATGGTAACATCCGGAAATGTAATGCCACTACCTGTAACACATATATACGAAGCATCGAGAGCAGGAAGCCAATTCGAAAGCTGGAAGTTCACAAATATGAATGCCGGTAACGGATGGAGTATAAACCTGTTCGAATTTTTAAAATTCAACGATTATTCTGATGGTATTTTCAAAACAATTTCTTTCGTTGATTCATATAATAATGAAATTGTATTCAAATATAACATTGATGATGATCGTTGGTATACCGGTGAAGATCCGACAATAGAAATTATTACAGATGGAAGCAATTATCATCTAATTTTTGAAAACGGGTCTTATAAAACATTTAATTCATCAGGATATATAATAAGTATTACAGATAATAATTATAAAAAGAAACAATTTGTTTACAGCTCAAATAGATTGGTACAGATTAATCAATACACCACCGACACAAGCTATTATACCCAATTTGAAATTACCTATAACTCAGGTAATTCAATTAAACAGATAACAAATCTGCAGACCAACGACTATGTGTATTTTTTTTATTCTTCAACATATGACGGAAGTTTAAGTAGTAATAATACCGGATTTCTCAGAGCAATATCCTACAGCTCCGGTATATTATATTATTTTAATTATAATTCCAGCGGATATCTGACAGAATCATATAACTCGAAGACCCTTGAAAAAGTCAGCTTTTCCAACTATTCAAGCAGCGTTAACGGAATCAGTTGCAATAAAATATCATATGTATATAATAAAATAAATAATAATATTATAAATACACTGCATTTGAACTACCCTAATGGTATGGCTAAGGTGTATTCAGATAATGCAGCGATAAAATTAAATTATATTTTTAATGATTATGGCAATATAACGACCGTATATACAAATGATATAGACGGAGCGCAAATCCACAATATTTCAGACACACTTTATGCAGACGGCAGAGTAAAAGCGAACGCCGTCTCTAATGGAATAATATCTACAAATAATTTATTAAGTAATTATGATTTTACATCAACGTCTAACTGGTCAACCGGTACAGGTATCAGCATCAGCGGCGGAGAGTTGCAAATAACAGGAAGCACTACGGCAGAAAGATGCTCTGGTCAGCATTTTACAACCGGAGTATCGGGTAAATCCGGTAAAACAAGCTTTATTCTGAGCGGTCGAGTATGTTCATACTATTCTTATGAAATACTTGATACATCAATTGATGCCGGAAGAAACTTTGGCTTAATAGGAAGAATCAATTATACTGACGGTTCATTTGAACAGCGAATTTTTAACGCCAGATATGATGCGGATGACTGGCAGGTTGTCTCGGGTATTATAGTACCGAATGAAACTACTAAGACAATCTCATCAATGGATGTATACTGCGTTTATGATTATAATAATGGTACGGCATATTTCGACAAGGTCAGCCTGACTATAGTCGACGCTCAGGTTTATAAATATAATGATGACGGTAAAATTGAATCCACCTCAAGTATTGACGGAACCTCGCAAATCGTATATAATAGTAATGATGTTGACTATACTACAACTTCAGCAACAGGAGTAGTATACAGTTATGTCCACGACAGTAATAAAAGAGTCGATTATGTAACAAAGACAGAACGCGGAGTTACAACAACAACCGATTACAGTTATGACAGCTACGGTAATATTACGCAGGTACAGTACAAGAACAACGGATCTACATTAAAAATAAACTCAAGTAAAACTTACAGCAGTAACGGTCAGTTATTAACAAGCGAAATCGATTCAAGAGGAAATACTACACAATATTATTACAATTCTGATTATTCACTTAGTTGCGTAAAAAGCGCAAATAATAACATTACCAGATATGTATATAACTCATACGGCGGTACAGAATGTATTTATTCAGATTTAAATTCTAACGGAATATATGATTCGAATGAAACATATATAAATTATGATTATAAGAGCGATTTATCAGTACAAAGAATAAAAACACCAAGTACTGACTACAAATTTGAATATTATACATCAGGCGAGAACACCGGAAGCGTAAGCAGTATAGGAATAGACGGGTTAACATCCAAGCTTGCACAATATGAGTATAATGCGAAACAGCAGTTAACAGAACTTTATTACGGCAATGACGATTATACTACTTATACATATTATTCAACAAACGATCAGCTTTATCAGATATTGCACAACGGTGTGGAAAAATTCAGGTTTTATTACAATTCCAACGGAACTCTATGGAAATATGCCGATTATGAGAACAGCACATACACATTCTTTGTTTATGACACATATGGTAGAGTCACACATACCGAACAATTGGATATAACACAAACATATTATCAGGTTGAAATCGATTATACTTATGATACCAAGGGTAGAATCGACATTATAACCGAGGAATCGAACGGATATACACAGGTCTATGATTACTTTTATTGCAGTAATTCTGATCTTGTGTCAGGCATTCGCCTTAACTCTTCGCTGGATATAAGTTATTCATATGACTCGCTTAACAGGGTTACTCAAAAAAGCCTGATAGACGTATTCAGTAGCCTAACGTTGATAAGCGAAAGCTACACATATCTTGAAGGATACGGCACAAATGCTACTACAATGCTTATCAAGACAATAACCCTTGCAAGCGGCAAGGTTTATGAATACGCTTATGATAGCATGGGTAATATTATAAGTGTCAAGGAAAATAGTAGTACAAAGTTAAGCTATATTTATGATAAGCTCGGACAGCTGACAAGGGAAAATAACTATTATGCGGGCTCGTCCTGCACGTTCAGCTATGATAATGCAGGCAATATTCTGTCGAAAAAGATTTACAACTATACGACAGGCACGTTGGGTTCTGTTAAGTCCACAAAAACATTTTCCTACGGAAACAGTTACTGGGGCGATAAGCTCACAAGCTACAACGGAACAACGATCAACTACGACAACGCGGGCAATCCGACGAACTGGATAGGAGCGCAGTCGCTCACATGGCAGGGCACACAGCTATCGTCTATATTCATAGGCGGTCCGTCCGGCAACGAATTTGATTACAATTCGGAAGGTCTCAGAGTACATAAGTTTGTTTATAATTATGCTACACATTTTTATTACTACTACGATACCGCAGGAAAGCTGATCAGTGAAAAACGCACGGAAGTATCCTATAACCGGACCGATACATTATATTATATATATGATGCGGCGGGATCGGTCATAGGCTTCAAGCACAAGAACCCGTCGGGCGTAATGACGACTTATTATTACGGCAAAAACGCACAGGGTGACATAATAGAGATCTACCGTAAGGATTTCTATTACAGCACACTCCAGGTGGTGGCGCGCTATACCTACGATGCATGGGGCAATATAGTAGGTATTACAGGCAGCGATTTGACTGTCGCGAGTCTGAATCCCCTACGCTACCGCGGTTATTATTACGACAGAGAAACCGGTTGGTATTACCTTCAGTCAAGATATTACGATCCCGAGGTTGGAAGGTTTCTTAATGCGGACAACAGTATCGGAGCGAACGAAGACCTCCTGAGCGGAAACCTATATGCCTATTGCTCCAACAATCCGGTAAATTATTCTGATCCTACGGGGGAAATTGCGGTAACAACAATTATTCTGATCGCATCAATTGTTGCCGGAGCACTTGCCGCAGGGTATACGGCTTATACAAGTTTTCAGAGTACAGGTGAAGTTGACTGGGAAGCCACGATCATGAATGGATTATCTATCGGTTTACTTATTTATACTGCAGGTATGTCTATATACGGAGTATATCTTGACTATTGTACTTATAAAGGATATGCACCAATCACTGATATTTCATTAGGTAAAACAACAACTCTTTATAGAGCAGTCTCTTATGCGGAATATGAATCGATCATGTCAACAGGAAAGTTTTCAACAGTTGATGGATCCATGAGTTCCAAGTGGTTTACAACATCCTATGAGAACGCTGCTAAATGGGGAAGTTGGAGTAATCCTGGAGGTTATAATATTATTACCGTAGAAATGTACAGTAAAAATTTAAAACAAGCTTCATTATATGATCCGCGTTTGGATTATATTGGCGAGGCGTACTGCTTTGACTTGGAAGTCATCAACGAGATTGTTAAAAAAATATTCGGGTAAGGAGGTTTTATTATGATAAAAGCCAAAATTAATTGGTTATCATTGGAGGAAGGTGGCAGGGAAAGACCAATGCCTGCTGGTGCGAGATACAGTCCAATAATTATATTAAAAGGAGGATCTGCGCATGATGGTTGGAATTCAAGCATCATGTTTATAACAACAGAAATAAATGAAAATAACGAAAGCTTAATAGAATTTGACTTTTTTAATAAAGACTCATATCCACCCGACCGATATGAAAAGTTAATTAACGGTGAAGAATTCAGCCTTTATGAAGGGGCAAGAAAAGTAGCCGTCGGAAGAGTTATAATTTGATTTACATTTCAAATTTTTATTGTTAAGAACAACAGCGAATGTGAAATATCATTCGCTGTTTAATTTATAAGAATTTATATTGACAAATAAAGTAAAAACCTATAATATATAATACTACGGAACAACAATTAACTACGACAACGCGGGCAATCCGACGAACTGGATAGGAGCGCAGTCGCTCACATGGCAGGGCACACAGCTA
>DMMZ01000019.1 GCA_003452915.1 Clostridiales bacterium | reverse complement strand
CTGGTAAACATACCAGAGCCGTGTGTTCTCGGGAGGAGAGTAACTTCAGCAGCAAGTGGACGAATTTCATCCATTCTTCTTCCGTCAACTCGTCTCTGCTCGTCAAGTAACCAACGGCGAACGATCTGCTTTTGCAGCTTGTACATACATTCGTTAATCATTGCCTTACTATTAGGATATTCCTCTTCAAGTGCTTCGAAAACCTTATCATAAACAGGTTTAAGTCTATCATCGCGAATACGCTTGTCATCAGTGTTAAGTGCTGACTTTACATCCTCGGAAACTAAAGCAGAAATCTTATCAAACATATCATGATCAATATCGCAGGAATCATATGCAAACTTAGGTTTGCCGATTTCTTTTTGAATGCTCTCGATAAAATTGATTAATGGAGTTATCGTGTTATGAGCCAGCATTATAGCATCAAACATAGTGTCATCATCAATCTCGTTTGCGCCTGCTTCAATCATAACTACTTTATTTTTCGATGATGAGACAGTTAGCTCGAGGGTGCTTTTTTCACGCTGTTCGGCAGTTGGGTTTATTACAATTTCACCGTCTACTATTCCTACAAAAAGACCTGCGATAGGTCCGTTCCACGGAATATCAGAAATCGTCAGAGCGATGGAGGAACCAATCATTGCCGCTATTTCAGGAGAACAATCAGGGTCAACCGACATAACGGTGAGTGATAAAACGATATCGTTACGAAGATCCTTTGGAAACAAAGGACGGATTGATCTGTCAATAACACGGGACGCAAGTATAGCCTTGTCAGAAGGACGTCCCTCGCGACGGTTCCAACTTCCTGGAATTTTACCTGCCGCATATAGTCTTTCTTCAAAATCTACCGATAACGGTAAAAAATCTATGCCGTCTCTTGGGGAAGCGGATGCGGATGCGTTTGCAAGCACAACTGTTTCGCCATAGCGAACAAGGCACGAGCCGTTTGAAAGCTGTGCAATTTTTCCGGTTTCGATTACTAACGGTCTGCCGGCTAGTTCATAACTGAACTTTTTAAAATTCTCAAACATTTTTTTCTTCCTTTCTGTCTTTCAAAAAAATAATTTTTAAGGAAGATACAAGCTCTGTGGTTTAACACTTAAAAAAATATTTAAAATCTTAGATTTTGAATATTTTTTTAACTGCTAAACCGCCTGTAACTTCATAATAAACCAAAAAATTTTTAAAGAGCGGGAGGTTATCTCCCGCCCTTTATCGATTGTTACTTTCTGATGTTCAAACGCTCGATTATTTCACGATAGCGGTTAATATCGTTCTTCATAAGATAGTTAAGAAACTTTCTCCTCTTACCTACCATCTGAAGAAGACCTCTGCGTGAATGATGGTCCTTTTTGTTGACCTTAAGATGCTCTGTGAGCTGATTGATTCTTGTGGTAAGAATTGCAACCTGAACCTCAGGCGATCCTGTGTCACCTTCATGTACTGCATATGCAGTAATGATTTTTTGCTTTTCATCCTTTAACAACATAGTCTTTGTTCACCTCCGTATGTTATTTTTAATGGTAAAACCAAGCAAAGGGAAGGTGAAAAGAAGCATAAAAGCTCCAAATAACCCCAAAACTGAGCCTTACCTAGACATCTTTTTCATATATAAAGATGTGCAACATTTAATATAACATATATTTTTCACTTTGTAAATAGTTTTAGCAAAAAAATACAAAAGAGGCGTTTTTAAAATAAAAACAAGTTAAACTTTTATTAAAAGAAGAAAATACTATTGACCCAAAAAGGTAATAATGATATTATTAAGGTAGCTAGTTGGCATAAAAAGGTAAATACTGGAAGGGAAATAAAATTAATGCAAATATCGGGAAAAATTATGGATAGGCTGACACAAATAATTTCGCTTGTGGTTTTACTTGGAATTGTTGTTGCTCTAATAAGTGCGATAAAGGGAGGAAATATACCATATATTACCGATGCTGAGGATTATGCTGAATATTATGCATATACATCAGATGAAAATGAAGAACAGCAATAATTTTGTTAAAACAATGAGAAAGGATAGTTTATGAGAGCGCCTTTTCAAATACTTGCGATTCCGTATAAAATAATTAATAAAATCTCTTACTTCTGCGTCATGCATCGCTCAGATTTTGATCAATGGCAATTCATCGCAGGTGGCGGAGAGGATAGCGAAACACCGATTGAAGCAGCAAAACGTGAAGTATTTGAAGAAGCGGGGATAATGACTCATAATATTACTCAACTTACTTCAATGTGCTATATCCCTACAGATATATTTCCGGAACGATATCTTAAAAACTGGTCATCGAATATTTATGTTGTCCCCGAACATAGTTTTGCATTCGAATGTAACGAAGAAATAGTTTTGTCACATGAACATATAGAATGCCATTGGCTCTCTTACGACGAAGCCTGTAAAATACTACGTTGGGATTCCAACAAAACTGCTTTGTATGAGTTAAAGTGCATATTGAAGAAATTAGAATGAAAAATAATGATAAAAAAGGGTTGTAGCGTGAAAAAATTTATAGAAGTGCATTGACACGTATAGAAGTTCAACATTTACGTACATAAATTATTTTTTCTAATTTGTGCCTATAAGTTGCATGGAGGTTTTTATGAAGAAGGACGGGTATGCTGAATATTTGTTTCATCACGGAAGCAACTTCCGTTCATTTGATTATTTAGGTGTTCATAAGGTTAAGGATGGAATTGTCTTCAGGGTTTGGGCACCGAAAGCCGATGTGGTATATTTGGCAGGGGATTTTAACAATTGGGACACTAGCATACCTATGACAAAGAATGATGACGGCGGTATATGGAGCTTTCTTTTAACAAACAAGGTAGTTTCAAATTATCAGAATTTTAAATATAAATATATAATTGAGCGTGATGGTGTTAGAAATTTTAAATCGGATCCTTTTGCATTTTATTCCGAGACATTAATGAATACCGCTTCGCTCTTTTTCGATATAGAGGGTTATAACTGGACCGACAACAAATATTTAGCAAAGCGAAAAGAAATAATTTCTTTTTTGCATAATGATATTATGCTCCCAAAACCAATAAATATATACGAGGTTCATCTCGGTTCTTGGAAAAAAAATTTTGATGGGAGTTATTTGACTTATAGAGAATTAGCAAACCAACTTTGCAAGTATATAAAAGAAATGGGTTATACTCATATAGAACTTATGCCTGTTGCAGAGCATCCATTCGATGGAAGCTGGGGATATCAGATTTGCGGTTATTATGCGCCGACCTCAAGGCATGGGAATCCGTATGATTTTATGGAATTTATTGACATAATGCATTCAGAAGGAATTGGTGTTATTCTAGATTGGGTTCCAGCTCATTTTCCAAAAGACGCACATGGGTTATATGAATTTGATGGTTCTCCGTTATATGAATATCAGGGAATAGACCGTATGGAAAATCGTTCCTGGGGAACACGCTGTTTTGATGTCGGCAGAACACAGGTGCAGTCATTTTTGATTTCGAATGCTTTGTTCTGGCTGGAGAAGTATCATATCGATGGACTTCGTATTGATGCGGTAGCTTCTATGCTTTATCTTGATTATGACAAAGAACCTGGAGAATGGAATCCAAATCCAGACGGAAGTAATATAAATTTACAGGCAGTAGAATTTTTTAAAAAATTAAATACTACAATTGACAAATATCACCCCGACTGCATGATGATAGCCGAGGAATCGACCGATTTTGTAGGTATTACCAGCAAAAATGGACTTGGGTTTAATTATAAATGGAACATGGGTTGGATGAACGATACACTCGATTATTTGAAAACCGATCCTTATTTCAGAAGTTTCAAGCATAATAAAATGAATTTCTCGATAATGTACACTTATAACGAAAATTTCGTTTTACCTATTTCGCATGACGAGGTTGTTCACGGCAAAAAATCGTTGGTTGACAAGGCTTTCGGCAATTATAATCAAAAATTTGCTGCTGCACGAACGTATCTTGCGTATATGATGACACACCCAGGGAAAAAGCTATTGTTTATGGGTTGCGAATTTGCACAGTTCCGCGAATGGGACGAACGGGGACAGCTTGAATGGTTTATGCTTGAATACGAGATGCATAGAAAATTCCGCGACTATGTAAAAACATTAAATCATCTTTATATAAAAACTCCTGCTCTGTGGGAGCTTGACCGTTCTCCGGAGGGTTTTAGATGGATATATGCAGATAAAAGTGAGGATAATTTATTCGCATATGAGCGGATAGATAAGACAGGAAAAAGCTTGTCCGTAATTCTAAATTTCTCAGACAAGCAGTATAATAATTATTCTATACCTGTTTCGTCAATCGGGTTGTATAAGGTATTGCTTGATTCAAATGCACATATTTTCGGAGGAAATTCGGTAGAAAAAATTAAAGATTATACAGCGAGTATGAGTCAAAAAGGCTGTTATGAAATTGCGGTAAATATTTCGCCACTGGGTTCATTAATTTTATCAAACCAATAAATTTTTTAGATAAAAATAGAAAGGAACGTCTTTTTTATGGTAAAAAAGAAGGAAGCCGTTGCAATGCTATTGGCAGGAGGTCAGGGAAGCAGACTTTATCTGTTGACCGAGGGGCTTGCCAAGCCTGCTGTACCCTTTGGTGGCAAATACAGAATTATTGATTTCCCGTTGTCCAACTGTATAAATTCCGGTATAGACACAGTTGGAGTGCTTACACAATATCAACCGCTTGCATTAAATGAATACATAGGAAACGGACAGCCGTGGGATCTTGACAGAACCTATGGTGGTGTAATGATGCTGCCGCCATATCAGGCTTCTAAACGTGCCGACTGGTATAAAGGTACAGCAAACGCTATTTATCAGAATATGCATTTTATAAAAAAATACAAACCAGAATATGTTGTCATTCTATCGGGTGACCATATTTATAAAATGGATTACCGCTCAATGATTGATTTTCATAAAAAAGTAGAAGCAGATTGTACAATAGCAGTTTTTGATGTTCCGCTTTCGGAAGCCAGCAGATTTGGAATCATGAATACAAATGAAGATATGTCTGTTAACGAATTTGAAGAAAAACCGAAGGTGCCAAAAAGTACAAAGGCATCCATGGGAGTTTATGTTTTTAATACAGAAAAGTTGTTTGAATACCTTTCAGCTGATGAAGCAGATGGTAACAGCGAGAAAGATTTTGGAAAAAATATTATCCCTGCCATGTTAAACGCCGGTGAGAAATTGTTTGCATATAAATTCGATGGTTATTGGAAGGATGTCGGTACAATCTCCAGCCTGTGGGAAGCTAATATGGATTTACTTGGTGATCGTCCAAAATTATCTTTAAAAGACGGCTCGTGGAGAATTTATTCCCGTAATTACGCAGAGCCACCGCATTTTGTAGGAAATAGTGCGGTTATAAGCAATTCTCTAATAACAGAAGGTTGTGAAATATATGGAACGGTTATTAATTCTGTTCTTTCGGGCGGAGTAACTATCGAACCAAATGCTGTTGTTAGGGACAGCGTTTTATTAAACGAAGTGATAATTAAGAGTGGTGCAGAAGTCAATTATTCCGTAATTGATCGAGAGACTGTTGTCGGTATTAAAGCAAAGGTCGGTAAAATAAAGCAGGTTTCTGACGGAATTACTCTTGTAGGTGCAGAGTTAATTATTAAGGACGGGACAGTTATACCCGATAATATAAATGTAAGTTCACAATATTTACAGGAATTGGAAGGAGGTAATTAGTTTGAAAACATGTTTTCAAACACGGTTTTGTACCTTTACTGCAAGAGGTGCAATAATCCGGCTATTGCCGAAACGGCACAATTCCCACTTGTGGCTTAAACGCCACGGAAAGGCATGATCATAAATATGAGCGTTGTAGGAATAATTTTTTCTAATATACATGATAAAAACATCTCCGAGCTGACCAGAATGCGTACGATGGCATCTGTACCGTTCGGCTGCCGTTACAGGCTCATAGACTTTACCCTCTCTAACATGGTTAATTCAGGTATTACTCATGTCGGAGTAATAACTCATTATAATTATCAATCGTTAATGGACCACATTGGTTCGGGTAAAGACTGGGACCTTGCAAGACGGCAGGGCGGTATTCATATTCTCCCACCTTATATAACCGCATTTGCAAATAATCAGAATTCTCTTTATACAACAAGGCTTGAAGCCTTAAAAAGTATAAACGCATTTATTTCGGGCTGTACAGAAGAATATGTTGTTCTCAGCGACTGCGATGTTATATGCAACATCGACCTCGATGCTATGATTAAACGTCATATTGAAAGTGATGCTGATGCCACCTTTGCAGTAAAAAGCAGCTATATATCCTCCTCTGATAAGAGCAGCATTTCTGTTTTGGAATATGATAAAGACGGTAGAATTACGGATATATCAGAGCATACTGGCTATCTTGATGGTTTTAAGGATATAAATTTGAACATTTGGATTATGAGAAGAAAATACCTTGAGGATATTGTTCAGGATGCGATAGCTCATAACTATGATAATTTTATTACTGATGTTATTGCAAGAAATATTTCCAGCTCCGATTATAGAGTATTTAAATATGAAGGTTATTTTGCCTCTGTCAGTTCGCTTGCCGATTACTATTTCTGCAGTATGGATTTACTTAATGCAGACACCAGAAAATCACTTTTCGGTATAAAAAACCGACCGATTTTCACAAAGGTACGTAACTCAACTCCTTCTATCTATAACGAGGATGCACTCGTCAGGAATTCACTTATTGCTGATGGTTGTGTAATCGAGGGTACTGTTGAGCATTCTATATTGTTCAGAGGGGTTAAGGTCGGAGCAGGAACTCATATTAAGAATTCAATATTGATGCAGGACACGCTTATAGGTGAGAATATTTATTTGAACTGTGTCATCACAGACAAAAATGTTGTAATCAGAGACGGCAGAATTTTATCCGGACACGAGACAAAGCCTTTTTATATAGATAAGAATTCGTATATTTAATAAGATCAGAAAGGATTCTAGCGATGAAAAAGATACTTTTTGTTGCAAGTGAAGCCGTACCCTTTGCGTCTTCGGGCGGTTTAGGTGATGTAATCGGATCGCTCCCAGTGTCACTTAAGGAAAATGACGAAAGTCTTGATATCAGGGTAATTATTCCGTTGTTTGGTTCAATGGATAAAGTACTGCGTGAGAGCCTGACTTTTGTTGCCAAAACAACAGTTCAATTGTCTTGGAGAAACCAATATTGCGGTATTTACTCCTGTGAAAATAATGGTGTTATTTATTATTTTATCGATAACGAGTTTTATTTCAAACGAAACTTCCTTTATGGTGAATTTGACGATGCAGAGCGTTTTGCTTTTTTCTGCAAGGCTGTGCTTGAAATAATACCGATAATAGGCTTTTTTCCCGATATTCTTCATGCACATGACTGGCAATCTGCCTTGAGTATTATATACCTGAATAAAAAATACAAAGAGAAAAAATGCTATTCGGATATAAAAACCGTTTTTACAATTCACAATATACAATATCAGGGGGAATATGGTTTTGAACTGCTAGAGGATATTTTTGAACTTAGTGTTTACGACGCAGATACCGTTGAATATAATAGCTGTATAAACCTGTTAAAGGGCGCTGTTATCTCCTGTGATATGCTTACAACAGTCAGCCCGACATATGCAAAGGAAATACTCTCTCCCAGGTTTTCACACGGATTACACTTTATTCTTGAGCAGAACAAGGGAAAATTGCATGGAATTTTAAACGGAATCGACAGAAAATATTATAATCCCGAAAAGGATAAAGAGCTGTTTGCTAATTTTTCTTATAATGAATTGAATAGGAAAACAATTGGAAAATTAGAACTTCAAAAGCTACTTGGATTGCCTGTAAATAAAAAAACACCGATAATCTCAATTATTTCCCGCCTTGTCGACCACAAGGGACTTGATTTAGTAACCTTAGCGGCAGAGGATATTCTTAAAGAAGATGTTCAGCTTGTTATTCTTGGTAAAGGCGACTATTATTTTGAGAACTTTTTTTATAAGCTTGCAGAGCGTTACCCCGAAAAAGTTGTAACAAAGCTCGAGTTTAATAAAGAGCTTGCAAAGAAATTTTATGCAGGCGCGGATATGTTTTTGATGCCTTCAAAAAGCGAACCCTGCGGACTTGCACAGATGATAGCTTCCCGTTATGGAACAGTACCTGTAGTTCATGAAACAGGTGGGCTTTACGACAGTATTAAGGACATTGGCTGGGAGGATGGCGGAAACGGCTTTACCTTCTCAACCTACAGTGCATGGGATTTACTTTGCACTATAAAGAGAGCGATTACTCTTTATCATTCAGAGGACGAATGGACTGGGTTGGTAAAAAAGGTTATGCAATACGATTTTTCATGGAAAAAGTCGGCAAAGGAATATATAAAGCTCTATACTCAGCTATAAATATAAGTGCAAAGAAAGGTAAGGTATGATATGAATAAAAACTACATTCAACAAGAAATCAAAGAAGCGTTAATAAGCAAGCTGTCAAGATATTTCGGTGTTTCACCTGAAGAAGCAAACGGCGAGCAAGTATATAAATCGGTTGTTCTTACTATCAGAGATTTTCTTGCTCAAAAATACAAGACCTTTCAAGCAGAAGTCAAGCAATCAGAAGCTAAAAGGGTATATTACATTTGTCTTGAATTTTTAATCGGACGTTCAATGAAGAACAATCTTATGAACCTCGTACTTGAAAAGGAATATAACAAGGTACTCAAGGAGCTTGGTTTTGACTTAAACGATATTTACGAATATGAACCCGATCCAGGACTTGGAAACGGCGGTTTAGGCAGGCTTGCCGCCTGCTTTATGGATTCGTTATCATCACAGTCATATCCTGCAAGAGGTTTTTCAATTTGCTACGAATACGGACTTTTCAAGCAGCGTATTGTGGACGGCGAACAACTTGAGCTACCCGATATCTGGTTGCCGGGTGGAGAAGCATGGTTGATTCCTAGACAAGATAAGTCTGTTGTTGTACGCTTCGGCGGAAAGGTAAGCGAAAAATGGGATTCAGATGGTTCTCATGTGGTTATTCATGAGGATTTTGACGAGGTTGAAGCAGTTCCTTATGATATGTTAATCCCCGGAGCAGGTGGTGAAGCGGTTAACTCGTTACGTCTTTGGAAGGCAAAAGATACCCGAAACTTTAATATGGATCTGTTTTCGCAGGGACAGTATATAAAAGCGGTGGAAGAAAACACTATGGCGGAAACTATTTCCAAGATTCTTTATCCTGCTGATAACCATTACGAGGGTAAGCTGTTACGTTTATCACAGCAATATTTTTTGGTATGTGCATCCTTGCAGAATATAATAAACAATCATCTTTTACAATATAAAACACTTGCTAATCTGCCTGAAAAGGTTGCTATTCATATAAACGATACTCATCCTGCACTTGCTATCCCCGAGTTAATGAGGGTTCTTTTGGATAATCATAAATTTACCTGGGAACAAGCATGGGATATAACTGTTAATACTATATCCTACACAAACCATAC
Source organism: Clostridiales bacterium (assembly GCA_003452915.1). GTDB lineage: Bacteria > Bacillota > Clostridia > Oscillospirales > CAG-382 > UBA1049. Next base: position 4,556 of record DMMZ01000019.1, on the reverse strand, counting down.
TGTACTTCCAGAAGCACTTGAATGCTGGAATGAGGAACTGTTCAAATATAAATTACCACGTATATATCAGATAGTAAAAGAGATAAACGAGCGCTTCTGTCAAGAGGCATGGAAGGCTTACCCTGGCAGTTGGGAAAAGTGTGGTAGGATGTCTGTTATTGACCATGGACTTATAAAAATGGCAAACCTCTCTGTTGTAGGCTCTCATAAAATAAACGGTGTTTCAAAGCTCCATACGAATATTCTTGTTGATACGATATTCAAGGATTACTATAAAATGCTGCCCGAACGCTTTGTAAATGTTACTAACGGTGTTACACACCGCAGATGGCTTTGTTATGCGAATCCGGGGTTGTCATCTTTACTTGATAAAACAATTGGAACAGGCTATCGCAAGGATGCTTCCGAGCTTGAAAAGCTCATGGAATATAAAGAAGATAAGAGTGTCTTGTTCGCATTGGAAAGAATAAAACGCGAGAACAAGATTGCTTTTTCTAATCTTATGTACAAATCCAGAGGGATTAGAATTGATCCTGATTCTGTGTTCGACGTTCATGTTAAGCGGCTGCACGAATATAAACGCCAGTTAATGAACGCTCTGCATGTAATAAGTCTTTATATTATGTTAAAAGAAAATCCGACAATGACGGTCAGACCAAAGACCTTTATTTTTGGAGCAAAAGCAGCGCCCGGTTATTATCTTGCAAAGGATATAATCCGCCTTATTTGTTATATCGGAGCGGATATCGAGAAAAATCCGGCAATGAGAGAAAAGCTGCGTGTTGTCTTTCTTGAGAATTACAATGTTACACTTGCGGAAAAGCTGATACCCGCTGCCGAGGTAAGCGAGCAGATTTCGCTTGCCGGCAAGGAAGCAAGCGGCACAGGTAACATGAAATTTATGATAAACGGTGCGGTCACGATAGGAACACTTGACGGCGCGAATGTAGAGATTGCAGAAGCGGTTGGCAAAGAGAATATTTTCATCTTCGGACACACATCCGAGGAGGTAGAGGAGTTATGGCGTAAAGGTTATGCTTCTTCTTATTATTACAACCGCAGCGAATGTCTTAAAAAGGCAGTCGATTCTTTGCAAGTCGGTTTCAACGGACGTTCCTTCTCGGATATAGCAAATTATCTGCTTTATTCCTTCGGAATATCCGATCCGTTCATGTGCCTTGCTGATTTTGATTATTACAACGAGGCTCATAAAAAGCTGGAGCGTAAATATGAGAACCGCGAAGAATGGAATTCAATAGCTCTGGTAAATATCGCAAAAGCGGGAAGGTTCTCCTCCGACCGCAGTATAAGGGAATATGCGGAGAATATTTGGGATATAAAACAAGTAGGGAAGTCGGAATAAATACAAATATTAATTAGTTTAAATTGTCTTTATAAAATAATGTATGACAGAGATTATTTATATTTCATTTGATGATATAAAATTTAAATGGAGGTCTGACAATGAAAAATAAAGCACATTATATTAGAAGATAATGTTTTGCTTAGCAAAAAGGGATATAATGATTGGCGAGAAATCCAAAATGAATATTACGAAAAATTTAAAGCGAGTTTAGTTCCTATGACATGCGAGGAGTTAATAAGTTATTTTGAAGCTGATTATAAAGATGGAAAATGGCCGTTTACGAGAGAAAACATAATTAGCTTTTTTGAAGAGAACGAAACAATTCTTTATTCGGATAGAAAATTGTTATGATGTCATTATTACCCCAAGTAGTATCAACATAATCCGAATTACATAGGAAAGACTTAAAAGTATAATAATCAACAGAACAAGGAATATACAATGTTATACAAAAGGCAAGACGGTAATGCTTTTATAAAAAGATATTGCGATGGCATCCTTACAGATAAGGCTGCTTTTGCATTGGGCAGCTGCATAACGATAGAATTTTATATAATGGAAGAATATCTTTCCTCACGAGCTTTTTTCTATCTTGGAAATGATGAAATGGTGTTGATTTCACGTCAACTAAATTCCCAAAGAAACGAAAATGGATATAGTATATTTTCAACAACAGTTGACAGTAAAATCATAACAGGTGAAAACAGCAATGGGCTTTTCTTTTATCACTTTGAAGCGGAAACAAAAAACGGGCGTGTTTATACTTGCACAGATGGCGTAAATTGTTCACTCGAAAAATACTTTTGCAATGAATGGCAGATGTTAATTTATAACGAAGAATATAATCCTCCGTCATGGCTTGACGGCGGTGTTATTTATCAGATTTTTGTTGACCGATTTGCGATAGGCGAAAAAATATTTAAAAAAGCTGATGCTGTATATAATGACTATTGGGACAACGGAATTCCCGAATTTCCCGAAAAACAAGGTGATGAGTTTCCAAACAACACGCATTTTGGAGGGAATTTGTATGGAGTTGCCGAAAAACTGGATTATCTATCCGAGCTTGGTATAACTTGTATTTACTTGAATCCGATTTTTGAAGCATATTCCAATCATAAGTATGATACCGGCGATTATCTGAAGGTAGACGAAGCCTTTGGTGGTGATATTGCGCTTGAGCATTTGTTAAAAAAAGCCTCAGAAAAGGGAATTTCCATAATTTTGGATGGTGTATTTAACCATGTCGGAGCAGACAGCATATATTTTAACAAATTCGGAAAATATAGTTCGGTCGGTGCTTATCAGTCTAAAAATTCACCTTTTTATGCTTGGTTTGACTTCAAGGATTATCCCGAAACTTACGATTGCTGGTGGGGAGTAAAAAATCTTCCTAAGATTAAACGTAACGGAAACTATGACAAATTTATCTGTGATGAAGTTATTCCTAAATACATGAAAATGGGTATAGCAGGGTGGAGACTGGATGTTGTTGATGAGTTTTCCGGTAATTTTACCGAACAAATTATTAAATCGGTAAAAAACCATAAAAGAGATTCGATGATAATTGGCGAGGTTTGGGAGGACGCAACAAACAAGGTCGCTTATGACGAACGTAAGCAATATTTTTTGGGCAGGCAGCTTGACTCTGCAACAAATTATCCATTGAGAAACGCTTTAATCGAATTTGCTTTAAAAGCGGATTCTTCTCTTTTAAAGCTAACTTTACAAACACTTTATGAGCATTATCCTACTCATAAGTTGTTGCATATAATGAATATTGTCGGTACGCACGACACAGAGAGAATTTTAAATGTTCTTGGCAATTCTAATCAAGGCGACAAAAGCAATGCAGAGCTTTCAACATTAAAGTTATCTGAAGAAGTTAAAAATAAAGCTATACAAAGATTAAAAAATGTCTATCTTCTTCTTGCTTTTATGCCTGGGATCCCCTGCATTTATTACGGTGACGAAGTCGGATTGGAGGGTTGGCACGATCCGTTCAACCGCCGCCCGTTTCCGTGGAACAATATCAATAATGAAATCCATGATTGGTTTGTAAAAGTAAACAGGATACGTTTGCAGGAACCGCTATTTAAAGCGGATAAGTTAAGAATATATGATTCCTCAAACGAGACTTTTATTGCGGAAAGATACGATGAGGATGCCAGTTTATTAATTATATCAAATATTGCGAATATTTTTATTAATGAAAAAAAGATTGACATATTTAAATACGACGGATATAATTATAATGCTGATATACCTACTGAAAGTGTGCGGGTATACAAGAAAGTAGACGGAAAATGGATATTATTGATTTAATAGAAACTCAGTTGATCGAACTTGGAATTGAAAAAGGAGATACTGTTTTAGTACACTCTTCATTAAAATCGCTTGGCGGTGGTGTAATACCATCACAGATTTTAGCTGCATTTTCTGCTGCCTTAGGCAGAGAAGGCACTCTTGTTTTACCTTCATTGAGTTATATGTATTGCAATAAGAATAATCCCGATTTTGATTATTACAATACACCTTCTAATGTAGGTATAATTGCAGAAACTTTCCGTACAGGTACAAAAAATGTTGTACGTAGCCTTTGTGCAACGCATTCCTGTTGTGCGTCAGGTGCAAAAGCGGATTACATAACCTCGGGTCATATTCTTGACTCTACACCATGCGGGCCTAACTCTCCATTTAAAAGAGTTATGGAGCTTGGCGGTAAAATACTTTTCCTGGGCTGCGGAATGCACCCGAATACATCGATGCATGCGATTGAGGAGCTGTTTGAACCCGATTATCTTTTCGGAGAATATATTGATTACCGAATGAAAGACAAAGAGGGGAACAGCTTTATTCATGCTTTTCGTTCTCATAATTTTACAGGTGTAGCACAGAGATATGATCGTATTGAGGGTCTTCTTACTGAAGGTAGTGAAATGAAAAAAGGAAATGTATTGCAAGCGTTTTGTCATTTAATAGATGCAAAAGCAATGTGGGAGAAAGCAGGCAATACATATTCATCAAATCAGCATTATTTTATAGACATTATCGATTAAAACTTAACTTAACATTATTGAGTATAATACTTTTGGAGGTATACTGTTTTGGACACATTATTCAAGAATATTTGTGAGGAATTTGAACTAAAAGGTGAATATGAAGGATATGATATAATAAAAGCAGGTAA
>DMMZ01000028.1 GCA_003452915.1 Clostridiales bacterium | reverse complement strand
TACTGCAAGAGGTGCAGTAATCCGTCCGTCGCCGGAACGGCACAATTCCCTCTTTCGGCGGTAAACCACCGAGGAAAGGAAGGTTGATATATATGTGTGTTGCAGTCCCCGGCAAGGTTGTTGCTGTAAATGGAATCAAAGCAACGGTTGATTTCAAAGGTAATTTAGTAGAAGCAATGTCAGGCTTGGTCTCGGTTAAGCTCGGAGATTATGTGCTTGTTCACGCCGGCTGTATTTTACAGGTTCTTTCGGATGAGGATGGCGATATGCTTACCGAATTGTTTGAAGAAATATCAGAATTATGATAGACTATAAAAAATTCCTTAAAGAATACGACGGTCGCTCGATAAAAATAATGGAGGTTTGCGGCACACATACTGCGGAAATCGCACATAACGGTATTTCCGGAATGTTATCCGAGAACATTAACCTTGTTTCCGGTCCGGGTTGTCCTGTTTGTGTAACAGTTACCGCTTATATTGATAAATTAATTGAACTTAGCAAAAATCCTAATAACGTAATCGCAACCTTCGGCGATATGCTGCGAGTGACAGGAAAAAGCCAGAATCTGAATGATGTCAGAGCTATGGGAGCAGATATTCAAATGGTGTATTCGCCAATGGATATGTTAAAGTTTGCAGCCGCTGATAAAACCAAAACTTTTATTTTTGCTGCTGTCGGCTTTGAAACCACCACCCCTGTTTACGCTCTACTTCTGGAGGAAGCTATAAAAAACGGAATTACAAATATAAAGTTACTTACCTCCTTAAAGACGATGCCTGCTGTTATAGACTGGGTTTGCGCAAAAAAAGGCGGTATAGATGGCTTTTTAGCTCCCGGGCATGTAAGTGTAATTACGGGAAGTCAAATTTTTAACGAGATATCGGAAAAACATAATATTCCATTTGCTGTTTCAGGATTTAACGGTGAACAAATTTTGGCTGCTCTTTGTGCTTTGGTAAAATCCTGTGGTAAACCAAATGTAATAAATCTTTATCCCTCAGTTGTAACCGAAGAAGGAAATCAAAAAGCCCAAAAACTAGTCGAAAAATATTTTTCCCATTGTGACGCTGCTTGGCGTGGTATGAGCGTCATAAAAAACTCAGGAATGATGTTAAAGGACGAATACTTAAATTTTGATGCGGGCAGCGTAGAGCTTATTACCGACCAAGTCCATAACCCAAAGTGCCGTTGTGCTCATATCCTGATAGGTTCGCTAAAGCCGTATGAGTGTCCGCTTTTCGGAAAAGAATGTACACCACAATCGCAACAAGGTGCGTGTATGGTTTCTACCGAGGGAAGCTGCTATAACTATTATATAAACAAAAGGTAAATACAAATGAAAATAACTATGGCGCACGGAAGCGGAGGAAAAGCAACCTCTGATTTGATAAAAAATATATTTGCTAAGCATCTTCATAATCCTGTTTTAGCAAGAATGGAGGATTCTGCCGTAGTCAAAGGTGCGAATATTATTGCTATGACGACAGACAGCTTTGTGGTCACCCCTCTGTTTTTTAAAGGTGGTGACATCGGCAAGCTAGCGGTTTGTGGCACGGTTAACGACCTTGCAATGAGCGGAGCTGTTCCAAAATATCTGACCTGCGGTTTCATTTTAGAGGAAAGCGCTGATACCGATGATATTGAAAGAATAGTAATTTCCATGGCTATGACTGCTATTGAAGCAGGTGTTATATTTGTTGCAGGCGACACAAAGGTTATCGAAGGTAAAGGTGGAATTTATCTTAACACCTCAGGCGTAGGCTTTTTATCAGGAAACGAGAATATTAGCTCTGCAAATTGCAAACAAGGGGATGTAGTAATACTTTCGGGCAATTTAGGCGATCACCATGCGACAATATTAAGCGCACGTATGAATATAACAAATTCAATCGAAAGCGACTGTGCTCCGTTAAATGAAATAACAAAAAAACTTTTAGAAAATAGTATTAGGATAAAATTCATGCGTGATGTCACACGTGGGGGGCTTGCGACTGTATTGAATGAATTTGCTGTTTCTTCTAAATGTTGTATTATGTTGCAGGAAGAACATATTCCTGTTTTAGAACAAGTTCGCGGTTTTTGCGATATTTTGGGTCTTGACCCTATCTACATGGGTAATGAAGGCAAAATGGTGAGTATTGTTGCACGTGAGGATGCCCAAAAAGCACTTGACATTATAAGAAGCTGCCGTTACGGTGAAAATGCTGCCATTGTCGGTGAAGTAATTTCGGGAGAAGAAAATACGGTTCTTATGAAGACTTCTGTGGGCGGTACTCGCATTGTGCCCGAGCTTTTCGGCGAGAGTTTGCCCAGAATTTGTTGAAAATATATATTTTAGACTAAATTGGTAAATAATACTAATATAAATTATCATTTTTTATGTTTTAATAACAAATACCCCTTACAATTTAATGTTTATTATGATATAATATATCTGTAGATGATATTTATGTTTTTTTATAATAAATAATATTTATTACAACGTTTAGTTTATCGATGGAGCAACGTAGTTGTCGAGAAACAAAACGTTGTTATTTTTTGGAACGTAAGTTGCAGTTATGGAGGGGTGTAGTGTGTTTAAAATAAATGACTATGTTATATATGGAATGACTGGTGTTTGTAAGATTATTGATATTGAAAATAAGACTTTTGGCGATGGTCAAGAGAAATTATATTATGTTCTAAAACCAGTCTATACAAGTAATTCAAAAATATTTGCTCCAGCAGACAGCGAAAAGGTAAGAATCCGAAAATTATTGTCTTCTGATGAAATATACGCCTTAACTCTGATTACGCCGGATGAAAAAGTTATAGCTATTAAGGACGACCGTCTTCGTAATGATAAATACAGTGTTACTTTAAAAAATGGAAATATAACAGAATTAGTTAAGTTACTTAAAACATTGTATTTTCAAAGAGATGAATTGAATTCGAGCGGAAAAAAGCTGCAAAAGTTCGGAGAGAAAATCATGAAGGAAGCAGAGAAAATGTTGTACGAGGAATTTGCTGTTGTGATTAACCTGAAAGCAACACAGCTGGAATCTTTTTTAAAAGGACAAATAAATTTATAAAAATGAAAAACGTCTTATCATAATCAGATAGGACGTTTTTTGATGGCTATTTATTATTTAAACTGTATCGTTACATCGCAGTAACTGTCGGTTTTCGGTGGCTCAAGCAAGCTGATTCTGATACTTTTTGATTTATTCTATTTATTGATATTTGATTCTTTTAAATTAGATATTAATTCGTCTTTTGTTTTGTTATCATATTTCGCTGATATACCAAAATCAGCATGTGGTAATATTTTATATAGCCATTAAATAGGAGTCTGTGTTTTCGAATACAATCTTATTCATTTCATCAAGATTAATCAGAATATTCTTAGATAAAGCAATCTGACATTTTGCCCTCACAAGATTATGATTGGCGTAGTGTGTTTTAAAATATTTATCGCCGTTTAAATAATCGGTCAAAAATCTAATTGCAAGTTCGGTTGCCATAACAAATACACCAAATGCCATATATTCGGTTTCTAGGCTGGTAAGCATATATTTTATAGGCTCAATAAAACCTTCTGTAAACGCCTTGAATTTACTTAAGTCTATTCCTACCTTTGATATGTCCTTTGAATCCTCCGAGGTTTTGTTGCATATATACCTTGCGGCATCTCCGAAGTCGTGCATTATAAGCCCGGGCATAACAGTATCCAAATCAATTACACAAAGCGCTTTTTTTGTATCTTCATCGAGCAATACATTATTGCATTTGGTATCATTATGTGTTACACGATACGGTATCAAATTATTTTCTGCAAGCTCTGTCAGCTTGCACGCCTGGTCTTCTACAGATAATAAATAATCAATTGCTTCAATTGACTCGTTTAATCTTACTATATTTGCATTTTCTATTGCATTTTTAAAAGCAGAATATCTTTTAGTCGTTGTATGAAAATCTTTTATAGTCTCATGTAATTTCTCTGCAGGATAATTATATAAATGCTCTTGAAATATACCGAAGGCACGACCTATTTCACGTATTATATTTAGATCGTCGGTATTATCAATAATAATCGAATTTCTTATGTACTTGCTTAAACGCCAAAAGCTGCCTGTTTCATCTATATAATAATTCTTCTTTTTATTTGTATAGAAAAATACTATACTAGGGTGTTTGTTGTTTTTACTTTCATTATTTTTCTTCATATACTCTGTGACACGCTCAATGTTTTCCATTACATTGTCAGGCGATTTAAATACATTAAGGTTAATTTTTTGTAATACATATTGTTTTGTTGTGTCTTTATTAATAAACTCTATCCAAAAGCTGTCGTTTATCAATCCGTTAGAGATTGCTTTCCAGCCGGAACATTCGCCTTCTATATTGAATTGTCTGCATATTTCAACTAATTTATCTTTCATCAATGTCCTCTAAATTACTTATTTTAAAAGTAATTATACCCAATATTTGTCAATTTGTCAAGTGCGTTTATGGTAAATGTTAATATCAAATTAATATATCATTCGACATTATTAAGTCAGTTATCAAGAACATCATCATTATTTATCCACCTAAGGTAACATCACAATCTTGATACCATCTTAGCGATTCAATAAAATGCGACTTTTTGAAATCAGGCCAAAACTCATTGATGATGTAAAAATCGGCATAAACAGATTGCACAGGTAAAAATCCGCTAAGTCGTCTGCGTCCTCCCCATCGGATTATTAAATCAATTCTCGGTATCTGATATGACGCGATTTGTTTATTCTCCGAAAGGTTGTTTAAATCCCATTCCCAATCATAATTAACTAGAAAATTAAGGTTAATTAGTCCCCTGCCAAACATAACCCTCTTGTTTGCATATTTCTGCAACTCCTTTGGAAAAGCAGGTGAGTTATTATTACCAATAACCAAAAGGTTGGCATCTCTTCCGCTTAAAAGTTCGACTGCGTCAACACATGCTTTTGTAAAGGCTTCTCGCTGCTCATATGCTCTTTTGTTATTATCCTTGGTAAAACCATAAAAAGTAGCTTCTTTTATGCCATATTCGAGCATAAGCTCATATAGAATAAATCCCGGCTCGACACCGTATCTGTAACCATCTTTTTTAGGAAAACCTCTCTCTTGCGCCCATCTTCTGTTACCGTCAGGTATTATTCCGATATGTGCAGGTATCCTTTTAAATTCTTCCATTAATTTCCTTTTCCTAAAAATTAAAATATAAATACATTATTCAACTTCATAAAGTTTTTTATACTTAAATTTTTAAATTGATTGCATTATACCCTAACACCATTGAATATTATTTTTACCGAGTTTTTTCCCTTTGTACATGAAGTTATCTGCTTCTTCTAATAAACTTTCAAAATCAGTTTCTTCTTTTAAAGTAGCAACACCATAGCTGCAAGTTACATTTATTTCATGCATAAAAGTCTTGTTGCATAGAGTATTTTTGATTTCCTCTGTTATTTTTATAGCATCCTTCAACGAAATATCAGGCAGTAGGAGTATAAACTCATCTCCGCCCCAGCGAGCCAAAATGTCAGATTCTTTTAAATGTCCTTGTATTAAATTTGAAATTTCTACCAGAACTATGTCTCCTGCCAGATGACCAAGCTTGTCGTTTATTTTTTTAAGATTATCAACATCAATAAAAATTAAAGATAACGGTAAAGAATGCCTATGACAAAAATCGATCCATTTATCAGCTTCTTCTTTCATTTTGTATCTATTGACAGCATTCGTTAAATAATCGGTTGAGCTGATTCTTTGTAGTTCGTCTTTTGCAATAAATTCATTAAATTGATGCTTTTCATTATTCCATGCAGTAATTGCACAAATAATTATTACAACTGGAATATATACAATAGCTGACCAAAAATATGTTTGTTCGATTTTATCTATAAAGACTGACGTACAGATAAAAAACCCGATAGAGCCAATAATAGCCACACTTAACATATTTGCCCATTTGTTTGGTATGCTGAAAACGGCTATTAAAATAACAATCATGCCCAGAGTTTGTATAAGAAAATCCGGTTTTTTATATTGACTTAAAACGAAAAGAAAAATAGCTACATGGGTAAACTCACCAATAGTTACTAATGTTGAAAATTGTTTGAATGTATTAACGTGGTCTTTATAAATGAATATGATAAAAACAGCAAGCGAAAAGATACCTCTTGCAATAAGAATACTTAATCTTTTTATATTACTGTCAACCAGTGTTAAATCCGGAATGAGTAAAAACAAATTAAACATTCCTGCAAAAACTATAATTAATTCAACATATTTATGAGATATATTTAACTTGTAATCATAGAATAACGCTTTTATATTTAATGTTTTAACTTCTTTTTTATTATGTATCAAGTTTATACCCCTTTATATATCGAAGATATTCTATAAAATTATTAATACATTCCTTAATATTTTCAGTAATTTTTTATTATATAAAACAAGTAGTTTTAGGATCCGACATGCAGTCACTATAAAGTATTAGAAACTCACTTATTCCACCTGCGTATGGTGCAATTTCATATATCTGAAAATATATAACTAAGCCCTTAAGCGTGCAATAAAAGTTGTTTTCGTTGAATTTTTCTTTAATTAGTTTTTCATAATCCTCAAAGTAATTTGTTTTATCCTGCTCAATCTTATCTTTTATTGCTTTTAATATATACATTTTATAGTCAGGTGGACAGCCCACCAGTTCATTTAATTGAATTATATCGCTTTTTTGAAGATTCCAAGTTTGAGAATCTCTGGTCGTAAGTCCATGAGAACCACCGACGAATTCATATCTGTCGGAATACAGACTGATTATACAGAGTGATAAGTATGTTATTTTATACTCAAGTAATGCTTCGAAATTTGGTATCTGTATGCCTTGCTCAAGCTGTGTTTTATATATCGTTATAATCGTGTTATACAGCTCCGTTTTGCAATAATTCTCAAACTCCAGAGCTTTTGTCTTGTAATATTTATTAATTACAACTAACGACATTTGGTAAAGCTCTGAAACAAATTCTGGATATTCAATTTTATAAGTTAAAACAGATACCCCGTTATATTCAAGCACATCACTGATAACGATATTTTTAACAGTAACCATTAACTTCACCCCGTTTTAACATATGTTTTATTATTTAAATGGGTTCAGTTTTCATGAATATATAAAACCGAAGCGTTATAACCACTTCGGTTTTATTATTATATTTTACATTCTATAAACGCTGTCTTCTGAGAGAAGCTCATAACCGTTCTCTAATAATATACATGCTGCTGTATCGTTATCTTTTACCCTCATAATCAGATAAGCACGTTCTGCGTCTCTTGATACAAAGGCATACATATATTCAATGCTTATTGCTTTTTCAGCAAGTACCTTCATTGCATTTGCGAAACCGCCCGGCTTGTCGGAAATACCGACCGCAATTACATTGGTGAGTGAAACAGTAAGTCCTGCTTCTTTAAGTGTTTTTTCTGCCTCGTCAGGCTTATCAACTACTAGTCGCAGTATGCCAAAATCGGTTGTATCTGCAATTGACAGAGCACGAATATCTATGTTCGCTTCTGCAATTATTGCGGTTATCTCTGCCAGGCGACCTGATTTATTCTCTACAAAAACAGATAATTGTTTAATAAACATTAATATAATCCTTCCTTTCCACGGCATTTATGCCGTAAGCGAGAATTTGCGCTTGATTCGTTTAAATAATGACGAATTAAGTACAAAAACCGTTTTCCCTCCAATATATTATAATTTGCGTAAATCGTTGACACGCTTTGCCTTGCCCTCGGAACGAGGTAGACTGCCCGGCTCCATAAGCTTGACAGTTGTATGAACATTAAGAGTGCTTTGGAGTGCATTTTCAATTCGTTTTTTGGTGCTTTCCATACCTGCAACAGTATCAGAGAACATACTTGAATTTATCTCAACCTGAACTTCCATGATGTCAAGGTTGTTCTTTCTGTCGACAACAATAAAATAGTTGGGATCCATTCCAAGCTCAAGCAGAACATGCTCGACCTGCGATGGGAACACGTTGACTCCCCTGATTATCAGCATATCGTCGCTTCTACCTCTTGGCTTTGTCATACGTATTGTTGTTCTTCCACATGAACATTTTTCTTTTATTAACGCACAGATATCTCTTGTTCGGTATCTGATAAGAGGAAGTGCTTCTTTGCCTATACAAGTAAATATAAGCTCGCCGAATTCTCCCTCAGGAAGTGGCTCGAGTGTATCGGGATCGATAACCTCTGGGTAGAAATAATCCTCGTTAATGTGCATACCATTCTGCATCTCGCAGTCGAAAGAAACACCGGGTCCGGCAATTTCGGAAAGACCGTATATGTCATATGCTTTTATATCTAAAAGCTTTTCAATTTCTTTTCTCATGTTCTCTGTCCAGGGTTCTGCACCTAAGATACCTGCACGGAGCTTGAGACTCTTTGGATCAATACCCATATCCCTTATAGTCTCGCCTATGAACATAGCATATGACGGTGTGCAACATATTATATTTGAGCCGAAATCCTGTAAAAGCTGTACCTGTCTGTTTGTGTTGCCTGAGGAAACAGGAAGTGCTGTTGCACCAAGATGCTCTGCACCGTAATGCATTCCCAAACCACCAGTAAACAATCCGTAACCGTAGGAAATATGTATTATGTCTTCCTTCGTTCCGCCTGCACCTACAATAGAACGTGCCGCACACTCCGCCCAGATTTCAACATCTCCTTTTGTATAACCAACAACAGTCTGCTTTCCTGTTGTACCAGAGGAAGCGTGAATTCTCACCAGTTCGCTCTGCGGAACAGCAAACATCCCGAAAGGATAGTTGTCTCTGAGGTCATTTTTAACAGTAAACGGAAGCCTTGTAATATCATCAATCGATTTAATATCCGATGGTTTTATACCTGCTTCATCAAGCTTCTTCTTGTAAAAAGGAACATTGTTGTACGCGTTCTCAACCATTTTTATTAATCTTGCAGATTGAACTGCACTTATATAGCTTCGTGTTGCACACTCAACCTCGGGTTTGTAAACTGCCATTTACGCCTCACTCCTAATAATTTATAATAAAATTAATTAAACCTTGTAAAAATGCGTAGCATTTTTCTAATGCCGACTAGTTACATTGAAAATTTTACTTTATTGGTGTCGGCTATTATATCCTAATAGAAAAGCATCCTGATTCATCTTTATTGTCTTTTGAGGAACCGTAATTGCAATACTTTCTAGCCAAATATCCGCTCCCAAGCCTAATTCCTTTGCAGCAACTCCTAAAAGTACAACATTAGTAGCTTTGACGCTTCCACAGCTTTGCGCAAACGATAGTGCATCTATCGCAATTACCTTTACGCCTGCTTCCTTTAACTTTTCGATTATATTCTCGGGATATGCTGCCACACCCATTATTACAGGCATTGGGTTGATTATCTGTGTATTTATTATAAGAACTCCGTCTTTTTTTAAATATGGCAACCATCTTGCAGCTTCAAGCTGTTCAAAGGCAATTATCATATCAGCTTCACCCTTATCTATAATAGGGGAGAAAACCTCTAAGCCATATCTGACATAGGTTACAACCGAACCGCCGCGCTGGCTCATTCCGTGAACCTCGCCGACCTTTACATCGTAGCCTTTTTCCAAAAAGCACTTTCCAAGCAATTTAGAGGCAAGGAGAGTTCCCTGACCGCCAACTCCGACAATAAGAATGTTCTTTACATCGTTTGGCATATCAATTCCCTCCCTTTTTTATTGCATTGAATTTACAGCTCGAAGCACAAACCTCACAGCCGACGCACTGAGTGTTATCAATAAACGCTTTTGTTTTTCCGTTTTCAGCCTTTGTCTGCGAAATTGCAGGACAGCCTACCTGAAGACAAGCCTTGCAGCCTGTGCAGATATCTCTGTCTACTTTCATGGGAGGATTGTGTTTTACTGTCTTTAAGAGTGCGCATGGGCGGCGCGAGATTATAAGAGAAGGTTCTTCTGCTTCCAGTTCTTCACTAACAGCCTTTTTTACCTGTTCAATATCAAACGGATCAACAACTTTTACACGATTGATTCCGACAGCATAAGCCAATGCTTCAAGATCGACCGAAACAGTCTGGTCTCCTTTAATGGTAAGACCGTTTACAGGGTTGTTCTGATGACCTGTCATGCCTGTAATCGAGTTATCAAGCACAATAACAGTCGAAATACCTTTATTGTATGCAATATTTATAAGTCCGGTAACGCCCGAGTGCATAAATGTTGAGTCACCGATAACAGCGATAGATTTTTTTGCCTGCTCCTTGCCGCGAGCAATATTAAAGCCGTGCAGACCGCTTACAGACGCGCCCATACAGACACAGCTATCCATCATAGAAAGAGGAGCCTGTGCACCGAGTGTGTAACAACCAATATCACCACTTATGTATAGCTTGTGTTTTTTCAAGGCGTAATAAAGTCCTCTGTGAGGGCAGCCTGCACAAAGCACAGGAGGGCGTGGCGGAATTGCTATATCAAGTGAGGTATTTTCCTTTACAGTTCCAAAAATACCTTTTTCGATAATGCTTTGTGAAAACTCCCCCAAATAACCGAATATCTCTTTTCCGATAACTTTTACACCAAGTTTGATACAGTGTGTTTCTATAATATCATCCAGCTCTTCAATTACATAAATGGTATCGACCTGCTTTGCAAAGTCAAGGATTGGCTTTACTGGAAGTGGATTTACAATGCCTAATTTTAGGTAGCTTGCCTTTTCGCCGAGAGCTTCTCTTGCGTAAGCATATGCACTTCCTGCAGCGATAACACCGATTTTCTTATCAAACATATAAAGTTTGTTGATACCAAGCTCAAATGCGGTTGTATCCGCCCATTCAATCAATTTCTTTGTGCGTTCCTCAACCTTAACATGAGCGGTTCTCGCCATTGCTGGCATCATAACATTTTTTCCGACGTTTTTTACATAAGGCTTTTGTTCAAAGTTAATTCGCTCCGATATAGCTACCGGAGAACGTGAATGTGATATTCTAGTTGACAATCTTAATAAAACAGGTGTGTCAAACTGTTCACTTAAAGCAAATGCTTTTTTTGTAAAGTCAAGACATTCTGCTGAATCACTCGGTTCAAGCATCGGAACCTTTGCTGCAATAGCATGATGACGGGAATCCTGCTCATTCTGGGAGGAGTGCATACCCGGATCGTCCGCAACTGCACAAACCATTCCACCGTTTACACCTATGTATGAAGCGGTATAAAGCGGATCGGCTGCAACGTTAAGTCCGACATGTTTCATAGCGCTAAAAGCACGAGCACCTGCGATAGACGCTCCGAATGCGACCTCAATGGCAACCTTTTCGTTAGGTGCCCATTCCGAATATATTCCATTATAACGGCAAACTGCCTCGGTAATCTCGGTGCTGGGTGTCCCAGGGTATGAGGAAACAACGCTTACACCAGCCTCATAAAGACCTCTTGCAACCGCTTCGTTACCCAACAGTAATACTTTTTCCATTAGATTCTCCTATTGGTTTCTTAAATCAACTACACGCTGTGCTTTCCCTGTGAATCTCTCGATTGTCTTTGGCTCAACAAGCGTAACCTTTATCTCAATTCCTAAAATGTTTTTTATTCTGTCGTGAATACGATGCTGTAAACGTTCCAGCTCGCCGTATTTTTCAAGTAACGAACCGTCTATAAGCTCAACTCTTACCTCAAGGTTATCAGAATAACCCTGACGTGTAACCACTATCTGGTAATGAGGACCTATTTCCGTAATTCCTATCAATGCGCTTTCAATCTGGGATGGAAATACATTTACACCCCTTATTTTCAGCATATCATCGCTTCTGCCGATAACCTTATGCATTCTCGCGCTTGTTCTTTTGCAATCGCAGGTATTGTAATTTATATTTGTTATATCCTTAGTGCGGTATCTGATCATCGGAATTCCGCGTTTTGTAAGTGCGGTTACAACCATTTCACCTGTTGCACCCCTATCAAGTACAGCTTCGGTAGCGGAATCTATAATCTCGCAAAGATAATGATCCTCATTGATATGTAATCCGTCTCGGTAAATACACTCACCCGACATTCCCGGACCGTTAAGCTCGCTCATGCCATAATTATCAGTCGCAAAAAAGTCATTGCCCCAGCTTTCTTCAATTTGCTTACGCATTTCGGGAGTACAACCTTCACTGCCTAATAAGCCAAGCTTGAGCTTGTACATTTTCATTGGAAATTCTTTTTCTCTTTCTCGGGCAGCCTCAGCTAAATACAAGCAATAAGAAGGTGTTGCGACAATAACGGTCGTACCGAAATCACGCATAAACTTAAGTTGTTTGTCGGTATTTCCCGATGAAGTGGGGACAATGGTGGAACCGATTTTTTCAAGCCCATAATGCAAGCCTAAAGCGCCGGTAAACATTCCATAACCAAAGCAAATCTGAACAATATCCTCGTCTGTTGCTCCAACAGCGTAGCAAAGACGTGCAACCTGCTCGCTCCAATGCTCCAGATCCTCCCTAGTATAGCCGACTACCGTCGGGTTGCCTGTAGTTCCCGAAGAAGCGTGAATACGGACAAGCTGTTTGTTTGGCACAGAAAACATTCCGAAAGGATATGTATCACGTAGGTCTGTTTTTGTAGTGTAGGGAATGTATTGTATGTCCGAAATTGACTTTAATCTATCAGCGGTAATATTTGCCTTTTGGAATCTGTCGTGATAGAACTTTACGTTCTTGTCACAATAAGTAACAAGCTCTTTAAGTCGTAAAAGCTGTAAAGCCTCAAGTTCTTTTCGAGGCATACATTCCATTTCGGGATTGAAGATTTTATCTCGCATCTATTTTACCTCTTTGAGTTGTTTAAACGTATTTATGCTTTAGCAACCTGTTCTTGCTTTGCGGGTGAAATTTGTGTTATGACAAGTACAAGTATTATAGAAACTATCATTGCAGCGCAAGCGAATTGCGGTCCCATTTTGTGTAACGGACCAAAACTACCAAGTGCGAACTCTGATTTAAATAGCTTTGCCACCAGCGGAGGTAGTGCCGTAACAAATCCGCCGATCATACCAAACCATGCTGCGTTTTTAGAAATTTTCTTTGAATAAAGAGAAATCATATAAGGTGCAAGGAAACTGCCCGAAAGGATTCCCCAAGAATAACTCATCATATCAAGAATAGGAGTATTTGAGTTTGCTATAATATACGACAATATTATGAATAAGCCGCATATAACCTTTGTAAGAGGTGCTATGTTCTTTTCTTTATTCTTAATAAAACGAGGTTGAATTAAATCCATAGTTAAGGTTGAGGATGCTGTGATTGTGATTGCTGCTAAAGTGGATACGGAAGCAGCGATTAACAGAACAAGCACTACACCGACAAGGACATTGGAAATACCTGCTTCTGCAAGCATATTCGGTACAAGATAATCAGTTGGGTTTTTAGCCGGCATTGCTGAAAGGTCATTATAAAACAACCTTGCAAATGAGCCTATGAAATAACCACCACCTGCAACAATCAGAGCAAAAAATGTGGAAATTATCGTTCCTCTTTTTACCTGCTTGTCATCTTTAATACCATAATATTTATGTACCATCTGAGGCAAGCCCCAGGTTCCGAACGAGGTCATCAATACAATTGACCAAAGTGCAATATGATTAGATGTTGTCAAATGCAAGTCATTTGTTTTCTCGGCAATCGCCTTTATACCCTCCGAAAAACCACCAACCTGTTCGGCACGGACAATTGAGAAAATCAATGCAATTACGCCAACTAACATAATAATTCCCTGAGCAAAATCGGCTTTAAGTGTTGCCATATATCCGCCTGTAATAACCAAAATTGCTGCTATAACAGCAATAACTATCATACAAACCTGTTCGTCTACCTGTAAAAGTACCGAACAGACACTTGTAAGTCCCTTATATACCGAAGCCGAATATGGAAGAAGAAATATAAATATAACAATAACAGAAAACAGCTTCATAGATTGGCTGTTAAAACGTGCTCCAAATAACTGGGGCATAGACTTAATGTTGTTTGTACGGGTATATTCTCTGGTGCGTCTTGCAAGAACCAGCCATGCGAAAAATGCTCCAAAAACAGCGTTTCCAATTCCGGCAGCTATTCCCCAAAGGCCAAAACCCCAGCCGGTTCCGCCAGCATAACCAATAAACATAACAGCCGAAAAATATGCTGTGCCGTATGAAAATGCTGACATCCATGCGCCGGCTTTTTTGTCACCGACCGTAAAATCGCTTATGTTATTAGATTTTTTGCTGCTCAGGATTCCGATTGCAACCATAATAGCTATATAAGCGAAAATGGTAGTCCAAATGATTGTCATTTTATCCATCTTTTAATCCCCCCACCGAAAAGTTGCCTTTCCTTTATATATTTATTAATTATACATAAAATATAGAATAAATCAATAGATATTAGGCAAAAAAGCGATATTTCACGCATTTTAGGCATTTTTATAAGTTATATTATTAAATAACACATAATGAGCATTTAATTAAAATCTATATTTCAAATAATTATAAATTTTATCATATTCTTCTTGCGGAAAAGGAAACCAGTTGTCATTATATTCATCCACTTTTTTCTGAATTATAATATCTGTAAATTGCATAATAACTTCTTTAATAGAATTATTAATATCACATTTTATTTGAATAATTGGTGGGCTCTGCTTTACAGTATCTAATGATGATGTTTGCTCACTTAAATATTTAAACGGCTTGTCATTTATTTCAGTTATAATGATAGATAAATTACTATTTTCGGCATCTAGATGTATTATATGTGCTTCATTTTCAGCATTGAAGCATAATTTTACACTACTTTTTTTCTTATAATAAATATCGGAAATTGCATTTAAAAGCGCTTTTGCTGTATCATATCCGCCTACACTGGACGAGCAGATATAATAATCGGTATCTTCATTGCTGAGAATAATATCAAACCAACCGTGTTTTATACTTGATATTTTAAACATTTAATAATCACCCAAAAGTTATCTCGTATTTATTAATCATCATTACCGGATTATATGCCATCTTAGCCTGACGAAGTCCTTCGTCACCCATATCCTCCTCGCGGTTTATATATATAACACCTTCGGTTGCATTGTTATTTGCAAACGCGTAATTTATAGCCTCGTATGCGCCATCATATTGACGCAGTGCTTTTTCAACGTGAACAATAAGAGTGTCACCGATAATTTCACCGATAGTCATGGCAACGGCTTTATCGTCAATGTATAATAAACCGCCTATTTGATCAAGCTCAAAGAACATATCAAGTGCTTTACGAATCAGAACACTTTCTGCTGCAAAGCGTTCATCATCTTTTGCATATTCGTATAAATATACTTCAAAAAATTCTTTTGCTTTTTCTATGTTTTCTTTTGTGATAGGCTCGAAACGACAGCTTACACAACCTCTCATAAACTTATTTAGCCGATTGCGTTTTTTGTTAAAGCGGTGTCCCTTAAGTGTTTTTAAATCTTCAGCTATATAAATGTAATCTGACCATCCCTCAAGCTTTCTTATATTTGCTCCTTTAAAATATTCGATTGCAGGCTCGGGGACAAAGTAAAAACGGGGTATACCTCCGTTTTGTTTACAAAATTCTTTTATTAATTCAATTGCTTTTTCGGTAGACATCTTTCCAAACGGAACTGCATAATCACAGATTTTATCGTCTGACAAACCTTTTAAAAAGAAAGTGTCTTCATAAATGCAATATGCGTAGTTATAATAATCTGCCCAGAGAAATATTCCAAAAATTGAAAAGTCGCAGGATCGGAACGGTTGACGTTTCATGTATTCTTTTATTAAATCAAGGTCGGTTTCGTCGATTTTTTTGAATGATAGCATAAAAATCCTTTTGTGTTTTAATTTCTGCTTTGAATATAACAAAAATTACTTTAGTAGTCAAGAGTGTATAATTTAACAAAACATAAAAAAACATGACACCCGTTTATTGGTGTCATTTTTTATATCTGCCTCGCTATTGCAAGGCATAGGTGTCAGCATTGACCTATT
>DMMZ01000010.1 GCA_003452915.1 Clostridiales bacterium | reverse complement strand
AAAAGTAGATATTATTAAATATGTATATATTAAAGCCACCGAATACGGTGGCTTTAATTGTATTATGTACATAATCTATTTTCAAGAATACCTGCCACAAAAATCGTCCATGTTATAAGCTCCATTTTGTTGATTACTCAACCACTTTGCCACATCTACAGCTCCATTGGAAAATGCTTCTCTTGATGATACCTGATGTTTATATTCTGTAACTTCGTCCTTACAATTAGCGAAAATTACTTGATGTTCGCCAAATATGTTTCCACCTCTCACACTACATATTTTTACATTATCATAATTTAATCTCATATTATTTTGTATAAGAGCATCTTGAATCATCTTTGCAGTTCCGCTTGGGGCATCTTTTTTCTGGTTATGATGGAATTCTATTATTTGTACATCTGTATCAACACTTATTCTTTTTACTGCAAATTTAAGAGTCTCAATGAAATCGTGTAATGCTATACTAAAATTACCTGATTGTAAAACAGGCATTTCCACAGACAACTTTTTAATCTGTTCTAAGCTATTATTGTCAAATCCCGTGGTTGCAATTACAAGAGGTTTTTTCTTTTTTTTATATTGTTCTATATTATTTGCTATAAAATTTTCTGCATTCGTGCAGTCAATAAAAACATCACATTCCTTTGCATCAAGAATGCTATCGCTGATTATTATTCCTCTATTTTGGCCTCCTATTATTACCGAAATATCTTGTCCTATATATTGATTACCTTTACGCCCAATAGCATCGATTAACTCAACATCCTTTTTATTTAAAATTGTTTTTATGATCATAATTCCTAATTTTCCAGTACAGCCTACTACATTTATTTTTATCAAATTACTCATTTCCCTTCAAATATTAATTGCCTTAACTTTTGTATAATTAATTATTATACCATGATTAATTTTCTAAAAGTAAACTTACTTTTTATTTTTAAATTAATTTATATTGTACTTTAATGGGAATGAGTATGATGAATATCTGGTGTGTGTATATGTGTATGTTTTATTTTTTTATGAGTATGAACATGGCTGTGTTCTTCATTAAATAAATCAACATGTGTATGTTTATGGTGATTATCGTTGTGGCTATGCCTATGTTCATGGATTATTTCTTCATGTATATGTAAATGTCTATGTCGTTCTGCAACTGCCAGATATGCACCAATTATCATTATAAATAATGCAATAATAAATGATATAGTAATTTCTTGGTCAAAGATTAATATAGATAATATTACCCCGATAAAAGGAGCTATTGCGTAATATGCACTTGTTCTAGCAGCACCAAGCTCTCGTTGTGCAAAAATATAAAAATATATACTAAGACCATATGATATAAATCCTAATAATAAAGCTATCAATAAATATAAAATGTTTGTACAATTTTGATTCAATGAAAGCGCTATTATTAAAGAAATAAAACCAGAACCAAAGCCCTTTATAACAACTATTTGCATAGGATCTTTCAAGGACAATTTACGAGTACAATTATTTTCGAATCCCCAACAAATACAAGCAAGTATAATAAATATTGAACCAATCGAAAATGAAAGGCTATCAAAATCTTTAATTGATAAAATCATGCTTGACAATGTAATAAGTAAAATTGCAACCCACATTCTCTTACCAATGCTCTCTTTAAATATAACTAGAGCAATAAAAGATGTAGCTACAATTTCAAAATTGTTTAATAAAGATGCGTTTGCAGATGTTGTCATATTTATCCCTATCAATAAGCTGACAGGTGCAGCAACATCAAGAATAATCATACCAATTATATAAGGTAATTCTTTTTGTGTCATCCTTGCTTCAATTTGTTCTTTTTTATAAATTTTCTTTCCGATATTAATTAATAACATACCTAAGCCAGCACCAAAATAAAGTAGTGATGCTATTAATACTGGAGATATTTTAGTTAGTAATAGTTTAGATATTGGTGAACTTAATCCAAAAAGTACCGCTGCCATTATTGCCATAAGTATTGCTGATGTATTTTTGTTCATGGTGTCATCACCCTATAATAATTTAATTATATTATACCATAAATTATTCTTACATTGTGAAAATGCGAAGCATTTTTCTAATGCCGACTAAATGACGTTCTAAATTTCTATTTATTGATGTCGGCAGTATTATACCATAAATAAATAAAAACGTAAATCAAAATATTATTTTTAAGTTGTAGCCGGACATTATTGATATCGATATAGATTTCTGATATAATATTTAAAAACTATTAAATAGGTGTAATATGGAAATTAAACTTATGTCATTCAATATTCTGCATGGTTTTGACTTTATAAACAATGGAGGTTTATACATATGAATTTAACGTTTTACGGTGCTGCTAAGAATGTGACCGGAAGTTGTTTTATGCTTTCCGCTTGTGGTAAAAAGATACTTATCGACTGCGGAATGAAGCAAGGTTGTGATGAGTGTGAAAATGAGAATTTCGGTTTTAATCCTGCCGAAGTCGATTATGTATTGTTAACACATGCACATATCGACCATAGCGGTCGTCTGCCTTTGCTTGTAAAGAAAGGTTACAAAGGACCGATTATTGCAACAAGCGCAACCTGTAAGCTCATTGATATATTGCTTCGTGACTCGGCAAAAATACAAGAAATGGACGCTAAATGGGAAAATCAAAAAGGAAAGCGTGCAGATCGTGATGAAGTTCAGCCTTTATACACTACCGATGATGTCGAAGATACATTAACACACCTTTTACCGCACGAATATGACACAAAAGTTAATCTATGTAAGGGTGTTGACATTGTCTTTACCGATGTGGGGCATCTGCTCGGCTCAGCATCAATAAGCGTCTACATTGAGGAAAACGGCAAAAAAGAAACGATTGTATTTTCAGGCGATATAGGTAATATAAATCAACCGATAATAAATGATCCACAATATCTCGAACAAGCAGATTATGTAGTAATGGAAGCTACTTATGGTAACCGTGAGCATGAGCCAAGCGAGAATTATACTGTTGAATTAGCGCAGATATTCGAGTCAACATTTATAAAGGGCGGAAATGTTATTATCCCTTCCTTTTCAGTTGGCAGAACACAACAGCTTCTCTATTATATTCGTAAAATTAAAGAGCAAAAGTTGATACACAGTATTCCTGATTTCGCTGTTTATGTTGACAGTCCCCTTTCAATTGCAGCAACAAAAATATACAGCGAGGATTTGAATGATTACGCCGATGAGGAAACAGAAGCTGTCATCGAAAGAGGAGTCAATCCCCTTTCGTTTAATAATCTTCATTTTACTCAATCATCGGAAGCGTCAAAGCTAATTAATGCTGACATTACTCCCAAGGTTATTATTTCTTCTAGCGGTATGTGCGAAGCAGGACGTATTCGCCACCATTTAAAGCATAATTTATGGAGGTCAAACAGTTCGGTAGTATTTGTTGGCTATCAGGCAAACGGCACTCTCGGACGTATTATTTTGGACGGAGTAAAAAAGGTCAAGCTGTTTGGAGAAGAAATCGCTGTTAAAGCAACTATTTATAGTTTTAGCGGACTTTCCGCTCATGCAGACAGAACAGGGTTGATAAAATGGGTTTCGGCTTTCAAAGTTAAGCCAAAAAAGGTTTTTATTGTTCATAGTGAAGAAGAATCGGCAAATGCTTTTAAAGTTGCGCTTGATTCGTATGGTTATAATACATATATACCCAATCCCGAAGCTGAGTTTGACTTGTTAAACAACAAGCTGGTTTTCGAAGGTAGCTTACCGTTAAGGAAAATAATAAACGAGCACAAAAAGCATGTTTCCTCTACCTTTGCACACCTTGAAGCAGCAGGCAGACGGCTTCTTGCGGTTATTAACAAGCACGAGCATGCAGCTAATAAGGATATAAAGAAATTCACCGATCAAATTGATACTCTGATTAATAAATGGGATTTTTAAACAAATTAAAACAACCTTTATCAAATAAATGGTAAGGGTTGTTTTTATGTATTATAAAATCTTATAACTTTACAAATAAATTTCCCAGTCTGTAAGCGGCGTTCTGGTAGTTCTCGTTCGGATTTTTATTTGTTTCGTAGAATTTTTTTGCCTTTTCGGTAGTAAAATACTTGCAGTTTTCAATTTTTAAATAGTCATTTAAAATGAGCTTGTTTATTGCTCCACAAAATTCATTGGATGTATTTTTTTCGTGAGTAAGTAAATTACACAGCTTCATAATCTGCCCAATATTTAAACCGTTTTTTCCAAATCCGATTGAATGCAGGATAAAATAATCTATTATAGTGAATTTTTCATTCATACAGTAACCTCCTAAGACCTTTTTAAGAGAAGCAGTATTACCTATAATTATATTATATTCATTATATTTGTAAAATAGTTCTGTGTTATATTTTATTATTGTTTTTTGTTTGATAATAAGTTATAATAATTTAGCTTTTTAATAATAAAATATATTGAGTATTATATGAAACAAGATAATAATAATATAGATAGTATAGTAAATAGCTACAGGTGTATCGGCTGCATGGCATGTATCAGTATGTGTCCGTTTGGAGATTTAAATATCAAAGACGGTGATTATGGTTTTCCTATACCGATTAAACATATGAACTGTAACGATTGCGGTATTTGCTTACTTGAATGTCCGATGGCAGAAGAAAATGAAATTGAAAATGAGTGAAGTAATATAAAAGAATGGTAGAGAATTATGAAGCAAACAATTCTCGCACTCACTAGAAAGAATAAATCGGTGGACAGCTTAAGTCAGGGTTTATACTTACAGATTTATATGAAGACCGTGACAGAGAAGGTTACGGTATCCTGCGTGAATTTACTTCACAATACATAGCAACAAAAGCGATAAAAAATCTGAATAATTTTACGGAGTTTTAATGTGAAAACACTTATAATTAACGGTTCACCTCGTAAAAATGGTGATACAATAACATTATTATCGGAATTTAAAAAGCATCTACAGGGTGAAATAATTCAGATAGATACTTTCTTTACGGATATAAAACCCTGCAATGACTGCCGGTATTGCTGGGAAAATCAAGCATGTGTAATAAAAGACGGTATGCAGGATGTATATCGTTTAATTGATGAGACGGATAATATTATTATAGCGTCGCCAATATATTTTGCCGAGCTTACTGGCTCTTTATTGAATTTTATGAGCAGATTACAATTCTTTTATACTACAAAATATAAACGGAATGAGGTTTTTCTCAGTAATAAAAAGCGTAACGGAGTTGTTTTCCTTGTTGGCGGAGGTAATGGTACGGGCGATCAGGCTTTAAAAACCGCCAAATTATTACTTCGTGTAATGGGTGCGGATTACCTTGATTGTGTTTTAAGTCACAATACAGATAATGTACCTGCTAAAGATGATACTGATGCCTTAAATAAGGTAAAAGAAATTGCAATTAAATTAGAGGAATAAAGTAATGAACATTACATACAGAAGAGTTCTGCTTACCGACGCAGAGTTACTTGCTAAAACAAGAATAGAATTTTTACATGAATATAACGCTGAAATGAGTTCCAGCGAAAAAGAATTATTGTATATAATTAATAAAGATTTCTTCGAGAAATCGATTGTAGGTAATACATTCACAGCTTTTCTTGCTTTTGATGGCAAAAAATTGGTTGGTACCAGCGGAATATGCTTCTACAGCGTTCCACCTAACAATAATAACATAAGCGGAAAAGTGGCTTTTATTCAGAACATGTATACCCTACCCGATTATCGAAGAAACGGAATAGCGACAAAATTATTCTATATGATAATAGAAGAAGCGAAAGCGAGAAATTGTAAGAAAATTACCCTGAACGCAACTAGCATGGGCAGACCTATATACGAAAAATTCGGGTTTAAAGACACAGTTAATGATATGGTTTACTTTTTGGAGGATTTTTAACATACCTTTCTAATAGAAGTCATATAGAAGTCATACATGATATCACAAGCGGTAAAATAAAATTAGGTAGATAATTTTTTATAGGAGATAGAATATGATTAATCGTTATCAAATTATTGATAAACTTAAAGAAAAGTTAGAGCCGCTTAATTATATTTATGCAATGTGGCTTGAAGGTTCCGACGCGAATAATACTGTTGATGAATATTCGGATATTGATTTTTGGGTAGATTTTGAGGATGTTTTTGAGCAGCAGGCATATGAAGCTGTTGAAACTGCGTTGTCTGAGATTGCAGAAATTGATTATAAATCTATATCAATTCATAATCATCCAAAAATCAGACAACGCGTGTATCATTTAGCAGGATGTTCAGAGTATCTTATGATTGATTTCTGCTGGCAGCTGCACAGCCGTCCAAATGATGAATGTCTGTTTATTAAAGGTAATTCAATTGAAACAGTAAAAGTAATTTTTGATAAAGCAAATGTTATTAATTTTAAGGATTATAATCCTTTAGAATTTGAAACTAGTAATAAAGCACGATTAAACGAATGTAAATATCGCTATAATCAGCACTCTAGGGTGAAAAAATATGTACTCAGAAAACAATATTTAGAGAGCTATGCATATTACAACCGTTATGTACTGGAACCGCTTATAGACCTGCTGCGTCTTATATATACCCCTGCCAATACCGATTATTATCTTATACATATTTCGCATCATTTGCCCCAATCAGAGGTTTCCAAGCTAGAATTTTTCGCAAAAATTACATCTGTTAAAGATATAGAAGAAAGAATTACTCTTGCTGAAAAGTGGTTCGGCGAGCTGCTGGAGAGGCTGGACAGATAAATATTTAAAGTATAAAGGAGATTTTAATGAGAAGAAAAGACAGACAAAAAGATAAAGATTTTGCATTAAATGTTGTAAGGGAATGCGAATATGCAACACTTGCTACGTTAAATAATGATAACACACCGTACTGTATTCCTATTTCACCCGTTCTATATGATGATGTAATATATTTTCATTGTGCAACAGAGGGAAAAAAACTTGATAATATAATAAAAAACAGCAATGTTTGCCTTTCCTGCGTCAGAAATATCAAACTTGTGCCTAAAGATTTTATAACCAAATTTGAGAGTGCTGTGGTTTTCGGTAAGTGCTTTATTATAAACGATCCTGACGAAAAACTATTTGCTCTAAAAGAAATTTGTGAAAAGTATGCAAAAGAAAATATTGCAGAATTTGAAAATGCTGTTTCGAAATGGATGTCACAAACTACAATATGTAAGATTATAATTGATGAAATCACTGGAAAAGCGAATGAGTAAATTATTATGAAAGGATTAATTGAGCATAGAATACAGACAAGCTACGGAATGCGACATTGAAATTATATCTAAACTCGCATTTCTCTTATACCCTAATCATAATTATGATGATTTGTTATGTGAAATGAAATCTTCAATTACTAATAAAAGTGAAGCTTTCTTTCTTGCATATGACAAAGATCTTGCAGTCGGTTTTACTCAATGTTCTCTTAGATATGATTATGTCGAAGGAACAGGCGGAGGAATTGTCGGGTATCTTGAAGGAATTTCGTTTTACCCGAGTATCGGAAGAAAGGCATTGCTAAAAATCTCGTCAGGATTTGTGAAAACTGGGCATTAAGTAAAAATTGTTCCGAATTTGCAAGTGACTGCGAACTTGATAACACAGACAGTTATAACTTCCATATGAAAATAGGTTTTTCAGAAGCAAATAGAGTAATTTGCTTTACAAAAAAGTTGAAAGGTTAACATGGATAAAATTGATATACTTAAACAAAATAAAAAAAGCAGGTTCTTGCTGATATTAATGAAGTGATTATATTAGAAGAAAAACTTTTGTATTAAGACTTCATGATTAGCCTATTATAAAAGTATTTATCTGCCATTTGAAACAAATATCCATTTTTTTACCACTATTATAATATAGAAAATAATTTAAAATATGGAGATTATTATGAAGCGTCGTATTATTACAACACTTTTTCTTGTTATTTGTGTTCTCTTGACTACGTTTTTTTCGTGTATAAAGGAAGATAGACAGGAAAACTCATCAAGCGAAGAATCCTCTTCGAATAATAGCGAACAAACTTCAAGCGAAGATCCGTCTTCAAGCGAAGAAATTTCTGATGAAATATCAAACGAAGAAACAAGTAATGATAATTTATCAATTACTGATATAAAGGATTTCGACAAGTTAGGTCTTTATTATGGAAAAGAAGATCTAAGTTATTTATTAATTAAAGCTTTTCTTGATAAAGATACCACAGAGCTTGAAAAACTTTGCGATCTTGAAAAAGGAGTTTTTGACGCTTATAAATCACTTGAAATCGGTGAATATACCATAACAAAAGGCGAATATGAAATTATAACCTTTAAGTTCGAGATAATTTCAAGCGGACTGGACACAATGCCTGTAGGTGAATATACCTTTATTCCTCAAATTACAGGTGGTTTTACTGCTAATGTAAATATACCAGAAACACCTATTGAGAAAGATATATCCAGATATATTAATATGCTTGGTATAGATGTAATTAATTACGATGAAGTAAATGATCAATACAAAAATCAATATCTAATATCTGTTTATGAATATTTAGTCATCAATGGACCATTAACACTTGAGCAAATACAAAACTATGCTTTAAAACTATTTGGTATAAAGGATTTTCAACCAGACGGTCTCGGTGATTATATTGACGGTCTTTATTATATATTGGGACATGGGGGTAGCTACACGTTTTATGACATTGTGTCCGAAATAAAAGAAAACGAAATGACCAAAGTTACCGTGCAGTATTATGCTGACTCAGCTAAGACAATCAAATCGCACACCTATATTTATGAGCTAAAAGAAATTGAAGGCAGATGGGCGTTTTTATCTTCAACTAAAACAATTGAAGCTCCATATAAAATTATGAGGTATAGTAATTAATTTCCATAAATAGCTTATAAAGTCAACCGCTCTTGTTAAATTTACAAAAGCGGTTGTTTTTTTTGTTATTGATAGCCACGTTTGTAAGCTATATGTTGTAATTTTTATAAATTCATGCTATAATCTTGTAATAATAATTGGAATCAAAGGATTTTTTATGGATAATAAAAATATTAAGCATGAAAGCACAAAAAAAGAAAAGTTAGGCAGAGCTTTATTAATCTGCATTCCTTTATTGATTGTTATTATATCAATTTTTATTCCTTTATTCACTGATGATTTAGATGTAAAAGTATTGTATAACGAAGTGTTTTTAAATATTGATTTTGCTTTGATAGCTCTGTTTTTGATTATATATCTTATATACAGAATAATAAAAAAGAATGTAAAATCACTTATTTTGAATCTGATATTAATCGCCGGATTGTGTTTTTTTATATATAACTTGTATTTAGATGCGGGAAACGCAACAAAAGACCTTGTCTCCGAGGACTTATACATTACATCTGTAGTTGAGGAAGCTACCTCGGGAAATGACGGCAGAAGTTCAACTGTTATATTTATAAACGATGACAATGTATATAATTTATGGCAATTAGAAACTAATATAGTGGATGGAAAAACATATAAGTTTAAATTTTATAAAAACAGTAATCTCTTATATTTAATTGAAGAAGTAAAAGGGAAATAAATGAATACAAAAAGAATATATCCGACATACACAGTTACACCAAAAGCAGAAATCGCACTTAAAAGTGGTCACCCATGGGTATATGCTGAGGAAATAACTTCCGAGTTACCTGAAATAGAAAACGGTTCGCTTGTGGATGTTTTGTCGCAAAAAGGCTCGTATTTAGGAACAGGATTCTACAGTGAGAAAAGTAAAATCCGTATAAGAGTTTTGTCCTCAAATGCGAACGATAAATTCGACGAAGCGTTTTTTGAACGCAGGCTTCGTTATGCTGTCAATTATAGAAAAACGGTTATGCGTGATGACTTTTCCTGCTGCAGACTTATTTTCGGAGAAGCGGACGGACTGCCCGGACTAACCGTTGACCGCTTTGAAAAAATACTTGTTTCACAGGTGCTTTCCTTTGGTATGGATAAAATAAAAGGTATAGTTTTTCAATTATTAATTAAAATCCTTGCCGAAATGGGAGAGAAAATAGACGGCGTTTACGAAAGAAATGATGTTGCAATCCGCGCTTTGGAAGGACTTGACGAATACAAGGGATGGTATGAGCTTGATGATATTGTACATCCAACCGAGACCAAAACTGAGATAATTGAAAACGGTGTTAAATACGAGGTCGACTTCGAGAACGGACAGAAGACAGGTTATTTTCTAGACCAGAAATACAATCGTCTTGAGATTGCCCGTCTGTCACGTGGTAAATATGTTCTTGACTGCTTTACACATACAGGTTCGTTTGCGTTTAATGCTTTGATGGGTGGTGCGGAACACGTTACAGCGGTTGATGTTTCAAAAACAGCTATTGCACAGGCTAAGCAGAACGCTGAACGAAATTGTTTTGGTGAACGAATAGATTTTCTTACCGCTGATGTATTTGACCTATTGCCGCAATTAGCAGAAACTAAAAAAAGTCCATATGATTTTATTATCCTTGACCCTCCTGCATTTACAAAAAGCCGCAAGACAATAAGAAACGCGCAGGGCGGATATAAAGAAATTAATTATCGCGCAATGAAGCTGCTGCCACGCGGCGGATATCTCGCAACCTGCTCCTGTTCGCATTTTATGGATAATAAGATGTTTGAAAAAATGCTGCAAACCGCCGCAACCGAGGCTAATGTGCAGCTAAAGCAGATCGAAGTGCGCCAGCAATCCGCTGACCACCCAATTTTGTGGAATGTTCCTGAGACCGATTATCTGAAGTTTTATATTTTTCAAGTAATATAATTTTTATATATAATAAAGCAACCATATAAATAATAAAAAACAGAATTTTTTAGCTTTTAAAAATGGAAAATCGCATATAAAGATAAAATAATAAAAAAACAAACTATTTTCGTCATAGTAACTCATTTTTCTCCGGTTCATATAATAGGAGTGAACACCCTAAAAAACTGGAGGAGAATAATTGAATAGTAACAACATAAACAAAATGGAAATGCCGGATTTTGCTAGAATTTATCCGGATGTATTTTACAAGATTCAACCCTATATCATGATGATATGTGATCAAATGGATTCCTATTATGGTGATACACCACCAAGTCAGGAGATGCTGGACCAAATATCCGAAAACATCGCTAACATGCTGATGGAAATGTATCCCGATTTGCAAGAATATGCACGTGAATACGAACAAAGAGCAGATGCAGATCAAACAGTTTCTGAAGTTATAACACGTTCACCATTTTTCCGTGGTCGCCGTTTCAGACGCAGAGGTTTATTCAGAGATTTAATTGATATATTATTTTTCTCGGAATTTTTCCGCAGAAGAAGAAGACCTTGGATTTGGTTTTAGAATTTAATAGGATAATAATGCAGGAAAAACGCAGATTATTTTGATCTGCGTTTTTTGATTTATTTATAAGTATGCAAATTTTTAAAAAGTGTTTTATAAGGATAAAAAGATACTCATAGTTAATAATAATATAGAAGGAGGTGAGTTTTTTGAATTCAACAAATAAAATCGCACCACACGAGACCTTTGATTTACACGAATTATTAACTTTTAAAAATATATGTGCAACAAAATCATCTACAATGAATGCTATGGTAAATGATGAAGAGTTAAAATCGATATTACAACAGGACGTAACTGTTTCTCAGCAGCAGATAAGAGACCTTGAGAGTTTGATAAAAATGTCAGAGTATTCAACACAAAAATAAAAAAGGAGGTAAAAATAATGGCTAATATAATTCAAAATATTGCAGGTATGAGCAATATGACAGAACAGGTTATAGCAACTGATTTTTTAATTTCAGCAAAAAATGGTGTAGTAAATTATGCTACAGCTCTTACTGAGGCTTCTACTCCTCAAGTCAGAGATATTTTAAAAAGACATCTTAATGATGCTGTAAATATACACGAAAGAATTTCTTTTTATATGATACAAAAAGGTTATTATCAAGCTTATAATCCTACAGAAATGATTAATAAAGACTTGGAAGCATCAAATATAGTTTTAGGATTATAATTTAGAAATATTAATTATTAGGATCTCCTTTTTTATATTGGGGATCTTATTTTTATATATGGACGAGTAAAAAACCTCCTGTACATTATTTTTTAATTTTCATCAACATAATCCTTTGCATCTTCTATAAGATTATAAAATTTAAATAATAAAATAACTTAAAATTAAATTGACAAAAATTTTTTATTACTATATAATTATCTTTATTAAACAATAATAGGGGTTGATTATTATGGAACAACAGTTTATACCATTGTCGGAAAAAATAAATATGAAGGGAATAAAAAAACTTTTCACGGGTAATCTGATTTTAAATTTTAATTTTATTTTTTTGTATGCAAATATTATTGGATACATAACTATTATTTTTGGTTTAATTGACCTAACAAAAGTAGATAAAAGATTCTCAAGAGCAAAACCACTAGCCTTTATTTTAATAATTTTCTCATTTTTGAAGATGCTCGGATTTGATTCTGATACAACAAAATTATCATCATATATTTTTAATTTGATTTTCTTTGCAATAGACTTTATTATAATTTTTATTACTTGTTCAATCTTTGCAAATATATCCAAAAAATACAATGAAATCACGTTACACAAGTTATTTAGACTCTGTTGGTTAATTTATTTAATAAGTAATATAGTTATGATATTTGCGTTTAATGTCACAATGATAATTTTATCAATTATTTTCCATATCGGTGCTAATGTTTTCTTTTTGGTTTTATTGGTATTAGGATACAAACTGCACGGAAAATACGAAATAAAGGATATACAACAAAATATAATAACTGAATAGGTTGAAAACGCCTGATTATAGCATCAGGTGTTTTTTACCATTATAAGCATATATAAAATTGAGGGCAATATGAAGGGTATAAAAGATTTTTATAATAAAACAGCAAATGAATGGTCCGAAAAATGGTATAGAGATGAATCAATGCTACCCTATTTGATTAAATTTTTTAAGCATTTACCATCAAAACCAAAAGTGTTGGATTTGTGCTGCGGTGCAGGATATGAAAGCATGAGAATGCAAAAATTAGGTGCTGATGTTACAGGAATTGATTTTAGTGAAGTAAGCATACATATTGCTAAAGAACATAATCCCCAAATAAAATTTGTCGTGGATAACATACTTAATGACTATACTTATTTGGGTAAATTTGACGGCTGTACAGTTATAGCAGGCTTTATTCATTTATCAAGTGAACAACTTGAACTGGCATTCGACAGAATTTATAATATTTTATCCGATAAAGGATATTTATTTATTGTTATTAGAAACGGTTCAGGAAAAAGTAAATCTTCAAGCTATGTTACTATTGATGGAGTAGAATATGACAGAGATTTTTATTTACATACGCTTGATGAATTAAAAGAACATTCACAGGGTAAATTCGAATTTATTACTGAATTATTTCCAGATAAAAATTCGTGTTGGAAATATTACATTTTCAAATATATAAAAAGTAATGCTTAGTATTGACATTATTAATTGGCATATATATAATGTTGTTATTAATATAATAATATATCTTGATTTAGGGGGCTATTTATGGCGAATTTTTGCACAAACTGTGGTTCCAAGCTTGTTGAAAACAGTACATTTTGTACTTCATGCGGTCATGCAGTTGGCGATAATGTAAGTAATGCAAATAATGGAAACGTGAATTCCAATGTAAATCCGAATTCCAATCAGAATGTTATTAATAAGTTTACCAAACAAATAAATGAGCTTGCCGGCGGAAAAGGTGCAGTTAACTTAAGGTTGCGCGACTTATTCAGTAATGTATTTAAAAAGCATACAACAGAAGCTGCCACCGAGATATTTACCTGCGGAACAAAAAATACTACCCCTAAAGAAAGCGAGATATCCTCGTCTTGGCCAAAGCCCTGGCTTTATACCCGTGTATGTCTAATGTTTGCAATTACCTTTCTGCTTCTGCAAATATGTGTTGAGCTTTTTGATAACGGCAAGGCTTTACCCGGTATGATGTTTGTCGGTGCTATAATGGTTCCTTTTGCCCTTATAATATTTTTCCTTGAGGTTAACGCCCCCAGAAATATCAGCTTTTACGATATCTCAAAAATATTCTTTGTCGGCGGCGGTGCTTCACTTGTAATAACACTTTTTCTGTATAGTATAACAGAAGGAAGTGACGACCATTATGTCGCCGCTATACTTACAGGCATTATAGAGGAAGTCGGGAAAGCAGCGATTGTTGTTTACTGTATAGCTAAAATGCCCAATCTTAAATATATGCTTAACGGATTATTAATCGGTGCTGCTGTCGGTGCAGGCTTTGCAACCTTTGAAACAGTTGGATACATATTTGAATTTTTTTTCAATTATGATTATGATACCATGAAGGATGTACTATATCTCAGAGCTATTTTAGCACCTGGCGGACATGTTGCATGGGCAGCAATTTACGGAGCAGCTCTTATGTTAGTTAAGAAGAATAAAACGTTTAATTCTTCTATGATTATAGATAAGAAGTTTCTTTCATTTTTTGGAATTACAGTAATACTCCATTCAATTTGGGATATGCCTATTGATTTAGGTGAGTTAGCACAAAAAATCTTCCTGGTACAGGATGTATTGATAATAATCGCCTGGATTATAATACTTGTCTTAATTCAAGTAGGTTTAAGTCAGATCGGAAGTAAAGAATTTACCAATGAATCATCTACTCATGTATCTTCTCAAAATATTCCTCAGCAAACTAACATATAAATTATAAATAAAAGCATACAGCAAGGCTAAAATAAATAGACTTGCTGTTATTTTTGGTTGACAGCTTAATTACTTTTCCGTATAATAAAAAATAACCGAGTTTAATACTAATTCTTTTAAGAAACAGTATAAGACAGAAAGATGCGCTGTTTTTGAAAAGAATAAATTGTTTTAACGATTTTTTAGCCGCTTTGTTAGAAGCTGGTTTTTCAATGGTTGGAAGTAATGATGAGGGTATTTTTTCTTTATGCTCTCAATTTGGTGAAAATATAGTCTGGCATACAGAAAACCCCGAGACCGATCCATGGGAATGGCGGATGCGTGTTTTAAACGAGCGTAATGATATCGCATATGCGAAAGTATTCTTTAACAAAAGTGGCTATATAACTAAAGAATGGTACCCATATTTTCTTGCAGTGCGAAGAAACGGAGAATTCTTCGAGGATACATATAATAACGGAATTTTAAGTAATTATGCAAAGCGGATTTATCAGCTTCTTGAGGAACATGATTCCCTACCACTGCATATGTTAAAACAGCTTGGTAGTATTTCAAAAGAAGATAAATCGAAATTTGACCGAGCATTAACTGAACTACAAATGCGGATGTTTATAACAATGTGCGGTAGTGAACAAAAGACTTCTATTTATGGAGCGGAATATGGCTGGGTTTCNNTTATGGAGCGGAATATGGCTGGTTTTCCACCGTTTTTTGCAGGGTGGAAAATTTCTTCGATGCCGATGTTTTTCAAAAAGCTGACTCAATACTCCCCTTGGATGCATATGAAAATATCAAGGAACAAATATACAAACTAAATCCCAATGCAGATATAAAAAAGATAATGAAGTTTATAAAGGGATAGGCAAGAATTCTGAGAGAAGGTTAAAGACGTTGGATTTTACAATAAGAAAAGCATGTGAAAAAGATATACCACGTATTATTGTTCTTCTTAAGCAGGTTGCCCAGATACATAACGACTCACGTCCTGATTTATTTAAAGCAGGTTCAAAAAAGTATAACGAAAATGACTTGACAGCTCTTTTATGTAATGACAAGGTAACTGTATTTATAGCTTCAGATGAGTACGACACCGCCTTGGGCTATATTTTCTGCTTTATGCAGGAGTATAAGGATCATGTTATAATGCAGGACATAAAAACCCTATACATAGACGACCTTTGCATTGACGAAAATATACGCGGCTCGGGTATAGGTAAAGCCCTGTATACTCACGCATGTAATTACGCAGAGAAACAGGGCTGTTATAATATAACACTTAATGTCTGGTCAGGCAACGACAATGCCTTGAGTTTCTATGAAAAGCTGGGAATGATAGAACAAAAGAGAACACTTGAGATGATATTATAATTTTTTATAATTTTTATTTAATTTGTATTTTTGAAGAAGGAATATGCAAAATCATATTTGATGTGCCCTGTCTCCACTATCTTACCATTTACTGTAAAACTGACTGTTTTTNNAAGTGTGTTTACCAATGAGCCGACCAGCATATACTCTCCTGCTGTGCCGGTACTCTTTAATTTGTTACCAAAAGATGAAGATAAGTCGATTTTAATAGTATCTTTTTCTACTTTAAAAGAATTTACAACCGTATTCTTAGGCAACGCTCCGAGTTCTATTAGCTTTTTAATTAAACCTTCCATAGTTCCGTCATATTCATAGTTGAACACATTAAAACCATTTGCTTTATCGTTTGGAACGTAAAAGTCTGCTTTAATCGGTCCAACCGAACTTGTTAAATCACCAAACATTGAAAGAGGATAATCATAAACATTATGCCCTGTTTTCACTATACTACCGTTTACTGTAAAACTGACTGTTTTTACCCCATAACATTTTATAAGTGTGTTTACCAATGAGCCGACTAGCATATCTTCACCTGCTGTGCCGGTACTCATTAATTTGTTACCAAAAGCTGAAGACAAGTCGATTTTAATAGTATCTTTTTCTACTTTAAAAGAATTTACAACCGTATTCTTAGGCAACGCTCCGAGTTCTATTAGCTTTTTAATTAAACCTTCCATAGTTCCATCATATTCATAGTTGAACACATTAAATCCATCTGCTTTATCGTTTGGAACGTAAAAGTCGGCTTTAATCGGTTCAAGCGAACTTGTAAATTTAGTAAGTGGAAGATCATAAATATTATGCCCTGTTTCAAGGATCTTTCCTGCAACAGTAAGAGTTATCTCATCAGCATCGTAATATTCTAGGAGTGTATTAACCAGCGAGCCCATATACAAGTATTCTTTTGTGCTACCTGAACTTGTGATTCCGGCAGCAAATGTTGCGTTCATGTCAATTATTACTTTTTTAAAGTTTTGAATTGTTTCAACCGAATTAAGTTCGCTTCCTTCGGGTAACGCACCTTTTTCGACTAATTTTAAAACTATTTTTATCGGTGTGCTTTCACACTCGTAATCCATTGTAGTAAATCCATCAGCATTTTTGTTGGGTAAATAAAAAGTTATGGATTCGATTGGATAAGAAACCTCATTAACCGATGTTGTTTCAAAGGAAATATCGGATAAGGTAGAAGTGGGCTGTTCGCTTGTTTGATGTCCATCAATCTTTGATGTTTCTTGTGATGAATTACTTTCATCAATAAACATAGGTTTATTTTTTTCGTTGTTAAACACAAACAAAGTAGTAAATATAACAGCATAAACCAATAGCATAGACACAATCAGAATTGCCGCTTGTTTTCCGCTTGAGCGGTATTTTTTGTTGCTCCCAAGCCATGTGGAATTGTTTGTTATAATAATATTATTCGCAATATCGTTCTTTTTTTGATCAGATAAAATGATTTTTTCTAGGGTGTTTTTATAATCGTTTTCATTCATACCGTTTCCGCTCCTCCTAAAATGAGTCCCAGCTTCTTACGCGCTCTTTTAAGGCGCGAGGACGCTGTATTTATGCTCACACCTGTCATTTCAGCGATTTCGTTTATCTTATACCCTTCGTAATAATAAAGATAAATAACATCCCTGTAGGCGGGTGCAAGTTTTTTCAGCTCGGACAAAACAAAATTGTTCGTCTGGTCAAATGAGATAGCTTCATTTTCGTTTAAAGGTTCGGTATGACTTTGCCAAAAAGATTTTTTAAGATCGTTGCACTTGTTTATCGTAACTCTGATAAGCCACGCTTTTAAATGCTCGTTATTCTCAAATTCTTTGTGCGTTGAATAAAGTGCGATAAAAACCTCCTGCGTAATATCCTCCGCATCGGAGTAATTCTGCAGGCGGTTAAATGCGACTTTAAGTACAGTATCACCGAAAAGCTGTACCCTCTTACGAAAAAGATCATTGTCGACTAATGTTCTTTCCAAAAAGCTCTCTCACCCCTTCACTCATAAATCGATTGAAAGCGGTATTTTGGTGCAAGGTATAAAAAATAATTATTTTTTTATAGGCAGATTTGCAAGAATATCTTTGATATGCTCGTCCCAGAATTCCCAGGTATGGCTTCCTTCGTGCTCCTGGCAGATATGTTCTATTCCTAGTTCGGTCAGATGTTTTTCCATACGTTTATTTCCGGCATATACAAGCTCGTCATCTTTTCCATATGAAAAATATAACTGTGGTATCTCTTTTATTGATTTTTTTAGTTCTTGCGACAAGAAAAACAAGTCATTCACACTGCCGTCTATTTTGTCGTTTGACCCGAAAGCCAGATCCCATACTTCCTGAATTATAACTTTATTTTTTACATCAAATGCACCCGATAAAGCACCTGCGAAAGCATAATTCTCTGGCTTGCGGAAGGCAAGCTTGAATGCGCCGTATCCGCCCATAGAAAGTCCTGCAACAAAAGTGTCCTCCCTTTTTTTGCTTATTCTTGGGAAAAAGTCATGTACAATATCCGGCAATTCCTCCGAAAAGAAGGTGAAAAACCTTCCGCCGTACGCCATGTCGGAATACCAGGAAAGTTGTGCCGACGGCATGACAACCGCTATTCCGTAATTAGTCGCATATCTTTCAATTGAAGTGCGGCGAGCCCAAATCGTGCAATCGTCACTCATACCGTGTAAAAGGTACAACACAGGATAGCTTTCTTTGTCTGGTAGAGTAAAATACGCCTTTTGTGGAAGAATGACCTCCATATTTGTGTTTACTCCTAGTACATTGGAAAAAAAGTTTACGTGTAATAATGCCATATTTATTGCCATGCCTTTCCGTGGCGTTTATGCCTACCGCATCGTATGAAAGAAATTCTTTCATACGTTAGAATTGTGCCTATCCGATGTCGGATTAGCGGCAACAACCGGATTGACTTTCCATTAAAGTCAAAGGCACAAAACCGTGTTAAAAATTTATTTTTCAAACTTTTATCTCCTAAAATTTTATAATACTTAAATACCTTCGAAGTCAAAAAGCGGTGTATAATCAATATTCGCGCTGCTTCTCTGTTGTATAAAGCAATTGGTAAGCCCAAGCCTTATTGCTTCATTAACCACCGAATTATATTCAAAGGTAGTTATTTTTCGATTGATTTCTTTATGTTCACAGCTTTTAATTGTTGGCGTATATTGGCTCATCAGACTAAGTAAATATTTACCCCTCGGAAGAAATTCGTTAATCCAATTCAAAATAGCAATCGAATCATTTCTTGCCCCAGGAAGCACCATATGTCGGATAATTACACCTTTTTGAAGGGTATTATTTTTATCGTAAACCATACCGTCGGTCTGATCGATCATTTCTTTTATAGCTTCTGTTGCTATTTCAAAATAATTATCCGCTCCCGAATATTTTTTCGCTAAGTCGTTACTATTATATTTAAAATCGGGAAGATAAATATCTACATAACCTTTGAGCGTTCTAATCGTTTCAACTCGCTCATAACCTCCGCAGTTATAAACAACGGGTATCTGTAGCTTTGTTTTTACCATGTCTAAAGCACGTAAAACATCAGAAATATACTGTGTTGCCGTGACCAGATTTATATTGTGTGCACCTTTTGTCTGCAATTCAAGAAATATTTCCGACAAACGTTCCACAGAAATTTCTTTTCCAAATCCTTCACTGCTTATTAGGTAATTCTGACAATAACAGCAACGCAAGGTGCAACCGCTGAAAAACACCGTTCCGCTTCCATTAATGCCGCTTATACATGGTTCTTCCCAGAAATGCAGAGCAGCTCTGGCGACTTTTATTTTTTTACCGCATCCGCAAAAGCCCAAACTGGCTTCACGGTCTATTCCACATTCACGCGGACAGTTGTTACAGTTATTATTCATCTGCATTTATTTTCCTGCTTAATTGATTTACTTATCTTCAATTTTATAATATATTATAAAAAATATCAAGGTTTTTTCCATAATAAGATTAAGGAAAAAACCTTTATTTTATAGTTTTCAAAATAAGCAAATGAATACTGACTCCGATTCCTATTGTTATTATTAATATCCTAATATACAGAGCTTCAATTAAAAAGAAAGAAATACAAAGTGAAAGCCATAAAAATATTAATGATACGATTTTCGTATTTTTCTTAATAACTTTATATTTTGTATAATTGGTTATAAAAGTACCGAATTGCTTGCTATTGATAAGCCACCTATATAAACGCTCAGAGCCTTTCATATAACAAAACGAGGAAAGCAATAAAAATGGAGTTGTTGGCAGCACAGGTATAAACACTCCGATAATTCCTAAAATCAAAGACAAAGTTCCTGCGGTAATCAAAAAGTATTTTTTCAAAGTTTTCATTGTAATATCCTATACTTTATTAAAGGTATATATCACATATAAAGTATATTCTACTTCTGAATACTCTGATTCTATTCTTCTATCAGTATTGTCAGTTATAGGGGCTTCGCTCACACACCCAATTAAAAAAAGTATTGATATTAAGGACGCTACTAGCTTTTTCAAAATAATTCCTCACTTTTTAAAAAATTATAATCTGAAGTTATTTCAAGAATATATTATCTCTTCATCTCATCTATTTAGTATCGTTACACCTTTTACTATAAATTTTTGTTACATTTAATTTCTTAATAGTTATACTTATTTTCTTTATAACCATATTCTAATATAAAATTAAATAAATTTCAATATGTTTTAATAAGTATCATCGGATAATTTGTTTTTTATTTTCAATTTTTATGCATATGAAAAAGCGTAAACTGTATATGAATCGAAGATTCATTGTACACGGGCGGAAGTGTCCTTTTATTAATTCTCATAATATAACTTTTGATATTCCTGACAAATAAAAACCACCGCTAAGTTTCCTTTTCAGGACAATTTAACAGCAGTTTTATTTAAGGTAGGTTTTAAATATTTATTTTATACTTCGAGTTGTTTTGATAAAAATAACGCGCCTGTGTTAATGAGCTTTTTGTCTGTTTCGTCAGAAAGTGGCTTTTCAGAACTTTTCAGAGCCATAACGGCTCCTACAACACTTCCTTCCGAAATAATCGGTGAAAGATAAGATACTCTTCCTTCCGAATCTTCGGTTATGGATAGTTCATCCACGTTAGAAGTTGAGGTATATATTTGCCGTCTTTCAAGCAAATTTGACATTTGTGACGATATGGGTTTTTCGAGATAATCTTTTTTGGATACACCAGCAACCGCTATTATATTGTCAAGGTCGCAGATTGCAACGGGTATTCCGCTTGACTTGTTGATAGCTTCTGCATATTGCATTGTGAACTCGCCGACCTCACCAATCGGGGAATACTTTTTAAATACAACGCCGCCTTCCTTATCGGTAAATATTTCCAGCGGTTCGCCTTCGCGTATTCGAAGGCTGCGGCGGATTTCCTTTGGTATTACTATTCTTCCAAGATCATCTATTCTTCTCACAATTCCTGTGGCTTTCATTTTTATGACCATTCCTTTCATAAGGGAGTGGGAAGTATACTTAAAGCTATTGAAATATTTTCTTTAAAAATTAGCAATAAGCATATAACCAGGTTCGAAAACATTTTTCAAACTTTCCTCCGAATTTTTAACGATTGTATACACTATCTGTGTTTTTTGCGATTTTTTAATTATTTTTTATTTACAGTAACTATTGTTTACAAAAAATGGCTTAATATACTTATAAAAATTAATATTTGACAGTCTGATCGTTGTATATTTTTTATTTTTACCATTATAGGGATAAAAAGATTATTTGCATTACTGTTAATTTTATTCGTTTTATTTATGAATTTTTTCTTTAATTGTAGGATAAATAGCCAAAAAACTAATGTCTTGAAATTTTTATTTTGCCATATTCCCGAATATTTTATTTATTTCAACTTTATATTGACTTTTAATAATTAAATCGATATAATAACCGATAGACTTTTAAGGAGGTTAAAAAATGTTTAAAAAGATCTCAATGTTAGTAATAATTTTTACACTGATATCCACTTTTGTCTCTTGCAATGGTGATAACGACAACAGTGACACAAGCAAAGAAGACACTTCTTCTACAGTGAGTGTAGTTTCAGAAACATCCAGTCAAGAAATTAGCGAGGAAGTAAGCACTGAGTCAAGCGAAGAAGTAAGCGAAGAAGTTTCTACAGGCGTTGTTGAAGGCATTTATTATGGAGATGGCTATAGTTTTACAATTCCTGAAGGATTTTCCTTTATAACTACATTTGAAGGTATGGGTATGTTTGCTAATGAGGATATGAATTCCTTTATAGCTACAAGTTTTGTAGGAACAGAATCGGCAGTTGAAGTTTATACACAAGAAATTTTCGAAACGGAATTTGCAGCATACATCGAAGATTGCGAAATTACCAGTTTTGAAGCAGCTGAAATAGAAGGTTTGGATGCTTATAGTATTAAATACACAGATGAAGGACATGAAATTGTTCAATATGTTGTTTTAACTTCAAACAAGCATTACACCATAGGTTTTGGCATCACTGAGGAAAATGCTGAAGAAATTATCACTTCAACAATGTCATCCTTTACTATAGAAGAATAATTTATTAATACAAAAAGTCCTCTCTTTTGGGTGATTTTAGTTTTATTTATTTCGCTAGACTTTTAAGGAGGATTTAAAATGCTTAAAAAGATTTTAGTATTAGTAATAATTTTTTCATTAGTTTTCACTTTTGCCTCTTGCAATGGTGATAACGACAATAATGACATAAACAAAGAAGATACTTCTTCTACAGTGAGTGTAGTTTCAGAAACATCCAGTCAAGAAGTTAGCGAGGAAGTAAGCGTCGAGTCAAGCGAGGAAATAAGCAATGTTAGCGAAGAAGTTTCCACTGGCGTTGTTGAAGGCGTATATTATGGTGAAGGTTACAGCTTTACAGTTCCTGAAGGCTTTGTTTTTACCAGTAATAATTCAGGCTCGGTAAATTTTACCAATACCACCTCGGGGTTAAATATCTCATCAGAAGTAAATGCATTGAAATTAACAACTATGACCAAAAAACAAATTGAAGGAACAGTTTCCGCATTGCTTGATGATATAGAATTCACTGAATTTGAATTTGAAACCGTAACTATTGATGGTCAAAACGCAGTTTATTTCATGTTTACTATGGAAGTGGGAATAATTAAGGTCAACTCATATTCAACCATGATTTTTACTGATGAAAATATTTACACAGTTACCCTTGCAGCTAATGGCGATGACATGAAGGTATTATTTGACGAAACAATGTCATCCTTCACTATACAAGAGTAGTTATTTCTTAATACATAAAATCCTCCCTTACGGGGGGATTTTTGTTTTTTCTATTTACAATAATAAGCGAATATGATATACTGTAATGTATGAAAATATTACTTGCTATTATCAAACCATTGCTATTTATCAAGGAGCAGGTACATATACATTTCCTATTGAAAGGATAGATCATTTATGAAAAAACATATTGCTGTACTCTTCGGAGGTATGTCTACAGAACATGCAGTTTCCTGTGTGTCAGCGGCTTGTGTAATTGACAACATGGATAAAGATAAATATCAAATTTCAAAAATAGGAATAACAAAAGATGGCGTTTGGTTTCTTTTTGACGGAAGCACAGACGATATGCGTTCATTAAAATGGATCGAAAAAACTGAAAATCTTCATGCTGCTATTATTTCACCCTGCTCGGTACACCACGGTTTTATGGTGCTTGATAAGCTCAATAAGAAATACGAAATAGTGCGTGTTGACGCGGTTTTCCCTGTTCTGCATGGTAAAAATGGCGAAGACGGCACTATGCAGGGATTGCTTCGTATTGCAGGGATT
Organism: Clostridiales bacterium; assembly: GCA_003452915.1. GTDB lineage: Bacteria > Bacillota > Clostridia > Oscillospirales > CAG-382 > UBA1049. The sequence goes on along the minus strand of DMMZ01000010.1, from coordinate 18,934 downwards.
CCTTTTGTTGGTTGCGACACATATTCTTCTGCGATATGTATGGATAAGGTAAGCACAAAAATACTCTGTGAACGTGAGAATATTCCGACAGTACCTTTTGTATGCGTTCGTAAAACGGTAGATTTTGATATGAACGCTGCCGTATGTGAGGTGGAGGAAAGCTTCCCCTACCCTGTATTTGTAANNACTAAAGCTACCGATCGTGCTTCATTGATAAACGGAATAGTTACCGCTTTTCTGAATGACAGAAAAATACTTATTGAAAAAGCAGTAAAAGGAAAAGAAATTGAGGTTGCTGTTTTCGGAAACGAAAAACCTGTAGCTTCGGTTACAGGTGAAATTGTCCCGAACAGTGAATTTTATGATTACAACACAAAATACCATGCCGATACAGCCGAATATTTCATACCAGCACGTATAAATTTAGAAATTAATGAAAAAATCAGTAAGGTAGCACTTAAAATTTTCAAAACGCTGGATTGCAGAGGTTTTGCCCGGGTTGATTTCTTTGTGTGTGAGGACGGAACTTATTATCTTAACGAAATAAACACAATTCCCGGCTTTACACCTATAAGCATGTATCCTCGCCTTATGAAAGAAGCTGGATTTGCTTATTCAGCACTTATTGAACAATTAATCGAACTGGCTATTGAGCAAGAAAAAGTAAAATAGTATTTTTCCCTTCCGACAGGGGGTTATTCCATATTTAATAATGTTGTCGGAGAAATGGTTTTTTTATGATAAATCAACCTATTGGAATTTTCGATTCGGGGTTGGGCGGTTTGACCGCAATCAGCGAGATACAAAGACTGATGCCCGATGAAGATTATATATATTTTGGAGATACAGCAAGAATTCCTTACGGAACACGTTCTCGTGAGGTTATAAAAAAATATTCAATGCAGGATTGTCGTTTTCTTATTTTAAAAGGAGTAAAAGCGATACTTATTGCCTGTGGTACTGTGAGTTCAAATGCGTTGGATACTCTGACAGAAAGTTTTACCTTACCCATTATAGGAGTTGTTGAGGGTGCAGCAAAGCGTGCTGTCGAGGTTGCTCAAGCAGGTAACGGTATTATAGCAGTGTTAGGAACCGATGCCACGATAAACAGCGGTGCTTTTAAAAAAGCAATAGAAAAAATTAATCCCACATTAAAAGTTATATCAAAGAGCTGCCCGATGTTTGTGCCATTGGTAGAAAACGGTCATATTGCAAAGGATGATATTGCCGCAAATGCTATTGCGAGAGAATATCTTGCAGAAATAGAACCTTTAAAGCCGTCTGCGGTAATTCTGGGATGTACGCATTATCCACTGCTTACAGACATATTGGAAGATATACTTCCCGATTCGACACTTATCAGTTCGGGCAAAGAGGCTGCTGTAACACTTAAAGAAAAGCTGTTAAGCATTGGATTATTAACAGGTACAGGCTGCGGTAAAACGTTATTTTATACAAGCGATGACATAACCCTTTTTGCAAAACATGCAAAAAGGTTTTTGGGTAAAGATATAAGCGTTAATATACATAAAACAGATATTGAGAATTACTAAAAAACAGGAGATAAAATGAGGATACCAATTAATATACAAATAGAATCAGAGCGTGTTTATAACGATCTTGCTTCTCGCCCAGGACAAGAACTTGAGCCGGAGACAAGTAAGGTAAAGGTAAACGGCTATATGAAAAAAACCAAGGACGGAATACAGGTGGAATATACCGAGCATGAGGATAGCGGAATGGGCAATACGGTTACGACTATAAGCTCCTTCAGCGATAACAATGTTGTCTCGGTAAATCGTGTTGGTCAGTTGAATTCGCACATGGTTTTTGAACAGGGAAAATGTCACACCTGCATTTATGATACAGGTTTTTTCCCGATGCAGTTGCGTGTTTGTACAAAGGAGCTTACTAACAATTTGACCCTTGACGGCGGAAAAATAAATATTGATTATTCTATAGAAATAGTCGGTAATCTTGCGGAAAAAAACAAACTTTTGCTTTCGGTTTCCCCTGACAAGAGCGTAATTATATCGTAGATAATATCGCAGATAGTATAAAAATGAGGTAGTTAATTAATGTCAGAATCAACCAGAAAAAAGATAAATACACCTACTGACAATTTAATTCTACTCCCCCGTGAAGTCGAGAAGATGCTTAAAAATGCGGGTGCAGCGGAATTAAAGGTGCTTTTGCATCTTTTTGCGAGAGGTGACTATACTCCCGGAGAAACCTCACGCGAGCTTGGCTTAAATGTAAGTGAGGTCGAAGCTGCGGTCGCTTTTTGGAGAGGTGCTGGAATTATTGAGTTGTCCAATACTAAGGAAACAAAAAAGAATTCCTCATCGGTCAACCTATTCCAAACATATGATGCCGAAATACTCTCAGCAGCGGTTGAGNNTATGCGATATGGTCGGTGATCTATTGGGCAGGCTTTTAAATAAAAACGATTACAACTCGTTATATTACCTTTACGATTATACAAGGATGCCTGCTGATTTTATCTGTGGCATTACGGAATATTGTGCGCAGGAAAAAAAGCTAAGTATGCAATATATTATGAAAACCGCTCTTGGTCTTTGTGATGACGGTATTGATACATACGAAAAGTTGGAGCAACATCTTGCACGCAAAGAAAAATCGAAAACAGATATTGCAAAGTTGAGAAAATTATGCGGAATGGGCGAACGTGAGCTTTCTCCAAAAGAAAGCGAATGTGTAAACCGATGGTTTTTCACATGGGATATGCCCTTTGAGCTAATAAAAACTGCTTACGAAAAAACAGTTGATGCCACCGGAAGAGTACAGTTCCCATACATGAATACAATTTTAAAAAGCTGGTACGAGAGCGGATTCAAGACTGTTGAGGATGTAAAGATAGGTGACAAAAAAGAATCGGTAGAAAGCAGCTTTGATGCTGACGAATTCTTTGAGGTTGCACTTCAACATAGTAAAAACAGAATGAAAGAATAAATATATTTAAAGGTAGGTGTTTCGCTTTGGATATAAACGAGATTTTGCAAAAGAAACTTGACAGCCGTATTTCTGCAATAAAAGCGGCAGACATCAGAAGCGAACAATTACGACGTGAGATCCCTGCTGTTGCAGAAATTGATACATCCTTAAGAGCTGTTTCACTTAAAATAATGGACGCAGCAATAAACGGAAAAGAAGAGCTTATCGAAAAAATAATTTCGGTAAAAAACGAAAATGACAACTTGCTTTTAAAAAGAGCGTCCGTTCTTGAGCAAAACGGTTATTCGGCAGATTATGATAGTCCCAAATTTAGCTGCAAGCTTTGTTCGGACAGCGGATACATAGAACTTAACTTTTGTGAATGTGTTAAAAAAAGCTTTAATACCGACCAATATACAGGCTCGGGACTTGGAAAAGCTCTTTATAACAAGGATTTTAATAATTTTTCTTTAAAATATTATAATAGCAAAAATAACAGTGAATTCACCGCCAGAGAAAATATGACGATGATTTTTAATGATTGCAAGAGATATTCTCAGCGTTTTTCTCCATCATCAGATAATATTTTAATGATTGGCGGAACCGGACTCGGCAAAACTCATCTTTCTGCCGCTATTGCAAAGGAAGTTTTGTCAAAAGGTTATCTTGTTATTTACGATAGCGCACAGAGCATTTTTGACGGGTACGAAGCTGTTCGGTTTGGTAAGGACAATCGTGAAAATATTAAAAAATACGAGAGCTGCTCCCTGCTTATTATTGACGATCTCGGAGCGGAATGTATGACACAATACACCGTTGCAGTCTTTTCTTCACTGTTGAACTGGCGGATAGTAAATTCCAAGCCGACTATAATCAGCACGAATTTTACTCCGCAGCAAATTAAAAAAAGCTATGGCGATCGTATTTATTCCAGATTATTAGGCGAATTTAAAATAATGCGTTTTTCAGGCGAGGATATTCGTTTAATCAAAATCAGCGAAACAAAGCCTGAATAATAATAAAAGGTAAATTAAGATGAAGAAGGTAAACGTATATACAGACGGTGCATGCAGAGGAAATCCGGGTCCCGGTGGATATGGAGTTATTCTCGAATATGAGGGAAACGAAAAGGAATTTTCGGAGGGTTTTTTAAACACAACCAACAACCGCATGGAGCTTACCGCAGCAATTGTCGGGCTGGAAGCCTTAAGGCTGCCCTGTGAGGTAACTCTTTACAGTGACTCAAAATACCTTGTTGATGCAATTTTAAAAGGCTGGTTGAAGAGCTGGATTGCAAAAGGTTGGAAAAAAAGTGACGGCAAGCCTGTTTTAAATATCGACCTGTGGGAAAGATTGATTCCCCAGCTTGAAAAGCATGAAGTAAACTTTGTTTGGGTTAAAGGTCACGACGGTCACCGTTATAACGAAAGATGCGATATTCTTGCAACTACAGCAGCAGATGCAGTAAGGAATAAATAAATATTATTTCTATTAAGTTAAAATTTACAATATAGTAGAAAGGTATAGCTTAAACATGAGTAAAACCGAAAAAACAAGGCAACTTGTTAGAAACACCTTGTCATCTAAAGCATTTTTCGTTTTATTCCTTCTTACAATTGCTATAAATGTTTTTTGTTTTTATATCTCGGTTGATTTTTTTACTAATTCAAAAATTATTACAGAGAAATTGGGTTCTCCAATTATATACATATTTTTAGTATGTATAACTGGAATAATAAAACTTACATCAGGTGTTGCACTTTGCTACGGTTTGGGTTTCTTATATTTTAGCTGTTCTAATCAAAATGAAAATATTAGTGATAAAATAAAAAAAGGTTTTTCACTATTGCAAAAAACGATCGTTCTTTATTATATATTAATTTTACCTTCCTACTTTTTGAATTTATTTAGGATTTATGTAATTGTTAACATACCATCTTTGAAAGATGATGCTGATATGCATTAATTGTATTTTCTATTTTTCTACTTATAATTTACGGAATAGAATTCCTATATATTAGAAAATTATCAAAAGTCATTAAAATGATTAAATCGGCTGCATTGAAAGGAATTACCTCAAACAGTGGTCTTAAATCATTTATAGTAATCATTATTATAATCAGTACTATGAATTTATTTAACTTATATAATGGAATAATTGCAAAAGATATTGTTAGTGTAGCTTCAGCCTTAACAGATATGGCTTTTAACATTATTTTCGCTATTGTCATACAAAGATATAATAATTTAAAAATAAATAATAAAGGAGCAGCACATGGACAACTATGATTTTTCTCAACAACCACAGGAAAGTAAAATCACCTTGATTGACAGGATTTATGGCGAGCGAACCGAACTGCTGCAAAAACTTTTAACAATAGCTTCAATAGTACTGTTTTTTGTCTGCCCTATAATTATTATTTATTATTTGATATTATCGTTAAGTTATGTTGGTAATATGAATTATGAATTTCAAGTGATATCTACTTATATGTTTAGTGGTGTTACACATTCAATCACGTATATTGTATACGCCCTTATATTAGCTTCACTTAAAAGAATTATTAGTAAATAATTTGTAATATGTAAAAGATAAAACATCCCGAAGAAAAATCGGGATGTTTATTTTTAATGTAAGCAATTAATTCTTAAATTTTTCTTCTCTTTAGCAATATAATTATCAAAATTCCTGCTATAACAGCCAAAACGGATATGCCTACAATATAAACCATCGGTTCTACTGACCTTGGATTATCCTCGGAAATTTCCGGTTCACTTGATTCTGTGAGAACTTTATTCTCTCTGGTTACCGTTATTGTGTAAATTTTTATGTCACCGTTTTCAGCAACACAGGTGACTTTTATTGTGTTTGTACCTACTATTAAGATGGGATTAATTGCTTCAGTCAGACTTTTTTCACTTTCCGCTTTAAAGCTAAGTAATAACTGTTCCGTTTCATATGGAACTGTAAGAGTGTATTCTGTTATATCTTTGTCAAATGCAGGAGATAAATCGTATCCGTCTGCCAAAAGGCTTTCAAGATAACAATTGGTATCGGGATTATATTCTTTTTCTCTTGTTACACAGATAATATATACATAATAATTATTGTCGGGATCAGTATATATAACCCTGACCTCCAGATAATCACTTTCAGGAATAATTGTGTCGCTGATAATGACTGTTGCACCCTGTGGATATTGTACTTCAATATCCAGAGCAGCAACATCGGATTTTACTGCAATATTATATTCTGATATATCCTTGGAAAAAGTAAATTTATCGGCATTGTTGATGATAAGATTAAAATCATTGTTCTCACGTTGCATAACCGTACGTACAGTCTGCGACCCCGGCAATGTTCTGCTGACAACATCAGAAACGGTAATAGTGTCAGACAAATCAAACACTACCTGTTTGCCCAACGTTTCTTCTTTCAAAGTGAATTCCATTACAAGAATAGTTTTTGCATTGCGTGTACTGCCTGTTTTGTTTATATTGTATGACAAAAAGGAAATAAAACCTTCACCTTCGTAAACTGTAAAATCCCAGGACTGACTTGTTGTTTTATTATATTCCATCAGCTCGGAATTAAATTTCAATTTACCACTGGCAGCGTATGTTCCCAAAGCTCCGTCAAGCTGTATGGTTACAATCACCTTTTCATTCTGATAAATTTTGGTATTAATAAGTGCAAAAATATTAGTTACTGCAGAAACAGGTGGAACTTCGTTTATTTTTATACTCTCACCATAATAAAGCAGCTGGGCTTTAAGCTCTGTCATATCTCCATTTGCTACTTTGCCGTTCTTGTTTATATCAGCAGCTTGAAGGAAGGCTTTTTCGTAAGTTTCACCTTCAAGAATCTCCATCAGACAATATAAATCCTCAGCACTTATATATCCATCGCCGCTTATGTCACCCAAAACGGAAAAGGTAAGCTTATCGATCTCATCACCGTAACCGTTTTTAAGCACAATTGTCATGCCTGTTCCGATTACACCATCAGTTTTATTACCGTTCTTGTCAAGTATTTCAACCTCACCTTCAACTGTAAGTGCATCCAGTATTTCGTCAACATTTGTTCCTGCCGAAACATCGGTAACAAGCTGTTTATTTCTGTCAACCTTGTATGTTTTGGACGGGTCGAATTTTATAAGTGTCTTGCTGACTGTTATTTTACATTCATCCGAAAAATTACCGGTAAATGTTTGTGCCTTAACAATCGCAACACCTTCCTTTAAAGCGGTTACATTACCATTTGCGTCGATACTAATAATTTCAATATCCTTTGTCTCAAATATAACCTCAACGGGAGTTGTGCCATCGGGAAGACATTTAGCTTGTAATGTTATTGTCTCGTTAACATTCATTCGTCTGTCTCCACCCAAAATCTCAATACCTTCAAAAGCAGGAACGACATAAAATTCAATCTGAATTGTTATTCCACAGGAGAGAACAAGCATAAAGAACTGTTCACCACCTTCGGTAAAATAACTTCCTTTTTCTATTCTTTCTGTCCCAACATAACCCAACCCGTAAGCATATTCTATGTTTATACCGTCAAAATATGTTTTATCCTGCTCGATTCCCTTAATTTCGGGTAAAAGAGTTAAATCGCTTCCGTTTGCACTTCTTATAAGGGTAATTTTATTCTCGAAAACTGCATAATAATTAAAGCTTTCGTCCAGATAATGATAAAGACTCTGGCTGGTAAAGCTGCTTATGTATTTACCGTTATATATATCGAACACTCCCGAAGCCGAAAACACCGTGTTACCTCTGTGAGCAAGCACTGAACTGCCAATATTATAAATTAACTTTTTAGTTGTAATACTGTAAGCCTTGCCCCCGTTAAACAAATAGTCACCACTGATGATAAATGAACTTATCGCACTGCCTGTAGAAATACTACCCTTGGAAGCATATGTATTAAGGTCGTAAATATATATACTGCTTCCGCTTGAAGCGAATATAGTATTATTTACAGCATATACACCGTTTGCAGACTTACCGGTGTTAGCAAATGTCTTTAAGGAAAGGTCATATATAACAACCTTTGTTTCCACGACGCTGACCAGCTTATTATTTGTTACAATAAGATTATAAGGAACAAAACCTACACTTGTATAATCCCCAAAATCACCTGTGTCGGCATTTGCGGAATATATATAAGTTGAGTTTTTAAAGCTGATATATAAATTATTGTCTGTTGTAATTACTTTTTTCGGCAGATACCTAAGCGGTATTTCATCGACTTGTATAAAAGTGTCGGCATCCAGTTTATACAAAACCGGCATATTGTTACATATTATATAAAGCCAGTTACCGTATTTTGTAAAATCAGATATGCTTCGTCCGGAAAAGATATTGCCAATGCTGTTATATTCCGATTGTTTGGTGCTTCCTGCCGAAATAGTATCATTTATTTCTGCAGCTCTGAATTTTGCAGGTGAATAATTGGTTGCAGGATTAACACTATTGGAAATAACGTCTATTCTCCCGCTGGTATAAAAAATATAGGTTTTATAATCGCTTCCAATATAAATTCCGCTGACATCCTCACGGAAAACTGCTAAATACTCGTTAGTGTCGACATTTATAATATATTTACTTGTAAAAAGCAGGTTGTCGGATAGATAAACAGGAATATCCGAATTGTTTGTACTTATTTGATACAGACTGCCTTCTGCAATCAGGGAGTTACCAATCGCAAATATATTACTGTCATAAACGATTTTTTTACCAATTGCGGTAACGGGAATAGTAGCTTCGTCTATTATAGCGGCTGGTATGTCGTAAATTATCATCTTTTTTACTTCATCGTTAGTATTGAATAAATATAACAAGTCGCCACTATCACTTAAAAATGCTTTATGAGCGGTCATGCTGAGTTCAGTTATCGTGCTTTTTTCCTGAGTAAGAAGATTGTATTTTTTAAGAATACTCCCACTTACGAAATAAACCTCGTCACCTACGAGTACGCAAGCTGACATACTCTCGTTCATTTCTATTACACTGTCGACAGGGCTGCTTAAAAGCTTGTCGCGAACAAGCTTGGTTATTTTGTTGTCATGATATGTAAGCAGATAAGAACCATAAAAATCATAACCTTTTACCGTACCTATGCCGACAAAACGATTATAATATACAGGATTGTCAATATTGTAAACACGGATTCCTTTAAGAGCAGACGCATATTGAATTATATATTTGTTTTCCGGATCAACTATAGCCAAGCCATTTTCAAGGTCTGATTGATAGGTCTTAACTGCATCGTTCTCTATTTTAAAGGTATAGGTTTTTGTTTTGCTACCGCTCTTGTTAGAAACAACAAGCGTGTGGGTTCCGTCTGATCCGACAACAGTCTCTTCCGAAAAGCTTGTTCCGTCCAGCTTTGCACTTCCTGAACCAATAATGCGAATGTAAACAGAAGTATCATAGCTTGCTCCGTCGATAACTCCGACAACATAAGGAAGCTCAAAATCCAAAGTAATACGCTTAGAGACGCTGTTGCTGTATTTACCCGAAAGTTCAAAAACGAATTCTCCTGAAGCAATAATCCGCTGCCCCGAGGCATAAGGAGCACCATCAAGCGTAGCTGTTCCCCTGTCAAAAGTAAAATATGCGTAATCACTTAACTCAACATAGCTATATGTTAACGGTTTGTTATCTACATTAAATATAATTGTGCGTGTATAATCATTAACATCGGTAATAACCAGGGTGTGCTGACCGTTTTCAACAACAAGCTCACCGTCAGTAATAGCACTTCCGTCTAGCTTTGCAGTACCACGATTGAAATTTATAACAACACTCTCAAAATAAGTCTCGCCGTTTGATACTCCGGATACTATCGGATAATTAACCAGCATAAGAATTTTTTCTGCATCTATTACTCCATAGCCGTAATATTCGTTCCAATTTTTTCCTGTATTTTTTATCAAGGATATTAATTCTTTTGAACCGATTTTTTTTAGATCGTCAATATAAGAAGCGGCAAGTGCAGCAATTCCCGATATAAATGCACAGGAATAAGAAGTTCCACCATCACTTTTATAATCGCTCTTACCATTATTATAACTCATAACGATAATATCAACGCCGGGAGCAACAACATCAAGCGCTTCATTGTGCTGCGAGGTATTGCTGATAATACCGTTTTTCCCTGTCGAACCAACACTAATTACACCCTCGTAGGATGCAGGGTAGGATTTATAACCATCTAAGCCTGAGGTTGTAATATTTCCGGCGGCAGCAACCAGAATACAGCCTTTATTCAAAGCGTAATTAATAGCGTCTTCTTCAATTATTGAGCTTTCATATCCGCCCAAAGACATATTTATAACTTTTGCTCCTGCATCGACTGCAAAATAAATACCGGCTATTATATCTTTGTTTGCCATTTCCCTTGAGTTAGATACCTTTATCGGCATAATTGTTACACCCGGGCTGACTCCGGCAGACCCTTTTCCGTTGTTCGAGGTTGCAGCAATCAATCCGCTTACTGCTGTACCATGCCCTACAAGGTCGTTAGTAACCGTTTTCTTGGTCAGCATATCATAGCCCGAGAGAATTTTTGTACCTTCAAAATCCTCATGATTTCTCTCTATACCAGTATCTAAAACAGCAACAACCACACTGTTTTTCCCGAAAGTATAGTTCCACGCCTTATATATACCCATGCTCTCATATCCCCAGGCTTGCGAAAGATATGGATCATCTGTTATTGCTGCTACTTCTCTGTTTTTATTCTCTTCTATGTATTTTACAGTAAATCCATAATCGTCCATGAATTCATCATAATTTTTAATTATAAGCCAAAAAAGCCTTATCTCACTGTCTGCAATAAGGCTAAAACTATAATTTTTTACGATATCATAAATATCTGATAGTAAAATTTCTTCTTTAAATTTAACTAAGTATTCTTTTCCTTTGTTTTCTAAACCACCTGACGAATATGTATTTATCTGTGTTAAAGTATTTGTTGGTGCAGTTTTTTCGCTGACCGAATTTTTAAGGGTAATTTCACGTTGTTTATCATATATTTCAAAAGGATTTTGGGAGAAGTCAATTGCTTCCGCTGATGTAATAAAAAGCGGAATTACTATTAAAAGTGCAATTATTAACGAGTAAATGCGCCTTAACATGCTTAAAATTAACCTCCACGCCCCCGTAGGGCACAAATAGCAATGAAAAATTTGTGAGGTACACGACAGTGTACCTTTGGTACGAGATGATGCACTTCTGTTTATAATATTTTTCACGCTACCTCTTATTCGAATTCACTGTAAATCTTTTTCATTTCATCAGTATATATACTGTTACTTGTGTCGGTGTATATATAAAGATTTTTACTTATCAAAAGCCCTTCCTTAGCGTCCTTCTTTGCTTCCACAAGAAAAAGGGAAGGAGCTTTTTCCGCCGACGGATAAACAAAGGTTATCTTTTTTGGTTCAAGACGGTTATTCCGCAACGCGGTTAAAAAGCCGACTGCCCTCTCGGGACGATATACAGCATAGAACTTTCCGCCTGATTTTAAACACCAGGAAGCAGCTCTGCAAATGTCATTTATATCACAAAAAACCTCATGAAAAGCGATATTCTTATGCTCTGCAACATTATGTCTACCACTGGTAGTCTTTAAATATGGTGGATTTGTGAAAACAGCATCAGCACCGCCTGAGGGGAAAAGTGTTTTAATCTCTTTAATATCACCTAGCAAAACAGAAAATTTATCTGAAAAACCATTTGCGCCAGAGTTTTGGTTTGCTATATCGCAATAATTCTTTTGTATCTCTATTCCTGTAATTTTAACTTTAATTCCACTACTCAGCAAAAGTAGCGGTATAATACCGCTTCCTGTACCCAGATCAACACCTACCCCGCTTTTAAATCCGCCCATAAAATGAGCAAGAAGCAGAACATCGGTACCAAAATAGATACCACCTTCAGGCTCTTCCAAGTTTAATTTTCGATTAATTTGTGTCTGTTTCATATACACCCTATTTAATAATACCACTTTATATATTAAAATGTTGCATTATTTAAAAATATTTTATAAACAATTCTGATTTGTTTAATAATAAGACTAATGCGCTCATAAATGAAAATTAAAATCATCCATGAACGCAAGAATTGGCGGTTTGTATTATCTATTATGCCTTTACAGCGTCAACGGGACAAACGCTTGCGCAAGCACCGCAATCCACACATTGCTCAGCATCGATAACATATTTTCCGTCATCTGATACGCTTATTGCACCGGTCGGGCATTCACCCTCGCATGTACCGCATCCGATACAAGAGTCTTTGTCAATAGAATATGCCATTTTTTATGTACCTCCGTAAATTATGTTTTATGAATAATATCTTATCACAGCAGCATATAGATTTCAAGTGTAAATTGTTAAAAACATTCAGGAACTTTTATGCAGCTTATTGTTAATTGAGCCCTCTTTTTAAGTCCTCGATAATATCCTGAGCATTCTCTATACCGACAGAAAGACGGATAAGTCCGGGATTTATACCTGCAGCAACCAGCTGTTCGTCGCTAAGCTGACGGTGTGTCTCGGAAGCAGGATGAAGTACACAAGAGTGCACTGTTGCTACATGAACTACGTTCTTACATAGTTGTAAGCTATCCATCAATTTTATTGCAGCTTCCCTGCCACCCTTGACCGTAAAGGATATAACACCTGCACATCCGTCAGGTAAATATTTTTTTGCAAGCTGATGATATTTATTGCTCTCAAGGCCGGGGTAATTCACACTCTCTATTTTATCGCTTTGCTCCAGGAAACGCGCAACTGACATCGCATTTTCCGAATGTCTTTGCATACGAATATGCAATGTCTGTAAACCCAAATCAAGATAAAACGCAGCGGTTGCGGAAGGGTAAACACCAAGGTCTCTTACAAGCTGAACTCTCGCCTTGGCTATATATGCGGCTTTTCCGAATGCTTCTGTGTAGATAAGTCCGTGGTAGGATTCATCTGGAGTAGTAAGCTCAGGATAATTACTGTTATTCCAGTCGAAATTTCCGCTGTCAACAATGCAGCCACCTACCTGAATAGCGTGTCCGTCCATATATTTTGTTGTTGAATGAATTACAATATCCGCTCCATGTTCAATCGGACGGCAAAGAACAGGTGTCGGGAAGGTATTGTCTATAATAAGCGGAACACCATGCTTGTGTGCAATAACTGCAAACTTCTCTATATCCAAAACATTGAGTGCCGGATTGGCAAGTGTCTCACCAAAAACAGCCTTTGTATTCGGGCGAAAAGCTTTATCCAGTTCTTCTTCTGATGCTTCTGGATTAACAAAAGTACACTCTATACCCATCTTCTTCATAGTAACTGCAAACAGATTAACTGTTCCGCCGTAAATAGTGGAAGCAGTGATGAAATGGTCGCCAGCACCTAATATATTAAATAGAGATAAAAAGCTAGCCGCCTGCCCGGAGGTAGTGCAAAGTGCGGCTACTCCGCCTTCAAGCTCTGCTATTTTCTTCTCTACAAATGCAACCGTTGGGTTAGAAATACGCGAGTACATATGACCTTCGACAGCAAGGTCAAATAATTTTCCGATATGCTCGGTAGAATCATAAGTATAGGTTGTGCTTTGATATATCGGAAGTGCAAGCGGCTCGCCGTTACCCGATTTGTATCCTCCGTGAATGCATTGTGTTTCTTTCTTCATTTTTCTTTGTCCTTTTTTAAAATATTATCTTTTCATTACATTCGTATAAGTCAATCAGTTCCGTCAGCTTGTTTGAACATAGAAATTTTTTCAGTTCTGTCATTAGGATAATTTACTTTTTGAAGAGTATAGATGTCATAAGTAAAAATAATGTCCATATATGAATCTAAAACCGATGGTGTTATATTTGTATCGTGAATATCGTTAAGAAGATTTTTAACAGCAGATCTGTTGCCATTTGTACCAGAATTAGTAAAAAATTGTGTGAAAACAGTCTCATATAACAATTTTGACTTACTATGGAATTCTATTCCTTCGGAATACGGGTTATAATTCATAATATTTCTTACAAGGTCAGCGTTAAGAATATTATTCCCCTGACCAATGGTTATATAATATTCATCGGGAATCTCTGTTCCGCTTTCAAGAGCCCCAACATCATCAATATAATCAGGATTAAGATATTTTATCTGGCTGTCTATGTTAATTGTAGCACCGTTCATTACTTCAACAATCGTACTCAGCTCATCCATTCCTAAAATAACATAATAATTTATTTTCATTCCGGTTATAGCAGAAACTTTTCTTGCTATTTCGTCACCGCTTAAGGTTGAGAATAAATTCTTTATCGGAGTATTTACGCCAACACTGTTACCAGCTGTAACACTGGTTGGAATAAAACAATAGGAGAATCTTTTGGTTTTCTCGTTTATACGTAAATATATTACACTTGCTGTAAGACCATCGTTTGCTTTTCCGACTATAACAGTGGTGAAGGTGTCACCCTCAATTATATCTGTTGATTCATCGCCAGTATCATCTCCTGACGTGTCGTCATCTATATCTCCGGATACCTCGGATGTTGTGTCTTCCGTATTAATTACTTCATTTATAGCAGGGTAAACTACCTTCCATCCGATAAGACCGAAAACAATTAAACATGCGCAAAAAGTAATTATAAAGTTTCTGAAAGCACTTGACAAAGGTCAGCAACTCCTTAAAATTTAATCATTATGAATTCCTATAATTATACAATAATATTTTCTGTTTGTCAAATCCTTATTATCGATCATTTTGCCAATATGTACATCTGTCAAACTTGACTTTTTAGGATTTATATAATATACTATAAAAAAATATGTAAGGGGAATTTTTACACATGAAGAAGATACTGGTTATTATACTTACTTTCCTGTTTCTTGTTCCGTTTTCAACTGCTTGCGGCGAGGATCCAATTTTAGAAAGCAACGAATCAGCGGAAACTACCTCCTCTGATTTAAATGCTATACCTGTTAAAGATATGGAAGACAGAGAATTTAAAGTTTTATGCTGGTATTTCGGATACGGGTCTAAATCCGTACTTGGCTTTAAAGGCGAGGTCATAACCGTTGCAGACGAAGAAAATGCATCTGCGGTTGATACTGCAAAAAGAACAGTATTAAATAAGGTACAAGAAGATTATAATTGTAAAATAACTGGAACTGTACGTGGTGACGACCATATTGCTTTTACCAACACGATAAGAAATATGGTTATTGCTGATACAAAAGATTATGACATGATCTTTGACGCTTATGGGAATCTTGCTCCTCTTGTAACCGAAAATATTTTGTATGATTTGAATACAATATCTAACATTGATTTTACAAACAGCTGGTGGGATCAAAATGCAAGAAACGATCTTTCAATTTTAAACAAGCTTTATTTTATGTGCGGTGATATCAATACATATGATAACGATGGTACCTGGTGTACACTCTTTAATAAAACTCTTCAAAACAAAATCGGTCTTGGTGACATAGATTTTTATCAGCTTGTAAAAGACGGTGAGTGGACCTTTGATAAATTTACAGAGATTTGCAAAAGTGGTATCACTAAAGACACAACCGGCGACGGTTTACTCGATGAATTTGATACATGGGCACTCGGAACCGAAACATACAATGTATATGTGCATGTAGTAGGTGCAGGTGAAAAGATAGTTCGGAAAGACGCGGACGACAAGCCGTATTTTACAATTCAAGAAGAAGCTACATCCAACGCGCTTTCAAAAATACTCGAATTGTATATGGATAAAAATACAGTAATGGTTGCGAACGCAGTGCCTTATACAAACAAGGGCTATCCAAATGTATGGGAAGCGACCGTTCACAAAGCGTTTATTGAAGGAAGGGAGCTTTTCTATACATGCGGACTTATAAATGTTCCGTCCTTCAGAAATATGGATGAAGATTTTGGAATACTTCCGATTCCTATGATGGTCGAAGGTCAAACCGATTATTACCATACAGTTTCAATTCATAATATGTCTGCGGTCTGTATTCCGAAGAATGTAGTTAATGTAGAAGATGTGGGACTAATCATGGAAGCCCTCGGTAAGTACTCAAAAGAAATCGTTACACCTGCTTATTACGATATTCAATTGAAATACAGAGATGCTCGCGATGACGAGAGTGGCGAAATGCTGGATATTATCTTTGCTTCTCGTTCGTTCGATCTCGGAGCTGCTTTTAACTGGGGTAATACTCTATCAAATTATATGGTAATGGACACAAACTATACATCCCGTTTTGAGTCTATAATGGACGCTGCTGACCTGGCATTGGAAACTACGCTTGAGCAGATACAACAAGAATAATTATATTTCTTAATAAAGGTTTTATAAACAAAAATCAAAAATGTACATTGCCCATTATCGGCATATGTCTATGGAAAGGAATTTTGTTTTATGTCTGTAACCATGGCGATTATTTTAGGAGTTATACAGGGTATTGCTGAGTTTCTTCCAATTTCAAGTTCGGGTCATCTCGCTCTGATGCATAACTTTTTCGGTGTTAGTGATAAGAATAATTTAGCATTTGATATTTTATTACATCTTGCAACTTTATTTGCTGTCTGTATCGTATACCGCAAGGATGTATGGCTGATTGTAAAAGGCTTTTTCACGTTGATTAAAAAGCTGTTTTCAGGCGAAATAAAAAAAGGTCTTGATTATGGTGAAAAACTATTTGTAATGCTAGTAATAGCGTCTATTCCCTTAATCCCGATTGTTTTAATTAAAGATAAGGTAGAATATTTAAGTGAAATAAGCTGGGTAATCGGAATATTGCTGATTATAAATGGTATAATGCTGTACATATCCGATAAATTATCTAAAAACGAAGAAACTCTTCAACGAAGCGATTTACAAAAGCCCTTCTTCATTGGATTATTTCAGGTTTTCGGCGTACTGCCCGGAATTTCCCGAAGCGGCTCAACGATTACAGGTGGATTATTCTTTGGTCTTAACAGACAGGATGCAGTCAAGTTTTCCTTTCTGATGTCTATCCCTGCAATAATCGGAGCATGTGTTTTTGAACTGCCCGAATTTTTCTCGACGAAAATTTCTGAAGAAATGGTCCTCCCTTTGATTGCGGGTGTAATCACAGCAGCAGTTGTTGGATTTATTTCAATTAAAATTTTGCAATATATTGCAAAATACAGCAGCTTCGGAATTTTTAGCATTTATTGCTTTTTTATAGGTATTACAGCAATAGTTGCCGATATTCTAAAATAAATATTTACAAACTTACTTACAATAAAACAAAGGAATTTTATGGCAAATACAAAACAAAAATCCAAAAAGACAACCAAAAAAGTATCTGATGAAAAGCAAAAAGCGTCGTCAAAAACAGCAACGCTTTCAAAGCAGGTTGGTTCTTCTGATGAAAAAAGAACATATCCTGCCCTGCCTTATATCATTGGTTTATTTGCACTGTTTATTGTATTAACCTTCTTTGTTCCTGAAACAGGTTTTTTAGGCGCATATATATCAAAAACATTACTTGGACTTTTTGGAGCAGGCTATTACTATTTTCCGTTTTTGTTGATACTCATTGCTATTTTTTGGAAGCGTGATATAGCAAAAGGAGCAATTCGCTCCAAAATAGTTCTTGCATTAACTAATTTTGTATTTTTATTGATTGTTTTAAACACACTTTCCGCAGAAGATCCTTCCGCATATGGTTTTGCACTGTATAAGTTTGGTCAGGAGCTTAATGGTGCGGGCTTTATCGGCGGACAAATTGGCGCATTATTTGTGAATATGTTGGGTGAATTACCTACTGTTTTGCTGTCTTTTCTTACTATTTTTATTACTACAGTTTTTATGTTTGGAAGTACTCCAAAAGCTACAATAAGAGCTATTATAAAATTCTTCAGAGAAATCGACTTCGGAGTAGAAGCTGACGAGGATAATAATAATAATAATGAAGAAAAAGAAGAAAATTTAACTATTCAGCCTGTAAAAAAGGTTAAACCTCCTGCTTTTATTACCTCTGATGAAAAAAATCCTATACAACAACGCTTTGAACTGCCTGATGAAGACGATACTCATAAAGAAAAGTCTTTCACACAGACCGCTGAAAGAGATATTGTTGGTCTTAAGGAGATTAATCGTGAAATGCCTTGGGATGAGCCTGTTTCGGACAATAAACAAGCGATTCATACAGAACATAATAGAAAAGCAGATTTTCATGAGGAAGCAAAAAATATTAATGTCCCGATTTTAGATAGTTCGGAAAAATTACTTTTAGATGATCTATCGGATAAAGCACCTTATATCTTTCCACCAATGTCCTTGCTTGCTCAGAGCGAATCCGATGGTCTTACACTCTCTGAAAACGATATTCAAAGAACAAGCCAAAAGCTGGTTGACACACTTGCAAGCTTTGGAGTTCAAACAAGAGTCTTAAGCACAAGCTGCGGTCCGACGGTAACACGTTATGAACTTCAGCCAGAATCAGGTGTACGTGTTAAATCAATCTCCAACCTTGCAGACGATATTTCGCTTCATCTTGCTGCAACATCAGTACGTATAGAGAGTATCCCCGGTAAAGCTGCTGTCGGTATAGAAATTCCCAATCGTAGCGTTTCGACTGTCCGTTTACATGATTTATTAGATACAAATGTTTGTAAAGAGAATAAAAGCAAGCTGTTTGTTTCGCTGGGTATGGATGTTGCAGGAAATGCTGTCTATCTGGATATTGCTAAAATGCCGCATCTTTTGATCGCCGGAGCAACCGGTATGGGTAAATCGGTTTGTATAAACTCTCTGATTATTTCATTGCTTTACAGAGCAACCCCTGATGAAGTAAAGCTAATATTAATAGACCCAAAGCGTGTTGAACTTTCTGATTATAATGGAATTCCTCATCTTTTAGTTCCTGTAATAAATGAACCAAAAAAAGCGGCCGGTACATTAAACTGGGCTTGTATTGAAATGGAAAAGCGTTAT
>DMMZ01000066.1 GCA_003452915.1 Clostridiales bacterium | reverse complement strand
TCGGAAGATTAGAATCTTTTTCCATTAATAGTTGTAATCTCGTTATGATTGTTCTGACCAGTGCATCAGTATAGGAAGCTGCAACATCGGCTTTAAATTTTTCATCAAGTTCTCTTCCTCTCGCCTTTTCGTTATGAACATAATTTATAACAGAGGTTTTCAATCCTGAAAACGAAAAATCATATTCGGCACCATCGACACTGCTGATTGTAAACTTAACAGCTTTTTTATCTCCTACAGAGGCCAACTTATCCATAGCTACACCGCCGGGATAAGGAAGTCCCAGTACCCTTGCTGCTTTGTCAAACGCCTCTCCTGCTGCATCGTCGCGTGTCTGTCCAATTGACTCATATGTTGTATAGTCGTCCACCTTTAAAAGCGATGTGTGTCCGCCGGAAACAACAAGTGCAATAAAAGGTGGTTTTAAATCGGGATACACAAGATAATTTGCCGCAACATGACCTCTTATATGGTGGACAGGCACAAGAGGAATACCTGCGGAATAAGACAATCCTTTTGCAAAAGATAACCCGGTCAGAAGAGCACCTATAAGCCCGGGGGAGTAAGTAATTGCAATTGCATCTATATCTTTAATGGCAACCGAAGCTGCTTTCAAAGCGTTTTCTACCACTCCATAAATGGCCTCGGTATGTGCGCGTGAGGCTATTTCTGGCACAACTCCGCCGTAAATAGCGTGTATGTCAACCTGAGAAGCTATAATACTTGATAAAATCTCTCTGCCGTCTTTAACTACAGCCGCGGCCGTTTCATCGCAAGACGATTCTATTCCTAAAACTAACATGATTATAACCATTCCATTTCCCGGTAATACCGGATTATCTTCGGCGGTTACGCCAGAAGAAACAAACGCACCTAAAGGCTGCGNNGGCTGCGTTTGACGATTGTGCCGATTCGGCAGAAGCCGAATTGACTTTTCATCAAAGTCAAAGGCACAAAAACGTAGTTTAAAAGATAAATCTTTCAAACTTTTCTCCATATTTTAATTGTCTATTCTAAAATCCATTATCAACGCATCATCATTTTTATAAAAACCTTTACGCCTTCCAACAACATCAAATCCGCAATTACTATAAAGCTTTATTGCAGCAGAATTGCTTGCAGCGACTTCAAGGGTAAAAAGTTTTACATCTTTTTTTTTGCCTTCTAATAAAAGTTCATCAAATATTATTTTACCGATTCCTTGTTTTCTGTATTCGGGTAATACAGCTACATTGTTAATTTGCCCTTCGTCTGCGACAATATACATTCCTGCTATTCCGCAAACTGTGTTATCATATACAGCCACAAGATAAATCGCATTTTTACGATCGATAAGCTCAAATATAGCTTCTCTTGACCAGGCTTCTTTCAGGCAGATTTGCTCAACATTATAAGCTGCGTCAGCATATTCCTCTTCGAGTTTTCTTACAGTAATATTAATCATCATCTATCATCTTGAGTTCTACGATATCCGGCGCAAGAACAGTAATATCTTCACCTCTGATCCTTAAATAAGCCTCGCCGTTTATATCAGTAAAAAATATTACAATATAATACAACCCCGGATAATCGGGAGATAATAAACGAATAAAATATTGGTCATCAGGCAACATGTCTTCAAAAGCTACATTAACTCGTTCTCCGCTTATTAACGCGTCCCTGATCGAATAAACAATCGCACTGTCGTCACGCTGGTTTTCGTCTTTTTTATCATCGGGAAGATATTTTTGTTCGCAATATAAAGTATCGAGATACAAGGATCTTTCTCCCTCGAGATAAATGAATGCAGAAACAGGATTAAAGTTGTTTATGGTAATGTCCTCAACCGTTAAGGCACGATAAACATAACTTACTCCCTCAATTGAATCACAGATAAAACGTTCGGTTTTTTCCCATGGTATTTTATAATAAGTAATTTTCCCGTCAGTTGCATATTCCTCCCCTACTTCCAGAGGTCTTACATCTTTTTCAGAACACATTACATATTGGATGTCGTTTTTCTTATCATAAAAACCCAGTTCGGTAGGTTCAACTTTTAAGGGCTGAGGTTTATTGCAACCTCCCAGAATCACGACAACAACCAGTATAAAACAAATAATCATTTTCTTCATATAGAATTCCTTTTGCTAAAATAAAATTTATGTATTTTTAATACCACATAAGAACATAAAAATTATATATTTATCAGTTTCGATAATTATATTATACCATAAATTTAACATACATTGTGAAAATGCGTAACTTTTTTATGTAAATTTAATTCTAAAAAATAAAAAATTCTTATTTTTAAACAAAAAACCGTCGAGATGTACTCGACGGAATTTTTTAGTTATTTAAAAGTTTATGCTTCTTTTTTCTTGAATACGAAGAAGTATAAGCCTGCTGCGACTATAATTACGCCACCAGCTATACCAACGATTAACCATGGGAATTCGCTTTCAGCTTCAGGTTCAGCTTTGCTGTTTGCTTCGTCACTGATTGCTTCCGAAGCATCTTCAGATTCATCAGCCGACGGTTCTGTAGATTCACCACTTACGTCATCAGTAGATTCATCGATAGGATCAGAAGAAAGCTCCTTTTCTACATAAACTAAAGCTCCTGTATTCGTAAATTCCTCATTCGCAACATCAATACCTAATAAAACAAGCTCATCACCAACAGCAAGCTTTGCTGCTGTAAGTTTTCTTTCTTCACCG
Source organism: Clostridiales bacterium (assembly GCA_003452915.1). GTDB lineage: Bacteria > Bacillota > Clostridia > Oscillospirales > CAG-382 > UBA1049. The sequence goes on along the minus strand of DMMZ01000066.1, from coordinate 69,843 downwards.
GCTCCGCCTGCACCGTCAGAATGGAATGCAAGGATAATATCGCCTTCTTGAGTAACTATTGTGGGAGGTGTAGATGAACTAGCCTGTTCTGTACTTACTACTGCATATGTATTATCTTTTCCTTCAACAGGGCGTGCAACAATATTTAAAGTGTAGTTAAGGTTATACTGAGTATAATTCTCAATTTTTGTTATAAGTGCTGATGCTTCAGCTGCAATTGACTTGTTGATTCCATCGATTGTAAAGGTGGTTGCAACTTCTGGAATTTGAGTTTCATCAATAGGCTCAAGTTCTTTGGATTCATTATCAACCGATATTTCTATATCCTCGCCGGGGAAATCGGTAAGTGTTATAACACCGCTTTTATCAGCATCTTTTGTGCCAAGTATACCGTCCTGCCATTCTACCATGTTATTTCCAACAGTAGTAAAATTCTCCTGGTCGCCTATTGCATAAGTTAAACCAAACTGCTTGCCGTTACCTATCTGTGTAATACCTGTCTTCTCCCAAGGAAGTCTGATTTCGTAGGTTGTTAATTTTTTAGCATCATCACGTGAACCTGCAAAGTCCCAGTCGTCGGAGGTAAGTCCCTGACCATTAGTAGGTAAGCACCATTGGGTCTTTCTGCTGTTGCCTTCAATAATCTGTAATCCAACTTCAAGGAAGTCACCATACATAGCAGTACCTTGAAAATCGGTCTTACCTTCCTTAGGTCCACTTGGAGTAAGGATGAATTGAACGCAGCAGTATTCCCACATCCATCTTAAATCATTTTCTGTAAAACCGTCATTTTTTTTGTCATAATCAACGGTTGGATCCAAGGTAAAATGAATATCGGTTTTTACTACCCATGCAATATATAGATAATTTTTGTCATAGGTCATATAAAAGTCTGCATCGATATCCTTGTCTGTGTCATAGTCGGTAATAAACTGGTCTGCCTTGTTACTGTCGTATGTAGAATGAACTTTTAAACCGTATTCACCGGTCTTGACGGTACCGTCAATCTTTGGTGCTGTAGCAATATACTTGATATTAACCTCAGTATTGTATGCTGCAGCGGAGGTCGGCAACACAAAAATTGTGGTTGCCATTAATAAAACTAATACAAGAGAAATAATTTTCTTCATAACGCGCTCCTTTAAAAATTTTTATATACTCCGAGGAAATAGTCTTTCCGTCTGTTTCAATATTATAAACTAAACATACGAAAAAAGCAAGGTGATTTTTGTAGATTTATATACAATTTTAGCGAGTAATTTATAATTTTTATATATTATATACGATTTATATACGATTAAAACAGTATCTAATGTATTATATGTATATATTGTTAAATTGATGATTTTTCCTGTTGACAATACAAAAAAGGTGTGTTATACTTACTCCGCTTTTAATAACTAATCTAAGGCAAAAAGGTTGAAATACATAGTCATGGAAAGATGGCTGAGCTGGTCTAAGGCGCACGATTGGAAATCGTGTGAACGCTAATACCGTTCCGAGGGTTCGAATCCCTCTCTTTCCGCCAAAATCGAGATAGCACTCCGGGTGGGTGCTTTTTTCGTTTTATATATCTCTTACCATAAAAAAACGTACGACGAATGAACTTCACTCGCCGTACGTGTATGTTTTTAATATAAAAAATTAAAGTTGAATTTCTTTGTTCTGTTCGCTGGAATCGTACATAGCCTGCATCATCTTTGCGGTAATAATAACGGTATCTATGTGAGAAGGAAGCTTTTCGCCTGTTCTTACGCATCTTACAAAGCCATCGATTTCCTCTTGGAAATGAGGCTTATTAGCGAACTCGGGTTTATAGTTAATAAGTTTTCCATCAGCGGTCGAGTAAACTGTGAAGTCGCCGCCGTAGTTAAGTCGTGCACCTGCTTTTGTGCCTAAGAAATCAATGTAGTGTTCCGGAACACCGATATTTTGTGCCCACGCGCCGTTAAGTGTTATCGTCGGGCCTTCTGTGCGAACAAAAGCGGTTACTGAATCGTCAACATCATATGTTCCGTTAACATTCTTGGTATCCTCCGCCCACATGCCTTCATATACATAATTCTTCATATCGACACCAAGCTTTGAGAAAGCTTTTGCTGAAACGGTCTTGGGTTGAGGGTCGCCCGTGCAGTACATTACGATATCAAGATAGTGAACACCCCAGTCGATGAGAGCACCGCCGCCGGCTATCTCTTTGGTTGTAAATGCGCCGCCGAGACCCGGAATGCTTCTCTGAGATCTGAAAGAAGCATAAACATGATAAATCTCACCGAAGTCACCGTTCTGGATCATCTCACGAATTTTGTTTACAGCAGTGTTGAAACGGTTTACAACGCCAATGTTAAGAACCTTGCCGGATTCGTGCTGAGCCTCCTGCATAGCTAGGGCTTCTGAATATATTCTTGCCGCCGGCTTCTCGCAAAGAACGTTTTTTCCAGCTTTAAGGCAGTCGATTGTTATAATCGAATGCATCTTATTAGGAGTACAAACGGATATTGCTTCGATTTCAGGATCCGCAAGTACTTCCTTATAATCGGTAACAGCGATACCGCAACCATACTTCTCAACAGCTGCTTGAGCCTTATGAGATAATATATCGCAGAAATATTTGATCTCTGCATCAGGATTAGCAAGATATGCTGGGATATGAGCGCTGTTTGCGATAGTACCGCAACCAATTATTGCTACTTTTACTTTTGACATTTAAATGAAACCTCCGATATGTTTTTTATTAACTAAGAGCGATTGTACAATTGCGATTGTATCACAATAATTTCCATTTTACAATATATTATGAGCAAAAATTTTTTATTTAAAGCAAAAAAACTCTTGACAAAAAGCGTGAAATTAATTATAATCTCTAATAACTTCTAAAAAAGCATTGAAGGGGAATAAGCAATTGCATGGAGCGTTCCAGAGAGCCGTCGGATGGTGTAAGGCGGTACGCAAAGCAGTTAGCGAGCTCGCCCCGGAGCTGTCCACTGAACACAAGAAATTGCGATGCAATTATTTTGCTAGTAGGCGGGAACGGGTTTCTCACCGTTATCAAGAGACGATGTTTATCCGACATTGTAAAATGATAATATTAAGACCTTTTTTCGGCTCTGTTTATGCTTATTTTATTTAGCATGATTAGAACCGCTTTTTTATTCCCATTTAATAAATTTAAGGAGACTAACAAACCATGAAAATTGCTTTTTCAACACTTGCCTGTCCAGATTACAGCTTTTCGGATATTTATTCGATGGCGACTGACCTAGGTTTTGACGGAGTCGAGGTCAGAGGGCTAGGGCTAGATATTTTTGACGGAAGAACCATGCCTTTTTCCGAGCAACAACTACCTCAGACGGTACAAAAGCTACGTTCTCTGGGTTTAGAAGTTTCCTGTCTTTCTTCTGGTTGCTGCTTGAAGTTTGCATCCAAAGCAAAAGAAAATATTGAAGAAATCAAAAAATACATAGAGCTAGCAAACGCATTAAAAACAAAATTCGTAAGAGTTCTTGGCGACCTTAACCCCTCGCCCTCTTGTGACCCTACAGAGATTGTTGACGACGACACTATTTTTTCACAGCTTAATGAGCTTGTGCCTTTTGCCGAGCAAAACGGAATTACTCTTCTTGTTGAAACAAACGGTGTTTACAGCGACACCTCACGTCTTAAGGCATTACTCGATCGCTTTAAAAGCGATTCAATAGCCGCTCTCTGGGATTTTCACCATCCTTACAGATACAGTGGCGAGAGTCCGGAAAAGACGGTTCAGAACCTCGGTAGATATATTCAATATGTTCATGTCAAGGACAGTATTATTGCTGACGGAACGATTAGATACCGTCTTATGGGTGAGGGCGACCTGCCTATTCCCGAGATGATATTTGCACTCAGATCAATTAATTATTCCGGTTTTATTACACTTGAATGGGTAAAACGCTGGGCTCCCGATCTCGAAGATGCAGGTATCGTTTTCCCGCAGTATGTAAATTACATGTCGCAGTATACAGGAAAAGGAAAGAGTGCCGGTGCCCTGATCAACAATCTCAGAGGTGACGGTAAATACATCTGGGAGAAGAACACGCTTATCGACCTTACTTTTCCACAAGTACTTGATAGAGTATGCGAAGCGTTCCCTAATCAATACGCATTCCGCTATACAACGCATAATTATACACGCACCTATCCGCAGTTCAAGGATGATGTAGACAAGTTTGCAAGAGCTTTGATTTCGCTCGGAGTAAAAAGAGGCGATCATGTTTCTGTGTGGGCAACCAATGTACCTCAGTGGTTTATAACCTTTTGGGCGGTAACAAAAATAGGTGCGGTTTTGGTAACCGTTAATACAGCTTATAAGATATACGAAGCGGAATACCTGCTCCGTCAGTCAGATACACATACTCTTGTAATGATAGATGGTTATAAAGACAGTGATTATGTTGGAATAATAAAAGAATTATGTCCCGAGTTAGAGAATTCCGAACCCGGTAAACCGCTTTATATCAAGCGTTTGCCTTTCCTGCGTAATATAATTACAATCGATAGCAAGCAAAACGGCTGTCTTACATGGGAGGAGGCTGTTGCTTATGCAGAGAACACACCTATCGAGGAGGTTCAACGCAGAGCGGCTGCAATCAGCAAGTTCGATGTTTGCAATATGCAGTATACTTCGGGTACAACAGGCTTCCCCAAAGGTGTTATGCTTACTCATTATAATGTTGTAAACAACGGAAAAACCATCGGCGACGGAATGGATTTATCTACCGCCGACAGGATGATGATACAGGTTCCCATGTTCCATTGCTTTGGAATGGTGCTTGCTATGACCGCTTCTATTACACACGGTACAACAATGTCACCGATTGCATATTTCCAACCAAAAATTTCACTTGAATGTATTAATAAAGAGAAAATTACCGCTTTCCACGGTGTTCCTACTATGTTTATCGCACTTCTGGAGCATGAGGACTTTAAAAAGACAGATTTTTCTCATTTGAGGACGGGTATTATGGCAGGCTCACCCTGCCCTGTAAAAGTAATGCAGGATGTTTTTGAGAAGATGAATATGTCGGAAATTACTATAGTTTACGGTCAGACCGAGGCTTCGCCCGGATGCACAATGAGTATGACAACAGATAGCATTGATGTTCGAGTTAATACAGTTGGCAGAGCGATGTATGGTGTTGAATGTAAGATTGTCGACCCGGAGACAGGAAAAGACCTGCCCGATAATGTTGACGGCGAATTTGTTGCAAGAGGTTACAACATTATGAAGGGCTATTACAAAATGCCTCAGGCAACCGCAAATGCTATTGATGCCGATGGTTGGCTACACACTGGTGACCTTGCACGCAGAGATGCTAACGGCAACTACAAAATAACTGGCAGAATCAAGGATATGATAATCCGTGGTGGCGAGAATATATATCCTAAGGAAATAGAAGACTTTATCTACACCCATCCTAAGGTAAAGGACGTTCAAGTAATCGGTGTTCCCGACAAGCAATACGGTGAGGAAATTATGGCTTGTGTTATTGTCAAGGATGGACAGGAGCTTACCGCAGACGAGCTCAAGGATTATATCCGCAGCCATATGGCAAAGCACAAGACACCTCGTTATATAGATTTCGTAACCGAATTCCCGATGAACGCAGCAGGAAAGATACTTAAATACAAAATGCGTGAGAATGCTGTAGAAAAGCTGGGATTACAGGCAGAAAGTAAGATAGTAACAGCTTAACAAATGCGAAAACAAGTTTTCGCTTACGAAATGCGGAACAAGTTCCGCTTACGAAGAATCGCTTGATGGCATACAGGATTGCCATCAATTCCTTCGGAATATCGCAATTCTTCACTACCGTTTTTACGTTAAAAAAGACTTTTGCTTGATGGTGTATATTCTTGCCAAAAACTCCTAATAGAGTACCGCGGTTTTTCACTAACAATTTTACATTTTATTAAATATGTAAAGGATTACAATATGAAATTTCTTATTATCAACGGACCGAATTTAAATATGCTCGGTATCAGGGAACCGCAGGTTTACGGAAGCAGAACCTATACCGATCTATGCAATTATATTGGCGGCGTTTGCGAGAAGAATAATATTGAATATAAGTGTTTTCAATCAAATCATGAGGGTAATATTGTTGACGAAATTCAAGCTGCTTATAAGGTCTTTGATGGAATTATTATTAATCCAGCCGCTTATACACATACAAGCATAGCTATTCCCGATGCTATAAAATCTGTCGGAATTCCAACTGTTGAGGTGCATTTATCCGATATAACCAAGCGAGAGGAATACAGACGGCACTCTTATACTTCGGAAGCGTGTATAAAAACAATTTTCGGGCTTGGCTTTGAGAGTTATGAAAAAGCTATTGAAATACTAAAGGAGTATTTAAAATGCAAAAAATAGCACAGTTTTTTAAGGTGAGCAAAGATAAATATCCTCATCCGGAGCATTTCGATGACATTAAACTACCAAAAAGAGCAACAATCGGCTCTGCAGGATATGATTTTTATGCACCAAACGACATTGAGCTTGAACCTCATCAAACGGCAACTGTCGCGACAGGAATTCGTGCAAAGATTGACGAAGGCTGGGTATTGATGCTGTTTCCACGCTCGGGACTTGGCTTTAAATATCGTTTAACTTTCAATAATACTGTGGGAATAATCGATTCCGATTACTATTTTTCCGAAAACGAAGGGCATATCCATATAAAATTCACCAATGGCGATAAAAGCCTTATAATAAAAAAAGGCGAAGCCTTCGCACAAGGTGTATTCGTTCCTTACGGAATAACCGTTGACGACGACTGCGAAGATATCCGCAACGGCGGTTTTGGTAGTACGGATAAATAGATAATGTACGACAAATGTAGGGGCGAACTGTGTTTTCCCGCGAAATATATATTGCGAAATATTGTAGGGAACGCCGTCCTCGGCGTTCCGTTTTTATTTTGAAAAATATAATAACATTAATATAACATTTAGTATTGACTTTAACAATATTAAATGTTATATTAATATTGTTAAAGGTAGGTGACTAATATATGGCAACAAATTCGATACCCGACTGGATTTCAAGCTTGGAAGAAGAGGATTATGTTTTTATCAGAAGATTCATCTTGGCATCCGGCTCATTAAAAGAAATTGCGAATCAATACGACGTTACCTATCCAACAGTTCGCCTAAGGCTTGATAGACTTATACAAAAAATAAATATAAGCGAAAAAAACAGCAATGAGCCATATATAGCACTTATAAAAAAATTAGCTTTAAACGAAAAACTAGATTTCGACACAGCAAAGTTATTAATTACCGAATACAAGAAACTTGGAAAGGAAATTTGACAAATGATTGAAAACATAGCAACACAGCTAATTACAACAGCAACAAATTCAATGTCAGATACAGATGTCAGATACAGACGTAGGAAAATCATCATCAGGGATTTCTATATTACCATTATTAGTATTATTAATACCCGTTTTAATTGTCGCACAATTATTTATTATTAGGTGTAAAAATATTAGAATGGGTTTAATTTTACCGTTTATTTGGTTCTCTGTTACAGTCGTTATTATGCTTGCAGTATTAATAGACACGCGTATTTCTGATAACGAGATTTTAATGTATGTTTTATGGTTTATTGCCATTAACATCCCGACTGACATAATGTTATTGATGATGTTCATAAAAAACGGTAAAAATAAACAAAAAAAGAATGAGATTGACATTAGCAAAATTAAAGACTTGAATTAATGCAAAAAGGCACTCCTATATTAACAGAATGCCTTAAATTTTATCAATTTGTTATTCCAACCCAAACACTTTTTTAGCCGTTCCTGAATATATCTTTGTCTTCTCTACTTCGGTAAGCGGAAGTGCATCAAGCGCATTATAAGCAGAAATTGTTAGACTTAGCGGATAATCGCTGCCGAACATAATATGGTCTGCACCGTGCTTTTGTATCATGTTGTAAAGTCGTTCATGTGAAAGTCCGATAAGTGCATCTGAAGTGTCGGTATAAATCGGTAGTCCAATAAGAATCTCCTCCGCTTCATCCCACGCTTGATAACCGCACATATGCGCTGCTATTACTGTGAGGTCAGGCAGTCGGTTAATGACATTATAAAGTCTTCTTGGGGAGGAAAGATCGCTGTTTTCGTCACCAACATGAAATAAAATAGGTAATTTTAATTCCTCGCACGCTTTGTAAAACGAAAAAATATCTTCTCTGTCAATCGGAAATTTTTGAAAATCGGGGTGCAGCTTAATGCCTTTTGCACCTTCTTTTTTTATACGTTGAAGTTCACTAATTCCTTCGTTGTAATCCATGTCAGGGTGGAACGAGCAAAGCGGAATAAATCTAACATCGTTTTTTGCGGAATCTAAAATAAAATTGTTACCGTTAAAAACATGCTCAGACTTAACCGCCGCAGCCGAAATTACAAAGCGGATGTCTTCAAACGCTTCTCCGCCTTTAATCAGCGTTTCGGCGGTTCCGTCACCCTCTCTAGTCAGGTTGTAATATGTAACAACCTTGTCAGCCGCCCTAATGGCAAGACTAGCAGGGAAAATGTGGGTATGTGTATCTATAACTTCTCTATTTATTTTTTTCATTTTTATGCCTTTGATTTAATTAAAAGTTAAAGGGCGGAAAAATTTCCGCCCCGTATCATAACAATATTTCTAATGTATGCATAGAACGAAAAATGCTACTTAAATTTTTAATTTAAGCATTATTCTTCGCTTTCTTCTTCTGAGTCGTCCTCTTCACCTTTAACTACGTTAAGAACCTTATTGCAGGACGGACACTCAATGGTATCCATATCATCAATCTCTTCATCTTCGATATAAATTTGCTCTCCACATGCTGGGCAGGTAAGCTCAATGCATTCATCGTCATCGCAGCAACCGCAGTCACATTCGTCATCATCGCAGCAGCATTCATCATCATACTCGTCATCATCGTCTATATCATAAACAGTGCGTTCTACTTCTCCAAGATCCTCGTCTAACTCCTCAATATAATCACCAAGAACAGCGGTTTCATCCTCAAGGTCTAATACTGTAAGAGAAATATCCTCCAAAAGATCAGCAATGGCTGCGAATAACTTACCCTCTTTGGTTGTGAGGTCATAATCCATGCCCTCCATAAGCCCTTTAAGATGGGCTGACTTTTCAGAAATATTCATAATTATAACCCTTCCTTTCCGTTCCAATCAAATGGAACATTCCTGATGCTTTTTTCTTATATCACACTAATTGTTTGTCAAAAGAATACGATAGGAAAAAGCCTATACTCTTTCAAGATAATCGCCTGTACGGGTATCAATTTTCAAAACATCCCCTTCGTTTATAAACATCGGGACCTTAATCTCCGCACCTGTTTCGAGCTTTGCGGGTTTAGTAGCGTTGGTTGCAGTGTTACCCTTAACGCCAGGTTCACTCTCTGTAACCAGTAATTCGACAAACATTGGAGGTTCAACTGAGAAAACACTGCCCTTGCAGGAACAAAGTCTTACAGTCATACCTTCTTTGACAAACTTAAAGTTGTCGGGCATTTTATCTTTATTAAGCGGAACCTGATCAAAAGTCTCCAAGTCCATAAAATAATACAGCTCTCCGTCGCTATAACTGTATTCCATATCTTTACGCTCGATAACTGCTGTTGGAAATTTTGCGTTTGGGTTGAATGTTGTTTCTAACACGCCACCGGTCACAACATTTCTTAATTTTGTTCTAACAAAAGCTGCGCCTTTACCTGGTTTAACATGCTGAAACTCTATTATCTGCATGATATTGTTATCCATTTCAAAGGTCAGGCCGTTTCTGAAATCGCCTGCTGATACCATATGTCCTCCTCCACAAAAGCATTATTTGCTTTTGTGCATAAAAATATTCTATCCTGTATTCTATATCTAATTGCAGATTTTGTCAAGCTTTTTTTAAAGTTCAATAAGCTGCTTAGGTGAAACAGTAAGGTTTTCGTAACCTGATTCGGTTATTACAACCATATCTTCTATACGAACACCATATTTACCCGGCAAATATATTCCCGGCTCAACAGTCATAACCATTCCTGCCATGATTTTGTCGCTGAAAGCGGATGAAAACCGGGGTGACTCGTGAATCTCAAGGCCGAGTGAGTGACCTGTAGAATGCCCGAACATCCCTTCATAACCATTTGCATAAATATATTCCCTGGCGGCAGAATCCACCTGAACACCTGTAACACCACTTTTTATACTCTCAAGTGCACGCTTTTGGGCTTCAAGTACTGTATCATAAACATGTTTCATTTCACTGTCGGACTTTCCGAGTACTACCGTTCTGGTCATATCCGAGCAATAACCGTTGTAACGTGCACCGAAATCCATAGTAAAAAAAGAATTTTGGGTTAGGATTACATTTGAGGGTACGCCATGCGGAACCGAACTTTTTTTACCCGATACGGCTATTGTTTCAAACGCCATTCCGTCCGCACCGTTTTTGCGTGCGAAATATTCCAGCTCAGCGGCAACTTCGGTTTCGGTCTGTCCTTCTTTAATAAAAGAAAGTATGTGCTTAAATGCTGCATCTGTTATTGCCTGTGCCACTTTTATGTTCTTGATTTCTTTCTCGCTCTTAGTCTGTCTTGCAACAGTACAAATATCCGAAATTCCATCGATTTTAAAATTCGGAAGTGCCTTTTTTAACTTTTCCGCTTGTGCAATGGTAAGAAGAGTTTTGTCAAAAACAAGAGAAGTAATATTCTTTTTTTCAATATGCTCATTCAGACTATCTAAAACACGGCTAGAAAACAAATAAGGTGTTACATCGTCAAAAAGTTCATTGTTGTTTTTTGAAAGAAAGGCAGCCTCAAAATATCGGCTGTCAATAATTAAGGCTGTTTCCTGCTCCGAAACCAGCACAATTCCATCAGTTGAGTGGAAACCTGTAAGATATCGCTGACTAATTTCATCAAAGAAAACCGCAGCATCATACCCTTGGCTTTTTATTTTCTCGTATATAATTCTACCATTAATCAAATTAGACCATACCTTTCCATAGCGTTTATGCCATTAGTTTGAAAAATTTTATTTTTCAAACTTTGCTTCAAACATCTGCTGTTTGATTTTTAGCAGCTCTTCCTTTGAATATTTATAAATACGATCGCAAAACTGACAAGTCAACTCGGTTTCTTCAGGGCTTTCAAGCATCTTATTTATTTCTGTTACTCCCAGCGAAATTATTGCGTTGTCGGTTTTCTCTCTGCTGCAAGCACATTCATAACCGCATTCGATTTCATCAAAAATATCGTATTCAATACCATCAAGGAAAGCCGCAAGCACTTCTTTAAGGCTCATTGAAATAAGGAGTGAGGTAATATGCGGAGTTTTTCTGATGTTCTCCTCTATTTTTTCAATAATACTTTCATCAGCATAGGGTAAAAGCTGAAGCAAAAGTCCACCTGACGCTTTGCAGCTATAATCGGTGTCAACCAAAACACCCAAAGCACAAACTGTGGGAACCTGTTCGCTAGAAGCATAGTAATAAGCAATATCCTCGGCAATTTCACCGCTTACAATCTCGGAAACACCTATATAAGGCTCGGCACCTCCTGCATCTCGCAGAACATAAAGAAAACCTCTGCCAACACATTTTCCAACATCAAGCTTTCCGTTTTCCTTAAGCGGAAGATCGCTGTTTGGGTTTTGTATAAAACCTCTTACATTGCCCTTATAATCGCTTGTCGCAACAATAGTTCCACCCTCACCGTCACCCTTAAATCGAAGGGTAAGCAGATCGGTGTCCTCACCCAAAAGACTTCCCATCAGCGAAGCCGCTGTTAAGGTTCTTCCCAAAGCGGCTGTTGCTGTCGGATAGGTTTTGTGTATATCAATTGCTCTTGCAACAATTCCCTTGGAGTCTAATATTATTGCTCTTGCTGAACCGTCTTTTGTTAATGCTCTTATTATTTTTGACATAAAAATCTCCATGCCCTATTGGACACAAATAATAATGAAAAATTTGCAGAGGTACACGACAGTGTACCTTTGATACGCGCCGATGTACTCCTAATTTGAATATTTTTCACGCTACTCCTGAATTAAATACTACTTCTTTTCAACCTGACAAATTGGGCAAAAATAAACATTCCCACCCAAAAATGCACGCCTAATTATACTTCCGCCGCAAATCATACAGAGAGAACCGAATGTTCTTGAGGAAAGGTTGGTCTGATAACCTCCCCAGTTGCCTAACAAATCTTTTTCGGTATCTCGTCCGCCTTTTTCGGTCATTTCGATAAGTTTATTCTTTACGCTTGTAAACATCTTCTTTTTATCGTTTATAGAAAGATATTGTAACCTAGTTGCAGGATGAATACATGCGTCGAATAAAATATCCTGCAAGACACCGTTTCCAAGACCGGGGATACGTTGTTCGGTTGCCAAAAAAGCCTTTACGCTTATTGTTTGTTTTACTGAATCAAAAAGGGATAGAAAATATTTTTCGTCAAATTCCTCAGACAGCGGAGAAGGCTTTTGTTTTGTCACAAGATAATAGAAATTATCATTTTGTCCTTCGATAAATGCCCATATTCCGCCATACATCTGAATTGTAACTATTAAGTGTGAATTGTCATTAAACTCTAAAAATAACTGGTGTTTTTCTGGAGGAGCAACATTTGGTTCATAATAACGTAGATTTACACCGTCGCTGAACAATAGTATCGAATCTTCTGCATGGAGTTCAATCTGACCTGCTGCAGCATTTGCTCCGGTGATTATTTTACCCATAAGTATTGATGCGTACTCGTTTGGATCGCCGTTATAAAAAGCAAATTTATGCGGTGAATTATTTACGAGTACCTGTGTAATTATTTTACCTTTAAGAATTGAATCCAATTGCCCAGAAGTAACTTTACTCTCGGGAATCTCAAGCAACTTAATTCCCCCCCTTTTTTATTTTACTACTATATTAAATATCCTGTCGGTAATATATATCTTTTTAACTATTGCTTTACCATCGGTATATAAAGCAAGCTTACCGGTTTTTTCTATTGCACTAAAAGCTGTCGCTTCGTCGCAGCTTGACGGAACAGTAACCGCACCCTTTAATTTACCGTTGATTTGAATAGCAATCTCCACTTCACTTACCTTAATTTTTTCCTCATTATATTGAGGCCAAGCAGCGAGTGAACAAAGTCCTTTTCCTCCAAGGTTTTGCCACATTTCCTCGCAGATATGCGGAGCGAACGGGCAGAGAATAACGGTAAAGGTCATCAAGCTCTCTTTATCAATGCTACCTTTGGTGTAAATCTCGTTTATAAGACTCATCATTGCGGCAATAGAAGTGTTGAACTTCATGTCCTCAATGTCACTTGTAACTTTTTTTATTGTAAGGTGAAGCTCTCTTTCAAGGTCGGGATTTATCTCGGGCTTTATCATGTCACTTAATGCAACAAATCTTTCAAGGAATCTCTTACAGCCCTTTACGCTGTTTGTTGACCATGGTGCGGCTTTTTCAAAATCACCGATAAACATCTCGTATAAACGCATTGTATCTGCGCCGAAATCACGGACAACATCGTCAGGGTTGACAACATTTCCTCTCGATTTGCTCATCTTCTCGCCGTCCTCGCCAAGAATCATGCCATGAGCGGTACGCTTAAGATATGGCTCGGGGCAGGAAATTAATCCCTCGTCATAAAGGAACTTTGCCCAGAAGCGTGAGTAGAGCAGATGAAGCGTGGCATGCTCCATACCACCGTTATACCAGTCAACAGGCATCCAATAATCAAGTGCTTTTCTGTCGGCAAAAACATCATCATTTTTCGTATCACAAAAACGAAGAAAATACCATGATGAACCTGCCCATCCGGGCATTGTGTCGGTCTCTCTCTTTGCAGGACCACCGCACTTGGGGCAGATGGTTTTTACCCATTCGGTAATTGTCGCAAGCGGACTTTCTCCATTATCGGTCGGCTCATAGGATTTAACCTCAGGAAGTCTAAGCGGAAGCTCGCTATCGTCAATAGCCTGCCATCCGCAACAATCGCACCAGACAAGCGGAACAGGCTCGCCCCAGTATCTTTGGCGGGCAAATACCCAGTCACGGAGCTTATAGTTTACCTTCTTTTCGCCTAATTTGTTTTCTACAAGGTAGTCTGCTATTTTCTCTTTTGCGGCAGCAACCTCAAGTCCGTCTAAAAAACCGGAATTTATCATAATACCGGTTGAAACATCGGTATAAGCTTCTTTTGTAATGTCGCCGCCCGCAACAACCTCGACTATCGGAAGATTAAATGTCTTCGCAAAATCATAATCGCGTTCATCATGAGCAGGAACAGCCATTATTGCGCCTGTTCCGTAAGTAATAAGAACGTAATCCGAAACAAAAATTGGAATCTCTTTATTGGTAACAGGGTTGATTGCCATAACGCCGTCAAGCTTAACACCTGTTTTGTCTTTAACCAGTTCGGCACGCTCAAAATCGCTCTTTTTTACGGCATTCTCACGGTATTCTATAATATCGTTAAAGTTATTTAATTTATCCTTCCATTTTTTAATATAAGGATGCTCAGGCGCAATAACCATATAGGTTGCACCAAAAAGAGTATCGGGACGGGTTGTGAAAACTCTTAACTTATCGCCTGCGGTTGTTGTAAAATCTACCTCAGCACCATAAGAACGTCCTATCCAGTTACGCTCGGCAAGTTTTACCCTCTCAATATAGTCAACTGTATCAAGACCGTCAAGCAGTTTATCTGCATATTCGGTTATTTTAAGCATCCATTGACTTTTTACTTTACGGATTACATCGCTGTGACAACGTTCACAAGAACCGTTAATGACCTCCTCGTTTGCAAGTACAACCTTGCAGCGAGTGCACCAGTTAACCGTCATTTCTTTTTTATATGCCAGACCTTTTTTAAAAAGACGAAGGAATATCCATTGTGTCCATTTATAATAATTCGGGTCTGCTGTATTGACTTCTCTTGACCAATCAAAAGACAAACCGAGAGCCTTAAGCTGTGATTTAAAACGTGCTACATTCTGCCTTGTAACATCGGCAGGGTGCATTTTATGTTCAATAGCATAATTCTCTGTCGGCAAGCCGAAAGCATCCCAGCCCATTGGAAAAAGTACATTATAGCCCTGCATTCTGCGTTTTCTAGCGACTATATCAAGTGCGGTATAAGGACGTGGATGTCCGACATGCAGTCCAGCACCTGAGGGGTATGGGAACTCCACAAGTGCATAATATTTCTTTTTTGTATAGTCGTTACTGGCTGCAAAGGGTTGCTTCTCGTCCCAGATGCCCTGCCACTTTGTCTCGACAGCTTTATATTCGTATTTCATAATCTATTATTCATCCTTCGAATTTTCAATTTCTTTTACTTTTTCAGCAGAAGCATCTTTCCACAGCTTTTCCAACTTGTAGAATTCTCTGCCTTCTCTGGTGAAAATGTGAACTATTACAGAACCATAATCCATAAGTGTCCATGTATTGTCGGAAAAACCCTCGATATGGTTGGGCTTTATTCCAAGAGCTTCGTTTGTCTTGAACTCTACTTCGTCAGCAAGTGCTTTTACGTGCGTATTGGAGGTACCTGTGCAAACCACAAAAAAATCTGCTAGTATAGTTTGCTTTCCAACCTCCAATAGTGTGGGGTCGATACCCTTTTTATCTTCAAGAGCTATTTTTATTATTTCTGCCAGCTCCGCTGCTTTTTTTACCTGTTCGTTGTCTGTCATAATTTTATATTCCCTTCTTTTTATAAATCTTCTAATAAACTGTTTCTTGCTTCTATAGTTGTGTAACTAATCAATTCTTTTTTATCTAAAATGTGTTTTATTGTCGTATCAAAAGAATACAGGACACCTTTTTTCAATGCTATAAGATGTTTATCTTCTTGTTTCAAGCATTTCTCGTAATATTTTCTTACATCAATACAAGCCTTATCTGTTCTGTAATCCTCTATGTAATCGGCAAAGAAAAGAACTGTCTCCATATCGGTCATATTTGCTCTGCCCGTTGTATGATAATATATGGCGGATGCTGTTTCCTCGTCAGCACTGTATTCATGTATTGCAATCGCTGCCGCTGTTTTTCCGTGGAATAGCTTAGGAATTTTTTCGTCCTCGGCGGTGATGGCGATATTGTACTTTTGACATAACGCTTTTTGCTCTTCAACAGATAATTCCTTTGTAAAATCATGCAGCAAAGCCGCTGTTTCCAGCTTTTCGGTAGAAAGAAGCGGAAAGTGCCTTTTAGCAAGCTCTTTTGTGCAGGCTACAACACCCATTGTGTGCAAATAACGCTTTTTTGACAAGCGTAAATCATTTAAGATTTTTTCGTTTGTTGTCATTTGTACAGTCCTTTTTCACTGATGTAATTATAAACACCCGAAGGTAGGTATTCACAAAGCTCCTTATCCCTTAACTCGCAGACTCGCAGTTCTGTTGAGGAAATTATTGTCGGATTATATGAAAGTATTATAATTTTTGCGTTATATTTTTGTTCTAGCTCTGATTTGACCTCTGTAATATCCGCCCCAAGTCGCAATGCAACACATAGATTGCAGTTTTTTAAAATATACTCAGTGTTTACCCATTTTTGAAAAATTAAAAGGTTGTCGTCTCCGATTAATAAGAAAATCTCATCTTCTGGGTAAATGCTTTTAAAATATTCCAATGTTTTATAAGTATAACTTGTATCGCCTTTTTGCAGCTCGAAATCGTTGATAATTGCTTTTTCAAAGTCAAAAAAAGCAATTTTAAGCATTTCCAGTCTATCAAAAGCAGGCGCACTTTCTTTTCCTTTTAAAGGAGGAAGGAAGTTCGGCAAAACGAAAAGACGGTCTAAACCGAGTTCGGAAACAAAAGCCTCTGCCGCACGGACATGACCGATATGCACAGGGTTAAAAGTTCCTCCGAATATCCCGATTTTCATGGAAGTTTTATTGNNCTCCTCAAGCGAAGCACGATAAATGACTACTTTTCTACCTATAACCTGAACAGCCTCACAGCCGAGTAGTTCGCAGAGTGAATTCATAACCTCCTTGGGAGTGTTGGGGCATGACTCGAGAATGTTAATTTTTAAAAGCTCTCTTGCTTCAAGAGCGTCCGAGAGAGTTTTTATCAGGTTTTCGTTTATTCCGTTTTTGCCGATCTGATGAAATGTTTCCGTGCTGTTTGCTAAAGAACGAAGGTATGCGCGCTGTTTGGTAGATATCATATAAAAAACCGTTTCTCCGGCGAAAAATTGAAGTAATTATCATTCATCGCCGGACGAATGATTTTTGGGTACCTCTAATAACTATAGTGCTTAGCTTGGCGAGATGGTTTTTCGTCAAAAAAGGCGTGAGGAAGGCGAATATCGAGCTATATTTAACTTATACTAATTATCTTTAGAAATAGTGATAAAGTCGAGAAAAAGTCTTTGATAAACGGACTTTTTTAAAGAGTTTTTCTTACTATTTCTTAAGAAAATTAGTATTACGAACAACGCATTTTGGCGGAAAAACAGCCGTCAAGATGAGTGCTGGTAGTTTTTAGAGGTTCTCTTTTTATAGTCCCAGCATTTCTCTTGCTGTATTACGTACAGTATCGGTTATAACTACACCGCCTATTATGCGGGATATTTCTTCGATTCTACTATTACCCTTAAGTTCGGTTAGCTTTGTAGTGGTTCTTCCTTCTGATTCACTCTTTGAAATTAAAAGATGTGTGTCCGCACGGGCGGCAATTTGTGCCGAATGTGTTACACATATAACCTGACAACCACTGTTTTTTGCGGTGTCGGAGAGCTTTATTCCAATTTTTTCACTTGTTTTTCCCGATATTCCTGTATCAATCTCATCAAAAATCATAACAGGGTTTTCGTTGACAGATGGTATGCTTTTCAAAGCTAGCATCAATCTTGATAATTCACCACCCGATGCTATTTTTGCAATCGGTTTCGGTACTTCACCAACGTTTGCACTTATCAGAAAGCTGACCTCGCTGTTTCCGCTTTGAGTAAAATCCTTTTTCTTAAAATCAATCGCAAACCTTACAGATGGCATATCAAGGAAGTTAAGTGTATCCTCAACCTTATTTATAAGTTTTTCCGCTGCTTCTTTTCTTGATTTATTAAGAAGCTTCGCTTTTTCTCCGAGTATAACAAGCTGGTGATTAATTTGTTTTTCAAGCTGTTCAATAAGCTCGGATGCTGATTCTATAGATTCTTTTTCTTCTTTTAGTCGTTCATACTCTTTAATTATACCCTCAACATCGCTCTTGTACTTGCGTTTTAAGGAGTTTATCTGTTCAAGACGTTCTTCTACTGCATCCAAACGCTTGATAGGGTTGCCACCCTCCTGTTCGGTATAGGTTTGTATAGTTTCGGCAATATCCTCTAGCTCGTACTTTACATCGTTTAATCGTTCGGATATTTTTTCTGCTTCTGGTATAATTCCAAAAAGCGGCTTTATAGCTATTAAAGCAGTCGAAATCCTTTCGGTTGCACTTTTTTGTGTACGGTAAATGTTATTATATACCTCGTTGGTATGAGTAATTATTTTCTCGCTGTTTGACAGCAATATACGCTCGGAAACCAGTTTTTCTTCTTCACCAACAGAAAGGTGTGCTTTTTCTATTTCAGCAAGACGAAAATTAATAGTATCCAGCCGAAAGCTCTTTTCTTCCTCAGAACTTTCGAGAGATTGTTTTTTGTCTAGCAAAGCGGTGTATTTTTTATATTCTGTTATATATTCCTGTAAGACAGAATTATTTTGTGCAAAGCCATCAAGTAAAAACAACTGCTTTTGTTCATCTGCGAGAATCTGAGTGTCCTGTTGACCATGTATAGAAATAAGAAGTGATGCAATCTCCCTTAGCTTGGAAGCAGTTACCTGCCTTTGACCTATTTTTGCTACCGTTCTTCCGTCGCTGGACAGTCGTCTTTGTATCAACAAAAGTCCATCCTCGTCCGGAAAAATATCCATTTCCGCAAGAGTGGAAAGAGTACTTATGCCAAATTCGTAAAAAATACCCTCAACTAGTGCAGTATCCTCGCCCGAGCGAATAATCTCACGGTCACTCCGTGCACCACAAAGTAGCGAAAGAGCATCGATGATAATACTTTTACCTGCACCTGTCTCACCTGTAAGCACGTTGAAGCCATCACCAAACGAAATGTCAATATTCTTTATAAGAGCAATATTTTCTATATGTATTGATGCTAACATAAATACGAACATTCCTTTCGGAGAAATGTGGAAATTACAACAAGTAAAGTAAATTATTTATTTTTACCAATTAAGTTGGAAATGTTTTCGCATATCCTGCTTGCGGTCTCATCATCCCGTGTTATAATAAGCAGAGTATCGTCACCTGCAAGTGAACCAATTACACCGGACATTTCCATAGAATCAACCGCCGCGCCGGCGGCACTGCCCATTCCGGTATAGGTCTTGATAATAACAAGGTTTCTTGCATAATCGACTGAATGTGCTGCTTGTATTAATATCGAAGAAAATTTCCCTGTGATATTCTCTTTTTCTTTTGTCGCATTAGGGCTGTATTTATATTTACCACTTGCCGACGCAGTTTTTATAAGTCCAAGTTCTCTGATATCTCTTGAAATTGTTGCCTGAGTAACATTAAATCCGGCATCGTTTAATCTTGTCTGAAGTTCCTCTTGTGTGTCGATCTCGGTTTTTGTTATTAAATCCAGTATTTTCTTTTGTCTTCTTGTTTTCACCCTGATATACCGTTCCTTCCATATATTTTTAAAATATTCATGGAGCTGTCTTTATGGGAAGTTATCCTAACTTTCTATTCAATGCGTCGTAAAAAGCATCTTTTTTAAGTTTGACAAAACGGGTAATTTTTGCACTCTTTGTAATTATAACACTGTCACCGTCTTTAAGTGGAAAAGAATATCGGCCGTCTGCGGTTAATATAATATCGCCACCTTTTTCAGATAGGGGTTTTATAACTATTTCGGATTTTGGTGAAAAAATTAAAGCTCTTGAGCCGGAGAGCGAATGTGAGCAGACAGGACAGACACAGATAGCATCAAGTTTGGTATCGATAATAGGACCACCCGCTGACATGGAATAAGCACTTGAGCCTGTCGGTGTAGAAACAATCAAACCATCTGCACGGTAGTGATTAACCTGCGAACCATCGCATATTAAATTCAAACCGAGCATACTTGCAACAGCACCTCTGGAAATCAGAACCTCGTTTAACGCTGTGAAACAGGCTATTTGTATACTTTCCCGTTCAACCGAAATATCTATCATCATTCTATGAGCACAGTTAAATTCTTCTTTCAATTTATCGAGTAAATCTATCTCTGCAATTTCAAGCTCACTCATATAGCCGAGAGTCCCGAGATTTATACCCAATAAAGGTGTATTTATTAAGCAAGCTGTGTGTGCTGCAGAAAGCATAGTGCCATCACCGCCAAGAACAATTGCGATATCACAGGCTACAAAAGCTTCCTGCTCAGGTAAATAACGGTCGATTTTTATATTATTTAAGTTAAATGATTCTATATGTTCTTCTGACATTATTATGTCAATACCTAGCGAATGTAATTTTTCCGACACAAGAGAAATAGCCTCGATACAGCCTTTTTTTTGCATATTCGGATATAAAAGCACACTGCCTATAAACATAAATTTTGCTCCTTTTTAAACAAGGCAAGGTATTCTTTGTTTCCATCACCGCCTGTTATCGGTGAATCGGTAAATGCTTTTTTAACTAAACTATATTGAAAAGCCGATTCTGCAAGCATGGTATTTACCGATAAAATAAGCTTGCCGTTCTTATCCTTTACAATACCGTTCTTGCCTATATTTTCTCTTCCAACTTCAAACTGTGGCTTTACAAGGCTTATCAGTGTACCGCCGACAGGCAGAATGTCCGAAACAGCAGGATATATTTTACTTTGGGAAATGAAGGAAACATCCATAACCGCAAGAGAAATTTTCTCTGAAAAATCACTTTTCCTTAAATTCCGTGCATTTGTGGACTCCATGTTCACAACACGGTTATCACTTTTTATACTCGAATGAAGTTGTCCGACACCAACATCCACAGCATATACCTTTTTCGCACCACGCTCTAAAAGGCATTGCGTAAAACCACCTGTTGAAGCACCGATATCTATTGCAATAACATCCTTGACATCGATTTTGAAGCTATCAAGTGCAGATGCTAACTTTTTAAAGGCTCTTGATACATAATCCTCTTGTTTCGAGATTGAAATAACAGCATCTTCTTCTATAACAAATGAAGGTTTTTGTATCAAAACACCATTAACGGTTATTGTGCCTTCAATAATAGCATTAGCAGCTTTATTTCGGCTTTCAAAATAACCTTTTTGGTGTAAAAGTATGTCAAGACGGTAATTCATTTTTTGTAAATTCTATAATCTCGGCAGCTATCTGCGAGGGTAAAAAACCGCAGTCTTTATATAAAAGCTCATTATTTCCATGTGTAATAAAGGTATCGTTTATAGCACGGATTTTTATCTTTTTTCCGTCGATATTATTGTTCTCGAAAAGATAGGTAACAATGACTTCACCGACTCCGCCAGTTTTAATTCCCTCTTCAAGAATGTATAGGCTGGCAGTACCGTCTGTCAACATTAATAATTTATTAAAATCAATCGGTTTTATACGTAAAAGCTTGATAACTCTTGAATTTACACCATTTTTATATAATTCGGCTGCTGCAAGCAAAGCATTTTTTGTAATTTTACCATAGGTAATAATCGATACAGTCGGATATGCACCAAAATCGCAGAAGGACATATCGCCAATATTTTTAAATATAGAGCGGTCATATTCTTCAGGTGTACCTTTGGGGTAACGAATGGCTACAGAGTTTTTGCTAATAAACGCTTTTTCAAAAGCGTAACGCATATCCTCAAAGCTCTCGGGTGAATAAATATCCACCTCAGGAATGTGATTAATTATTGCAACATCAAAAACTCCATGATGTGTCGGACCGTCATCGGCTACAAGACCTGCGCGGTCGAGTGCGAGTATAACGGGTAACTTTTGAATAGCTACGTCATGCAAAAGCTGATCATATGCACGTTGAAAGAAAGTTGAATATACCGCAAAAACTGCCTTTTTTCCCTGAGAAGCTAATCCTGCAGAAAAAGTTAGAGCGTGAGCTTCAGCAATCCCAACATCAAAGAACCTTTCTGGAAAATCGTTGGCGAAGTTATCCAAACCTGTTCCTCCGCTCATTGCGGCGGTAATTGCACATATATCCTTGTCTTTTTTTGCAGCATCAACAATAATGTCACCAAAGCAATCTGAAAAAGACTGCTTATGACCGTTTTTTATCTCTCCGCTCTCAATGTCAAAACCACCTACAGAATGATAGAGGTCGGGTTTTTCTTCGGCAAAGGAATAACCCTTTCCTTTTTTTGTGCAGATGTGTATAACACTGCATTTTTGATTTATTTTAGCTTCGTTTAAAACTACTTCAAGGTGGTTTTCATCATTTCCATTAAGTGGACCGTAATAAGTAAGTCCAAGAACCTCAAAGAAATTCTCGCTTACAACCAGTCGTTTAAATCCGTTCTTAGTCTTTCTTGCAAGGGAAACAAAGCTCTTGCCAATTAAAGGAATAGCACCGAACATCTTTTTAAGACGATGCTTGAATTTAAAATAACGAGCAGTGGTACGAAAACGCCTGAAATAGCGGCTCATTCCGCCTACATTCGGCGAAATAGACATTTCGTTGTCGTTTAAAATTATAATAAGTCGGTCTTTATCAGCACAATTGTTAAGTGCTTCGTAAATCATTCCGCCGGTAAAAGCTCCATCACCGACTACGGCAATAGTAAAATTTTCTTTACCGTCTAGCTTGTTAGCCGAAGCTATGCCGACAGCAGCCGAGATTGAGGTAGAGCTATGTCCTGCACCAAACGGGTCATGCTCACTTTCCTCCTGCTTTGTAAAGCCGGAAAGACCGCCGTATTGCCTAAGGCTCTCCATGCGATCTTTTCTGCCTGTAAGTATTTTGTGTATATAGCTCTGATGCCCTACATCCCAGATAATTTTATCATTTGGCGAATCAAAAATTCGGTGAAGCGCAACCGTAAGCTCTACGACCCCTAAATTAGAAGCAAGATGTCCTCCTGTTTTTGATACTGTTTTTACAACCAAATCCCGAAGTTCGCTCATTAACTGATCGAGTTCGGGTTTGGTCAGGTTTTTTATATCATTCGGTGAATTTACATTTTCAAGAATCAAGGTTTTTCTTCCTTAAATTATTTTAAATTATATTTATAAAATACTATTTTTTAAAGCCGCTTAGAACTCTTGCGGTATAAAGAACAATTTTATCACTATGTTTAACTGCGAGCAGCTTGCCGATTGCCTTGCTGCCTACCATGGTAGCTGCGATAAGCGAAGTCATTGCAAGCGTAAGCAATACACTACCTCTTCCGATAAAAAGTTTTGCTGCTAAAGCAGCACCGGTCGCACCGCTTAAAACGCCTGAGATGTCACCTATCAAATCACCGCAAAAAGAACTTACTTTTTCTGCGTTTTTTATAAGCCAAACTCCCTTTTTGCCTGTTTTTAATCTTCTTGATGCCATAGAATTAAAGGGTTTTATATCTGCTATTGCAACCGCCAGACCTACCATGTCAAAAACGATTCCTACGAAGATAATAAAAAGCAATACCGGAATTGCCACAAAAACATCAAGCTCGGAAACAACCTCGCCGGAACCAAATGACAGCACCGCTGTAATGCAGAAAGACAAAGCAAACGCTGTAATTATCCAGCGTTTTTGTGAGCGCTTCTTTAAAAGCAGCTTCCTGCCGAGAGAGTTTCTGTTTTTAGAACTGGTTATATTGTTATCGCTGGCTTTTTTGTTTTGCTTTTTTATATTGTTCTTATCCTTCTCCGAATATTCTCCAGGAGGTTCTTTCTTTTCCATATTGTTCCTTTTTTATTTTTTGTAAAATTTTTTATTGGAATTTATTATATTAAATTGTTAGATGGCAACACAATAAGTAAACTTTGCGGCATATAGTCAAGTTGGTTTTCCCCGGCAGCTGCTTCCTGTCGCCAAAGAAGCGGTTTCCCTTTAAAGCCGCCGACGGTATGTTACCATAGCCGTGACTTGATTGCCTTTTAGTCCGCACTGCAATCCATATTGTGTCCGATGCTGTCGCATTTCTCAGCCTAGGAGTTTTCCTCAATAACCCGTTCTCGTTGCCTAATCCTCTTTTGCAGTGTTGATTTCAAGGGGAGATATTCCTAACTTCGGTAGCTAATCTCCGTTAGTATGATCCCCTATCCGCCATAACCACTCAAGGCAGGCTACATCTATCCACAGCGTCATTTACATTCGCACCGCACGATAGGTTTAATCCCTAATCCGTAGATGATATGCGTGGCAATAAATTGACACATACATTCGCCCACATGAATAGGGCCTCAAAAGAAAGTGGGTCTAATTCCGCATGCCATTGCAGGCAGCCCACAATCCCATTTCTCCCAGCACCCACCCTAAACTGGGCGTATAAAGCAAGCACAAGGAGCTTCATCGATTTGCCTTTATGCGTATTTTTAGGCACGCTTTCAGCAACGACGAGTTAACTAGGATACTGCGCCATCGATAATGATTATATCACAAAAATATAAAAATATCAATTGCCATTTATTATGATAAATTTGAAAATAAAATTTAAAATGCGGTTTTGTGTATTTGCTCAATGGAATTTATTCAATATTTTCTATTGTAAATTAAATCACAAAGCAAAGTTAAACGTTCTTTTGATGCAATATTTTCAAAATCGTTTATTATATTCTTTGCGTTTTGGATGAATTCTAAAGCAAGTTTTTTTGCTCGATCTTTTCCAAGCAACGATACAAAGGTGCTTTTACCGCTTTTTTCATCTTTTCTGATACTTTTTCCAAGTGTTTTTTCATCACCCTCGGAATCTAAAATATCATCAGTTATTTGAAAAGCCATTCCTAAATAATGACCAAAAGAAATTGCTTTTTCTTTTATAACTTCGGAAGCATTGGCGGCAATACAACCCAAAAGGCAGGAGCATGATAAAAGTGCCGCTGTTTTTTTTGATACAAGGTCTTCAAGAACCTCGCGGGGAATTGATATCTTTTCGCTTTGAATATCTATCTGCTGTCCGCCCATCATGCCATTTACACCACCGAACCTTGCGAGAGCGCATACTGCTTCAAGATTTTGCTTTTCACCGCAAAAGGGATTTTTTGCTGCTATATTAAACGCTTCGCTCAAAAGAGCGTCACCCGCAAGTATAGCGGTTGCCTCACCGTAGACAACATGATTAGTGGGTTTTCCCCGTCTTAAAACATCATTATCCATTGCAGGCAGGTCGTCATGGATTAGAGACATAGTGTGCAGCATTTCAATTGCCGCAGCGTACCATAACGAATTTTGAATTTTTCCGCCGTTTAGTACGCAAAATTCGTTCACTAGGAAGGGACGTATCAGTTTTCCGCTTGCTTTTATTGAATATTGCATTGCTTCATATAACTTTATATGATTAATATCTTTTAATGGTGTTAAAAGCTTGTCGAGTAATAAAACTGTCTTTTCTGCCGACAACGACATAGCCTCATTAAGTGTCATAAATTATCCTTAATAAATAGTTTTTAAGATTTTTAATGTTTATAATTATAAAAATCTTATTTTAAAAATTTTCTTCTGTTATAACGCCGTTTTTCTCGGTAAGTATCTTGACCTTTTGTTCAGCTGCATCTATTTTTTGGCTGCAAAAACGCACTAGCTTTGTGCCTTCTTCAAAAAGTGCAAGTGAATTTTCGAGCGGAACATTGCCTTCTTCAAGTGAACGTACTATTTTTTCAAGCCTTGCCAAAGCGTCCTCAAAGGTTAGCTTATCGGTCTTTTTTATTTTTTCTTCCATATTTAAACTTTCTCCTTTGTGCTAAGTGTTTTGGCATGAACCGTTCCGTCATGTAATCTAAGATTAAAAGACATACCCTTTTTAAAATCATCTATATTCTTGATAACCGTTCCATCAGGTCTGAAGGCAGCAGCATAACCACGTTCAAGCACACTCATGGGATTTAAACTCAATAACTTTTCGCTTTGTATTTTTAGTCTTTGAGAATTACGCTCTGTATTAATAACCGCAAGTTGTGTAAGTCGTTTTTCAAGATAAGTAAGATCGCTTCGAGTCGTGTTAAAGTCAAAAGATGAAACAAGTTTTTCCTCAAGTCTTGCTAATATCATTCGCTTGTCGTCAAAAGAGGTGTACGGATTTTGCAAAACCGGTCGATCGGAAAGTAATTTTAAATGGCGACGCAGCCCGTCAGTCTGTATTTTAAAAAGAGATAAAATTCTGTTTTCAGCGTTTCTGAACTTGATTTTTAATTCAGATGAATCGGGAACAGCAATTTCCGCTGCCGCCGATGGAGTAGGAGCGCGCCTGTCTGCAACAAAATCCGCTATTGTAAAATCAGTCTCATGTCCGACAGCCGAAATAATCGGCGTTTCACAAGCGTAAATCGCTCTTGCCAATGCCTCGTTGTTGAAAGCCCAGAGGTCCTCGATTGAACCGCCGCCTCTACCGATAATAATCACCTCTGCAAGCTTATTTTTATCCAAAAATTTAATTGCTTTTATCAATTGTGCCGGTGCGTTTTCCCCTTGAACAAGAGAGGGATATATAATTATTTTTGCAGCCGGAAAACGTCTCCCCGCAACATTAATCATGTCTCTGACGGCAGCTCCGGTCGGTGCGGTTATAATACCGATACGAAAAGGTATTTTTGGCAACTTTTTCTTATGCTCGGACGAGAAAAGTCCTTCTGCTTCCAGCTTTGTCTTTAGTTGCTCAAAAGCTATATATAAAGACCCGATTCCGTCCGGCTCCATGCTTTCCGAATAAAGCTGATAATTACCATCCCGAACAAAAACTGCAACTCTGCCTTGGCAAACCACCTTCATGCCGTCTTCGGGCTTGAATTTCAGTTTGGAAATTCCGCCGAACATAACAGCCTTAAGACAGGATTCCTCATCCTTAAGGGTAAAATATATATGCCCCGAGCTGCCGTAAAGCTTAAGATTTGAAATCTCACCCTTTACGAACACATTCCGAAGCATGGGGATATTGTCAAGGTAATCCTTGATACAGGTATTTAATTGTGATACGGTAAGACTTTTTTCGCTCATGAAAATGATCATTCTTTCCTCGGTGGCTTACCGCCGAAATAAACAAACGCACCTAAAGGCTGCGTTTGGCGATTGTGCCGATTCGGCGATAGCCGNNGGCACAAAACCGTAGTTTGAAAAATTTATCTTTTAAACTTTCGCTCATGCGTTTGTAATATTGCCGAGTACACCGTTTACAAAACCGACAGCTTTTTCGTCGTCGTACTTTCTTGTAAGTTCTAGCGCCTCGTTGATAGAAATTTCCCGTCCGGTCTGCGGCATATAGATAAGTTCGTATACACAAAGTCGTAAAACAGCAAGCGAAACTCTGCTTATTCTGGTTATCTTCCAGTTTTCCGCTGCTTCGGATATATTCTCATCAAGCTCAGCAAGATGCTCGCACACACCCAAAAACAATTCTTTTGCAAAACCGCTGAGGGTTTCCTCCCATTCTTCAGTTGCCCTATCAAGAATCTCCTCCGGCTTTTTCTCGGTATTATATCCATATTCAAATATAAGGCAGAGAGCCTTTTCCCTTGCCTCTCGTCTTGTCATATAAAAATTCCGTTTCCCCGGTTAAAAAAATTGATGATTTAAAGCTGCCTTTTACCGGATTGGCAGCGAATAATAACTTTAAATAACTATAATTTATCAATATATTATATCAAGCAAAACCGTCTTTGTCAAACATTTTGTAAAAATAGCTATTGATATATTTACCAAAATACAGTATAATACAATGAAGATTAAATATTTTTTACTAATTTACAGTTTATAGGATGGCAATAATCATGAGCAATAAAAATGCAGGAATTTTTGAAGGTAAAAAATGCCCGATAGTAACTATAGTCATGGACGGAGTCGGAATGTCCGATAGAATTGAAGGAAATGCGGTTAAAGCAGCAAATACTCCGACACTAGATATGCTTGCAGAAAAGTATCATTGCTTTAAACTAAAAGCTCACGGAATGGCTGTTGGCTTGCCGTCTGACGAGGATATGGGCAACTCGGAGGTCGGACACAACGCCCTTGGTGCAGGACAGGTTTTTGCACAAG
This sequence comes from Clostridiales bacterium, assembly GCA_003452915.1. Lineage (GTDB taxonomy): Bacteria > Bacillota > Clostridia > Oscillospirales > CAG-382 > UBA1049. The sequence continues at coordinate 41,602 of DMMZ01000066.1, read as the reverse complement.
GTGCAAAGTTGGTATCGGGTGCGATAGAAAACGGCAGAATTTTTACCTCCGACACATGGAAACTGCTTGTGAGCAACTGCAAGGATAATGGTGTTTTCCACTTTATTGGACTTTTCTCGGACGGAAACGTCCATTCGCATATAGATCATCTAAAAGCATTAATATGCAAGGCAAAAGAAGAAGGTGTAAAAAAGGTAAGAGTTCACATTCTTCTTGACGGAAGAGATGTCGGCGAGACAAGTGCACTTGAATATATTGAACCGTTTGAAGAATTTTTATCTTCTGTAAATAACGATTCCTTTGACGCAAAAATAGCTTCCGGTGGCGGAAGAATGGTTATCACCATGGATCGTTACGAGGCTAACTGGTCAATGGTGGAAAAAGGCTGGCATACTCATGTTCTCGGCGAAGGTAGATATTTTTCCACCGCAAAAGAAGCTGTTGAAACCTACCGTACCGAAACAAAAAAAATAGATCAGGACCTTCCTCCCTTTGTAATCGCAGAGGACGGCAAGCCTGTTGGAACTATCAATGATGGCGACAGCGTGGTTTTCTTTAACTTCAGAGGTGACAGAGCCATTGAAATCTCCAAAGCGTTTGAAGATAAGGAATTTAAAATTTTCGACAGAATCCGCGTACCAAAAGTTGTATACTCTGGTATGCTTGAATATGACGGTGACGCACACATTCCCTCAAAATACCTCGTTTCCCCTCCTGAGATAAGCGGAACAATGGGCGAATTTCTTGTAAAGCATGGTTTTTATCAGCTTGCTATCAGCGAAACGCAAAAATTCGGTCATGTGACATATTTCTGGAACGGTAACCGCAGCGGAAAGTTCTCTGATACGCTTGAGGAATATATAGAAATACCCTCCGATATTATTCCCTTTGAACAACGTCCGTGGATGCAGTGTGCGTTGATTACGGACAAGCTTATTGAGAAGATAGAAAGCGGAAAATTCGATTTTATTCGTGTTAACTTCCCTAATGGTGATATGGTTGGGCATACTGGCAACTTTTTTGCAACCAAGATTTCAATGGAAGCGCTTGACCTTTGCCTGGAGCGTATTCTTAAAGCGGTTGACGATGCACAGGGTGTTGCAATAATTACCGCCGACCACGGCAACGCAGACGAAATGTACGAGATAAACAAAAAAACCGACAAAGCGGTTACCGATGGAAACGGAAAATTCAAAGCAAAAACAAGCCATACACTCAATCCCGTTCCCTGTTACTTTTATGATAACTTTTATTCTGATAAATATGAATTTATAGAAGGCAGTTACGGTCTTGCAAACATTGCCGCAACCGTTGTTACCATGGTAGGACTTAACCCACCATCAATATGGGAAAGCTCGATGGTTAAATTAAAGTAAGGAAAACAAAAAATGATTTCTTTAATCAAGGAAGACCCTGTTATTCTTCTGCTCTTGATACCGACAATATTAATATCGCTGACCTTCCATGAGCTTGCTCACGGATATATCGCCTACAAGTGCGGTGATGAGACTGCAAGAAATATGGGCAGATTGTCACTAAATCCGATACGGCACCTTGATTTGTACGGTACTTTAATGATGCTGTTCATCGGCTTCGGATGGGCAAAGCCTGTACCTGTAAATTTTAGAAATTTCAGAAAACCGAGAAGAGATATATTCCTTGTTTCAATAGCAGGAGTTACCATTAATATTATTTTTGCTTTTATAGGTACAATACTTTATTTTATATTATTATATGTTTTTCTAAAATCATCGGAATTATCATTTGCAACGAATTATATATTTAATGCTCTTGAATATCCGTTGGTTTTGTATAAACAAGCCGAGCTATTTGCTGGTTTAGAATCAATACAGGTTGTAATATTACAATTTCTTGCACTCTTTACAAGTTTAAACGTCGGACTTGCGGTATTTAACCTTTTGCCTATTCCCCCGCTTGACGGCTCAAAGATTCTATCGGTGACGCTACCCCGTATGCTTGCAGCAAAATATTTAAGAATAGAACATTATACACGATACATTTTTTTAGGGCTCATATTTCTTTCATACGTAAATCCTGTGATAAGCGAATACTTTTGGTGGCCTGTTCAATATTTAAAAAGTTCGATACTCCTTTTATTCCAAAACCTTATGACCAGTCTGCTATAACGGTATATTTTTATGGATTCATTAAGCCTTAAAATCGAACAGTATGAGGGGCCGTTGGATTTGCTTCTTGCGTTGATTTCAAAGCATAAAGTAAACATAATGGATATTCCGATTTCCAAAATCGCAGAACAGTACATTCAATACATAGACAGCATGAGAGTACTGAACATGGAGATAACAAGTGATTTTATCGCCATGGCAGCAGAACTGATGCTGATAAAATCCAAGCTTTTATTACCAAAACAAGAAGGCGAGGAAGACCCTCGTCAGCCTCTTGTCGATGCACTTTTAGAGCATCAGCGTGCTGTACAAGCTGCGGTGTTTTTAAAGAAGCAAAGTGAGCTTTATTATGACAGGTTTACAAAAGAACCCGATGCTGGTGACGGAATATATATACGGCTTCATGCGATTTCGCTGTTACAGGAAGCTTTTTTAAGAATTACTGAACGAAATGAAGAAAATCAACCGATTGTTGAAGAAAAACTATTTAAAAAAATTGAGAATGAACGATATTTTACAGTTGACGAAAAGATTTTTTCGCTCCTGCGTATGCTTGTAAGACGAGAGAATTACCCGTTCGAGGAAGTTTTTAATGGTGTAAAGAGCAAAAGCGAGTTGATTGCTGTTTTTCTTGCAGTATTGGAAACGGTGAGCAAGGGCAGAGTCGGTGTAATAAGAGAAAAAAAGCAAATATACTTGACGTTAATTAGGGATAAGTAAAATGTTTTGCATTTTCTCAGGTATCAAAATAATCCCGACAACAACAAATATAAAGTATAAACATTGACTTGTCGGCATTATAAAAAGAAATTCATGATAGAATAAGGAAAAAGTTATGTCTGTTAAAAAGGAATTGCTTGCAGCTGCCGAGGCTATATTATTTGCCTGCGGAAGTCCGGTTGAACAGCAAAAGCTTATTGATATACTTGAAATTTCCGTCGATGAATTCAAAGAGTTATGTGACCAGCTGCGGATTCGTTTCGAAGATGAGGGCAGCGGAATATCACTTATTACTCTTGATGATTCTTTTCAATTATGTACAAAGCCTTATGTTGCTGAAAAGGTAAAAAAAGCACTGGAGCTCCGTAAAGTACCTCCGCTTTCAAAAGCTGCACTTGAGGTACTTGCCATTGTTGCTTATAATCAGCCTGTTACCCGTTCTTTTATTGAAATGGTGAGAGGTGTTGACTCCTCCTATATAGTCTCGGGGCTTGTGGACAAAGGTCTTATTGCAGAATGTGGCACGCTAGATGCACCAGGCAGACCAGCACTTTTCGTAACCACAGAGAATTTTCTTCGCTGCTTCGGGTTAGAGAGTCTGAAGGAGCTTCCCGAGACAATATCGGCCATTACCAACAATCAAATCAGCCTTGATATAGATTCTATCGAAAAACCAATAATCGAAAGAAATAATGAATCACTTTAAAGCAAACGGATAATAATATAAATGTAAGAAAATAATAACTTTAATTTTCCAATTAATAATGTTTTAATTTATTTTGTAAATATATTGACAGATTTGCATTTATGTACTATATTTATGTTATTTCCATACTAAAGATATAAGGATGATAAGCGGAGGGAGAACTTTTGATTACGTTGTATGTTATCGGCGGAATATTAGTCTTGTTCTTTTTGCTTTTATTAACCAAAGTTACGGTAAATATATCATTTTTAAACGATTTTCAAGTTATGGTTAAAATTCTCATATTTAAAATAAAATTATATCCTATAGATGAAAAAGAAGAAAAGCCGATAAAATTAAAAGAAAAAAAGAAGGTCGCTAAAAAACAAAAAGATCCTAAACCAAAACCACCAATAAAAGAATTATTGTTATTACTTAAAGATCTCATAATCGAGATATACTCCAAGTTCGGTAAATATATAAAAATCGAAGAATGCAGGATAAAGGTTTTGGTCGCATCTGACGATCCTGCGAGAACTGGTGTTTTATATGGTGTTGTTTGCGGAATTCTGGGCAGTGTGAGTGTATATATTGATAAAATAAAAAGACGTTCGTATAAGAAAGGTAGAATTTTTACCGAAGTCAAACCTGATTTTATTGCTGAAGAACCCGAACTTTTCGTTTCTGTTGCTTTTTCTATGCGTGTGTGGCAATTAATGTCGATTGGAATAACTGCGTCAAAAGGATTTTTAAAATATAACAGCTTAGGTAAAAAAGCTTAAAAATAAGCTTTTAAGAAAGGATACGTCGAAAAATGAATAGTGAAATGCCGCTTAAACAAATAATCGAAGCTTCACTTTCTAAAATAGGAAGTGTTGCCGATGTAAACACGGTTATAGGGGAGCCTATCAATTTGCCAGACGGAATAGTTGTTATTCCTTTTTCAAAGGTCAGTGTAGGTTTTGCTTCTGGCGGTGCTGAATACGACGGAAAAGTAAAAGCCGACGAAAAAGTGAGCACAACAGATAAACAGCCACATTTCGCAGGCGGTAACGGTGCAGGCGTAAGCGTTACTCCACTGGGATTCCTGGTAATAGACAAAGACGGAGTCAGAATGCTTGATTTAAAACATTCCGAGAGCTTTTCCGGCACAAGTGACCCAGTTAGCAGGGTGTTGAATTCTGTAAACAGCGTTATCGACAAGGCACCTTCGCTTGTTATGAAAATCAAGGAAGTTTTCTCAAAGAGCAAGAACGAAAAAGCAGTAGATGAAGCTGTCGAAGAAGCTATAGAAAAGGCGTACGACACCAAATAAAGCAAATATCCTGCTAATATTATAAAAATCCGAATACCGCCCGCATAAATGCAATATATTTATCCGTGGGGTGGTATTTTATGAAAAAGCGTATTTTATATTTTTTTATTATAATATTGGTTTTAACAATAATTTTTTCTGCATTACCGATTTTTATACAGGAAGGTAGTGCGGAAAACGATTTCTCTAAGCAAGTCGGTCAGGTTTCATATAATATAACCGAAAAAGCTGATCTTTCGGTAACTGCCGTACGCAGCGTACTTATCGAGGCTAATAGCGGTAGTATTTTATACGGTAATAAAGAGTTCGAGCAAGCTGGCATGGCTAGTACAACCAAGATAATGACGGCGCTTGTTGTTATAAATACAATTCCGTTGGATAATGTAGTCGCTGTTCCAAAAGAAGCAGTGGGTGTTGAGGGTTCCTCACTTTATCTTACCGTAGGTGAAAGACTGACTGTTAAAGAACTGCTTTATGGGCTTTTATTGGAATCAGGAAACGATTGTGCGGTTGCTCTTGCGGTAATTACATCCGGAAATGTTAAGGCTTTTGTCGAAAAAATGAATCAAAAAGCTGCCGAAATGGGGCTTAAGGATACTCATTTTACGAATCCACATGGTTTATCGGACCAAAATCATTATACAAGCGCATATTCGCTTGCTTTGATAACCGCCGAAGCGTTGAAAAATGAGACTTTTAAGCAAATTGTGTCGACAAAGCAGACTTTTATTTCACGTGGCGGAGAACCGAATCTACGTTGTCTGACAAACCACAACAGATTGTTATTTAGTTATAGCGGTATGATTGGTGTAAAGACTGGATATACGATTGCAACAGGACGATGTCTGGTTACGGCTGCCGAGCGTGACGGAGTTATTCTTATAGCGGTTACTCTAAACGATAGAAATGATTGGGCATCACATAGGAATATGCTGGATTACGGTTACTCCAAATACGAATCTGTTACTCTGGCAGAAGAAGGTAAAATCCGTGTTACCGTTCCGGTTACCGGAGGGCTAACTTCACTTGTAAATGCAACAAATAACGAGGGGGCTGTTGCTTTTTTAGAAAAAGGTAGTGCCTTTAATTGCAAGATAATTACACCGCATTTTTTATATGCTCCTGTTAAAATTGGGGACACTGTGGGATATGCGGAATATTATAATACGGATGGCGAATTATTCTACCGACTGCCGCTTATTGCAACAGAAAATGTAGAGATTAAACGGTTATCGTTTTTAGAAAAGTTATTCAGTGATTAAAAAATCTTCTATTTAGTACATGGAAAGGCTGGAGCTTGAAATAGATATTAAACTGCAAAAATATGTGTCCGACTGCGGACTTATGTCCCGTCGTGCTGCTGAAAAAGAAATAGCTCAGGGGTTTTTTGAAATAAATGGTGTAAAGGCAGGCATTGGAGACAGAATTAACCCTAAAACTGATGTTATTAATTATAAAGGTAAGCCTTTAAAAAATATTAACCGCAAAATTTATATTTGCCTGAACAAACCAACAGGATATGTAACTACACTCAGCGACGAGAAAGGCAGAAAAAACATCAGCGAGCTGGTTGCTGATGTCAGACAACGCGTTTATCCGGCTGGCAGATTGGATATGGACAGTGAAGGGTTGATAATTTGCACAAACGACGGCGAATTTGCGAATATGCTTATGCACCCGAGCGGAAATTTAAAAAAGGTCTATACGGTTGTTGTAAAAGGTAAAATCGAAAATAGCACGATTGATGCTCTCCGTTCGATGAAAATTCTGGACGAAGAAAAACTTGCACCTGTGGAGGTTGAGCTTTTGGAACGCAATGAGAGTTCCAGCAAGCTTAAAATGGTACTTTCAGAGGGTAAAAACCGTCAGATACGCCGTATGTGCGAACATTTTAGTTTAAGCGTGATACAACTAAAACGTATCTCAATCGGTAAGGTGTTTCTTGGCAGCCTAGAAAGTGGAAAATGGAGGAATCTTACAAAGGAAGAACTTTCATCACTTAATAAAAAGCGTTTGAAATGAGTGGTTAGCGTGAAGAAAAATTTCTTTTCTCCAAAACATCAAAATGCTCATTATTTGTACGGAAGTTTATTTTTGATTTTAACACTTTTATGGACTGTATTTATTTTTAGTCGCTCTTTGAACAATGCCAGTGAATCTACCGCAGAGAGCAATAAAGTGATTGAAATAGTAGAAAAAACCGCAGAAACAGTAGGAATTGAAATAGAAGATACCGATTCTTTGTCAGCAATAGTTCGTAAAAGTGCTCATTTTATTGAATTTGGAGCTCTTGGAGCTTTAAGTTTTCTAACATTAAAATTTTTCAAATTGAAAAAAAGGGTACTTATATTTATATCGGTAGGTTATTGTTTAGTTATAGCGTGTGCCGATGAATACATACAGACTTTTTCGTCCGGCAGATCAAGTCAGGTTTCCGATATTTTAATTGATATCACAGGTTCTTTATTTACAATATGTATGCTGCTTTTTATTTCTTTTTTAATTAAAAAAAGAAAAATAAATAATAGATATCAAAGTTAAGTTTTACTCCGCTTCAAAGCGGTTTAAATAAAAAAATATTTTCATATATTTATAGGAGGAAAAAACATGTCAAAGAAGATACTGTCGATTTTTATCGTGGTAGCTATGATTTTCTCAGTTCTTATACTTACAGGTTGTGATAAAGATCCAGTAGTTGAGAGCGAGGAAAGTGAGACACCAATTGTACTTACCCCTAAGGAAAAGTTCCTTAAAACAGCTGATGCTGCCGCTACATATTTTTCGGAATTAAAGAACGTGCTAGGCATACCTGTCTCTGTTGCGACCGTGGGCGAAAACCAAGCGGAAGTCAATACCTTTGGTATTGAGCTGCAAAAGGTTTCTGTGGATGACGTTCCCATGCTGGAAGAGCCGTTTGGAATATCCGCAGAAATAACCTCTGACTTAAAAAACAATATTGAAAAAGCGCTGTTGGATATCTCATACGGAGAGAACTCAATTCCTGTTGAGATGATTATATCAGCTACAGCTACTTACTTCGATATCGATAAAGTCACCGATAAAACACTTAAGTTTCCGATAGAGATTATAGATTTTAACGATTTTCCGGGTATACCGAATGAATATTTTGATTTCTTTATGGATAACTTGGACGATTCATTATTTACAGAGACAACCGGAGCTGCTACCATTGACGATACCGAGATAGCAAACGCAAATACCGTAACCTTCAAGGCTACCAACAAACAACTCTTGGAAGCGGTTAAAGCTGTTGCAGTTAAAGCAAAGACAGATTTAAGAATCAAGTCGTTTCTTGAATCCTTTAATGTTTATGCTACAATTGAAACAAGCGAAACTATCAATGAATATGAAGAAATGATTGATGAGCTCATTACAGAGCTTGATACAGGGATTGCAAATGCAACCGATGATCAGTATTTAACTTTTACAGCTATCAACGAGGGTGATATTCTCAGAAGCCTTTCATTAACGGTTTTTGGAAATAATAAAGAAATGTTTTCTCTTAATGCATCTACAACCGAAAAAGACGGTATATACTATGTAAAAGGTGCTTTAAAAGTTAAAGACGAAACTGTTTTAACCTTTGATTATAATCAAAAAGCAAACGGCGAAGGAAGTGCTGACGGTAATTTTGTTTTAAGCATATTCAATGTTGATTTAACAGAGGATGATGAAGAATCCGAAGAAGATGATGAAGAATCGGAATATGAAACATCATATGATTATCCCGAGGTTAACCTTTTTAACGAGTTAGTTATCGAAGCTGATTTCAAAGGCAAAAAAACCGATAATTCTTTAGAACTAGATATAGATGTAGAAATTAATGTTGATTTGGACAATCAAGTAATGCAACCTATTCCTATAAACATTCTTGCTAAATACGAAGTGAAGTCGGAAACAGAAACAACCTACTCGGCGGAAATCTCCACAAGCATTGCAGGAGCAGACGTCGAATTTGTACTTAGCAGCAGCCGCAAGATTGTTGATTATGTAGCAATAGAAACACCGAGTGACGATAACGTTGTGGTTATTGATGATAATTTTGACCCTACTTCATTATTAAGTAATTTAATGAGCGAATATCCTGAGTTTATTGAATTCTTTTCCGGTCTATTCGGAGGTTTTGGAGAACCTACTGGTAAGATGCTGACCAATGAAGAAATTGGTCAAACAATAAATTTGAATGATGATGGAACCGGAACTGTTGACACAATATATTCCAATATGCAGTTGGATGACGGTAAAATCATAGTGGAAATTGACGGAAAAGATGTTGTGTTCGAATACACAATTGATGGTGATGAAGCTACTATCAATGGTATTTCTGGATTTACTTACACCGAATACGACGATGGAGATTTTAGCTTTAGTAATGAAGATAAAGATTTATATCTCTCAACACTTGGCGATATGTACTATGAAAGCATGGGCTTTAGCTATATAATAGAAGATGATATAATAACATTTAATTACACATTAGGAACCACAGAAGAATTTGAATATGCAGACAACGGCACCACAATAAATATTGGCGGATTGACTTATACAGTTGGCGATATGTAATAAAATATTATATTAAGTTTAAACACACAGGACGGATTGGGGATATTAATTATTCCCGTCCGTCTTTTTTGCAGAAGAGTTGATACCGAAGAGTTATTATAAGTTTTTTATGTCCGGGCGCTGTAAATAATTAATTTTCTACTAAGCTAAACTCAAGTAAAAAAATGTCAGGAATCTTTTGCTTTAATTATGTATTTGAGTAGTAGCATTGTTAAATATTTAAATTAATACAATACCATATACCGATCGGGTAAAAGCTTCCAGAGCCTTATTGCGGTCGGCATATAGGCAACTTCTCTCCTTATAAAAACGACTCATAAGGCTTTCTGCCGCTCCTTTTGTTTCGTGGATAAAAAAGCCTTCGAGAAGTTGAGTCTGGTAATCATTAAGACCTGAAAATCCCTGTTCTATCATTTTTAACTCTCTCTCTACAACCCTTAATCTGAAACGGCAGTCATCAAGTAAAGCAATAATCGTGATGAGCCTGTCCTCGTATTTACTGGAACCGTTTCCTGAGACAGGAACAGAATTGAGGGATGCAGTTTTGCAGGAGTATTTCTCACGTTCAAGCTCTTCAATTTCATTTTTTAATGTCTCGTGAGCTACGGAGAGTTGGTTCTTTCTTTTTAATAAGTCTTTAGCAAAATCTCTGTAATCCATATTTCCCTTTCTTTCCTCATAAAAACCGTTAATATCCTTAAAGAACCTAAAATGCGACAAAGCTGCGAATGAAAAATGCAACCAATTGAATTTAGTTTTATTAGGATTATAAAATCGGTTTAAATTTTTATGAACATTGTTTTTATATGTTCTTAATTATTTCCATGGTAAAAATAGTTTTCCCTGATGTTTAACAGCGCCCGTCATCTCATCTACCATTGGAAATTTTCCTACAAGATCATTATAACTAATACTTAAAATTTATTCATCATATTTTTATAGGCATTTTTTTGTTAAATTTTATTTATATACAATGTATAAAATATCAATTTATTATTGTATATATAGTACAAACTCCATATTTATTTGTCGTAATTTGTTTAACAATACTTTTTATATATGTAGAGAAATGTATGTTATTGTCGTTTTATGGATAACAAAAAATAAATAGTGTTGCAAACATCCGCAACACTATTTTTTTAATTATGATATAGAATTAATCAATGTTATACAATTCGTTTAATTCCTTTAATGATGCTTTCATTTGCTCCACTACATTGTTTGGATATACTATCTCCATTCCTTTACCGAACGAAAAAATCCATGCAAAAAATTGTGGACTGACCTTCACTTTTGCGGTAAATATAAAGCGTTCGTTACTTTCTTTTAAAATAGGTATATCATTGCCGTATCTGTCAATGACAACGCCAATCAAAGAATTATCGCAGGATATACGTACACTCTCATCATTACCGCCAAACATAGAAAAGGTACTTTTGGTATATCCCGAAATTCCTGTTACTCCAAACAACAATTTCCCTTTACGGATTCGCCTGGTAAGTGAAATGTCTGCCATTTTATCTATACGAAAATGCTTTATCATATTATTTTTTTCGTCATGTGCAAGCAGATAATAAAATTCGTCATCCCAGGTAAGCGACCAGGGGCTGACTATATATTTTTTTCCTTCGTGGCGTGAAATGCGTTTTATTTTACCATTCTCAACTATATATGTATAATAGGAAAAACTAATCATCTTATTTTCAGCTATTGCTAGATGTATACGGTCAATGCTGTTAAAAATACTTTCGTTTTGAGCTTTTATTCTGCCTTGAATTAAAACCTGACGTTTAAGAATCGTTGTTTGGTCACCGCCGCCTGCAAGTGCTGCTAATTTTTCTATCAACCTAGCACTTTTTTTCTCAGTAATAAATTTACTGGACTGCACCGCATCAACAAGAAGCTTTAACTCAGGTAATTCAAATTCACGCTCACCCAGAAAAACACCGCAGTTCCTGCCCTTGGTTCGTATTACATCATATCCAAAAATTTCAAGTGCTTCAAGATCGTCGTAAATACTCTTTCGTTCAGCAGATATTCCATTATCAGAAAGCATCTCTATTAGAGCATTAACTGTAATTGGGCTCTTTTCATCTGTTTTTTTAAGTGCATCCAATATATATAAGATTTTAAGTTTTTGATTTTTTGTTTTAGCCATGAAATACCTCCTTAAAACTAAACTACTGGTATATACCGCGAAGAAAAGGTTCTCTATACAGTGGTTAAAAAAGGCCGCCATTCACCGAAAGTACCGCTCCGCTTATATAGTTTGCCTTTTCATCTGCTAAAAATAAAACTGCATTAGCAACATCCTCGGGTTTACCCAATCTTTCAAGAGGTATAGTTTCAACAAGCGACTCTACCTCTGAAATAGAGAGTCTATCGTTCATTTCAGTATCTATAATTCCGGGGCAAATACAATTAACCCTTATATAACTTGGTCCTACTTCTTTTGCAAGAGCTTTTGTAAAGCCGATAATCGCAGCCTTTGATGCAGAATAATCTACCTCACAGGAAGCTCCGCATTCGCCCCAAATAGAAGAAATGTTGATAATGACACCGCTTTTCCGCCTTATCATCGAGGGCAATACAGCCCTTGAAACATTTAGTGTGCCAAAAAGGTTAATGTCATATAAAGATTTGATTTGATCTTCTAACAAACCATTAAAAACACCGAATAAAGAAACTCCGGCGTTATTTACAAGAATATCAATATCCGGATGTGCCGCTATCATAGCGGCAACCTCGTCTTTTTTTGAGACATCCGCTTTGCAAACAGCAGCATTGCCTAACAGGCTGCAAAGCTCATCGGCTTCTTTTTGACTTTTATTATAATTTATTATGACAAAGTATCCGACGTTTGAAAAAGCCGTGCATACGGCTTTGCCAATTCCTCTTGCTCCGCCTGTAACAAGCACGGTTTTCATATTTTTATCCTTAATTAAAGTATGGTCTTTGTGAATATCGGAAGAATCATTGGATTTCTCTTAATCTTAGAATAGATAACAGAACCTAGCTCATCCCTTAACTTATTCTTGAGTGTTCCCATATCGGTAACACCCTTATCAAGGTATTTTTCAATTATTTTTATAGAAGCCTTTACAAGTTCATCCATAAGGGCTTCACTCTCTTTTACATAAACGAATCCACGCGATACTATCTCGGGATTAGCAAGAAGTTCTTTGTTCTCGGTGTTTATATTGGCTACTACAACTATTATTCCATCTTCGGATAAGTGCTTTCTGTCGCGAAGAACAACGCTGCCCACATCACCCACGCCATAACCGTCTACCATTATCTGACCTGCCTCAACACTGCCATTTATCCTGATTCCGCGTTTACTTAATTCAAAAACCTTTCCTGCTTCAGGTAGAAAAATATGGTTGCCGTCCATGCCAAGCTCTTTTGCAAGAGCGGCGTGTCTTGTAAGATGCTTATATTCGCCATGTATTGGTATAAAATATTCTGCTTTAGCCAAAGAGTGCATTATTTTTATTTCCTCACGACAAGCATGACCTGTTACATGAACGTCATTGCTGTCGTTGATAACATCAACACCTCTTTTGAAAAGCTCGTTTACTATTTTTGTTATAAGCTTTTCATTACCGGGAATTGCCGATGCAGATAGTATTACAAGATCGCTGGCACCAAGGCTGATTGTCGGATGCTCACCGAACGCCATTCGATAAAGTGCGCTCANNTCCCTGACTTCCTGTTGTTATCAGAGTAATCTGATTCGGACTGTATCTTTTCATGTCTGATATATCAATAATCAATCCGTCCGGAATATCTATATAACCTAACTTATTTGCAGCCTTTACCACATTCAACATACTTCTGCCGGTAATAGCAACCTTGCGATTATATTTTACAGAAGCATTAATAATTTGTTGCACTCTATGAACATTGGAGGAAAATGTCGCAATAACAACACGTTTTTCAAGATTATAGAATATTCTGTCAAAGGAGGCCGCAATTGTTTTCTCACTTGGTGTATAACCGGGTCGCTCTGCATTGGTTGAATCGCACATTAAAAGTTTTATTCCTTTATTTCCCAGATCAGCAATTCTTCCTAAGTCGATTGGTTTGGTTCCAATTGGGGTAAAATCAATTTTGAAATCCCCGGTGTGTAAAATTTTTCCTACAGGAGTGGTAATACAAAGTGCGACAGCATCTGGCATAGAATGATTAACATGAATATATTCTATTGAGAATCCGCCGATATCGGTCTTTTGCCCTGCTTTTATTTCGTTTAATACCGCGGTTTTGCTTAAACCGTGTTCCAACAACTTGCCTTCAAGTATACCTAGTGTTAGTCTTGTACCATATATTTGAGTGTTAATTTGCTTTAAAAAATATGGTACAGAACCTATATGATCCTCATGTCCGTGTGTCAGAAAAATTCCGCGGACCTTATCGGTGTTTTTTTGAAGGTAGGTAATGTCAGGTATAACAAGGTCGACTCCAAGCATATCGTTCTCTGGGAAGGATATGCCGCAGTCTACAACTATTATATCATTCTCGTATTCAAAAACGGTAATGTTCATTCCAATACCGTCTACTCCTCCGAGTGGGATAATCTTTACTTTTGAATTTTTTGTCATAAATATTTCCTTTCATTTCTTAATTATATTATGCAGATTATATGTAATTTTGTCAATAGCTATAAATGAACATATAATGTAGTATTGTTATTATATGTCAGAAATCAGATTTTATGGGTATTTATCACTTGACTTTTTTCAAAAAAATGGTATTATGTAAATGCTGATACATCAATATGGCCGAAAGGTGTTTTTTATAAATGGAGAGAATATATATCAACGGCGGAAAGCCGCTATCTGGACGCATCGAAGTGGGAGGTACTAAAAATGCTGCACTTCCTATTCTTTTTTCTACGATTCTTGTCGAGGATAAGTGCGTTATAGAGAATTTACCCAAAATAAAGGATGTTAAAACAGCACTTGACATACTTACAGCAATGGGAGCAACAATAAGAGAACTTGACAGCGGTACAATGGAGGTTGATTCTACAAATATAAAATGCGGTTCAATGCCTGATGAATTAGCACGTACAATGCGAGCTTCCTATTATGTATTGGGTGCGGAGCTTGGCAGGTTTGGCTGCGGAACAGCAGCTTGTCCTGGTGGTTGTAATTTTGGTGCAAGACCTATTGATCAGCATGTAAAGGGCTTTGAGGCACTTGGTGCCACAATTATAGAAAAAGATGGAACATATAACTGTAAAGCTGAAAACGGGTTAAAAGCCGCATCAGTATATTTAGACATAGCATCTGTGGGTGCGACCATTAATATTATGCTCGCAGCAACCAAGGTAGAAGGCCTTACAATTATTGATAATGCAGCAAGAGAACCGCATGTTGTTGACCTTGCAAACTTTTTAAACAGCTGCGGGGCCGATATATCCGGAGCAGGTACAGAAGTCATTAAAATCAGAGGAGTAAAAAAGTTGCATGGCGTCAGCTATGCTATTATCCCCGATATGATTGAGGCAGGAACATATATGATGGCAGCGGCTGCAACAAACAGCACCTTAACCATTACCAATGTTATACCCAAACATTTGGAATCTATAACAGCAAAGTTAATTGATATGGGTGTTTCGGTTACCGAACTTGACGATGCAGTGATTGTCTCCAGAGATAATACCCCTCTTAAAAAAATCAGAGTAAAAACCTTCTTTTATCCTGGATTTCCAACAGATATGCAGCCGCAAATTTGTGTGCTTCTCTGTCTTGCAGACGGTCAAAGCACTATTACAGAGGGTGTTTATGACGATCGTTTTAAATACACAGATGAGCTTATCCGAATGGGCGCAAATATTACTGTACAAGGTAGAACCGCTACAATAGATGGAAAGTCCGAACTGCATTGTGCTAACATAAGGGCAGTTGACCTCAGAGCCGGAGCAGCAATGGTTATTGCCGGACTTGCAACAAAAGGCGTTACATGGATAGATGATATATATCATATCGAAAGAGGTTACGAAAATCTTGTCGAAAAGCTACGTGGAGTCGGTGCAGATATTAAAAAGGTAATAATACCTGAAATAAATCCATGTTTGCAACAATAATAAATTGTAATAATTAATATGAAAGAAAATATTCTGCGGGAAGCTATGCTTACCGCAGATTTTTATATTAAACGGTTGAACACAGTTCGCTTTACATTATACTTTATCTGCCAATAATGCTATAAAAAAACCCACCTGCCAAACCGGCAATGCTCATAATTAATATTGGGTTTGATTTATATTTCCGCATTACAAATAGGCTGGAAGCAAAAACAATCACAGAAAAAATATTTATGTCTCCGAGGTTTAAACTTACTTGACCGCTTTTCCAAAAAGACAATATTATAATCGAGATTCCTGCACTTGCAATCAACCCGACAACAGCAGGGCGAAGCCCTGTCAGAACCGATTTCAACACCGACAATTTACGATATTTATAATATAAATAACCGATAATAGAAATTATTATTACCGACGGTAATATAAAGGCAAGTGTTGCAACAACCGCTCCTAAAGGACCGCCTACCTTTACTCCGACAAAGGTAGCAGAATTTATTGCTATCGGTCCCGGCGTCATCTGAGATATGGTTATAACATCCGCATAAACCTCAGGTGTTATCCAATGATACTTATCAACAATCTGTTCTTGAATAAGCGGCAGAGCAGCATAACCTCCGCCGATGCTGAATAAGCCTATTTTAAAGAAAGCCCAGAAGAGTTCTAAGTATATCATTATTTCTCACCTTTATATACAGTTTTTTCGGTATAAAGCAAGGATCCAAGAAAAATACCTACGATAATGATATAAATAACATTAACATTAAAAAATGTGGCAGCAATAAAAGCAGATAGCATTATCGACATAGAAATGATTAATTTATTCTTTAAAACGGATTTTGCCATTCCTATTACTACGTCACATAAAACTGCTGCAACGCCTGCTTGCATTCCTCTTAGCATTCCTTGAAAAATCATGTTGTTCTCTAAAGCTGAATACCCAAAGGAAATTATATAGATTATTATAAACGGTGGCAGAACGGTAGCTAAAATAGTAGTAGCCGCACCTAAAATACCTGCAACTCTATAGCCAATAAGTATAGATGCATTGATCGCTATCGCTCCGGGTGAGGACTGTGCGATTACGGTAAAGTCCAGCATTTCGTTTTCGTCAAGCCACTCGAATTTGTCAACAAACTTTTTACGCATCAGCGAGATCATTACATAACCTCCTCCAAAGGTGAAGGCACTTAGCTGAAAGCTGGCAATAAACAGCTTAATATATAATTTTAAATCACGCTTCAAGTTTTAACCTCCAAAAAAAATGCACTTTGAGCCAACATTAGAAAATGCAAATCATTTTCCTAATACCGACAACTGACATATAATACTTAGCTTTGCTAGTGTCGGTAATAGTATAACATAATTTTCAAGTGCTAGCAAATAAAATCTTATGTAAGCATAATAAAAATAGCAAAACCGCCTTTATATGGGCGGTCTTGCTTGTTTTGAAGAGTTGGGGGGTATTATTCTGCTTTAGGAGTGGCGGTGGTGTCGTTAATTTCTTTTCCGAGATATTCGGGAAGCTTCATACCTGCCATGTTGAACACCTCATTCATAGGAGGAATCGACTTCATTAGTCCTGATAAAAAGCCTGAGGTAGCACTTTTACCATCACCAGATGTGCCAGCACCAGAATCCCAAACTGTAACCTTATCGATCTTGATATTCTTAATAGCTTCAACCTGGATTTTAACAAGGTCTTCGAGTTTATCGGCAATTAAAAGCTTTATTGCATCGTCCGATTTTCCGTTTGCCGATTGAACTATAAGAGCAAAGCCTTCTGCCTGCTTGGTTAGAATTTCACGCATACCGTTTGCTTCTGCCTGCATTTTCATAAAGATCGCATCAGCATCACCACGTGCGCGTCTTCTGGTCTGCTCTGCATCAGCTTCTGCCTGTAACTCAAGCCTTTGCTTTTCTATCTGAACTTTTACGATAATATCGGCTTCCTGCTTAGCTCTTTCAAACTTAGCACGCGCCANNTCCAACGCTTTTGCCTGTTGAATATTCTCTGCAGCGGTTGCACGTTTAAGTGATTCTGCCTCACGCTCACGACGAGTGGAGTCAGATATAGCAACTTGAACCTTAGCTTCATTTTCACCCTTAATAGCTTCGGAGTTTGCCATTGATACACTAACTCTCTGGTCTCTTTCAGCGTTGGCAGCACCGATTGCACCGGCACGGTCTGCATTAGCAACCGATACCTTAGCATCATTGATAGCCTTGGAAGCTGCTTCACGTCCGAGAGCAACAATGTAACCGCTTTCGTCGTCTATGTCGGTTACGTTTACGTTTATAAGACGCAAACCGATCTTTTTTAGTTCGGTTTCGACGTTACCGGAAACTGCATCAAGGAATTTGTCACGGTCGGTATTGATTTCCTCAATATCCATTGTTGCGATGATAAGACGCAACTGACCAAATATAATATCCTCTGCCAGCTTCTGAACTTCTTCCATTCTAAGACCGAGAAGACGTTCTGCAGCGTTCTGCATAATACCGTTTTCGGTAGAAATACCGACTGTGAAACGGGAAGGTACATCAATACGGATGTTCTGACGGGAAAGTGCACTCTTTAAGTCAACACTAATGGATGTCGGTGTCAGATCAAGATACTGATAGGCTTGAAAGACCGGCCAGACAAATGCTGCACCGCCGTGAATACACTTCGCACTACGTTGTGTTCCGTCACTGTTGCTTCCTACTTTACCGTATATAACCATTACCTTATCAGATGGGCATTTCTTGAACCTTGCAAGAAACAGAACAACGGTTGTAAAAACCAACAGAGCTGCGACGGTGACTAAACCAAGAATGATGGGATCCATAATTTTTCTCCTTTTAATATATTTATTTTTGTAAAATTTATTATTTTCTTAACCGCTCAACAACCAAAAATCCGGTTTCGTCGGTTGCGACCACACGTACAGCTTCACCTGTTTTAAGGGTTTCAGTCTCGTTTGTAATCGCACTTATTTCTGAGAAGCTACCTTGAACAACAACAGTTATCTTTCCGCTTCCCTTTGCGTTACCTGGAATTGGAATATATACCTGACCTACCTTGCCGATAGCGTTTGCAAGATCAATATTGCCCGAGGATTGCAGAGAAAGCATTATTTTTATTATATATGCCATTCCTACAAGCGCAATAAAACCGCAAAGGGTGGATAAAAATATTGCGAGTACGCTGTTCATACTAGTTCCGGCAAAAGCCATTCCGCTCCATCCGCTAATGCACAAGAATGCCATAATTCCTCTGATAGTGAACAATGAAAGACCATCGTCGCCAATAACATCAGAGCTTTGGGATGTATCAACGTGTAAATCACTGCCGTCCATATCACCGCCACCTTCACCGATACCAAACATTAATAGTATTGTTTGAAGAACAACTATTAAAGTGGAAGGTATTGCAATAAGTGTAAAAATCTGCTGCAGTGTGTTCAATTGATTAAACCATTCAATCACTTGTCTTTTCCCCCCTTTTTATAATTTACCGAAAAGCTCTTCGGTATAGGTTGTGATTAATGATGAATAATAAGACAAGACAATTATTTCCAGAGCTTTTTTAAGCCGTTTTGAAGCTCCCGAAAAGGGCTCATGATAGTCCTGTATGCAGGAATCGATGTGCTTTTTCATGGACACTACTTCGATACCTGTTTCGGCTCCGCTGCTCTCTGCAATTTTGTCAATAATGCAGGTAATATACTCGTATAGTAATGATTCGGGAATAATATCATCCTCACGACTGTCCGGATTGCCGTTAATATACCTGAGCAGATAATCAATCCGCTCAAGCTGCGTGTTTTTTCTCAACATGTTGATAATAAGAATGCGTGCCAGCTGGTCTTTGGTATAGCGTTTATTAGTCGGATTACTGACCCAGCCACGCTTGATCCAATTTTGAAGCGTGGAGCTGTCAATACCTGCAATCTCCCTTATCTGCGACAGCATTATACCGTCTGTAATAAAGAAAATTTTGTCCAGAAACACCATTCCGTTGACATCGCCCATGGCCTTCTTCTTTAGAATTGTGCCGGGTATCGTATCATTTTTTATTCCTGCGTTCAAAAAGTAGCGCTCCTTTCTTTAACGTTTGATACATTATATCATGCAGTCATGCGATTGTCAATACCTTTCGATAATATTTATTATAAATTCTTTTGATTTCGTAAAGTAAGCTTGAATTAAATCAACAAATATGATATTATGTATTTATTATATAGCCGAAGGGAGTAATTAATATGTCAAGCATTGATAACATAAACGAAGATAATGAAGAAATTGTTCTACTTGCCACAGCTCTGAGTGATGTTGAGGTATTACTCTTTGAGGGTATCCTTCGAGAGAATGATATTCCCTACTTAAAGAAATCAAAAGATTCTGGACAGGTAATGGGCTTTATTATGGGCTTTTCTTTATACGGTTGTGATTTCTATGTTGAGAGTAGTCGTTTTGAAGAAGCAGCCAGTTTGCTGGAAGCATATACTACAGAAATTGATACGAACGAAGCTGAAGATGAATAAAATTTTGCCACTGATGAATATATCTGTGGCAAGTATTTTAATATTATTAATTCTTTCTGAAACAAAACAACAAATATTTTCCACTATTATAGCGTGAGATTAAATATATATAATAGGGTGAGAATTTATATGAAGAACAATTCTTTTAACAGATTGTTGATTGTTGTAATAGCAATACCGATTTTGATTTTTTCGGTGCTGTTCTTTGCGGATGTATTTAAAAATGAGGAAAGTAGTCAGACGGAAAGTGCTGAGTCTGCACAACTTTTAGAAAGCTCGGAGAATGTAAGTAATTATATTGAAAATATTTCAGAGGATGATAATTCTGAAGCTATAAGCGAAGATGATATTGTTGTACCCGAAAGCATATCTTTTGAACAAATAAAACTTGAGATTTATACCGACACACTTAACCATTTAGTTTTTAATATGTATCCCATTTATGCTAACCGTGCCTGTATAGAATGGTCATCAGACAATCCATCGGTTGTAACAATTGTTGATAACCAAGTTACAGGAATTTCAGAAGGTACAGCAATTATCACCGCAAAGGTAAAAGGAAGAGAAAACATAGAAACCAAGTGTGAAATAACTGTCATTCAAAATGAAATAATAAAATTTAAAGATGCAAAATTCGAACAAATTATTAAAGAATATATAGGAGTTCCTGATAGAGATATAAAAAAGAGTGATATTGTCGAATTCAAAGGTTTCGATGATTATTTGAATTATGCAGCTCCAGGAAGTTTAGATGATTTAAAGTATTGTCCTAACATACAAGAATTGCAACTTAACCTAACTGATGTAGACGATTTAAGTCCACTTGCTTATTGTAAAAAATTAGAATATTTAGTTATAGTTGGTCTTACTCCGGCTACTGATATAAGTGTGTTATCGCAGTTACCCAACATCGAAACATTGTTTATTTATAATATGAAAATATCTGACACTACTCCGTTGAAATCACTGAAAAATTTAAATGACCTTAGATTGATTAATACAGGTATAAAAGATATAGAATTCATATTTCACCTGGATAATCTTGAAACTGCATTACTATGTGAAAATAAAATAACCGATCTAAGCCCAGTTGCCAATCATCCCAATTTAAAATCCCTGGATGTAAGTAACAATAGAATAAAAGATATTTCTACTCTAGAAGGGTGTTCTAATTTGCAATGGCTGTGTATAGAAAACAATGAAATAACTGATATTTCAGTTATTTCCAAACTACCAAGCATTAGAGCAATTGTCGCTACAGGAAATATGATTAAAGATATTTCTTCCTTGAGCGGTAAATCATTTGAAAGCGTATTCTTGGGCAACAATATGATTTCTGATATTATTGCTTTATCAAACATGAAAAGTTTAAATCATCTGGATTTAAGTTCTAACAATATTACCACTATTGATGCTATCGCTGAAGATACAGAAATCTACTTTTTAATATTAGACGACAATCCAATAAGTGATCTTTCTCCAATTTTAGGTATGAAAAGATTATATACATTGAATATTTGGAACACTAATGTTAACGATGAAGAAATCTCAGAAATAATAAGAATGTTTCCCAATTGTGTCGTTAATTCCGAAACGAAATATATAGAACCTGAAGATGAGCCGTAAATTTTACAGCCCGACAGAATTTATACACTCTGTCGGGCTATAATTAAGTATTATTATTTAGCCTTTTTCTTTGCTTTGGAAAACAGAATAACGCCTGCTAATATTATAATAACCGCACCAACAGAAACAACTACCGTTGTTGTCGGGAATTTATCTACATCTGTATCAGATTCAGTGGGTGTTTCAGCCTTTACATTTACAACGAAAGGCTGTGTATAAAGGACATATTCCAATCCGCCTGCGGTTTTTGTCTTATAACCTATCATAAACGATGCTGTCCCTTCTTTCAGAGCAGTAACCGTACCGTTTTCAAACTTTACTGCATCCTCGCCTTCTAAAAAGGTAACAAAAGTGTTTTCATTGCCGATAATACTTGTAGTTGTTCGGTCATATGTAACCTTTTCTGCAGTAATTGTGGAGGTTCCGCTTGGTGTAAGGTTGATATTATTGTCCGATGTGGAAAGCTTTTTAATCATCTCTTTAAAATATTGCGCATCATCCGTGGTAATACCGTCAATTCCCCAGAGGAATGCATTATTGAAAGCCGCTGTATTTGGTAGTCTGTAAGTCCAAGGCCAGCACGTTATTCCCCTGTGTCTTAAAGCGGACATAAAATCGTCGCTGATATTGGTAAATCCCGGATTTAAGGTTGAATTACACCCATGGTGCAGCAGATAGCTTTGATATAATTTTTCGTGCATTTGTTCATTTGTTGTAAAAGCAAGAACATCACATAATAATCCTGTTCCCATTGTGGGCATTAAACTTTGCAGTTTTATTAACTGTGATGCATTAAAGCAAATAACAAATATTCTGTCTTCGAATTTGTATTGTTTTATTAAATCCACTATTGGCTGAACAATATTTGCGTCCCCTGTTTTTATCTCAAGGAATATCTTGCTGTCCGTATCTTTAACGGCGATTATAAGTTCTTCAAATGTAGGCACTCTTTCATCTGGGTATGTAGCTTTATACTTGTCGCCATCGCCCCAGAGTAAATATTTTTTAATTTCTTCAAGGGTCATTTGATTAACCGATGCCGTACCGTTGTAACTTGTTGTGCGGGCGATTGTTCCGTCATGCATAATAACTATTTTACCGTCTTTTGTAAGCATGACATCTGTTTCCACAACATCGGAACCGTTTTCTATTGCTTTCAAATAACCGCTTATGGAATTCTCCGGCGCCTGTGTCGGGTTGCCTCTGTGTCCGATTATTAGAGGCGTTTTCGTGAGAGTATTTTCTACAAAAAGAGTTTTATAGCTCTCTGTTATCTTTTTATAATCGCTTGTTATAAGTCCTGTTGCACCCGAGGTTATCATTTTTGCAATTTTAGTATTATTTAAAGTACTGTCGTTCATAATCCAGACGGTAACACCTAGACTTTGCAGATAATAGACATTATACGATGTTGCATAACTCTCAGGCAAAATAGCTATGAGTGAGTTTGCGCTTGTTGTCGCGCCACGAATTTCCAATAATTTCGCATCAGTTGCTTCCTCTGTCATTGAAGAAAAATCAACAGCGTTTCTAAGTATTTTATTGGAACTAAGAGCGTATTTCGCGACTTCTGCATCAGGACTTATAATTAAAGCGTCCTGTATTTTCTTGCTCTTTAACAATGTAACAAGAGCATCAACCGTTTCCTTGTCTTTAACATAAAATGCAGGAATAATATTCGTTCCTAGGCTCGGAAGTGCTTCTTCTACAGTTGTTATTTTTGTTCCGTCTTTTTTATTTACATTAAGTGCCGAATCTATGTACATAAACGCATTGGAGGGTTTACCCGCTTGTAAACCATTAATAGTATCCATTGAATCTATTATTGCAATATTAGTCGGCGCATTTAATATGTTCGATTCGGGGTTCTCAACATATTGTAGAATCTGCTGCACCGCCGGTTCGTTATAAATAGGTGCTTCCTCTTGTATTGTAACCTTTATAGAATCAACCAGCAACTTCGAGGAATTTGCCGTTATGCCAATTCCTCCCTTAGAGTCGGAAGCTATCTCGGGTAGCTCATCAAGGTGAATAACAATGTTTCCGTCCACCTGATACTGAACAACGCTGTCTTTTGTAAGTACCGAGAAAGTATAATATTTTGACGGGTTAACACTCTCTGTATAGCTTGAAGATTTATAATAATTCCAGGTGCCTGAATTGGAACAGCACTCTATACCGCCGGTTGTTGATGTCGGTGTCATTGNNAGGGCGTACCGGTTGCAGAAACATCCTTTGCACGGTAAACAACCGAGAACCATCTTGAAGCATCTGTGGGTTCTGTTTGCGTAGCAACCATATCTATTCTGTAATTTCCAAAATCGCTTAGCCAAGATGGAAGATATATACGTGGATTGGTTGTCAATAAACCGTTGACCTGCAATTTTCCGTCTTTTACTGTATAGACATCAGCGGTATTGACAATTTTATTCCAGTCATCAAGATTTTCAGAAGAAAAATCGTTGCTGTAAAGCACATATTCGCTGTCCGATGATTTCTTTGCAACTATATAAACATTTTGTTTAAGGCTGCCCTTTTGTGCTGTAAGTGTATAAACTTTTGCTTCACTTACGGCAAATAAGGAAATTTCGGAATTGTTGTATTCCCATTTTACATCGTCCGAAACGGTTCCATTCGAAAATTCAACCGAATAATTGTTTAAATCAATATTATCCCCCACGTTCGCAAGAATTGCAGGTTCAATATTCTTGATTGTAGTTGCTTCCGCAGAAACAGTGGAGGGAAAGCTGAAGAACGCAGTTAAGGTGAAAATTAGTGTAAAAATAAAAGCGATAATCTTTTTTGACGCATTGATTTTACTGTTGGTTTTGTCCATGCTGTGACACCCTTTCATGAATTATATATTAAATATGTCTATATTATATCACTAATTTAAATATTATCAAGCTTTTTTATTTTGTATGGTGTATATATTTATTTAAATTAAGACATCAGCTAATGTTTTTTATTCATTGTATCGTATGATTTTTATAACAAACGTATTGACTTTAACATTGTTTTAGGTACATTATAATTACACAACATAATTTATATTTTTATCTTTATAAGGAGTTCAAAATGAAAAAATATTGTCAATTTCATTAATAGTTGTTTTATTGAGTATTATAGTTATCCCAGTTTCAGCAGTAATAATTACAGTTGGTAATTATTCTTACACAATTTCAGATGGAAGTGTAACTGTTACAAAGTACTTAGGCTCAGAGGAAACCGTTACAATACCTAGTACATTAGGTGGGAAAGCTGTAACAATCATCGAAAATCAATCCTTTGCTAATTGCAATAATGTAAAAAAGATAATAATACCTGATAGCGTGATAAAACTCAATTATTCGTTATATAATTGTCCTTCGCTTGAATCTGTTACTATCGGAAGTAATGTAAATTCAATAGGTCATTTAGCTTTGTATAATCAAAATTTAAAAAGTATTACTGTAAATAGTAAAAATAATCATTATTCAGTTGATGCTGTAGGAATTCTTTACAATAAGGATAAGACGAAATTAATATTTTGCCCTTCAAGTATTAATATAACAAGTTATAATATTCCTTTAAGTGTAAAAGCTATTGAAAGAGAAGCATTTTTTGAAAATGCCAATATACAAAGCATAACATTACCCAACGGTATAACCCGTGTAAACGCAAATGCCTTTAGAGATTGCAAAAGCTTAAAAAATATTTCAATACCAAATAGTGTAACGGTTATAGACAGTTATGCATTTTGGGGCTCAGCTATAGAAACCATAGAGCTTCCTGACAGTGTAACTAGAATAGAGAATTGTGCATTTATAGGTTGCACTGCATTAAAGAATATAAAATTGTCTAAAAATTTAAAGTTTATTGAAGAAGCTGCTTTTAATCTTTGTAGCAGTCTTACAAGTATCATATTAAACGACGGACTTGAAGAAATAGAAGCTGATGCTTTCAGTAATTGTACCAGCCTTATAAGTGTAAATATACCGGAAAGTGTTGTTAAAGTACAAAACCGTGCTTTTAATAATACACAGTATTTAAAAAACCGTTTTGATGAGCGATATGTTGTTGAGAATGGTATTTTACTTAAAATAAATCCCGAAGGTACAAAGATTATAGAAATGCCGTCTGATATAAGAGTAATAGCAGGAGGTATTACAACACCAACAATACCTAAAGGAGTAACACATATTTGCGACGGAGCTTTTTCAAGTGATATGTATACTACGAATTTAACTCTACCAGAAGGGTTGTTGTCTATAGGAAATGGTGCTTTTATAAATTGTACGAGTTTGAAAACTATTAATATACCTAACAGTGTAAAAGAAATCGGAACAAATGCTTTTTATAACTCCCCATGGCATAATAACCAAAATGAGAAATTTGTAATTGTCGGTGACGGTATATTAATTAAATATAATGGAAGTGAAACAAATGTCAACATTCCTGAAGGTGTAAAATTTATTTCAGGAATACCGTTCAGAAACAATCAAAGTGTAAAAAATGTAACAATACCTAACAGTGTTACAGTTATTGGAAACTGGGCTTTTAGTTATTTAAATAATATTGAAAGTGTAAATATTCCAGACAGTGTTAAAGAAATTCGCCTTAGAGCTTTTATTGATTGTCCAAATTTAAAAACTGTAACTATAGGTACTGGTGTTGAATTTATTGGACAATGGGCATTTGAAAATTGTAATAATTTAAATAATATAAAAATAAAAAGTAATGTAAAATATATAGGCGATCAATCTATCGGCATAACAAATTTCCCTGAAATGGAAAATACAATTGATGTAACATTATATGGAATTCCAGATTCTTCTTCTGAAATTTATGCCCTTACTTTTGATTTAAAATTTATATCGATTGGAACAGCTAATACAATTCAAATCAATGATAATCTTATTACTGGCGTTACTGCTGGTGCTTTAGCCTTCGATATAAAGGCTTCTCTAGGTAATTTATCCATATCCAATAAAAAAGGTGCCGCAGTCAGTGACTCTGCAAAAGTCTGTACAGGATATAAGGCAACTGATGGTATTAACTCTTTTACTATCATCATTATGGGCGACGCAAACGGTGATGGAGCAGTAAACTCTATGGATTATTTGTTGATAAAACGTGCTTTTCTTGGAACATATACTCTTGAAGGTGTTTACTTAAAATCTGCTTGTTTAAGCGGCGGAGATAAGCCAACTTCATTAGATTATTTGAAGATAAAACGACATTTCCTTGGAACTTTTAACATTTACGATTAAATTCGAAATAGCAACTATCGTAACAGATGTTAGTTATGATGATTATACTTCATAAATTGATTAATATAATTATAACGATAAAATACACCATGAGCGTGTTGAAAAGATTTCAACACGCTCAATTTTTTATACTCTGTTTGAAAAAACCTCGACCTTTTCTTTTTTAAAGCTTGAATAATACCCGTTATCAATAGCATCTCGAATTTGTTCCATTAAATTATTGTAAAAATACAAATTGTGCATTACTGCCAGTCTCGCCGCAAGCATCTCACGCGCTTTAAATAAGTGACGTATATATGCTCTGCTGTAAGTTCGGCAAACCTCGCAGCCACAATCTTCGTCGATAGGCCGGTCATCATACATAAACTTCAGGTTAATAATATTTAATAAGCCTTTGCTTGTAAAAACATTTCCATGCCTTGCATTTCTGGAGGGCATTACACAATCAAAAAAGTCTATTCCTCTGTCAACGCATTCTAAAAGGTTAATCGGAGTGCCAACACCCATTAAATAACGTGGTTTATCCTTAGGCATAAAGGGTTCCACAACCTCAATCACCCTGTACATTTCCTCGTTGCTCTCCCCGACTGCAAGACCGCCGATTGCATATCCGTCAAGCTCAAGCTCGGTAATTCTTTTTATATGCTCGATTCTAAGATCGTCATATACACCGCCCTGACCGATTCCGAAAAGCATTTGTTTTTTATTTATTGTCTCATCAAGTGAGTTTAATTTTTCCATCTCGTCCTTACAGCGAATAAGCCAACGGGTGGTGCGGTCACAGGAAGCTTTTATATAACTATGCTCTGCAACCGAAGAGGGACATTCGTCAAAAGCCATAGCTATAGTGGATGCCAGCTTTGACTGTATCTGCATACTCACTTCGGGGCTCATAAAAATTTTTGCTCCGTCCATGTGAGAGGCAAAGGTAACCCCTTCCTCGGTTATATTACGCAGCTTTGCAAGAGAAAAAACCTGAAAACCACCACTGTCGGTCAAAACTGGCCTGTCCCAGTTGAAAAATTTGTGGATACCGCCAAGTTTATATATTACATCCTCACCAGGGCGGACATGCAGATGATAGGTGTTTGATAATTCTACCTGACATTTAAGGTTCTTTAAGTCAAAGGTAGACACTCCGCCCTTTATCGCCGCCGAAGTACCGACATTCATAAATACAGGTGTCTGTATTTTTCCATGAACGGTCTCGAGCTCTCCCCGTCTTGCCACACCATCATTTTTTATAAGTTTAAAGCTCATTTATTCAACCGTTTCTTTCTGATTTCATTTACTCATTACTTATCAATAAATATTCCTTCGCAAATTAATTCACTCATTACAGTATCATAAGTATGCAAATCGAAATCTATTATGTATTTTTGCTGGTCTGCTCTTGGAATTAAGAATCCTTCAATATTTTTAAGTCCCATTTTCGATGCTTTAAATATACGATGATTACCGTCTGCAATTAAAATATACTTATCATTGATTTCAATAACAATTATAGGGTTATTTGTATCAGTAGTTTCCGCATGTACTTCATTTATTCCAAACCAGGTATGATTGCATAAATGTGGAACAGAAAAAATCACCTTATCAGTTTCAAATAACTTTTTATAAAAAATGTCCTTTATTAAAGCTGATATATCCCATGTAACTTCTCCGTTATCAGAAGCTAGCTTAAACCGTTGTTCTTCCATAATCACTCCATTGTGTATATGACATTACCTGTCAAAATACTTTTCTATCTCTCTTTTGGATATTTCCTTAATAACAGGTCTGCCATGTGGGCAGTAATGAATATCTCCACCTAAAAGCAGTCTGTCGATTAACCATTCGTTATGAATTATGTTGTTTTTTTGTCCTGCCTTCATAGCCGCCTTACAGGCAATAGTAAACAATGCTCTGTCGCAGCGTTCTGCAAAAGACAAGGCGTTTCCTTCTATCAACTTCGCCGCAAAACTTTCGAAAAGGCTTTGTAAATCACTTAACTCTGACAATGCCGCAGGTACCGATCGGATAATAATTGTATCGTTTCCAAAAAGCTCCGCTATAAATCCATAGTCATTTAGATAATCGAGGTTATCCAACAATATATTTGTCTGTTCGCGAGGAAGAGTAAGCAATATTCCCTCTAAAAGCTGTTGGGTAACCATTTCTTTTTTATTGTTTAATTCCTCGTATAAAACCCTCTCATGAGCAGCATGCTTATCAATTACCAGTACTCTGTCTGCAATCTCAACAAAAATAAATGCGTTGTATGCTTCTCCGATTATTTTATAATTCTTTTCATCGGTAAATAGCTCAAGTTCATTATTCTTATTGTGCTCTATAGCTTCCTCTTCGGTAATTTCCGGACTTTTCAATGTCATGATGCTGTCGGTGGATAAATCTATCAACGGTAAATCTTCCTCACCTAACGAAGGTTTAAAAACCTCATACCCGATAATAACACCATCGGTCTTTTTTGGTATGGGAGCCCCGAAATTTATTTTCTGCTGTTCATTCTGTATGTTGATAACAGGCTCGTTTTTCTCAGGTACTTTTTCCAACTGTGCAATCAGCTTTTCAGGCTGGGTAAGCATGTTTTTAACACCGTAATAAACAACCTCGAAAATTTTTCGCTCATCCGTAAACTTTATCTCCAACTTTGCAGGATGAACATTTACGTCGGTATTCTTTACATTAAGTGTTAAATTTATTATTCCGGCAGGATATTTTCCATGCGGAAGATAGGATTTAAAAGCTTCTTCCAGTGCCGCCATAACCGTTTTTGAACGCACAAAACGACCGTTTACATAAAAAATCTGTAGGTTACGGCTGCCACGTGCACTGTCAGGTTTTGTTATAAATCCACTAGCGCGAACACCATCTGCTTCATACTCTATTTCCTTTAAGCCGTTGGCAAAGTCTCTGCCATATACAGCATATATTGCCGAAAGCAGCTTGCTGTCACCCGGGGTGAAGAATTTTCGTTCACCCTCGCTGATAAAGGAAAAAGAAACCTCGGGATGAGAGAGCGCAATACGCTCCGCCACCGCAGCCGCAGCCGCAGCCTCCGAAGAATCACGTTTTAAAAACTTGTATCTTGCAGGAATATTGTAAAACAAATCCCTGACTATTACTGTTGTTCCGCTTGGACAACCGGTATCAACCATAATAATACCGTTTTCATCAGAAGTCAATCGTGTACCAAGCTCGTCATTTTTGCGTTTTGAAATTATCTCTATCCTCGAAACCGAACTTATAGCAGCAAGTGCCTCACCCCTGAAACCGAGTGTCATAATTCCGTCAAGGTCATCGCCTGTCTTTATCTTGCTTGTAGCGTGGCGAAGTAATGCTTTTGGCATATCATCTCTTGCGAAACCGCTACCGTTGTCTGTTATCCGTATAAAAGCCGTACCTCCGCCTTTTATTTCTATACTGACAGAGGTAGCTCCGGCATCAACAGCATTTTCCAGTAACTCTTTTAGTGCGGAAGCAGGACGATCAACCACCTCACCGGCGGCAATCATATTTGCTGTCTGTGCGTCAAGAATGTTGATTATTCCCATAAATAAGACCTTCCCTTCCGTCGAAGCGTGGGAATTGTGCATTTTTGGATATGCACAAAACTTTATTTGGAAAATTCATTTTTTTAATTTTATTCTGCTAACTTTTTAAGTTCATAAAGCAACGATAAAGCCTCGTATGGAGTCAGCGTGTTTAAATCGGTATTTTTTAACTTTTCCCTTATACTGTCAGCGGCAATATCCATGAAAGAAATGTTATCGTTTATGTTATCATCTTTTTGTTTTTTACTGTTCTTTAACGACACTTTTTCCATACCATCAAGAGTAGCTAAAATCTGCTTTGCTCTTGTCACAACCGCATTCGGAACGCCTGCAAGCAAGGCAACTTCAATTCCATAGCTGTCATCGGCTGCACCCTTTATAATCTTACGCAGGAATATAATATCGTCCCCTCGCTTTTTTGCGGCTATGTTGTAATTTATAACGCCTTGCAGCTCACCCTCCAGCTCCGTAAGCTCGTGATAATGGGTTGCGAAAAGTGTTTTCGCACCTATTTTTTTACAAGTATATTCAACAACTGCCTTCGCAATGCTCATTCCGTCGTAAGTTGACGTACCTCTGCCGATCTCGTCATAAATAATGAGGCTTTTTTTTGTTGCATTTTTAAGAATCTCGGCAACCTCATTCATCTCAAGCATAAAGGTTGAGCTGCCCGAAGTCAAGTCGTCGGATGCGCCAACTCGTGTAAATATTCTGTCTACAACACCTATTCTTGCTTCTGTGGCAGGGACAAACGAACCAATCTGCGCGAGTAAAACACATAATGCTGTCTGACGCATATAGGTTGATTTACCGCCCATATTAGGGCCTGTGATCACTAACATTCGCTGGCTCTCATGCAACAGGACATCATTCGGCACAAATGGTTGTGAAAGCACTTGCTCAACGACAGGGTGTCTTCCTNNACCCGCCATGTTCGGACCTGTAATCAGCATTAAGCGGTTTGATGAACAATCAAGGTTACAATCGTTCGGTATAAAATAGTTCCCCTGCAGAAACTTCTCTACAACAGGGTGTCTTGAGTCTTTAAGAATTATTTTATCCGAATAATCAATCTCGGGGCAAGTATAGTTGTATTCCCTTGCAACAGAAGCAAGCGAACATAAAACATCAAGATTTGCAACAGACGAAGCTGTGCTTTGTATTCTTATAAGGGATTTTAATATGTAATCACGCAGCGAGGAGAAAAGCTCGTACTCCAACGCACAAACCTTGTCTTTTGCTCCGATTACACGGTTCTCTATATCTTTAAGCTCCTCGGTAACATACCGCTCGCAATTAGCAAGCGTCTGACGGCGTATATAATCGCCCGGTACCTGTCCGATAAACGATTTTGACACCTCAATGTAATACCCGAAGACCTTGTTATATCCTATTTTTAGTGTGCGGATTCCTGTTTTTTCTTTTTCGGTAGCTTCTATTTTTCCGATCCACGTCTTTCCGTCGGTCATCATAGCACGAAGCTCATCTACCGTAGCGTTGCAACCGCTCTTAATGATTCCACCCTCGCGAAGTGAAAAAGGTGGATCGTCGTCAATGGTGTTTTCAATGCTCTCGCCGATATCTTCAAGTGTATCAAGTTTATCGTATATATCACAGAGCAAAGTACTTTTAAAAATACTCAGCCTTTCTTTAATGTCCGGAAGAAGCTTTATTGTATTTTCAAGTGCTTTCAAATCTCTTGCGTTTGCACTTCCATAAACCAAGCGTGTACAAAGACGTTCGATATCCACAACATCACGAAGAAATCGAGATATTTCTTCTCTGGTTATACTGTCCTCAAAAAGTTCTTTTACCGAATTCTGCCTTAACTTTATTGCGTTGCAGTTTAAAAGCGGTTTGTCAATCCATTTTCTTAGAAGTCTTGCTCCAAGAGAGGTTTTTGTTTTATCCAGAACCCAAATTAGACTGCCCTTTTTTTCGCCATTTCGAATACTAGAGGTTAATTCAAGGTTACGGCGAGAAAAGCTGTCTATACCAAGGAAGGTATCCGATGAATAGAAAGTTAAATTATTTAGATAACTTATGTCGGTCTTCTGTGTTCTTTTTATGTAGGTTAATAATGCGCCGACTGCAAGAGAAGCATAAGACGAGACAGTTGTTTCATACTTTTTCTCCCAGTCATCGCCATATTGTTCGGAAATTTGTACTTTTGCGTTTTCCGGCAGGAAATCGCTGCTTTCGACAATTGTTATGAGTGAATTGAACCGATCGGAAAAACGTTTTTTTATATTTTCAGGTGTATCACTTATTGTTATAACCTCGCTGGGTGAAAAAGCTGCTATTTCGGAAAAAAGCTGTTCGGTTGCATCTTCTCCCAACAGTTCGGTCGCATTTATTTCGCCTGTAGATATATCCGCAAATGCCAAACCGAAGTTACCCTTTTCGCAGTAAAGAGAACAGATATAATTGTTTTCGTTTTCGCGTAAAAAACCGCCCTCGGTCACCGTACCCGGAGTGATAATTCTAATTACATCTCTCTTTACAATACCTTTTGCAACAGCCGGATCCTCCAGCTGTTCGCAGATTGCGACACGGTAGCCTTTTGAAACCAGCTTTGTTATGTAGCCATCGATGGCGTGGAAAGGCACTCCGCACATGGGTGCACGTTCTTCTACACCACAATCTCTGCCAGTAAGCACAAGCTCGAGTTCGCGAGAGGCTGTTTTTGCATCCTCAAAAAACATCTCGTAAAAATCGCCCAGGCGGAAGAAAAGGATGGCACCTGGCGGGATTTCTCCCTTCACCTGCCGGTATTGCAGCATCATCGGGGTAAGCTTGTTCTCCCCTTCGTTCCCCATGTCTGTCTCCCAAATTGAAAATCATTCCGCATACAATAGCATCCAGACAGCTGCTTTTCACAGGCATTTTATGCTTGTCTTGACGCCAGCGGCAAGTTTATGGGCTTTGGGGAATTCGGGATATTCAGGAAGAAATGTCTGCCACACTCGTATTTTCGAGCTTGCGTGAGCTGTAGTCGCGGATATCCTGAAAGACCGCCTTGAGTTTTGGAAGGCGTTCGACGGGCGTGTGCTCAAAGAAGTAGGTGCTGACGGAATTAACCGGGGCGATTGGACCATCCAGGGTCCTGATCACATCGGCAAGGCGGATTTGAGCGGCGGGACGTGAAAGCTTATAGCCGCCATCCGCGCCCCTGCGGCTGCTGAGGAATCCCGAGCGCTTGAGCTGGAGGAGGATTTGCTCAAGGTATTTCTGAGGGATTTCGTGCTTGGTGGCGATGTCTTCGATTTTGAGGAGTCCCTTCTCATAATGGCTGGCAAGCTCAGCCAGGGCAAGACACGCATACTCGCTTTTGACCGATAAACGCATTCAGGGGGATTCCATTGGTTTTTGGAATATAGCCTTAATAGCTTGTCTTACAATCCGATTAAGATGATGCCAAGGGAAAATTCGGCATGGGCGCGAATGTTTTTCAGACGAGTTTCTTAGCGGCAAATTCTACCGCATTGCGGAAGATAGCCACTCCTTCTCCTTCGGAAGGAAGGGTGCCGTTTATGCGTTGCCTCTGCCAGTCCGGGGCGTTGTAGGGGGAAAGGAAGGCTTCCGGGTGCGGCATGAGGCCGAAGATCCGGCCTGTGGGGTCGCAGACGCCGGCAATGCTTCCGAGAGAGCCGTTGGGATTGTGCGGAAACTCACAGGAATGACTCCCGTTGGGGCCGAGATATCTGAGCACGACCTGTTGCTGGGACTCCATTTTTGTAATAACCTCATGGGGCGCCACGAACTTGCCCTCCCCGTGCCTGACCGGCAGGTGCATGAACTCAATCCCTCGCGTAAAGACACAGGGGGAATGGTTGTTGACCCCTACGACCACCCAGTCGTCACGGAATACGCCGCTGTCGTTGTGGGCAAGCGCGGCCTGCTGGGTGAAGTAGTGGCCGTCAAGCGCGGGAACCAGGCCGAGCCTGCTGAGGGTCTGGAAGCCGTTGCAGATGCCTATGATCAGCTTGCCTGCGGAGACAAATTTTTCGAGTTCTTCGCGGAGACGGAACTTGACGCGGTTTGCAAAGACGGTGCCCGCTCCCAGGTGGTCGCCGAAGGAAAATCCCCCAATAAAGGCGAGGATATGGAAATCGGCAAGCTTGCAGCATCCGTCAAGCAGGTCGTTGAGATGCACCTGTGAGACGGAGGCGCCGCAGTGGGAGAAGGCGGCAGCTGTTTCGCGTTCGCAATTGAGGCCGAAACCGGTTATAACCAGTGCATGGACATTGCTATGTTTCATAATCTGTGCTGCTTTCCAGAAAAAAAGTTGTGCGTCGTGCGCAGACCTCTCATTTTACAATCGTTCTGCTGCAAAATCAACATCCAGCCCGGCAGAAAAACGCGATTAGCCGAGTGTTTTGCTCAGTTCGAGTGCCGCCTTATGAACAAAGGAAAGCACTTTTGCCTCCAGCGGGCTGTCACTAAGCCAGGCGATGGAAAGCTCGGCGTTGCCGAAGATTTCAGCAAGGGGCAATACCATAATCTGGTGCCCCTCTACGAGAGCCGGAGGAGGGCAGACCATCAGCGCCAGCCCCAATCCCATCTCGACATACTGAAGGGCCGCCTCGACGGAATTTGTCGAGGCGACTATTTCCGGGCTTATGCCGAACTGGGAGAGTCCTTCGCGGAGTTCATGTGTGCCGCCGCTCTCCTCCTGTATTGCGATCCATTTTTCTCCGGCGAAATCTGTTTTGGGCCAAAAACGTCCCGTAGAGAAACGGTGCCCCCGTGGGATGACGAGCGCAAGGGGAATCGTGAGGAGTTTTTTTGCTATGATTGACTTGGATTTCGGTATGCCCTGGAAAGAGATTGCGACGTCGATTTCGCGGTTGGCCAGGGCCGCAAGGCTCCGTATGCCGTCGAGCTCACTTACATGGGGACGCAGTTCGGGGAATCTTGCTCGGACCTGCCTGATCAGCGGAGGAAGGTAGTTGGAAGAGATGACCGAGGGGCAGCCGAAGCGCAGACGGATGCCGGCATCTTTCAGCGAGGAAATTTCCGCGCTGAGCGATTCGAAGAAGCGCGCAAGCTGGCGATAGAGCCTCTCTCCCGCTGGAGTCAGGGAAAAGGGCCGTCGCTCAAAAAGCCGGACATCCAATTCGCGCTCGAGCTGGAGGAGTTGCTGGCTTATGGCCGGCTGCTGAATCCCGTAAGGGATGAGCTTGACGGCGGCCGATATGCCCTTTGCTTTGGCGACGTAGTAGAAGAGCTGGAGGTGGTGAAGATTTGCATTCATGGAAGTTTCTTTCTCAGTTCGTTCAAGGTGCCGTCCTCGATTGCCTCGCGTATATCGCGCATTAGAGCCATGTAATGGTGGAGGTTGTGTATGGACAAAAGACGCAGCCCGAGTATTTCACCGACATTGAAGAGATGCCTTATGTAGGCGCGAGTGAAATGAGTGCAGGCGTAACAGGCGCAGTCGGGGTCTATCGGTGTGAAATCCTCCGCGTAGCGCCCTGCCTTTATGGGTATGGTCCCTCCCTCAGCGGTGAAGGCCGTGCCGTGCCGCGCAAGCCGTGTGGGAAGCACGCAGTCGAACATATCGATGCCGCGGCNNGCCGCCGATGGCGTAGCCGTCGAAATTCATTCCCATGAGTTCTTTTGCGCAGAGTTCACGGAGGTCCCGGTAGACGGAACCCTGCACGATGCCGAATATCTGCTGTCCCTGCATGAGAGGCTGTTCACGGGAAAGCGCTTCCCAGCGGAGGGTAGTCTCCATTGAGGCTTTTGCATCCTTGTGGCTGCATGGGTATGGGGTGCACTCGTCGAATGCCATGACAATGTCGGAACCGAGTGTCCGCTGGATTGCGATTGACTCTTTTGGTCCCAGGAAGAATCTGCTGCCGTCTATGTGCGATGCAAATTCGACACCGTCCGGGCGTATCTTGCGGAGCTGCGAGAGGCTGAAGACCTGGAATCCCCCGCTGTCCGTCAAAATCGGATGAGGCCAGGCGCTGAACTTGTGGAGACCTCCCGCCTTTCCCATTATCTCCATCCCAGGTTTCAGAAAGAGATGGTAAGTGTTGCCGAGGATGATTTCGGCGCCGAGGCCGACAAGTTCGGCCGGAGTCATCGTCTTGACCGTCGCCCGGGTTCCGACTGGCATGAAGACGGGAGTGTGAATGTTCCCATGGGGAGTGTGCAGCACTCCGCAGCGGGCGGCTGTTTCCGGACATTTGGCAATTACTGAAAACTTCGACAAATTACTTACTCCTTGCAGAACATTCCCGCCAGGGTTTTTTTGATCTCCGGCCCCTTGCCGAGCATTTCTGCGAGGGCGGCGGCAAACTCGAAGGACACACCGGCTCCCTTTGCAGTGAGCAGATTGCCGTCCCTTTCAATCCGGGCTCCGGTGCAGATGGCATCAGGCATTTTGTCCTCAAAGCCGGGATAGACAGTGGCTTTTTTCCCTTTAAGGACTCCCGCCTGCGCAAGCGCGATCGGAGCCGCACAGATTGCCGCTACGATGCCTCCTTCCCTGTAGATTTCGGCCACAAAGTCGGTGACATCTTTGCTGTTGCGGAGATTCATGGATCCAGGCATTCCACCCGGGAGGACCACTGCCGCTACTCCCGCCGTGGAGAGGTCTTCTATCGCACAATCGGTGCTGAGCATAAGCTTATGTGCGCCGGTGACATGCAGCGTGTCGAGCCCTGCGACGACCACATCGAGATCAATCCTCCGCAGCAGGTCGATTGGAATTATCGCCTCCATCTCCTCGAATCCGTCCGCAAGTATGAACACGATCCTTTTTGACATATTGGAATCCTCCCCTTTTCAGACGCTGTCCTGTCTTTAAATGTTTTGCCGGCTGAGAACACCCCTGGCGGCCTCTTAATTTGTACTGCCGGAAATGGCGCTTTGCAAATGAAAAGCGTTTGGCCTCTTTCAATTAACGTGCTATAATTAATGCCGGTCTGATATTTGTCTCTGGCGCAAGGTGTAATTCGGGGAAGGAACCCATGGCCGATCACGAGACTCCAACAACAAAACTCCGCCATATCGAGACGGTTGCGGATGCCAAGCTTCTCCTCGAAAAGAAGGAAGCCCAGTATAAGCTTCATATCGAAACAAGCCATCGCGGTGTTATCCTTATGGCTTCTATCGAGCCTGTCGGCCCCGGCGATTTTCTGGATGAAAAGACATTGCTTGGAATACTCGCCGACTTGAAGGTTACGGTTGGAATAAGGGAGGATGCCGTAAGGGACTTTTGTGAGCGAGCCTGCAAAGGGGAGACCATCCGGGACATGGTTCTTGCCAAGGGCGAGGATCCAGGCAAGGGTTCAGACCAGCACATAGATTTTTTCAAACTGCCGAGCACTGAAAAGCCGCGCTGTGAAAAGGATGAGTACGGCAATATTGACTATTACAACCTTCATCTCTTCGACAATGTCCAGCCCGGTGATGTTATCGGCATCCTGAAGCCCCCTGGTCAGGGAGCACCTGGCTTGTCCGTCATGGGAGAGCCAATCCCCGCTCCTCTGGGCATAGCCTTGAAGCGCGAGCCAAAGGCCGGGCCAAATGTAGGGGCCATTCCCACTGCGGAGGGAGTGAAATTCGTGGCAAAACTGGCGGGGCGCGTCGAATACGAAATGGACATGATATCCGTCACGGACAAGTATGTCATCAAGGATGGCGTGGGCTTCAATGTCGGCCATGTCGATTTTGTCGGTCATGTCGAGATAAAGGGCGACATCCAAAACGACTTCAATGTCCGCGCAGGCAAGAGTCTCAAAATAAAAGGTAACATAGGCAGCAGCAGGATCGAGGCAGGGGGCGACATCGAAGTCGAGGGCGTTTCCGGCAACCAGGTCGGCACGATAATCTGCGGCGGAAGCATTAATGCGCGTTTCCTCAATGACGTGACAGTCGAGTGCAAGGGAGATGTTCTCGTCAAGAACGAGATAATCAACAGCCGGGTCAAGTGCGGTGGCGCAATCATGGTGAATATGGGCTCAATCGTAGGCGGCGAATGCATGGCGCTCTCGGGAATCGAGGCCAAGGTGATCGGATCCGAAACCGGGGTCAAGACGAAAATCACCTGTGGCACCTGCTTCATGGCAGAGGCAAAGAAAAGCACCATTCACGAGAAACTCGACCCTCTTGCCGCCGAGCTCGAAAAACTCAGCAAAAAGCTGGAACCCATTATCAAGAATCCAAAAAACATGGCGGCTCTCTCTCCCAAAGACCGTGAACTTGTCAAGGAACAGGCCAAGCGCCTCCATGAAATCATGCCGGAATGCAAAAAGCTCCAAGATGAGCTTGATGTGATTAACGCCGATGTCGAGAAGCGCGGCAATGCCATCATTACCGCCAGGGAAATCCTTGAACGCGGGGTTGACATCTACATGGGAGGGATAAAGGAATCGACCTTTATCCAGCTTGCCAGGCCTCTTTCAATTATCCGCCACTCCCGCCAATCGGCCCTCCGTTACACTTCGCGGCATCCCATCACGGACAATGCCCGCCAGATCGAAGCCGATATTGTCCGCCAGGAGGACGAGGAAGCCAAAGCAAAGGCTGCCCGCGAACGTTCTGAAAAACAGTGGCAGTAAGCAAAGCACCTCTTTTCCCTTCTGCAAACTTGATTGCTGCATATCCACGCACTACTTTGATTCCTGTTTTGTATCAGAAAATGGGTTTGCAAGCATGAGAGTATGCACGATCATAGGGGCAAGGCCGCAATTCATAAAGGCGGCGGCGGTTTCGGCCCGTTTTGCGGCAGAGCAAGGGGCCGAGGAGTTGCTCATCCACACCGGACAACACTACGACCCGGAGATGTCGAAGGTATTTTTCGAGGAACTGGGCATCCCGAGGGAAAAGTATAACCTCAAGATCGGTTCGGGGCCCCATGCTGCGCAGACGGGCCGCATGATGATCGGCATAGAGGAAATACTTCTCAGGGAAAAACCCGACTGGGTAATGATTTACGGCGACACGAACTCCACGCTGGCGGGAGCTCTCGCGGCAAGCAAGCTGAATATTCCCGTTGCTCATGTCGAGGGGGGGATGCGCTCTTTCAACCGCGCCATGCCCGAGGAGATAAACCGCATCGTTTCCGACCACCTCAGCGAGCTTAATTTCTGCTCCACCGGGACCGCGATGCACAATCTTAAAAACGAGGGGCGCGGACATAGCTCCGTACTTTCAGGCGACGTGATGTATGACTGTGCCCTCATGTTTGCGGGACTTGCGGCACAGCGGGGGAAGAGCCTTCAAAGCTTCCAGATCGAAACTAAAAAATATGCCCTTGTGACTTGTCACCGCGCGGAAAACACCGATGACCCAGCCCGCTTGGGAGGCATTATCAACGCCTTGAACGAGCTGTCCGCCACCCTTCCCGTTTTGTGGCCCATGCATCCGCGCACACGCAAATATATTGAATCGCTTGCGATGCCGCTTTCTTCAAACCTCAATATAATTCCCCCTGTAGGTTATCTTGACATCATTATTCTGGAAAGGAACGCCAGGCTCATACTCACCGATTCCGGCGGTATCCAGAAGGAGGCTTTCTTCTATGATGTCCCCTGCGTGACAATGCGCGACGAGACCGAATGGGTCGAAACGGTCGAGCTTGGCTGGAACAGTATCGTGGGAGCGGATTCGAAGCGCATACTTGCCTCCGCAAACGCCTTCATCTCAAATCCGCCAGTTCCCAGCAATGCAAAACCCTATGGCGACGGTCACGCCGCCAACAAAATCTTAAAACACCTTTTGACGCACAATGTATAAGAAATTCGTCAAACGCATATTCGACATGGCACTGACATTTTGCGCCATGCCATTCCTTCTGCCCCTCCTTGCCCTTCTCGCCCTGGTTGTCAGGCTCGATTCGAAAGGCCCTGTAATCTTTCGTCAGCAGCGAGGCGGACGTGGAGGGACTTACTTCACGATGTACAAGTTCCGTTCGATGAGCGTGGACCTTGCTGCTGAAGGCAAGGGCTTTGAACCGGGCCAGGGGCGCCGCGTAACCCGTGTCGGGCGCTTTCTCCGCAAAACGAAACTCGACGAACTTCCGCAGCTTTTTAACGTGCTCAAGGGTGATATGGCGCTGGTAGGCCCTCGCCCGGAAGTCCGTCCCTACATTGAACTTTACCCCGAACGCTGGGCTAAGGTGCTCTCGGAACGCCCCGGCCTCACTGACCCGGCTTCCATACAGTTCCGCAATGAGGAAGAAATTCTCGCTGCCGCCTCCAAACCCGAAGATTGTTACCGCAATGAAATCCTGCCCATGAAGCTTGATTTGTATGAAAATTACGTGGAAAATATTTCTTTTGCAGGGGATATGAACGTTCTGCTGCGCACAGTTGCGGCAGTACTCTTGCACTGAAACTCTGCATCAAAATAAGGCGACAAAAAAATGGAAGACAATTTCATCAGCTTTTTCCGGCCAAGCATCGGAGACGAAGAAATAAACGAGGTGGTGGACTGCCTTAAATCAGGCTGGCTTACCACCGCCGCCCGCACGAAAAAATTCGAGGCCGAATTCTCGAAGTATATGGGCTTCTCTCATGCAGTGGCCATGAACTCCTGCACTGCCGCGCTGCACCTAGCGCTGGAAGCCGTGGGACTCAAGGCAGGCGAGCTTGTCCTTGTCCCAACGCTCACCTTTGCCACCACCGCCGAGGTCGTCCGCTACTTTAATGCCATTCCCGTGCTTGTAGATGTGCGCGAGGATGACTTCTGCATGAATATGGAGCATGCCGCGCAAATTCTCTCCGATATCGAGGCAGGCAAGCCCGTCAAGGGGGTTCCGAAGCGCCACAAGGGAGTTCGTGCAATCATTCCCGTCCATTATGGAGGACAGGTTGCAGACGTGGTTTCTGCGCGAAGGCTCTGCGAAAAGCATGGGCTCTTCCTGATCGAGGATTGTGCTCACTGCTGTCCCGCGTACTACCAGGACGGGCAGGGCCAGTGGCAGATGGTCGGGCGCAGCGCGGACATCGCCTGCTTCTCCTTCTATGCCAACAAGACCATCACCACAGGAGAAGGGGGCATGGCGCTTACGGAGAGCCAGGAATGGGCCGACCGCATGCGGGTAATGTGCCTTCACGGGATAAGCTAGGATGCCTGGAAGC
>DMMZ01000041.1 GCA_003452915.1 Clostridiales bacterium | reverse complement strand
TGGTTCCGATTGCTATTGCAAGTGAATCAACACCGGTTTTTTCAACAAACTCGATAACCTGATCAGGAACGGTGTAGGAAGCATCAGCTGCACTTACGTTTACAGCGTCCTCTATACCTGCAAGTCTGCCAAGCTCACCCTCAACAACTACGCCGTGAGCGTGTGCGTATTCAACAACCTTCTTTGTAAGAATGATGTTGTCCTCAAAGGAATGGTGTGATCCGTCTATCATAACTGAGGTAAAACCGCCGTCTATGCAGGATTTGCAAAGCTCGAAGGTATCGCCGTGGTCAAGGTGAACGCATATCGGGAGTCCTGTATCCTCTATCGCAGCCTCAATGAGCTTCATAAGGTAAACGTGTTTTGCGTAATTTCTTGCACCCGAGGAAACCTGAAGGATAAGGGGAGCATTCTCCTCTTTTGCAGCTTCTGTAATTCCCTGGATAATCTCCATGTTGTTAACATTGAAGGCACCGATGGCGTAACCGCCTTCATAAGCCTTCTTGAACATTTCTTTAGATGTTACAAGTGCCATATAATTAATCTCCTTTGTTTTTATTAACTAAAATATTTTAGCAGTATTTGGAGTATATGTCAATAGCTATTAGACATTCATATTGATTTTTTTGGTAAAAACAATTGATTTTTGGGAAAAACTGTGCTATTATGGTAAAAGATTTGAAAAATGGAAAGGCAGAATAATTATGAATCAATTAAAAGGCGCGTGTATTATAGGACAGTCAGGCGGACCGACTTCGGTTATAAACGCCAGTGCATACGGCTGTATCAAGACAGCTCTCGAAAACGAAAATATAACAAAAGTTTATGGCGCTCTTAACGGCATAAAGGGTGTTCTTAACGACAACCTTATCGATATGAGCAAAGAGGATGCTTCCGAGCTTGCACTCATGCTGCAAACTCCCTCCTCCGCACTCGGCTCCTGCCGTTACAAGATTAAGAGCCCAGACGTAGATGACACGGATTACAAGTGTATTCTTGAAATATTCAAGAAATACGATGTTCGTTATTTCTTCTACAACGGCGGAAATGATTCAATGGATACCTGCAACAAGATTTCCAAGTTTATGCTCAAGAACGGTTACGAGTGCCGCGTAATGGGTATTCCCAAGACAATCGACAACGACCTTACAGGCACAGACCACTGCCCCGGATATGGCTCTGCTGCTAAGTATATTGCTACTTCTCTTATGGAGATTTACCACGACGCACGAGTTTACGACACAGGAATGATCACTGTTGTTGAAATAATGGGCAGAAATGCAGGCTGGCTTACTGCTGCTGCGGCATTAGCTTCCTACAAGGGAAACGGTCCTGACCTTATATATATCCCTGAGGTAAACTTTGACATAGAAAGCTTTATTGCAAAGGTTAAGGCGATTTATGCGAAGAACGGCAAGTGCATTATAGCAGTTTCCGAGGGTATTAAGGATAAAGACGGCAAATACATCTCCGAATACGGTGCAGACCTTGCACAAACAAAGGATTCCTTTGGTCATGCACAGCTTGGCGGTCTTGCTTCATTCCTTGCAAATTATGTGAAAGAGCAGACAGGTGCAAAGGTTAGAGGTATAGAGCTTAGCCTTCTTCAAAGATGCGCTGCTCACTGTGCTTCCAAGGCTGACATTGAAGAATCTTTCGCATCCGGCAAAGCTGCTGTTGAGAACGCAACTGCTGGTATTACCGACAAAATGGTTGGCTTTGAAAGAAGTTATGTTGACGGCAAATATGTTTGCAATATAAAGCTTTTTGACCTTACAATAGTCGCAAATACAGAGAAGAAAATCCCAGCAGAATGGCTAAATGAAACAAAAGATGGTCTTAACGACAAGTTTATCGAATACGCACTTCCGCTTATCCAGGGTGAACCTGATATGATTAAAGAGGATGGTCTTCCCAAGTTTGTAAAACTCAAAAAGGTTAAAGCGTAAATTATATTTCTATATAAAAAAAGAAGTCGAGCAATCGGCTTCTTTTTATATTTTAAATCGTTGAAACTTTTTTGCCTTTATTCCCCACTATTATGATATAGATATTAATTATTTTTTAATCGTAGTCAGTCGTTATTAGAAAAATGTTTTACATTAACACAATGTAGTATAAGCAGAACATAAAAATATAAATAGGAGGCGCATTATGAAGATTATTAAATCTTTATCAAAGAGGTACTTTTTAATAATATCGTCTTTATTACTTGCAATTTGTTTTTTTATTATAATAATTGTTTTTGATAATAAGAATGATAACACCGACTTGACCGAAACCTCTGACTACTTTAAGACAGAAAGTACAGTTTTTTTAATAGAATCATCTGTTTCTTACACAGAATCGCAATCCGAAGAATCGATAGTTGAGGAAAAAACACCTACTCAGATGCTTGTAGGAGGTGAAGTTACAACTGTTTTTTCACGTAAAGCTAACGTGGGTGAAATAATATACCCGTTAATGGATTGGTTTTGTAAAAACAAGTTAACCGAATACGGAACTGTTGACAGCATGTACTACCTGATGAATGAGCGTGTATATAATTATTTTAATGAATTCAAATTGTATTCCGCAACTTTTATTGTTACCTTTACGAATAACAAAGAAAAATATGTCACTATTTTATACGGTTCTCTTAATAAAGACGAACATAAATATATATTAATAGATGGACAAATAACTATATCGAACTATTATTCATTAGAGGATGCATGGGAAAAAGTACAAGAAAACGTTGTTTTCGGTAAATACGCAGATGAATATCCAATAGCTGTTAGTACCAAAGGTATGAACGAATTAGATTTAGGTTCTCTTATTGGAGAAGGGCGTATCGTATATTCAAATTTTCCAATATCTGAAACTACCGTCGCTATTGTAAGTGTATTGCCTGATTACTTCGATCCCGGTACTCATATATATAATTGGCGTCCTACAAATTTAAAAATAGATTTTATTGATATCACAAGCGGTAAACTAATTTACGATAGTCACCAATTGACAGACATCCGTTCAAAAGGATATAGAATAATGGGAGGTTT
Source organism: Clostridiales bacterium (assembly GCA_003452915.1). Lineage (GTDB taxonomy): Bacteria > Bacillota > Clostridia > Oscillospirales > CAG-382 > UBA1049. The sequence goes on along the minus strand of DMMZ01000041.1, from coordinate 55,635 downwards.
AAGTGGATATTTCATAGATAATAATAATATTCTATTTGGTATATTAGTGAGTAGCCCATATAATGACAACACATATTATGCATGGTATAAATTAACCATTGATTCCACAGGTAAAATTAACGATACCCTTGTTATTAATCAAGATGCTGGTAATTACAATAGTTTGAAAATCGAATCAGGACAATATGAAACATTTTATCAAAACGATGATCTTTTCTTGCATGACAATGTTTCGGAAATCGATATTCTTGTATACGATGCATTTGTCTTTACTGAAGATGAAAATTATGACTTTAAAGATTATCATTTTGCAAGTGTGGCTTTCTTTGTTGGAGACGAACTCTATTTTAATGTAACTGCGGGAGGAGATTTCCTTGGCTGTGCAAGTTATAATCCTAAAACAAACAAAACAATTGACTATTTTAATAAGATATATGCACAAAAGTATATTTATGGGTATATTTATGGCACAACCTCGAATGATGATCTATATGGTCGCTTCAGGATAGATGATATGAAAAATATCGATTTGTTAAATCTAAAAGATAAAACTGAACTACCTTATTCACAATTTCTATATTCGTCCGACGAAAAGTACTTAATTATGATAACGGTTATTGTGACGGTTTTGTTTATGGTGTTATCTGGGCTATTAATTCCGATGAACCGTACTTCGGACGATTTGATATAAATAATCCCAATAATATTATTAAACTTATAACCGGATCGGAATATGATAATTCTGAGTTAATGTATTCACCAGACGGGAAATATATTGTAAAAGTTTCCGTAAACAATTTTTATAACGATATTAAACTTCAGGATATAAATGGTTCAATTACAATATATAATGCATCCTCTTTTAAGGAAATAAAACAATATTCGTATAATTTTGATCGTCAAATCGATTCTGTTCAATTCGCAGGAGATTATATATTAATTTTTGCAGAGAATATGGACTATATTTCGTATATACTTAAATATAAATAAATCCTTAAAGAGCAGTGTTAACGACTAAAATCGAAAACGCAGCTCTTTTTCATTTTCTATAAATCCACACTGTCATGCCTTCGGAAACCCTCTCCGAATACTTGATTTGCACTGGAAATAATCATAAAAGCTTCTTCGTCCACCTGTAAAACAATCTCACGAGCACGCGGAAGCTGTTGCTTACGCATTGCACAGAGCATTACACGCTTTTCTTTTTTTGTATATGCACCATATCCTTGAAGGTAGGTTACTCCTACATCAAGCTCCTGCATAAATCGGGCTGCTATTTTTTCTTCGTAGTCGCTGATAATATATAATACCCTTGCACCATCTGTTCCGTATAAAACAAGGTCTAGCACCACTGCCTGAATAAGTACCGCTATTCCTGCATAAAGTGCAGCATCAATATTGTTTAAAAAAATTGCAGAGGCCGCTACAACCAACCCGTCAAATAATAAAAAAACAATTCCTGTCTTAATGTGCCTGAACTTTAAACGGAGCAATTTTACCAAAATATCCGCACCACCCGTTGTCGCCCCTGCCCTGAAAATCAAACCGATAGAGAAACCTACCAAAACCGCACCTGTAACAGAGGCTAATAATGGATCGATTGTAAGTGCTTCGAACGGAGCAAGCAGATTTATAAAAAGTGAGGAAACAACAAGTGCAAAAATAGTAGAAAAGAACAACTTTATGCCAAATTTATAAATAGCAAACAGCATAATAGGGATATTAATAATTATTATCATCGAGCCTGTTGCAAAGCCTGTCAGGTGATAAATTATAATCGCAATACCGGTAACGCCACCAGGAGCAAGCTTATTAGGATCGAGAAAAAGACTGACACCAATCGCATAAATAAAGCAGGAAATAGCAATCAATAAATATTCTTTTAATCTGTTCACCAATACTTTCTTCATATTTAAGATCGTTCCTTTTCCCAGTATTTATTTTAAAAGTCACTATGTACAAGTATTTTACCACGAAAAGAACAAATTTACAAGAAAATATATATTATTATTGAAACAATTAAAATAGTATGTTAATATAAATAATATTAATTAAAAATAGTAGGTGGGAATATTGCAGGAAGAACTTCAAAGACTTGTTAACGAGAGTCAAAATATTGTTTTCTTTGGCGGTGCGGGTGTCTCAACCGAAAGCGGAATACCCGATTTCCGAAGCACAGACGGGTTATACAACCAAAAGTACAAATATCCACCTGAGGTTATATTAAGCCATGACTTTTTTCTTGAGTATACTGAAGAGTTCTACCGATTTTACCGAGAAAAGATGATTTATGCCGATGCCGAACCGAATAAAGCTCATATAACACTGGCACGTTTTGAACATGACGGGAAATTAAAGGCCGTTATTACACAAAACATAGATAATCTTCATCAAAAAGCAGGTAGTATTAACGTCCTTGAGCTGCATGGTAGTGTTTACAGTAACTATTGTATGGACTGTCATAAATTTTACCCTCTCGAAGTAGTTTTGGAAACAAAAAGCATACCTAGATGCACCTGTGGCGGAATTATTAAACCTGATGTTGTTCTTTATGGCGAACAGCTTGATAATATTGTGGTAAATAAAGCAATAGCTACATTGCGAAAGGCTGATCTGCTTATTATTGGTGGGACATCTCTCAATGTCTACCCTGCCGCAGGGCTTATAAATTATTNNTACAGTTGTTATAAATAAAAGTCCAACTTCTGCTGACAAAACAGCCATACTTGTTTTATGTGAGCCTATTGGAGAGGTTTTAAGTACTTAATTAAGAACGGTTTGAGTTAAAATCAAATCGTTTTTATTTTTGCAAAAGATGTCGAAAAAGGGGTTAATGCATATAATAATAACAGCGAGTTATATCAATAGTAATTTGCTCAAGGTTAAAAATAACTTTGAATAATAACATTAAGGAGTAACATGAACCGATGGAATATGAACCTTCTTTGGAGGTAGTGCCCGTCGTCGAAATGATGGAAAACATAAAGGAAGAATTTTTATTTCCTCAACGTATTTCATTAGCTATGGCGTATGTGCCTTATCAGCCGTTTAATAATCTTTATGATCCCGAAACATCTCTAAAAAGAGGAACAATTTTCAAAGCGCTCGACATGCCTTTCATGGGCGGAAAGGGGCTCAGAAAATGAACAACGATAGAGCTCAGATGCTAAGAAGGTTGCAAGAAGCAGACTTCGCAATGTACGAGGCTGTTCTTTACCTCGACGGTCATCCCACAAACAAAATGGCACTTGCTTTTTATGATAAAGCTGCAAAAGCATATTGCGACCTTAAGGAAAAGTATGAGATGACTTATGGTCCTCTGACTATTCAAAATGCCAGCGGTCCGTCCTGGACCTGGATACAAGGTCCCTGGCCGTGGCAGAATGAAATGGAGGAATAATTTATGTGGATATATGACAAAAAACTGCAATACCCTGTAAACATTAAGAACCCCAACCCTGCTATGGCAAAAATAATAATTACACAGCTCGGCGGACCTGATGGTGAATTAGCTGCATCACAGCGTTACTTATCGCAACGCTATTCAATGCCTTATAACGAAGTAATAGGAATACTAAATGATGTTGGCACAGAAGAAATGGCACATATGGAAATAGTAAGTGCTATTGTTTATCAGTTAACCAGGAATATGACTATAGAGCAGATAAAGGAAAGCGGATTTGACACCTACTTTGTAGATCACACTACCGGTATTTATCCGGTTTCTGCTGCCGGCGTACCCTTTTCAGCAACATATTTCCAATCAAAGGGTGACGCAATAACCGATATTAATGAAGACCTCGCTGCAGAGCAAAAAGCGAGATCAACTTACGATAACATACTTCGTCTTTCAGATGATCCGGATGTTATGGCACCGATCCGCTTCCTGCGTGCACGTGAAATTGTGCATTACCAGCGTTTTGGCGATGCTTTAAGAGTGATACAGGACAATCTTGATTATAAGAACTTCTACGCTTATAATCCCGAATTTGATAAAAGATAAAAGGTTTATATAGCAAATAATACGCTCTTTAAAAATACAAGTTTAAGTGTATTTTTAAAGAGCGTGTACTCTTTTATGAGGAAACTTTAAAAATGTATAAAAAGCCTTCTAGTTCAAAATTGCGATTGATTGTTTTATAAAAATGTAATCACCTACAAACGCTTCGGAATCTAAAGTATTTTTAACCGAATCGAATGTATAATCTCCGATTAATTTAAATGTAGCCGAATCATATACAGCATAGAGCCTAACTCCTTCCTTCACAGTATTGTAACCTGTTCGTATTTTTGACGACTATTTAACGACAATTAAAGGAAAATACATGACTATATCGGAAAAACAAAAAACAAAATTTAGTAATTATTTATAATTACTTATAGAAATTATTTACCTGGTCGTATGTAGATTTGCTTTAATTATTTAAAAAAATAATTTTTCATATATTGCCTTATTTGAAAGCCACTAATCTTAATATCGCTTTTTTCCTATTTATAACTAATTTAGAAAAAAATACATATTGTTTTTTTGTATCTTTTTGTCGAATGGGTTGACCTTATTAATTCTTCGTGATATAATTTATTTTAAATAAATAAATGTAAAAATACACTTTTTAAAAACAAAATATCGAAGTTTTGAACATAAAGGTAAACAATTTTATTGGCTTGAACATACATCAAGGCAAAAAATATTTGTTTATACAAACAATTCTTTAAGCAACTGATTTACCATCAGTATTATTATTTTAACTCCAAATTGATTATTAATAATTGCAATTTTGATTGACGATCCTGAACCGATTTTCTTCAAACAGAAGAGATAAAACTCATTTTCATGCTATAAAATTCATGACGAGTTATCTTAGGTCATAATAAAGTGTTTGAATATTACGATGCTGACTCTAGCAATGGGGCAATGTGAGGTTTATAAATGTACAAATATTTCTTCAAGAGGTTTATCGATCTGATACTTTCGAGTATCGGCATAATAATACTGATCCCGTTTTGGTTAATAATTGCTATCGCAATAGTAATCGATAATCCGGGACCTATTCTTTTTAAGCAGAAACGTGTCGGTAAAAATAAAAAGTTGTTTATGATTTGGAAATTTCGAAGCATGAAAATGAGCACACCAAATAATATACCGACTCATATGCTTAATAATCCCGAGCAGTACATAACAAAGGTAGGAAAATTCTTGCGCAAAACCAGTTTAGACGAACTGCCTCAGATATTCAATATTTTTACTGGAAAAATGTCTGTAATCGGTCCACGCCCAGCTCTCTGGAATCAAGGTGATTTAATTGCTGAACGTGATAAATACGGTGCAAATGATTTTAGACCCGGACTTACCGGCTGGGCACAAATCAATGGTCGTGACGAGCTGCCTATCCCGATAAAAGCACAATTTGACGGTGAATATGTAAAGAAAATAAGCTTTAGATTTGACTTAAATTGCTTTATTGTCACAATAAAATCCGTTATCAAACGTGACGGCGTTGTAGAAGGTGGAACAGGAAGCAAAGCAAATATAGAACCTGCGAAGGAGTTTGCTAATAAATGAAAAAAATTCTTATTACCGGAGCTGACAGCTATATCGGAACCAGTTTTGAAAAATGGCTTTCACAATGGCCGGATGAATATAAAGTCGAAACAGTGGATATGATTGATGGTTCCTGGCGTGAAAAAGACTTTTCTGGGTATGATTCTGTTTTTCATGTTGCGGGTATAGCGCATGTCAAAGAAACAAAAGATAATGCAGAAATGTATTATAAGATAAACAGGGACCTTGCTATTGAAACTGCTGAAAAAGCCCGAGACGCAGGGGTTGCCCAGTTTATTTTTCTCAGTAGCATGGCTGTTTACAACGGAGTTAAAGAAGAAAATATTACTAATGATACTATTTTGAAAGCTTCAAATCATTATGGCAAAAGTAAAGCTGAAGCGGATATGAAAATACAGTCTATAAACAATAACACTTTCAGAACAGCTGTGCTTCGCCCCCCTATGATTTTCGGACCTAATTGCAAAGGTAATTTTCCTCGTCTTATGAAGCTTGGAAAAATATTGCCTTTATTTCCTGATTTTAAAAATCAAAGAAGCATGCTATATATTGATAACCTCAGCGAATTTGTAAAATTAATTATAGACAATATTGAGACGGGAGTGTTTTTTCCGCAAAACGAGGAGTTCTTTTCATCAACGGAAATAATTAAAGCTATTGCGAAAAAACATAAAAAAAAGATATGGTTCACAAAGAGGTTTAACTGGGCAATTTACCTCTTAAGGCCTGTGTCATCTTCTTTAAACAAAGCTTTCGGAAATCTAACATATGATAAATCGTTATCAAATGTGCTAGATAAAAAGTATATTGTATTTGATAACCCGCAATCATTGGAAAAATCAATTTATATTTTATAATGATTCTTTTGACAAACATAGGAGTTAGCGTGTAAAGTATAAATAACAGAGGTACAACGGTGCGTATCAAAGGTACACTGTCGTGTATCTATCGGATTTTTCATTGTAATTTGTGCCCAGGAGGGCGTGGAGGTTATATGGAGCCTTTTTCAGTTTTAATGAGTGTATATAAAAATGAGAAGCCTGATTTTTTTAAAACGGCAATGGACAGCGTCCTTAATCAGACTGTAAGACCGGATGAGATCATATTGATACGTGACGGTTATGTCCCTGAAGAATTACAAAAAGTAATAGATGATTATATTCATGATACGGCTTTATTTACATATATCCCTCTTGAAATAAACGGCGGACTCGGAAATGCATTGAAAATTGGAATTGAGAAATCCAGGAATGAAATTATAGCCCGTATGGATACGGATGATATCAGCGTTCATAATCGTTTTGAACTTCAATTGAAATGCTTTGAAAAGAACAAAGAATTATCGGTTGCTGGAGGACAGATTGAAGAATTTATCAGCGATAGGTGTAGTATTGTAGGTAAGAGAGCAGTTCCTCTGGCTGATTATAATATAAAGAAATTTCTTAAAAAGCGTAACCCCCTAAACCATATGTCTGTAATGTATAAACGGTCGGATGTATTGACTGCCGGAAATTATCAGGAATTGTTTTTTCTGGAAGATTATTTCTTGTGGTGCAGGATGTTTTTGAAAGGCTGTAAATTTGTAAATGTACCTGAAACATTAATTTACGCTCGCGTAGGTAAAGAGATGTATCAACGTCGTGGCGGATATAAATATTTTAAAAGCTGGAAAGTGTTAGAAAGATTCAAGCTTAAAAATCGTATTATCAGTTTTTTTACATATATTGTAAATTTAATCGAAAGATTTATTGTGCAAGTAATGATGCCTAATAAAATACGAGGCTGGATGTTCAAACGATTCGCAAGGGTAAAATCAAATCAATAAATCGGCTATAAAAAAATAAGGAATAAAATTTATATGAAGCCTAAGGTTTTGATAGTGGGGACTGTTCCATATAACAGGAAATCGACTTCCAGAGCGTTCGAATCATATTTCTGCGAATGGGAAAAGGAAAATCTTGCTCAGATTTTTTCCAATACAAAACAACCTGCTAAAGGACATTGCAGAACGTTATATCAGATAACAGATCAAAGACTGGTGAAAAAAAGGTTTAATCGTTCCTTGGAAACCGGTGTTATCTTTAACGATAAGGATCTGCCGCCCGAATGGGAGGACAATTCTTTGGAAGTTGGCAGTTCATTCTTTTCAAAATTATATAAATTGGGCAGCAAAAAGACACCTTTAATTTATTTAATAAGAAAACTTATCTGGACTAAGAAATATTGGTGTACTGATAAATTGAACCTTTGGCTTGATGAATTTAAGCCGCAATGTGTTTTTTTAAGCTTTTCGGATGACTTTTTTATCCCGCAGATTGCCGTTTATATTGCGGAAAGATATAATATCCCGATTGTCTCATCAATTGGCGATGATTATTATTTTGATTTTAAGTTTTCTTTATCTCCTTTTTATTATATTTATAAATTAAAATATAAAAAACTTATCAGAAAGGTATTCCAACACAAAGGAAGCGCTATTTATATAGGAGATAAAATAAAAGACAAGTACAATTCATATTTTGGACTTGATGGAAAAACTGTTTACCTTACTTCCACTATTTCTCGGAAAGACTTCAAAGTCATTGATAATTCATACCCTAAAATTATTTATTGCGGAAATATACGTCTTGGAAGAAATACATCTTTAAATGATATTGGATACGCTTTGGGTAAGATAAATCCTGATTACATGTTGGATATTTATTCTAATGAGATTGACAGCAAATATTATAAGATATTCGGTAAAAATAAAAATATACGTTATCATGGATCGATCCCTTATTCGGTTGTACAAGAAGAAATTGTTTCCAGTGATATTGTTGTAATAGTTGAAGGATTCAGGAAACAAGATGTTAAAACAACCAGATACTCACTTTCAACAAAAGTGGCGGATGCTTTGGCATCCGGCAGCAATATATTTGTTTATGGTTCAATTGATTGCGGAGCAATAGAATATATGAAGCTCATTAAAAGTGCAGCGGTATGCATAAAAAAAGAAGAACTGGTCAGTTGCATATCGCATTTGATTGAAAATACTGATTATCAAAGAAAAAATTATGATAATGCGGTTCATGTAACTAAGCAACACCATAATTTAAAACAAAGTTCATCTATTTTTGAGAGTGTCGTTAATAGCGCGATCGAGGGGCAAGGATAAAAATGTTAAAAGACAAACTGACTTTAATGATTCATTCGTGTGATAAATTCTCTGATTTATGGGATACACATATACTGCTCCTGAACAAAAACTGGGCGAACCGCAATATCGAGACATTTTTAGTAACCGATAAAGCTTCACCCGAAACATATGACGGCGTCACAGTATTTTTTGCAGGAGACGGGGCGGAGCTTTCAGAACGCACCGCGGCAATTCTTCCTTACATAAAAACTGAATATGTCTTAATAACACTGGACGATTATTTTCTTACAAAAAGTATTTCGACAGAAAAGATTGAAGATCTTGTATCAGCTATGGAAAAAGAAAACCTGGATTATATCCGCTTGTTTTCCGTGCCCAATTCAAAAGATCGGATAAAGGGATATAAATCGCTTTATAGGGTCCAACTGAGTGGAAATTATAAGGTAAATTTATATCCGGGCATATGGCGTAAATCTTTTATTGAAAAAACAATAAAGGAGCCCCTGAATGCATGGCAATATGAGGTTTCTCTTACTAAAATAGCAAGAAAAGTTGACGCAAAATGTGCTATGAGCAAAGGAAAAGAATTTGAAATTCTGGATGTAGTTCGTAAGGGGAAGCTATTACGGAAAGCCAATCGTTATCTGAAAAAACATCATTTATATAACGGATCCCGGGCGGTTATGCGTTTCAAAGACGAATTTAAATTGAATGTGATTTCTTTCATATCATTAAATCTGCCACAGAGTTTTGTAAAGTATGTTAAACGCAAAATGATTGAAAGAGGACATCATTTTTACAGTGATGTTGATTGAAAATTAAAATCGAGGTTATATTTTTATGAAAATTTTGTGGGTTTCCACTTCTCCCATTGGACCTGCAAGCCGTATCCTTTCATTGCCATATCAAGGGACAAGCGGAGGATGGATTCAAACGGAATATGAAGCGTTGAGTTTACAGGATGTATCGATGTTTTTTTTATGTGCATCTCCCGAGATTCCTTTAGGTCAGGTCAAACATGCAAGTTCATCAGAAGGTGAAGCATATTGTGTGAATTTACCTAAAATTTCGTATGGAATTAAACCATCCGAGGTACTTAAAAATAACATCGAGAATATAATCAAAGAAATTTCCCCAGATATTATACAAATTTGGGGTACTGAAAGCTGTATATCGTATTTAGCTTCAGAATGCTGCTCGCAGATAAAAAAAGTAATTTTTTTACAGGGCTTAGTAGGTGTTCATACCAGATATATGGGGGGATATATCGGATTATCTAAAGACAGAAAGTATTATAAGGGTGTTTTACTGACAGAAAAGTTGAAAAATTACATCAGGGAACATTGCTTTAAGAATCAGGTTTATTATGAACAGAAAGCGTTATTGAATTGCTCAAATGTAATAACGGATAATGACTTTACGAAGGCTTATTGCCAGTTTGTCAGCAAAGATATTAATTCATATAATCATAGTTTATTTGCAAATAATTCATTCAAAAATGAATTATGGGATTATGATCAATGCGAAAAAAATTCGATTTTCACAGTATATGGTATAACAGCCGATAAGGGTTTACATCAGTTGCTTAAGTCACTTATAATCGTAAAAAAAAGTAATAATGACATCACTTTATATATTCCGGGAGCATATAGCAGTGACAATCATGGGCATTTAAAATTAAGCAAGCATATGCGTCCATTCGAAAGATGGATGTATAATTACATAAAAGAAAATGATCTATGGCAAAATGTTATTTTTGTCGGTAAATTGAGTACACCGCAAATGATTGAATATCTAAAAAAATGCAATTTATTTGTAAATCCATCCTGTATGGAAGTCCATGCTTTGTCATTAAGAGAAGCTTTAACTATGGGTGTTCCATGTATATCTTCACTTTGCGGAAGTATAATTGAATATGTAGAACATAAAATAAATGGATTGATTTATCGTTTTGAAGAACATGAGGTCCTTGCATACGATATTTTGAAAGTATTACAATATCCCGATTTTGCCTGTAAACTTGGAAAAAACGCAGAATTAAAAATGCGGAATTTTAAAGCTTCCGACGATTCGCTGTCGTTAATGGATATATATAAAAAAATATTATATAATTAATTCGGTTTTTATTTGATTTTATGATAAGTAATGACAGATTAACATATTAAAGTAAAATTGGTTTCTATAAAAAGGAGATAAATAACGATGGAAAAAAGCAATTCTCGCAATAATGCCATAGATGCTGTCCGAGGATTGGCTATTATATTAGTTATAATAGGTCATGTTATAGAGGTGAATGTTACAGGTTTTTATGAATCAACAGTCTTTAATATTATATGGTCATTGCAAATGCCTTTATTTATGTTAATCAGCGGTTATGTCACAAGATACTCGGCTCATATAAATAATAAAAAAGGCTATTTTAATTATCTGTTAAAAAGAAGCCTAACATATCTTCTGCCTTGGGTAATCTGGACAATATTTGTTAAAGGTTTATTGTTAGGTTCAACTAATTTTTGGGCTTATATTAAATATATTACTTTTTCAATGGATGCAGGGTATTGGTTTTTATTTTCCTTGTGGACAATTAGTATGATATTTGGCACAGCTACCTATATTGCAAATAAGTTTACTAATAAAAATAATTTACGTATAGTAATAACAATATTAGTTTCTATAATATTTTCAGTGTTTTTACTTATTATAGGCTTAAAAGTCGGAATTAACTTTTTGGGTATCAAACTGACTCTGTATTACTTGCCTTTCTTCTATTTAGGATATTTGTATGCTAATATCGAAAATGTTTACTCTGAGCGTGCGTGGTTTAAAGCTGCAAGGCAAGCAGTAATTCTGCCATCGATAGTTGTATATGCAATTATTATTTTAAACATTAATTTGTATTCTATGGAAGATAATATTTCCAATATTTTAATAAGAATGACAGCCTCTGTACTTGGGTGCACCATCGTATTTTATACTGTGTCTGTATCACGCTTTCTTGCAAGTCAAAATGAAAGGGTTGGCAAAGCTTTATTACTTGCGGGTCAGTATTCACTTGAGCTGTATGTTGTTCATGAGCTGCTTATATCGATTATGGATGTAATTCCTAAGCCTGAATTTTTATCTGTTGATGGTTTCATTTTGTGTACTGTCAATTTCATTTTAATGCTACTATTTTTAATAATAATAATTTACTGTATTTCTGCCAATAAATGGAGCAGATTAATCTTATTTGGTAAAAAGTGATTCGGATATTTAAATATTTTGTGTGGAATTGAGTTTTTATGATTATTTATTTTGGGCTAATTGGCTTCTTATTCTTGATTTCTTTCTTTATAAAGAAACGAAATATAGATCGTGATAAGCAGGACTCTTTAATTTTAGTATTAACCATCGGTGCAATGTATCTGATATGTGTTTTAAGGAAAAGCACTGTAGGAATAGATACAGCTAGTTATGAAACTATGTATGAAATGTCCGGTTATTTCCCCTGGGATAATTTTAGTTTCAGCAATTTTGAGTATGGTTATATATTGCTTATGAAAGTTTTTGCTAAATTAGGCTTTTCCTTTCAATTATTTCTTGCTGTAATATATGCTTATATTTTCCTTCCGCTCTATTTTTTTATCAAAAAATATTCAAAGGATGTCACACTCTCCCTGCTGATATATATATGTTATCAATTTTTTGTATTTAATTTATCAGGAATACGTCAATCGTTAGCGACTGGAATCTGTCTTTTGGCATTCAGATTTTTGGAAAAGAAAAATTTCAAGTCTTTTATTTCTTTTGTACTAATTGTAACAACAGCAGGTTTTATACATAAGTCAGCAATTCTATTCTTTTTAGTATATTTTATTATACATATTAAAATTACACCTTTAACATCTTTGGGATATATTTGTGCATACTTTATTTCTATAATTTTTAGAAGCAATATTTCTGAGTTTATCAATACGAATATAAAAGAAACAATAGGCACATTATCACTTGGAGGAAACTTTCTGTTTATTATTGGTATAACTGTTTTTTGCTCTATAAGTGTAAATTACTTATTACATGCCCATCAGTCAACTAAGCAATATTTGTCACCGTATATTTATGACAATAAAAATACTATATCCGATAACNNATAGTTATGTATTTGATATAAACCGAATTTCTGTACGACTAATGTTTTTTTCAATTTTATGTTTCTTACTATTTAACGGGAGCAGTTTACTTCGCGCAGCGATGTATACAACGATATTCATCATCGTACTGCTGCCAAACTGTATACTGATATACGAGAATAAAATAAGCGCGTTATTAAAATACACCATTAGTTTATTTATGATCGCACTATTCTATATCGAGACTTTATCGGTGAATCAATTTGATATCGTTCCTTATTATTTCTTCTGGCAATGATGATACGGAAAAATAAAGAAAACTTTTTAAGAGTGCAATAAACCAATATAAAAACTAACAAAGGGATTGGTAAACATATCGATGAGAATAGCCTTTGTTTCAAATTTTTTGAATGATCATCAGCTACCTTTTAGTCTGGAAATGCTAAGGCAACTCGGGGAAAGTAACTATACTTTTATAGCTACTGAACCCATTTCTATGCAACGGTTGGAAATGGGTTTTGAAGACATGAATCAAAAACATTTTGTCGTCCGCGCTTATGAGAATATAAAAGAATATAAACATGCCCTGCAAATTTGCTCTGATTATGATGTAGTTATTATCGGCTCGGCAGTTTCTAAATACATAAGAAAACGACTGAAAGCCGATAAACTTACTTTTAAATACTCGGAACGGCCTTATAAAAACAAAGATTTCAAGAATTTTTTAAAATATTATCTTCGTTCTCTTCTGGATTTCAGATTGTATCGAAAAAAACCGTATTATCTGCTTTGTGCAAGCGCATACACAGCCTATGATTACAGCCTCTTCGGTAACTTTATTGGGAAATCATATAAATGGGGATACTTCCCGGCCTTTAAGCTTTATGATATGGAAAAGCTTTTTGAATTTAAAAAGCATAATATACCGGAAATCCTTTGGGTGGGCAGACTGGTGGAATTAAAACATCCGGAAAAAGCGATTGAAACCGCAAAATTACTATCCGATCAAGGAATATGCTTCCATATGAATTTAATCGGTGACGGCGATCTGATGACGGATTGCAAGCATCTGATTGAAAAATATGCCTTGGATGAAAAGGTTTGGCTGCTCGGTTCAATGCCGCCAGTAAAAGCACGCGAATATATGGAGAATGCCAATATCTATATGTTCACTAGTGACAAACAGGAAGGCTGGGGAGCCGTCCTGAATGAATCAATGAACAGCGGGTGTGCCGTTGTCGCAAGCAACGAAATCGGGTCAGTCCCGTTTCTTCTAAAGGATGGGATAAACGGGTTCATTTATCAGAATGACGATCTGGAGGATTTGTTTGACAAGGTTAAAAAACTTGCAACCGATCCATCGCTGTGCGAACAGCTGGGGTGCAACGCATACAATAGCCTCAAATCAACATGGAATGCTGAAAATGCAACGAAAAACCTTTTATGTCTTATCGATAATTTATTAAACAATCGCACCGTTGAGATAAAAGACGGGCCGTGCAGTAAAGCTGAAATCATGAAAGGGTAATTCGGAAATGAAAATAATTTATGTTTCAACCGTACTGCCGCAAACAACTTATGACAAACTATATTCAAGCAGCAGGATTCTACCGTCTCCAGCAGCGCAAAAATATCACTCTTTGGTTATAAAAGGGCTGGAAAGCAATAATATAGAGATAAATACCGTTTCACTTGTACCCGAAACGTCCGAAAGCGATAAAAATTTTTATAAGGTTCGCGAGAGCAGTGAAGGTAATATTAAATATCACTATATCGGGAGCAGTTGTAGTTCTGTTTTCCACGGGATGATTCTCTTTATTAAAGCATATCGGAAGATCCTTAAATTGTCCGCAGATAAGGGCAGCGTTATTATATGTGACGCTCTGTTGACATCTATGTCTGCTGCTGCAATTCTTGTATCAAAGTTGTTCAGAAGAAAGGCCGTTGCCGTTGTCACGGATTTGCCTTTCATGTTGGATAAAACAAAAAGTATTAGGACAAGACTGACAAATTGCATTATACCGTATTTCTCCGGCTATATTTTAATGACAGAAGCGATGAATAATATTTGTAATCCCAAGTATAAACCATATATGATTATGGAAGGGTTGGTCGACAGTTCATTTTTAACTGTTAATAATGAAAAATTCGAAAATACGCAAAAGAAGATTTGTATATATGCCGGTGGGCTTCATGAAAAATACGGCATTGGAAAATTAGTTGAAGCTTTTATTCTGACTGATATCAAAGACAGTGAGCTACATATTTACGGTAACGGCAATTATCAGGATAAATTACAAAAAATCTGTACGGAACACAGCAACATAAAATATATGGGAGTACAACCAAATAAAACTGTAGTCGAGGATGAATTATCTGCTTCGTTATTGATAAATCCGAGACCTTCCGATGAGGATTTTACCAAGTATTCTTTTCCGTCAAAAAATATGGAATATATGGTTTCCGGAACTCCTGTTTTAACTACGAAATTACCTGGAATGCCTGAAGATTACTATCCTTTTGTTTGTACCTTTGATGATGAAAGCGTAGAAGGAATGAATAACGCTTTACAGAAAGTGTTGAATACTCCTGCTGAGGAGCTCAGGGAAAAAGGCCGATCGGCGCAGCAATTCGTATTGGAAAACAAAAACAATATCATCCAGACAAGAAAAATTATGGAGTATGTGAAAAATTTAAAATGAAAATTTTGTGGTTGTGTAATATTGAAATTCCTATAATCTCAGAAAATCGACATACTGCTATAAACAGCAGCGGCGGATGGCTTGACTGGATTTCAAAACAAATAATAAACAATAAAGAATATCACTTGACCGTATGTTATCCCAAAAATGAACTTATCGACGGGAGACAGGAAAATTTTAAATATTACAGCTTTATCGAAAGTACGGGGACTGATAAATTCTTTGAAAATATTATAAGAAAAGAAAAACCTGATATCATCCACATTTGGGGAACAGAATTCGCTCATTCCTATGATATGGTCAAAGCGGCTGCGAAATTTGGCATGAAAAATAAAATAATTATCAGCATACAAGGTTTGGTTTCTGTTTATACAAAGCATTATTGCGCTTTTTTGCCTGACAAGGTTTGCCGTTCATATTCATTTAAGGACAAAGTCAAATCCAGAAGTATTTATAAAGAACAAAAAAGCTTTGAGAACCGGGGAATAAACGAAATAAAAGCTATCCGGGGCGTTGATTATGTCATTGGACGGACTGATTGGGACTATGCTTGTACCAAACAAATGAATTCCGACGTTAATTATTTCTTTTGCAATGAAACATTACGTGACAGCTTTTATAAGCAGGAATGGAACTTAAATAATTGCAAAAGACATTCGATTTTTTTAAGTCAAAGCAGTTACCCTATTAAAGGCTTTCATTTAGCATTGGAAGCTTTTATCACAGTCTTGCAGCAATATCCCGATGCACATTTATATACTACCGGAAGCGATATATTCACCATTCCTTTTTGGAGGTTGACGTCATATCAAAAGCATCTGAGTAAAATAATTATTGAAAATGATATTAAAACCAAAGTTTCGTTTCTTGGTAATTTAAGTGAACAGGAAATGTGCGATCAATATAAAAAATCTCATGTGTTTGTTTCGGCATCAAGCATCGAAAATTCACCTAACTCCATAGGTGAAGCAATGCTATTAGGCGTCCCTGTAATATCCTCCGATGTGGGTGGCGTTAAAAACTTGATGGAGCATGAAAAAGAAGGATTTATTTATCAGGCTGATGCTCCATATATGCTTGCATTTTATATAAATAAAATTTTTTCCGACGATGAGCTTGTTTTGAAATTTTCTAAAAATGAAAAAGAACATGCACGCTTTACACATGACAGAAAAGTAAATTTAGACAATTTGATAAATATATATACAATAGTATTAAACTGATATATAGGCAGTTAGCGTGAAAAATGTAAGAAATAGAAATACATCGGCGCGAGTTTTGCATTACTATAAATGCACGACATGGCGTGGAGGTTATTATGCTTCAGAATATAAAAGAAAAGCTTCGCAGACATATATTCGGACACCGTTTACTTGTGTTTATGCAAAAAATACATATATGGTTAAAATTCTTAAAACGGATTCAAAGCAGAAGAATACAGCTATTGAAACAAAGTATTCTAAGAAAATCCAACCTGCCTTCCACTATCCAGCTCCCGATTACTTATAAATGTAACTTTAATTGTGTTATGTGCGGTATGCATAATTTAATAGGTCAAAAAGATTTCAACAGTGAAGAGTTAAGAACAATTTTAAAAGACAAATTGTATTCCAGAGTAACTGCTGTTGGGATAAATGGTGGTGAACCCTTTTTAAAAACGGATCTTCTCGATTGTATAAATGCAATTGTTAATATGCTTCCGTCATTAAAGAGCTTAAATATTATATCGAATGGTTTCTTTACCGATAAAATTATATCACAGCTGACGGAAATTAAAAAACTATGCAAATTAAAAAGTATAAAGGTAAATCTTAGTTTATCGGTAGATGGTGTGAAGGATATGCAGGACTTTATGAGAGGTCATAAAGACGCCTTTACACATGTAAATCAAACGATTCAGGCGATCCAGTCTAGACAGAACGAACTTTGCGATTCTCTTGGAATCATCTGTACATTAACCAGACATAATATCACCAGAATTAACGAAGTTGAAATATGGGCTGAATCGACAGGAGTGAACGTATCTTATAACATAGCAACCATTAATCGCCGTATCGATAATTTTGATAAATTTGAACACTTTTCAATTTTTACAGATCAAAAAGCTTTGTTCTTGGCTAGAGAATTTTTCTATAAGCTTTTCCTAAAAACGGATTCAGAGAAATATTTTGCGATATTTCTATATCTGCTCACGAGGAAAAGATATGCTCCATGCGAACACCTTGAGTGCAGCGGTGTAACACTTACTCCCGACATGCAGTTAGGCTATTGTGCAACATACAGCAAAAATTTGGGGAATGCTTATTTGGAATCTTCTTATAAAATATTTAAAGGAAATAAAAAACATTTACGTGAACTGGAACGGAAATTCTGCGGAGGTTGCTCTCATTATATTTATAATCTTTCGCCTTCCGGCTTGAAGCTTTTTCGGGATGAGAAGATAAGGAGAATGATCACATAAAGGATCGGTGTATCATTTTGAAAAATATATGTATTTTTGGTTGGTACGGAACGGAAACATTAGGAGACAGAGCTATACTTGACGGTATTTGTTTAATATTGAGTAAAGCTTATGGCGAATATAATATTTATCTTGGAAGTTTATATCCTTTCTTGACCGAAAGAACACTGTTTGAAGATGGATTAATTCTGAAACAATCTTCAAATAACGCCCAGATAGAGATATTTGATGAAAGAAGTCCCAGGATCAGGAATCAGATAATTAGGAAATCAGATTTGATTCTTATGGGGGGTGGCCCCTTGATGGATCTGGAAGAACTATATATTATTCTAAATTCATTTATTAAAGCAAAAGCCTTACATAAGAAAACGGCACTTATCGGATGCGGCTTCGGACCGTTATTTAAAAATGAATATTTAAAATGCACAATTAAAATCCTTGAATACTCTGACCTTATTATTTTTCGTGACAGACTGTCAAGTGACCGTGCCGGATTATTATATAAAAGCAATAAAATTCTATATTCCCTATATGATCCTGCGGTTTTTTCAATTATGAATTTTAAGAACAATTCCATAGTATTACCAGATAAATATGCTGTTTTAAATTTACGTGAATATCCCCAAGAAGCATACGGTGGGGCTAATTTTTTAAATCCTGTGGATTTAGTCAAAAATCTTTCAACTCATTATGAGAAGGTATATCTTGTTCCAATGCATACTTTCTTCATTGGCGGCGATGACCGTAAATTTTTGACAGAAATAACAGCTAAAACTGATTCTGATAATGTCAACGTCATTCATGATACCTTAAATCTTTATGAATTGTATAATTTTTATCTGAATGCAGAGAGCTGTATCGGTATGAGGTATCATTCCATTGTAATGCAGACTATTTTGAACGGAAATAACATAGCATTAAATTATACGGATTCTGTAAATGGCAAAATACCCGGTTTTTTTAAAGAAATTGACAATAATGATTTTTATGCGAACAGAATTATAAATTTACAAAGTCAACAAACACATGATTACGAACAGTTAATCGGACTTTTAAAAAACAGCCAAAAATTTGAATTTCAATACAGACCGCAGGATATTGAAATTTATTCTAAACTTTTAATACATTTAAATATATAGTTACTATATATAGATAGGATGATTTATGAACGGAAAGTTTAAAGCAACTTTCTTAACAATGACAATGAAAATTTTTATGTCATTGAGTACTGTCGTATTCAACTTGGTATATATAAATTTAATTCTTAAGCATTACGGTTCGTCGGTTAATGGATTAATATCAACGCTTATTCAATTTGTTTCTATGTTTTCTATATTAGAAGGCGGATTCAATACGGCGGTGATTGTAGCTACATATGGTCCATTGGCTCAAAAGAATTATGAAAAGCTTAACGATATTCTTTATACAGCGAGGAAATGGTTTGTTTACGTTGGCGTGGCAATTTGTTGTTTTGCATTGCTTGCCGGAGGAATATATATAAATTATATTGGCTCCCCTTACACTTATCTTAAGACATACTTGTTATTGTTAATATGTATTGCAACTTTTGTTACATCAATATGCGGACTTAACCAATATACTATTCTTTTACAGGGACATAATCATGAATATATATCTTCACTTTTAGCTTTAATTGCCCGAACGATAACATGGGCGGTATCGATTTTACTTATTATTAAGAATTGTGATATCCTGCTTGTTTATTCAGTTAATTTTTTCAATGTCTTGCTTAATATAGTTTTTGTTAAAAAATACGAAAAAAAGCATTATCCATATGCTACTTATAAAGGCAAGTATAATAAAAATATTATAAAAGGAACAAAAGATGTAATGTTCCAAAAGATAGCAAATACGATTTTTAATGCTACGGATTTGGTGTTAATTTCTGTTTGTGTAAGTTTAGCAGCATCAAGTGTATACAATATCTATAATCAAATTTTTACTGCGATTTTTTTGCTTTTAACATCCGTTTCAAGCGCACCCTTTAATTCATTCGGTCAACTTGCTTATGAAAATGATAATGAAAAATTTCTAGGGCATTTTGGGTTGTATCAGAAAATATTGCTTGTAATCACAACTGTCTTATTTACTATTGCAGGTTGTTCGATATTACCATTCATCAATATATATACCGCAGGAATAATTGATTATAATTATATATATCCTTCATTAGTGGTAATATTTTTTGCTTATTATTTTACGAAAATGATAAATCAACAATATGGAACCATTCTGAATGTGACAGGCAATTTTAAATCTCAAAATTTTCAATGCGGGCTTGGTGCTGTATTAAACATTGTTATATCTATAGGTTGCGTTTGGACTATGGGCATACATGGAGTTATTTTAGGTTCTTTCGTTTCAACACTTGTTATATTAATCATGAACATTATTAAAGCGTATAAATATATATTGCTTAAAAATCCCATCAAAGAATTCTTAAATATATTGTTTAATTTTTGTATAGCGCTGTTAATGATAGTTTTTACATATAATTTAAATTTACAAATTACCGGCTACTATCAATGGATTATCTTTGTGATAATTGTTTCTGTAACGAATGTTTTGTTGTTTATTTTGTTTAACTTTGCATTGGATAAATATCAAATGAAAATTGTGTTCAACTTTTTTCTTAAATACATTAAGAAGGTTATTAAAAACTAGGTTGTTTTTAATAAAAAATTAGTTTATCCTATAATTTGTAAAATTAAAAAATATTAATATATGAAAAGGGAGGAAATTCATTCAAATGGTTACAACAAATTATTTTAAAGACATAACTCTTTTAATAACAGGCGGTACTGGCTCCTTTGGTAACGCTGTGTTGAATCGTTTTTTGAAAACAAATATAAAAGAAATCCGCATCTTCTCCCGCGATGAGAAGAAACAGGATGACATGCGCCACGAGTATCAGGCAAAGTTTCCTGAACTATCGGATAAGATAAAGTTCTTAATCGGTGATGTTCGCGATCTTGCATCAGTAAAGAACGCTATGCACGGTGTTGACTACATATTCCACGCGGCGGCACTCAAGCAGGTTCCTTCATGTGAGTTTTTCCCGATGGAAGCAGTTAAAACAAATGTAATTGGAACGGAAAATGTTCTAACTGCCGCAATCGAAGCTGGTGTAAAGAAGGTTATATGCCTTTCAACAGATAAAGCAGCCTATCCGGTAAATGCAATGGGGACCAGCAAAGCAATGATGGAAAAGGTTATTGTTGCAAAATCGCGTACGGTTTCTCCAGATAAAACAACAATCTGCTGCACACGTTATGGCAACGTTATGTGCTCACGCGGCAGTGTTATTCCGTTGTTTATCGAACAGATTAAAGCAGGTAAACAGCTTACTATAACCGAGTCCAAGATGACTCGTTTTATAATGAGCCTTGACGAAGCAGTTGATTTAGTGTTATATGCATTTGAGAATGCTGAAAGTGGAGATATTATGGTCCAGAAAGCTCCTGCATGTACAATCGGTGTACTTGCTCAGGCAGTTAAAGAACTGTTACATTCTGATACAACCGATACCAAGATTATAGGTATTCGTCATGGTGAGAAAATGTATGAGACACTGCTCACTAACGAGGAATGCGCGCATGTTATCGATATGGGTGACTTCTACCGTGTTCCTGCGGACAAGCGTGATCTGAATTATGATAAATATTTTAACCAAGGTGATGAAAAGCGCAATACTCTGACCGAATTCAACTCTAATAATACCGAGTTGCTTACAATCGACCAGGTAAAAGAAAAACTTCTCGCATTACAATATATTCGTGACGAAATATCAAAATGGGAGAATCGTTGATTATGAAAATACTTATAACCGGAGCTAATGGATTCATCGGCAAGAATCTTATCGCTGAGCTACGCAATCAAAAGTACACCGATATATTAGAATTTGATATAGATACAGAACCAAGCCTTCTTGACAATTTTTGCAAGGAGGCTGACTTCATTTTCCACCTTGCGGGCGTAAACCGTCCGAAGGACCAGAGCGAGTTCATGCAGGGCAACTTTGGCTTCACCTCTACCCTGCTTGATACATTAATGAAACATAAAAACAAATGCCCAGTTATGATAAGCTCATCAACTCAGGCAGAACTCGACAACCCGTATGGTCAAAGCAAAAAGGCCGGCGAGGAGTTGATGTTTGAATATTCGAAGCAAACCGGTGCAGAGGTTTTCGTATACCGTTTCCCGAATGTGTTCGGTAAGTGGTGCAGACCGAATTACAACAGCGCAGTTGCGACCTTCTGCAACAATATAGCAAATGATCTGCCTATCCAGGTAAACGACCGTAGTGTTGTTATGAATCTTGTTTACATAGACGATGTTGTTGCAAAGCTTATAAATACTCTCAACGACAAAGCAAACAAAGCTGATGACGGTTATTGTTATGTGCCTGTTGTCCACACAATAACACTCGGCGAGATTGTAGACCTAATATATTCCTTCAAAGCAAGTCGTGATGAACGCAGTGTACCGAATATGGCAGATGAATTCACAAAAAAGCTGTATGCAACATATCTTTCATATTTGCCGAAGGATAAATTCAGTTATCCGCTTAAGATGAACATCGATGACAGAGGAAGTTTTACGGAAATTATCCGCACACCGGACAGAGGACAGTTTTCGGTTAACGTATCTAAACCTGGTATCACAAAAGGAAACCACTGGCACCACACGAAGAACGAGAAGTTTCTTGTTGTCAGCGGAAAAGGAGTTATCCGCTTCCGCAGAGTTGACAGCAACGAAGTTTTGGAGTATTATGTAAGTGGTGACATGCTTGAGGTTGTGGATATCCCAACCGGATACACTCATAACATTGAAAATCTCGCAGATACAGACCTTGTAACCTTCATGTGGGCAAGCGATCCTTTTAACCCAGACAAACCAGATACTATATTTGAAAAGGTGTAAATATGCTTTTTAATTCGTTGGCATACTCGGTCTTTCTTACAGTAGTTTTTATCCTATACTGGACCTTACCTCATAAATTTCGATGGATAATGCTGCTTGCTGCAAGTTATTATTTTTACATGAGTTGGAATCCAAAGTTGATAATATTGATTTTAATAACAACTGTTGTATCATACAGCTGTGCAAGACTTATGGAATATTATAGCAATCAAAGAGGGGTGTGCAAACTACTATTAACTATAGGAGTAGGTATTAGTATAAGTATATTGTTTTTCTTTAAGTATTTTAACTTTTTTAGTGATTCTGTTGTTGAAATATTAAAGTTGTTTTCATTGCCTGTAAGCGAATTCACAATAAACATAATTCTTCCTGTGGGTATATCTTTTTACACATTTCAAACGCTTAGTTATGTTATCGATGTATATAACAAAAAAATTAAAGCTCAGAGTCATTTTGGCATATATGCACTGTATGTTTCATTCTTTCCACAATTAGTAGCTGGTCCAATTGAACGTTCAGTAAATCTACTACCTCAATTTTTTAAAAAACATACATTTGATTATGAAAAAGCAACATATGGCTTAAAAATGATAGCCTGGGGTTTATTCAAAAAGGTTATTATTGCCGACAATTTAGCGAGATATGTTAATCTTGTATATAATGATATATCGCAGTACAAAGGATTTGCATTTATACTTGCGACAGTCTTTTTTGCAATTCAAATATATTGTGATTTTTCAGGGTATTCGGATATAGCACTTGGCTCCGCAAAACTAATAGGGTTTGACTTAATGAAGAACTTCAATAGCCCCTATTTTTCAAAATCTATTAAGGAGTTTTGGAGCAGATGGCATATTTCACTTTCAACATGGTTCAGAGATTATGTATATATACCGTTAGGAGGTAATCGTGTAGCTTATTCAAGATTATTATTTAATTTATTCGCAACTTTTTTACTTAGCGGGTTATGGCATGGTGCTAACTGGACATTTGTAATATGGGGAGCTATTCACGGATTATTGTTAATTTGTGAAAAAATATATAATAAGTTTTATAAACGTAATGAAAACACTACGAATGTTATTATCGATGTTGTAAAAATATGCAGTACTTTCGTCGTCGTATGTTTTGCTTGGATCTTTTTTAGAGCTAATGATGTTACAGATGCTTTATATGGGATAAACTCTATGTTTTATGGAATTGGTGAACCGATAAAATATGTTTTTTCAGCGTTTGGGTTAATTGGCTTGGGTAAGGTTGAACTGATTAAGCTAGTAATATCCGTATCTTTATTAGCAGTATTTGACGCTGTACATCTAAAAACAGATATTTTTAAAAAGATAAATCAATGGAATATGTTTTCCAGATGGGCAGTATATACAGCAATCATTTTCTTTATAATGTTTACACTGCCGACAGATAATAGCTCAGAATTTATCTATTTTCAGTTTTAAGGTGAGTGACAAATGAAAAAATTTATTCTCAAGCTTTTGTGCTTAGGCACAGTCATAATATTCTCATTCATTATCGTGATAACCATAATTTACTTTGTACCTCCGCAATATACGGATGGCTATAATGCATCGATACTTGATAAATATGAAAGATTAACATCAATAAATGAACCAAAAATAATTCTAGTCGGCGGAAGCAACTTCGCGTTCGGGATAGATTCTAAATTGATTACAGATGAATTAAATATGCCTGTTGTGAATCTGGGGTTACATGCTGGTTTGGGTTCAGAGTTTATTCTTGAATTATCGAAAAAGGGCATCAATAGCGGAGATATTATAATAGTAGGTTTAGAATATGCTTTATATAAAGATTCTATTGACAGTAGTTTAGCATGGACTACAATAGAGAACAATACGTATTTATATTCATGTATAACAAAAGAACACATTTATGAAATGATATACAATGCTCCTGAATATGCGCTGAATAAAGCGATTAAATTCATATTCAATAATGATTTAAACAGTGGTATGTATGTGCGAAGTGCTTTCAATGAATACGGAGATAATATTTACAATAGAACTGAAAACATCATGGAAGATGAATATTTAAACACATCAATGGTGACAATTAGCAATAACATATTGATGGATGATATAATAGAATACTTAAACAACTATTACGATTATGCAGTAGAACTGGGCGCCGAAGTATACATTACATTCCCTTGCGTAAATAGCTTATCAATTGCTGAAGGAACAAATATAATCGGTTTTTATAATAAACTAAAAAACGAAGTCAATATACCAATAATATCAAACATTGAAGATTACATATTAAATCCTAATTTGTTTTATGATACAAATTACCATTTAAACAACGACGGTGTAAGAATTCGAACAAATAAACTGATCGAAGATATACGTAAAGTACAATATTAGAGGGATTAATCAATGTCAAAACTTAAACTGATGACAATAATCGGGACAAGACCAGAGATAATCAGACTTTCCGAAGTAATAAAAAAATGCGACAAGTATTTCGAGCAGATACTTATTCATACCGGGCAGAACTATGACTATGAGTTGAACCAGATATTCTTTGACGATCTGGGACTTCGTGCACCGGATTTCTATCTTAATGCTGTTGGAGCTGATCTTGGTGAAACAATCGGTAACATCATCGCAAAGTCTTACAAGCTTATGAGTGAACAAAAGCCGGATGCATTACTCATCCTCGGCGACACAAATTCCTGCCTTTCGGCAATATCTGCAAAGCGTCTTCACATCCCGATATTTCATATGGAAGCCGGAAACCGCTGCTTCGACGAGTGCTTGCCTGAAGAAACAAACAGACGAATTGTCGACCATATTGCTGATGTCAACCTTTGCTACAGTGAGCATGCACGCAGATATCTGAACTACGAAGGAACAGCAAAAGAACGCACTTATGTAACAGGCTCACCAATGGCAGAGGTACTATCCGTAAACATAGAAAAAATCAAGAGCAGCAAGGTGCTTGATACACTAGGACTTGAAAAAGGTAAATATATATTGTTGTCAGCTCATCGAGAAGAAAATATTGATACCGAAGATAACTTCTTCAACCTTATGAACGCTGTAAACGCCATGGCTGAGAAGTATAATATGCCGATCATATATTCAACTCACCCTCGTTCAGCAAAATCCATAGAAAAACGTAACTTTATATTCCACAAGAATGTACACTCATTAAAACCGTTCGGATTCAGCGACTTTAATCACCTTCAAGTAAACGCTTTTTGTGTTGTTTCTGACAGCGGAACTCTTCCTGAGGAATCAAGCTATTTTAACTCAAAAGGCATGCCGTTCCCAGCTGTCTGTATAAGAACCTCTACAGAACGCCCAGAGGCTCTCGACAAAGGCAATTTCATTTTAGCCGGAATCACTACAGAACAGGTATTACAAGCTGTCGATATAGCAGTTGAGATGCAGAAAAATAGCGATTTCGGACTTGATGTACCGAACTATATTGATGAAAACGTAAGTACAAAGGTCGTGAAGATTATCCAAAGTTATACTGGTGTTGTTAACAAAATGGTTTGGAGAAAATATTAATATATCTATAATTTTGTCCGATCAGAAATGATCGGATCAGACCGTCAAAGAACGGTATATTCCGCATCAGGAGTATGCCCTTTTTTTTAGTAGTGTAAAAATCAAAAAACCAGCTATAAAAATAAAAAAGTAGGCATTACCATGCCCACATTGCTAACTTTTTCAAGTTCATTGCAGCGAACTTAAGCCTAACCCAGTTCTGTACTCGAACTAATCCTTTATGGAGTGTGTATCGCATGCTGTGATTCTCTCTCGTCGCAACGATAACATCTGCGAATAATCGTTCTATTGTTTGTGGTCGTAAAAAGTAGGTTTCACGTCCAATTGGAGAATGCCTGAAGTCTTCTGCTTTCTCGATATACTCTGCTTATATACGTTTCAGAACAACCTTTTGTATTTCTTGCGCTCTGTGCATTTATGAATAAATGGGCATTTTCCACACACTTGTGGATTACTCTTGAACTCTCGGTCTCTGTTTATTATTGTATAATTCAAAGCATGGTTGTTGGGGCATATTACGTAATTATTGTACTCGTCATAAACATAGTCGTATGCTTTAAAAATCTGCTTTTTGTCATAGGTTTATTGTACGCTTATCAGCTTCTTCAAGTATCCAAGAGAATATCTGTTCAAAGACTTCGCTCGAAAATCTTGTTGTGAAAGCATAACTTATCGTTGCAAAATGTGGAAGCTTTGTGAGTAAATCGTAGCCTAAAAACCATCTGTAAGCGATGTTCATATCTATTTCTTAGACACAATGATTTATGCTATATATATGTTGAATGAATACCATTTTTATAAGCACTACAGGATTTACTGTAGGTCTTCCTGTGTCTTGAATGTATAAATACTCGACTATTTTATATGCACGTCCTGAGCTTTTTCTATCATTGTTATCATCCGTAAACATTATACCATAAAACACGCAAAAAGGTCCAGAGAATTCTACTTTCTCCGGACCTTTTTTGACAGTCTGAAACCCTGATTAATCAAGATCTTTTTATATGTTTTTAACATTTTTTGTTGAAAAGTTTCTTCCTGTTATATTTTAATGTCTCAATTATACGCAAAACTTCTTCATTATCTGCTTGCTGGTTTGAATTTATATTATCGAATATAGGCAAATAATCAAACGGGTTCAAAGGTTTTTCCCTTACCTTTTGATCTTGTGTCTTGGTCTGCAACACTAGAGGGCACCACCTTTCTATCACTAGCAAGTATATTATCATAAAGAAGTTTTTGTTCGTTAATCAAGGCAAGTATTTCTCGATATGATACTAAAATTTCTTCACCAAGATCCTTCATTTGTCCGATGTTGTAAAATCTTTTATCATCGTAAGAACTAATCTGTATTACAAATGAAATGTAGTCACCTTCAGTTTGACAGGGTATGCCTATATATTGTTTTGTATTTATCTTCTGATTATCTATTTTAATAAAAGAATCGTCGATTATTTCTCTTTTATCAAAACAAACTATATCGGGAGAATTTGACTCGAACAGCTTTTGTATAAAAAGCTTGTTCTCATGATTTTTAAATAACGGAAGCTCTTTATCATAGCATTGCGGTCGTTTATTTTCGTGACTTTTATATGCTATAATTTTTATATATCTGCTTTCGTCCTCTCTAATAAATTGCTGGAAAATAGTTATTTTAAATTTTTGATAATTAAAAACATCGGTTAACAAATAATAAATTGACTCACAAACAGAGACTGCTCCTGTGTAAAAAGGGTTGAAGTTAAATAACGCACCATTGTTTTTTGTATCTAAATATAGCTTTCTTGTTTCCGATATACTCTCTTTAATAGTATATGCTATTGTGGTGACCTCTTTTAAACATCCAAGAGTGGTTTTAGTCAAAGTTCCTTTTTGCTTTTTATAATTGTTAGCTATAATGAACAAAATATTCATTGTAATGTAAAAGCTGCCAACTGGAATTAAAAAATTCCAGTTTATATTATGACCTGTTGTAAAAGAAAATCTACCTATAAACAAAGTAAAAATGAAATTTACCGTAGTTTGAAAATGTCCTGATACACAAACCCTGTAAAGAAGGGTTATTGCAGCACCAAGTGCATTTTCCTTATTTGAAAGTAACTTTATAGTACATTGAAATTTCGTCATATCGATTTCGCTCCTTAAACGTTTATCTGAAAAAGAAAATCGTTCAGATAACTATATGTTTGTGGAGAATAATACTACTTCTCTTAAGAAACAGTAAGAAAAATTCTTTAAAAAATTCCATAAATCAAAGACTTTTTCTCGAATTTATCACCGTTTCTAATTCGAATTAGTATAAAATAATTAATTTATTTAAATATAGCATATTAAAAAGCAAAATATTGTCAGAATAAATGTGATTTGTTAATTTTTTTATTACAGTTATAATATATACGCTACAAAGAGATATAAAAGAACATAATTATTGTGTTTTTATATAAATGAATAAAGAGATATTTTTCTTGACAGATATTTTTATATATGTTAGACTTTTTTTAACTAAATTATTGGAGGGCTAAATGGGAAAAAGCTTAAACATTAAGAGATGTATTACTATCTTTTTGGCGACCTCTTTGTTATTAATTATGAGCGCATGTAAGCCTGTTACCAATACATCGGAGGAACAAATAAGCGAAACGATAAGCGAAACGGAGAGTACTGATATGTATGAAAGACCGGGTAATTTATCTGCAAACAGCTTTTACAGCTTCAGTTTCACTGATGCTTTAACAGTTGAAAACGATGATGGTATCGTATTGACAGGCAATGCCGAAAAAGCGGTACTGTGTACAGTTAAGGATGTTCCGTTTACTTTTGTTGACTGGAATGACGGAAACCGTAACACAAGCCTCTTTGAGGAAAAACCGGGTGCGTATTACCTTAAAAATGATTTTGGCTTCCCTGCAGTTCTTAACGAATCTTACCTTTATTTTGATAAAACCCAAGCTATACCCGAGAAGGTTGAACTTTTCTGGTCTGATGACGGTTATAACTTTAACTTTTATGCTGGTGAGATGACCAAAACAGAAAAATACGGTAAAATTGAATTAGGTTTTACTTTTTTGGAAGCTGTAACCGCAAAAGCTGTAAAATATTATATTTATTCACCTGTTGGTACAACAAATGCTATTACTTCAATAAAAAACTACGGAACAAAAACTGCTGAACGAATTCTGATTTCTGATGGAATTACATATAAGCATGATGCGGGTTATACAGGGAACGCAGAAACCAAGGATACAGAAAATAAAAAGCTTACCGATGGAAATTTTGGAGTGTATGACATTTACGATCCATCTGTTGCAATCCTTCGTGCAATGACAACCGACACACTTATGAAACGCAAAGTGATAAATATCGATTTTGACTTAGGTGAATTAAAAAACGTATCAGAACTACATTTATCTGCAATTAAAGACGGTGTTAATGATATTGATTTTATAAGCGTTAAATACTCAGAAAACGGAAGTGAATACAAGGACTTTTGTATGACCTTTGCCGAAGGTGAGAACAGAGGAACAGGAAATAAAACAACACGTCGCGTGCATTACGCAGCTATGCGAAACCATACTGTTTCTACACGATATATAAAACTTCAAATTTTTACAAGTTCAACTGTTGCTTTGGATGAAGTTTTTATATACGGAAGTGAGAACGCTGTCAGCGAACCAGATTATAATTTTAATAAACAGAATATAAAAGCACATACAGATATTCTGACAGGCTTAAATATGACTGTCAATCAATCCGAAAACGACTTTACAAATACATTGACCGATACAAATTTTGTTGGTGCTTCAAGCTTTGATGCGGAGAATAAAACAGTAACCTTTGAAACAGAGATCAACGATAAAGAAAAGCTGAAAGAAGGATACTTAAGCGGAGCGGCTATATTTTTGCCCGACAGTTCGTATGAATATGTTGACAATACATCTGTCTTTCTTGCTGTTGATGGCGGTAATTATACAGAATATAACTTCGGAAGTTTATACAATCACAGCGTTGCAGGTCTGACCTCGGTCAATACTTATTTTAATATTGAAGTTAAAGCATCTGTCAAAGTAAAATTCGTGTTTACTCTAAAGGATAATTATTCAGATAAAAAATTAAGCGTTTCCGGCTTGCAGCTTTACTGCGGAAACGCTCAGAAACCGCTTATTGTGGGCGGATTCTATGGATTTTTCATTGACTACATAGCAGGATATAATCCGCATCATTATTTCGATAAATACAGAATATATATTTTACTCAAGGGATACAAAGAACTCGGCATGGAGCTTATTATAAGCCCAAACAACATGGAGTATAACACCAAGAAAATACTTGCCGAGCCGAATGAATCGCTTACAGCAAAAGGATATGTAAAAACCTCGGGACACGGTGTGTATGATATTAATAAAGCTATTTTGTCGGCTTGTGATAAGCTACAAATGAAATGCCTGATTTCCACCGTCCTAAGCTCCAACTATCCGGATATACAGGGTACTGCCACAGACAAAAAGCTGTTTTACCAAAAAGTTGTGGAGGATTCTGAACTACTTATCCCCTACTTATATGAACATTGCAAGGATTATGAATCCTTCTTCGGGTTTTACTTGACTGATGAATCCTGCGACCAATGGCTGGCATCTGATGAAGGTCAGGGTGTAAACGTTTTCCGCACTCTTTACGAAGGACAGAGCAATATTATCCGCGAACTTGATAAAAACCTAAAAATTGCTATTGCACCTGCAGCCTGGAGGTCGGACACTCCTGCTAATTTTGCAAAGAACATGTTTGAGCTTATTAAACCTGCCGATGAAAAAACAAAACCTGTTGTCGACATAGTCACCCTTCAGGATTGTCTTGGAAGAGAAAACCAAATCACAGTTTCAACAGGAGTTTATTTCTCATATGAGAAATATCTTGACGCGGTATCATCTTCGGTTAAGAGTGCAGGAGCAGAATTTTATAACGATACAGAGATATTTGATATCGGTTACAGAGGAAAACGATATACCGAGATAATAAACTCATTGAATCTAGAATATAAATATACCGCAGGTTCTGTTGTTTTTGACCTTCCGCATTATTTTTCTTCTCAAAGCAGAGGTAGCTTTGATTCGTATAAGTATTTTGACTTTGATTATATAGTGTCACAATATGTTAAATACTACAGCACATTTGACGATTAAAAACATAAATAACATAAAGAAAACTCGGTTTTGATAATTTCAAAACCGAGTTTTTTGTAGCAATTCTTTACCTTTGTAAATTATTGTGTTTTTGCACAATTTATTAGTAATGCGACTCATCTTTTTGTTAATAAATCATATTGAACTTTAATAAAAAAGAGAATAAACTTTTTATTATGTTATTAAATACTTCTTCTCTTAAGTAACAGTAAGAAAAATCTTTAAAATAGTCAAAATATCAAAGACTTTTTCTCGAATTTATCACTGTTTCTAATTCGAATAAGTATATATAAGGAGTATACTGTTATATGTTAAAAAACTTCATGCGGATGTTATGCAATGAATTTAAAGGTTACAACTCCGCTTCTTTTGGTAAAGATTTACTCGCAGGTATTACGGTTGCTGCAGTCGCATTACCTCTTGCTCTAGCTTTCGGCGTTAGCAGTGGAGCAACAGCTGCCGCAGGACTTATTACCGCAATAATCGCTGGTTTAGTCATTGGTGCGTTATCGGGATCATCCTTTCAGATTTCAGGACCGACGGGTGCTATGTCTGCAATTCTTATTTCGATTGTAGCAAAGTTTGGGCTGCAAGGTGTTTTTGTTGCTTGTTTTATCTCTGGTGTTATACTTATATTGGCAGGCATTCTAAAGCTCGGTAACCTTGTTTCGATTATACCTGCTCCGGTAATAACAGGTTTTACTTCCGGTATTGCTGTTATAATTGTTATCGGTCAAATAGATAACCTTTCCGGAATGACCGCAGAAGGCGAAGGTGCAATTGCTAAAATTATAAGCTATTTTACACATCCCCAGAATTTTAACTTAACCGCTCTACTTATCGGTGCTTCTGTTATATTATTTATGCTACTTTATCCAAAGAAGTGGTCAAAATACTGTCCTTCTTCGCTTTTGGCAATCATTCTTGTAACAGGTGCCAGCACTCTTTTAAAATTTAACGCTGCTGTTGTCGGTGATATTCCTAAAAGTCTGCTTCTGTCAGATAGACTTAGCCTATCTTCACTTGATTATGGTACTATACAATCAGTTTTTATACCAGCGGTTTCAATCGCAGCACTTGGACTTATCGAAAGTTTGCTTTGTGGAGCAAGCGCAGGAAGAATGAAAAACGAAAAACTTGATGCAGGAATTGAACTTACTGCTCAAGGTATTGGTAATATGCTACTCCCCTTCTTTGGCGGAGTTCCGGCAACCGCAGCTATTGCGAGAACCAGCGTTGCTATAAAATCGGGTGGTAAAACACGCCTTACAAGCATCATTCATGCAATTATTCTATTACTTTCAATGTTTGTTCTTGCACCAATAATGTCGAAAATTCCACTTTCAGCGCTTGCAGGCGTACTTATTGTCACAGCCTGGCGGATGAATGAGTGGGAATCAATAAAAAACATATTTGCAAAACGTTTTTATACCGCTATCCTTCAGTTCTTTATTACTATGATTGCAACTGTCGTTTTTGATCTGACGATTGCAATAGTTATAGGAGTTATATTTTCGGCAATACTATTCATAGTTCATGTTTCGGATATGCAAATAAGTATTGCGGATGTTGATAAGACAAAACTCTCCTGTAAGGATTGCGTGCACCATGATAATACTTGTGTAGTATATATAACAGGACCTCTATACTTTGGAACAGCAAACAAGCTGTCGGATAATCTTTATTTCGCAGCACATAAAGATATAATAATATTTTCGATGCGAGGAGTTCCTTTTACCGACCTTTCTGGAGCTGATTCACTGCATAATATGATAGGTCAATTAAAAAACAGTGGAGCTCAAATATATTTCGCAGGTGTACAGCCTAAAGTAATGGAAATGTTCCGTCGCTGTGGAATCTCGGAGACTGTAGGAGAGGATAGTTTCTTTTGGAGTGCGGATTTGGCATTAAATGAAATTGAAAGAAGAGCCTTGTAAAACAACTTTACAATATTAATTTGAATTATGCACAGCTTTTTTACAATTTGTTTGTTAATATTGCACATTGTTTTTCTATTGTTTAGTGCTATAATGGTATAGTCGAAATATTTACATTTTTTTATAATTAACCTTATCTAAATCAGATTTATTGTATAATATAAACAAAAGGCAGGTGAACACTTTGGATTATGTTTTAAAAAGTATTCTTGATATGGATAAAATTGCAAGAGCAAAAAAGCAGGATGCAGAAAAATATCGAAAAGAAATCTATAATAATATAGAAAATGAAAAGAACAATATAATCAAAGACGAGCTTGCTGCCGCCCGCAATAAAGTTGACACTATCGGTGAGGGTTTTAAAAAAGGCGCTGACGGCAGAATTAAGGTAATAAGTAAACAATATGATGAGGTTGTTGCAGGTCTATATAAAAAACAACAGGAAAATGCAAAGCTCTGGGTTGATGAACTTTATGATCGGGTTATAAAATTATAGATTATATTTAAGAAAGTTATTTTGGGAAGGTGACGAGTTTGTTTACCTCTTTTTCATCAAATGCAATACTTGCAAAATCCCGTGCTATGTATGGTAAACGGCTTAGTACACAAAACTACAATGATTTATTGAATTGTAAAAGTGTAGGTGAGATAGCATCTTATCTGAAGACACGAACCTTTTACAGCGATATTTTTGAGGGTGTGACTCCTTCTGCAATCCATAGAGGGCAGCTCGAAGTATTGTTGAACAAGCATGTTTTTAAACAATATGAAATCCTAAGCAAATATGAGCTTTCGATAGGACAGGATTTTTATAAATATTTTATAACACGTAACGATATTGAAATGATTTTAACCTGCGTTCGATTATTAAACACCGGCAACCCAGAGGATTATCTGTTATATATGCCGATTTTCTTTGAAGAACACACGGGAATAAATCAATTTGAATTATCGAAAGTTCGTTCTATAAATGACCTGCTTGAAGCACTTAACGGTACTGAATATAAAGGAATACTTTCACCCTATGTAAAGAATTTTGATATGATAACAGGAAAATTAAGTGTAGAAGCAGCATTTAACCGTTATAAATATCTAAAATTAAAAGAGCTTGTTGAATCAGGATATAAAGGTAAACGCACCGATCAGGTGCTTGAAGTTTTAAAAATACAAAACGACGTACGAACAATAATAAATATTTATCGTTTAAAAAAGCTGCATGGTGCAGATAAAGAATTAATAAAACGTTTTATAATTCCGGAAGTCAGCCGTATGTCTGTAAAACAACTTGAAATGCTTACAGATACTCCGAATGCGGAGGACATGCTTGAACTTCTTAATAAAACCGATTACGGTAAAGGGTTAAATATCCCAAACTTTGAGTATATCGAGGATGCTGCACAGCGATATTTATATAAATGGAACCTTAAATCGCTCAGATTTTCATCAAATCCAACTGTGGTTATGTTCTGTTTTATATTTTTATTGGAAAATGAAATCAGTAATGTTACTCATATTATTGAAGGAATCAGATATAAAGTAAGCACAAATGATTTAAAGAATATACTAATTGGTATAGAGGATTAGAGATTAAATAAAAAATTCCGCTTATGATTGGGGGGAAGAATATTGGCGATTGTTAAAGTAATGCTTGTAAAGGCATCCGGTAAATTGAGTGAATTTAATAATTTTATATCTGCCTGTCGAAAAAGCGGTGAATTTCACCCTGAGAATGCCTGTCAATTCCTATCCGGAACTATGGGTTTTACATGCTTAAGCGAAGAGAATCCTTACTCCGCAAAATTGCAAAAAATCGAGGAACTTACAACAGCTTCGGGAATAAAGCTTATTTCACATAATACTGTTGACGACACAAATTTTGATGATCATGTAACCGAATATATCTGTGAAATAGAAAACGCCTTAAGTTCCTTATATTCCGATAGAAAGTTATTATTGGATCAATTAAATGAATGTGAAAGAGGAATCGAACAATTTTCGCATTTTAAAGGACTTGATGTTCCCGTCGAGGATACAACAGAATGTGAGTTTGTATCTGTAAGATATGGACATATTCCTAAAGAGCAAATGTTAAAACTAAAAGCATACGAGAACAATCCATATGTTTTGTTTATACCCTGCTCAAGTGATGCTGTTAATATCTGGGGTGTTTATTTTGCTCCTAAAGAAATGGTTAAGGAAGTTGACAGTATCTTTGCTTTTATGTTCTTTGAACGAATAAGAGTGCCGGGTGCTGTCGGAACTCCCACAGAAATTGTTGATGAATTACAGGAAAACGTAGATATTTTAAAACAGGCATTAGATGCTATCGACAAGCAGGTGGTTGAATTTTGGAATCAACAAAGTCAAAAGTGCAACGAGCTTTATTCGAGATTAAAATATCTTAATGATAGTTTTGAACTCAGAAAATTTGCCGCTGTTAAAAATGATCAGTATTTTTTCATCTGCTGGATTTTAAAAAACAATCTGGAAAAGTTTAAAAAAGCAATGGATGGTCTGGGTGGTGTTACTTTCGATATTAGTAATACTGATGAATCCGGAAGAATTACACCTCCTGTAAAGCTAAAGAATAACCGTTTTTTTAAAGTTTTCGAGTCCTTTGTATCGATGTATGGACTTCCCCCTTACAAAGGTATAGATGTTACTAGCTTTGTAGCTATCACCTATACTCTAATCTTCGGAATTATGTTCGGTGATTTAGGACAGGGATTTGTCCTCGCAGTATGTGGACTGCTTGCCTGGAAGTGGAAAAAAATATCCTTCGGCAAGCTGCTTATCCTCTGCGGAATATCTTCTATGTTTTTTGGGCTTATTTTTGGCTCAGTATTTGGTTATGAAAAACTTTTAGATCCTGTTTACGAAGCAATCGGTTTGAGCGGTAAGCCGCTTGAGGTCATGTATTCTATAAATACCGTTTTGTTAGTTGCAATCGGGATCGGTATTATTCTTATGACTATATCCATGTTTTTTAATATTTACGGCTGTATAAAAAAAGGTGCTTACGGTGAGGCTTTATTTTCAAACAACGGTCTCACCGGTATTCTTGTTTATCTGTCGGGAGTCCTTGCTGCATATTCTTTTATGAGTGGCAAAGCAATCCTCCCCGGTGCTGTGGTTTTTGCTCTGATGGGTGTTGGTTTAATTCTTTTATTCTTCAAGGAAATATTGATTGGGATAATGGACGGCCATGTAAACTGGAAGCCAAAGGGCAAGGGCGATTTTATTATGCAGAACTTCTTTGAGCTGATAGAATATATTTTATCATATTTCAGTAATACAGTTTCTTTTTTGCGTATTGGTGCTTTTGTGCTTGTACATGCAGGTATGATGATGGTGGTTTTTTCACTTGCAGGTGAAAGCGAAAATATAGTTATCATTGCACTCGGAAATATAGTTGTTCTTGGACTTGAAGGCTTATTAACAGGTATACAGGCTTTAAGACTTGAATTTTACGAGATATTCAGCCACTTTTTCGAGGGTAACGGAAGACCGTTTCTTTCGGCGGAGCAGGCTGTTAACAATAAATTAAAATAAAAATTTTCGGAGGACGCATATGAATACTTTCTTTTATTTTCTTATAGCAATATTACCTATTGCAGCACTTGGATACCTGGCTTATTTTTCTTTTAAGAAAAAGGCGGAGGGCAAACCTTTTAAAAAGGTTATGCTTTTAAATTTTACGTTATTTTTGTTAATTCTTGTTGTTGCATCTCTGCTTACTTTTTCTGTATCGGCCGAAACAAGCATAACAGATAACGAAGATCAAAATAACAATACAGAAAACATTGCAGAAGACACTGCAACCAATTATAGCAAGGGCATGGGACTTCTCGCAGCAGGACTTGTTACAGGTCTTGCAGGAATAGGTGGAGGTATCGCGGTTGCGGCAGGTGCTCCAGCAGCTATTGCAGCTACAAGCGAGGACCCCAAGGTTTTTGGTAAAGCTCTTATCTTCGTTGCGCTCGGTGAGTCTATTGCACTTTATGGTGTTGTTATTTCTATATTGATATTGAATAAGATTTAGTTTTCTGGTGGTGATTTTGTGCGGTTTTATTTAATTAGCGATAATGTGGATACCTCTGTCGGACTGCGTCTCGCTGGTATTGAAGGCGAGATTGTTCAAAACGAAAGCGGAGTAAAATCCGCATTGAACAAAGCGATAAATGATAAAGAAATAGGTATAATCCTTATCACAACAAAGCTGTGTAAGCTCTGTCCGGAATATATATCCGAACTAAAAGAACAATTTTCCGTTCCTATCATAACCGAGATACCTGATCGGCATGGTTCAAGTGAAAGAAGTTTACTTGCCGATGCTGTCAGAGATGCTGTCGGTATAAAAATTTGATTCACTTAATACTTAGCAATATTTTACGGAAAGGCATGGCTATATATGAGATCGCAATACGAGCAACTTACACTGTTTCTTGATTCTATTAATGATGAAGCAAGAAAAAGTACCGAAAAAATAATGAATATAGCAGATGAGTTCAGATCAAATGAACTTGAAAAAGCCAAGCTTGAGGCCGCACAGAAGAGCCGTAATTATATAAAGTATGAGAGCGATAAACTTAAAACACAATCAAACCGCAAGGTTTCTGAAGCAAATAAAGAGCTTCGTAAACAATTAATTGAAAAACGGAATAGCATAGCAGAAGCTGTTTTCAATGAGGTTACCGAAAAGCTGCACAACTTTATGAAAACAGATGACTACAAGTCTTTTTTACTGAGCAGTATTAAAAAATTTGCTGAGTACTACAAAGAAGCTCATTTTACTGTTTATATGAAAATCGAAGATATGAAATACAAAGAATTTCTGATGGATTCCATAAAAACAATCGGTCGGGTAGAAGAAGATTCCGATATAATTATTGGTGGCTGTAAAGCAAAATGTGATAATATTAATTCCGAGCTTGATGATACACTTGACTCAAGGTTGGAGAGTGAGAAAGAATGGTTTTACGAAAATTCAGGTTTAGCTATTTAATTTATATTATAGAAAAAGGGTGTCCGTAATGAACAATGACACTAACAGAATATATGGAATAAACGGACCTGTCGTTACCATAAAGGGTGTAACAAATTTTAGCATGACAGAAATGGTTTTTGTCGGTGAAAAACGCCTTGTTGGTGAGGTTATCAGGCTTGATAATTCGTTTACTACAATTCAGGTTTATGAGGATACCTCAGGATTGAAACCTGGTGAGCCTGTTTATTCATCGGGTGGTCCTATGTGCGTTACACTCGGACCTGGGATTATCAGGAACATTTACGACGGTATTCAAAATCCTCTTTCAAAGACTGCGGAATTAACAGGTGATTTTATCACAAAAGGTATTAGTGTACCTTCTTTAGATGAGGATGCACTTTGGGATGTTGAGATACTTGTAAAAGTGGGTGATTATCTTTCAGGCGGATCTATTTACGCCCAGTGTGAGGAAACACCGCTTGTGATGCATAAAATAATGCTTATTCCTAACCTTAACGGTGAGGTTATAGAGTGTACGCCTAACGGAAAATATAAGGTCAATGATACTATCGTAAAGATAAAAGACAAAAAAGGTAAAATTCACAACCTTACACTCTGTCATAAATGGCCTATCAGAATTGCCCGTCCCATTAAAGCACGCAAGGCACTTACAATACCGCTTATAACAGGACAAAGAGTTATCGATTCGGTATTCCCTGTTGCAAAGGGCGGAACCGCAGCTATCCCGGGCGGTTTCGGAACAGGAAAAACAATGACGCAGCACCAGTTTGCAAAGTGGTGTGATGCGGATATTATTATATATGTCGGCTGCGGTGAACGTGGAAACGAGATGACTCAAGCACTACACGAATTCTCAGAGATTATCGATCCAAAATCGGGCAGACCGCTTACAGACAGAACAATGTTAATAGCAAATACCTCGAATATGCCGGTTGCGGCACGTGAGGCATCAATATACACAGGTATCACAATTGCGGAATATTACCGCGATATGGGTTATGACACAGCTATTATGGCGGATTCAACCTCACGTTGGGCGGAAGCCCTGCGTGAAATTTCCGGAAGATTGGAAGAAATGCCGGCCGATGAAGGATTCCCTGCCTATTTACCTTCAAGGTTATCCGAATTTTATGAACGTGCAGGATATACCGTAACTCTCAGCGGTAATGAAGGTTCTGTAACGGTTATCGGAGCTGTTTCTCCGCAAGGAAGTGATTTTTCCGAACCTGTAACACAGAATACAAAGAGGTTTACACGTTGTTTCTGGGCGCTTGACAAGAGCCTTGCATACGCACGTCACTACCCTGCCATAAACTGGAACGACAGTTATAGCGAGTATCTTGGTGATTTAACCGATTGGTACAAACAGAATGTCGCAGACGATTTTTTAAAGCTGCGTAAAGATATTCTTACAATTCTGATAGAAGAAAACAGCCTTATGGAAATAGTTCGACTTATCGGTTCTGACATTCTTCCCGATGATCAAAAGCTGGTTATCGAGATTGCCCGTGTAATACGAGTAGGCTTTTTACAACAAAATGCTATGCATGAGATAGATACTTTCGTACCGCTAAATAAACAATATGAGATGATGAAGGTTATTCTTCGTCTTTATGAAAAAAGCAAGGATATTGTGGCAAAACAGATTCCATTATCAAAAATTACCTCGACAGGTATATTTGATAAGCTGATTAAAATGAAATATGCAGTGCCTAATGATAAAATTGAAATTCTTAATGACTATTTTACAGAAATTGACAAGACAGCATCTTCACTTTTAAGGTAAGAATGCTTAAACACTTCGGGGGGATATTACAGCAATGATTCTTGAATATAAAGGATTAAATCAAATACATGGCTCGCTTGTTATCCTCGACGGTGTAGAAGATGCAAGTTACGAGGAAATGGTTTCTCTGCATCTAGACGATGGCAGTGAAAGAGCGGGAAGAATAGTTAAAATAGAGGGTAAACGGGTAGTAGTTCAGGTTTTTGCAGGTACAAGAGGTATTTCTATGATGAATACCCGCACTCGTCTTGTTGGCAGACCAATGGAAATGTCATTGTCTCCCGAAATAATCGGAAGAGTTTTCGACGGCTTGGGCAGCCCTGCCGATGGTTTGGGCGAGATTTATCCTGTTTGCAAGCGTAATGTAAACGGCTCACCTATAAACCCCGTAGCCCGTGTTTATCCAAGAAACTGTATAAGAACAGGAATTTCATCAATAGATGCACTTGCAACACTTATTCGTGGTCAGAAGCTGCCGATATTTACAGGCTCGGGTATGAAACACAATGAGCTTGCAGTACAGATTGTAAAACAGGCTTCGGTTGCCGACGGAAGCGATTTCGCAGTTGTTTTTGCCGCCATGGGTGTAAAGAATGACGTTGCGGATTATTTCCGTCGTTCCTTTGAAGCGTCGAACGTTATGGACCGTGTTGTAATGTTCCTTAACCTTTCAAATGACCCGATCATAGAGAGGATTATAACTCCACGCTGTGCGTTGACCGCCGCAGAATACCTTGCTTATGACCTTAACATGAACATTCTGGTTATTCTTACAGATATGACAGCATATGCCGAGGCATTACGTGAATTCAGCTCTTCAAGAGGTGAAATTCCCGGTAAAAAAGGTTATCCGGGTTACCTATATTCTGATTTGGCTTCGATATATGAAAGAGCCGGTATTATACACGGAAGCAACGGTTCGGTGACGCAAATTCCGATTTTAACTATGCCGAACGATGATATAACACATCCTGTCCCTGATCTTACAGGTTTTATTACAGAAGGACAAATAGTGCTTGACAGAGAGCTGGATTCTATTGGTATTTATCCGCCTGTTTCGATATTACCTTCTTTATCAAGACTTATGAAGGACGGTATCGGTGAAGGTTATACCCGTGAGGATCACGGTCCGCTTTCCAATCAGCTTTTTTCTACCTATGCAAAGGTACAGGACGCCAAGGCACTTGCGTCTGTTATCGGCGAGGAAGAATTAAGTCAGCTTGATAAAAAACTGGTTGAGTTTGGACGGGAATTCGAACACTTCTTCATTGGACAGAGCGAAAACGAAAATCGGACAATTGAAGAAACGCTTGATTTAGGCTGGGAATTATTATCTATGCTTCCCAAAGAAGCATTAGATCGTATCAGTGAGGATATGCTTTCAGCGCATTACAGAAAAATGAAAAGTAAAAGCATAAAATACACTTGGGACATGAGGTGATTTTAAAATGGCTTCGAGGGTGTTCCCCACAAAAAGCAATCTACTAAACGCAAAAAAATCACAATCACTCGCTGTACTCGGTCATGATCTTATGGATCGTAAGCGTAATATTTTAGTTCGTGAAATAATGACTATGATAGACAAGGCCAAAACTATTCAAGCTCAGATAGATGATATGTATGCACAAGCCTATCTTGCACTTCAAAAAGCAAATATTACACTCGGTATAGTAAACGAATCTTCACAGGCTATTCCTGTTGACAACGGTTTAAAACTTGACGTACGAAGCGTAATGGGGGTTGAGCTACCTACTGTAACACTTGAGGAACAGCCGAACGCACTTTATTACGGACTAGAATCCAGCAACTCTCAGCTTGATGAGGCTTATTTGAAATTTGTTGAGGTAAAAAGGCTGACCGTAAAGCTTTCTGAGATTGAGAGCAATGTTTTTAGACTTGCAGATGCAATAAAAAAAGCGCAAAAGCGTACTAATGCGTTAAATAATATTATTATTCCGAAGTTAAAAAGTACAATCAGCTATATATCCGATGCTCTTGAAGAAAAAGAACGAGAGGATTTCTCCAGACTTAAGGTTATAAAACAAAGAAGCGAACAGCAAAGTGAATAATTATAGCAGGTGATTTTTTACAATCCCTGCTATTTTTATATAGTTATAACAATCAGTCTTTAAAATCAAGAGTTTCTTTATTTTCCCATCCTTTGTCATCATAGAAACGTATGGTTACACTGCCATCACCCCAGGTTAATGAATACATATTATCATTTATTAAATTAGTCTTACTATAGATAGAATAATAAAAATCAATTGAAAAGAAATTCGGTTTTGTATATATTGTAACTTTATTACTTAAATCTTTATTATCTTCTTCGTAACTAATTAAAATAGTATTTTCCCCGTCAGGAGATTCAAATTCATAATATTCGGTATTGAGTTCATTTATATAATCCCTTATGTGTAATGTATTAAAACAAATAATAAGTATCAAAAAAATAACCAATAATATTTTTTCTTCTCTTATATACTTTTTAAATGTTATTATAGGTGTAATTATAATAAATAGAACAAGAAATAATACATAAATAATATCGTCGTTAAACCCATATAAGTAAAATTGATAGCCTGTTATTAAAGAATAAATTAAAATAATTAAATAGCCTACAACTAAAATTGCTCCTAATAATCTAAATATCTTTTTACCTTTTATAAAATATCACCCTTTTTTATAATATAGTAATAATTTAAAATTGTCAATATATTAACAATATAAAATCTTGACAAAAACATACTATTGTGATAGTGTATAACATATTAAA
The DNA here is from genome assembly GCA_003452915.1 of Clostridiales bacterium. GTDB lineage: Bacteria > Bacillota > Clostridia > Oscillospirales > CAG-382 > UBA1049. Next base: position 12,482 of record DMMZ01000041.1, on the reverse strand, counting down.
TGAAAGGTATTAATATAAATGGAAAATATAAAGCTATTTGACAGTGAATTAAAGGTAATGGAGATTGTCTGGGAGAAAGAACCTGTTTCGGCCAAAGAAATCAACGTTATTACCACAAAGACAATTGGCTGGAATAAAAATACTACCTATACGATAATTAAAAAATTAATCGAAAAAAACTGCATTAAACGCAGTGAGCCGAATTTTATATGTAGTTCTCTAGTAGAAAAAAGCGTTATACAAAAAGCAGAAACCGAAAATTTAATTGAAAAGCTGTATAAAGGCTCTAAAAAAGCTTTTTTCGCCGCATTTCTTCAGAATAATTCTTTAAGTGAAAAAGAACTTGCAGAACTTAAGGATATGATTGAAAATACTACTTCTCTTAAGAAATAACATTTAGAAAAATTCTTCAAAAATGTCCGTATATAATTAATTTTTCAAGTAAATACAAACAAAACAAAACCGAAGGTAAATTAAATGCCTTCGGTTAATTTTATAATATTTGTATTTTAATCTACTTTAAGGAACAACATCGGATCAACTTTAACTTCGTTAAGCTGAACTTCAAAATGCAGATGAGGTCCTGTTACTCTTCCGGTCGTGCCGATTTGTCCGACAACATCACCTGTTTTAACAATATCGCCCTCCTTCATTGACATAGAAGAAAGGTGTGCATATCCGGTTACCAATCCTTCACCATGGTCAATAAATACTACTGTTCCATAACCTGCATTTGTTCCTGCAAAGGTTACAACACCGTCAGCTGCCGCGTAAACATCATCTCCGTAACAATTTCCGCTGTAAGCAATAATATCTATTCCCTCATGATAACCAAGACTTCTTGAGCCAAAGTAGGAGCTTATTCTGCCTGGATAGGGAAATGTAAGCACTCCGATAGAATTAACTGTCTTTTCAGCAGAAAGCACTCCACGTTCAACAACCTCTGGTTCAGGCTGAACTACTGTATCTTTTGAAATGAAGTTTTTTTGTACAAGCTCTTCATTTATATATACTAGTTCATAATATGCAATTCCTGTGCCAGTACTTCCTGTACAAACAACCTTCTCATATCCGCTTTTCTTTAAGTCAGTGTCAATATAATCTGTTTCGTAAGCGATTTCTACTTCTTCGGAGGTCTTTGCATAAACTACAACAGAAAGATCACAGTTAACTTCTTCACCTGTTACACTTTTAAGGTTAAAAGTGTAGGTATACTCATCTTCGATTCCCAATAACTTTTTCAGAGAAGCAATATCGACAACGCTCTCTGAAGCATACTGACCGTTTTCAATTTTAATCTCGTTCATAAACTGTGCGCTTGTAACATCCGAAACAGAGAGTGACGAAACTTTTCCGTTAAGTAATGTATCAAGTGAAGCGGAAATATCCGCTTTATGATTTGTCGCCGCTATAAACGCACCATCTATGTACAAACCATATGCTGTGACAAGGTTTTCTGTTATCGCCGCTTCTAATACTTCATTGCTGCTTTCCGCAGAAATCAAAGAACTCGTGTCTTTACTTGGATTTGAGAAAATAAATATGCCACTAAGTAAAATTGAAAAAACCAAAACAGTTATTATAACATTTTTATTGGAATTCAATAATTTTAATTTTGGGATTTTTGATACGATTTTTCTCTTTAGCTTAGGTAAATTAACTTGCTTAAGGTCTAATTTCACGGTTTTTTCCCCTCTCGGATTTCAAATCGTCTTAACTATAATAATCCACAATTGTGACACTGGCATTAACAAATGTTAACTTTTAATAGGAAATTTGTTATACATATATAGTTTTTTATCACTTTAATTTAAATTTTTAGCTTATTTTATAAAAATAGTGGTTGCACTTTTTACGATTATATATTATAATTGCATTATTGTAGCTTGATAAATAAGTTATTATTTTTAAATGAAATTTCAAAGCTTGTATGAAAATGCTTACGTAAATTTCTTGTCTGTGGCAAAACAGCCGAGTAATTTAGTTTTATACTGTAATAGCTTAAAATTTTATTACCAGATTTTAATATGTGTTGGTTTAAAATCATATAAACTTCGTTTCTATAGAATATTTAAGTTAATGATATAGTGTCGATATTTGCAAAATAGTATATAGACTTTAAAAATATTGTATGTTATATTTTACTTAATAAGAGAATGTATCACATAAGTTTATTAGTCAAGTCATTTATTGATGTTTAAATAAATAATAGAAAAATTAAGGAGCAGCCAATGAAAATCACTGTAAATAAAGTCGAAACACCAAAGGTAAAACCTGATTATAATTCACTGGGTTTCGGCAAATATTTCACTGACCATATGTTTATATTGAATTATACCGAGGGTGAAGGCTGGCACAATGCAAGAATTGTACCCTTTGGCAATATATCTATGTCCCCTGCCTCCATGGTCTTTCATTATGGTCAAGAGATGTTTGAAGGACTTAAAGCATATAAATCAAGTGATGGAAAAATTCGTTTGTTCAGACCCGAAATGAATATAGAGAGAATGAACAACACCAACGATCGTTTATGTATTCCCAGAGTGAATGTTGAGGATGCTATTCAAGCTATCGAAGAAATTGTAAAAATAGACAGCGACTGGATACCTACCCAACCCGGTACATCGCTTTATATACGTCCGTTTATAATTGCCACTGACGCTTTTTTAGGGGTTCACGCATCAAAAACATATTTGTTTATGATTATTCTCTCGCCTGTAGGTTCTTATTACGCTACAGGATTAAATCCTGTAAAAATATGTATTGAAGATGAATTGGTACGAGCAGTTAAGGGCGGAACAGGTTACGTAAAGGTAGGCGGAAACTATGCTGCATCCTTAATTGGCCAAAAGAAGGCTGAGGAAAAGGGTTACGCTCAAGTACTCTGGCTTGACGGCATAGAACATAAATATATTGATGAAGTCGGTGCAATGAATGTGTTCTTTGTTATCGACGGAGAAGTTATTACACCGGCTCTTGAGGGTAACATTCTGCCCGGCGTTACCAGAGATTCTGTAATAACCTTCCTTAAGACAAAGGGTTATAAAGTAACAGAACGCAGAATAAGTATAGACGAGGTATATGCTGCCGCCCAGAACGGTAAACTTGAAGAAGTCTTCGGCACAGGTACAGCAGCAGTTATTTCACCTGTCGGAAAACTTGACTGGCATGGAAATATAGCTGTAATAAACAACGAACAAATAGGAAACATATCCAAACTTTTATATGATAACATCACTGGAATTCAATACGGACTATTAAAAGACGAGTTTGGTTGGTCAAGAGAGGTAAAATAGTGTCTTGCGGAAACAACACTTCCCACCCCGATGATATTATTAAGGATGAAAATGTGTTTAAAGGTAACCTTGATATAGAGAAATCAAACGAATCCGATTCTGTTAAAAACACCGCTGATAAACTAACCTTTAAGGGTTGGTTGTGTATCCGCGGCTTTTTTTCGGTATATTTTTTATCGGCTGTATGTGTGTTCCTATTTTCTGCTTTAGTTTATATAATTTCACGACTATCTCCCGACTTCGCTGAATTCTGGACTAGGTATCCTGCCTATTGGCTTAAATTTTTACTTGCAAAGCTTACTACCTGGTTGTCCTTCTCGGTCGCGGAATGGTTTCTGTTATCGGTTCCTATACTTATCATAGCATATTTTATTGCTTCCTGGAGGGCGATGAATAAAGCGGTCAAGCCCTCAGATTTTTACAAATGGCTTCTCCCGCTTATCTGCGTTTTACTTATAATAGTATCCATATTCTTTACCGCTTTCGGTCCTGCGTATTTTCGCTACTCTCTTGATAAGAACCTTTCATTGGAAAGAAAAGGTGTCTCCGGACAGGAACTCTATGATACTGCAATAAAGTTATCTAAAGAAATGGAAAATATTATTGACAATGTTAATTTTAGATATACAGAATCCTCTGTCATGCCCTATTCTTATGACGAATTGGCGAAAAAGATAAATTTTGCTTTTAAGAGTTATGTTGAAAAAGTTGATTATTTGAACAGCTTTGAATCATATCCAAAACCTATTGCATTTTCGGAGCAGTTTACCTACACGCATATTTCCGGTGTTTACACTTTTATGACAGGCGAAGCTAATATAAATGTAAACTATCCCGATTATATAATTCCTTTTACAATGGCACATGAAATGGCACACCAGCGTGGTATTGCAAGAGAGGATGAAGCTAATTTTGTTGCATATCTTGTTTGCATGGAAAGCGATGATTCTTATATCCGTTATTCGGGATACAGCAATATGATGCAATATGTTTTAAATGCTCTTTATGCAGCGGATAAGACGCTTTACACAGATTTTTATAATAATAATTATCCAATAGAACTCCGTACAGAATTTTCTGCTTATTCACTTTTCTTTGATAAGTATAGAGAGAGTAAAGTGTCAAATGTTGCGCAAACAGTAAATGACGCTTTTATTAAAACACAAGGACAAACCGAAGGTATAAAGAGTTATGGACTTGTGGTAGATCTTACAGTTGCATATTATAAAAATAAATAAAAAATATGAGGAAAATTAAATGAAGAAAATTGCACTTTTTTTAGCTTTTATCTTTCTGCTCAGTGCCATTACAAGCTGCGACAAAAACGATGAAAGCTCTGATGTATCCGACATCTCGGGGGAATCAAATGTATCCGAAGATGGAATTATTCCGATCTCGCATTCGACGGTTGTCAGCTTAAATAAGAGCTACGAATCATCTGTTAAAGCTGATACGAAATATGAGGATACATATTCAAGTGAGCTCACAGACGGAATTTTTGCTGAAGGTGAATCGGTTTCCTATACTGATTCAAAGTTGAGTGGATATAATAATACAACCAGTATTATCATAGACTTAAAGAATGACGGTAAAAGACTTTACAAATTTGCAATAAGCTATTTAAGCACCACCGTTGCCGGTATATCTCCTATGGCAGAAGGTAGAGTTTACATATCGGACGACAAGGATAACAAGGATAGCTGGACATCCCTGGGAGCTGTTGTAAAACCTGCACCTGTAGAGGGAATAATGCAAGAAGGTGTTCTTGAACTAGAAAATCCTGTAAATGGCAGATATGTTAAGTTTATAATTCAAAAAGCAAGTGCTTGGGTATTCCTTGACGAGCTTACCGTTTATGCCGATATCAAAGGCACAGGTGATGCCCTCGAATACCTCAAGCTTCTCAACGATTCTTATGCAAACGATAACCTTACAAACGAGGAAAGGATATCTGCTTTAAGTAAAGTAATCGGCGAACAGGTTGATCGGACAAAGAAAAAGATTTTAATTTCCGAAGGCTGCAAATTCCAATCATCTTATGCACCATCGAATAATGAATTTGTAAATGACGGCATAAAGCTGACAAACGGCAGTGATATCGATTCTTCATACGAGAGTGATGTTTGGGTAGGTTATGCAGGTGGCGAACAGCTTGATTTAACTGTTACACTTGCATCCGAACGCAATGATCTTGCCGAATTTGCTCTTTCAATGTATAACAGACCTTCAACCGATATAAAACTACCGGCTTATGTTGATATCTCGGTTTCCACCGATAACGAGACTTATACTCTTGTTGGCAGAGTTTATGCTACATCCAATGAAAAACAAAAAAATTATACATATCTTTTAAGCCTTACACAAGGTGTAAAAGGAAAATACATACGTTTTACTCTTTCAAAAACAGAATGTAAGTATTTCCTTATCGAGGAAACTGCGGTTTATGTATATTCTGATGAGAATTTTATAAGCAGTAGTTCGGTATATCCTGCGGTAAACCTTCCTGCGGTTACAGAAAAAACGTATTGGGATGCCGGTTCTTCTGATTATAAGAATAAAATTAACCTTATTCAGGGAAAAGATTATCAAATCGCTTCAGGTGTTATTTTAGACAAAACTACTGAAGCACAATATAACGATTTTATAACAAATAAAAAGCTGACTGACGGTGTAGAGAGTAATAATACCTCTTATACGAACGGATTATGGTATAGGATGCACGGAGGTGTGTCAAGAAATATATATTTCGATCTTGAACATAGCTCGACAATTACAGGCTTTGCAGTAAATTTCTTGAATTATGATTCGGTTGGAATATTTACTACCAATATTCTGACATTGTATTTATCTGATGATGGCGTTAACTGGTATGCAGTTAAGACTTTAAATGCTCCTTCAGTTAAAGAAACTGATATAGCAAAAATCAATGTTACTCTAAAAAAGCCGGTTCAGGCACGTTTTGCAAGATTTACTTTTGATGTCAGAGTACATTGTTATACGGATGAAATAAAATTGTTCGGTACAAAATATGTCGCATCAGGTACTCCCACTCCTGTTGACTTGGGAATTAAGGATGAAACTACTGGGAATATGCTTGCACCGGACGAAGATGTTCTGGGCGGTGTTAAGGATGTTATGCTCGCTTACCACACCGCTACTACTGCACCTTTAACCAAAGAAGTGCTGCTTACATATGTAGCTTATTTAGATAAAGACCGCAATATTAAAGATACAATGTATGATGGTTATTTATTCCTGCCAACAGTCAGCGCATTACCTTCAGGCGGAATGCCATATAAAGAATCAATTAAAACCGACTGGGAATACGTTTTAAACAGTGCTTTTAAAGAGAACATTAATATTGATGCTCTTAACCAAGCAGTTGCGGAAACCAAGACTGCTCTAGGTTTACCTGATTATAAGGTAAAAGTATATTATACATTGCTTTATCCTTCACAAACTATCACAAATTTTGGTGATGTGGACGGTGACGGTGTAAGCGAGAACCTCGCAAATATCAAGGATAGACTTAAGGCTGTAGAGTGGTATATGGACGAATTCCTAACACGTTTTGAAGCCGGTAATTACGAAAACCTTGAGTTCTGCGGATTTTACTGGTTCCATGAGACTATAAATGGCTCTGAAGGCGACAACGAGACAATACCTGCCGTCAGTGAGCTTGTCCACAAACGTGATTCGCAGTTATTCTGGATTCCTTATTTCGGTGCAAGCGGCTATTATAACTGGGAGTCATACGGCTTTGATTATGTTTGTTTACAGCCAAATTATGTTTTCAGCAAGGATGCTACAAAAAGCAGAATTAAAGATACCGCTGACTTAATAAAACTCTTTAATATGTGTATTGAAATTGAATTTAACAACTCAGCTTTCAACAATGATGTATATTATGAGCGTTATATGGATTATCTCAAGGGCGGCATTTATTACGGATACATGACAGGCAGTATTCATATGTATTATCAAGGAGTAATGGATTTTTATTCAGCCAGTATTTCCAAGAGCGCAAAGATAAGAAATATTTATGATTACACTTATCAGTTTATTAAAGGTACACTGGATATTTACCCTGACAAAATGGATGATATAACTGTTACGACACCTGAGAATACATTTTATGAGGGAAAGCTTTTTGAAGCAGATGCTACTAAAAAAGCGCTTGTATCAATCTCAGCTCAAAACGGCTCTGTAACTGTAAATTATGACGGTACCTTCAGATATTACCCCAACAAGGGTTTCAAAGGAACCGATACCTTCACCTTCAAAATTACAGAAGGTCTTGACTGGTCCGAGGATTCTGTTGTTACTGTAACTGTAGGATAAATATTTTAAATATGAAAATGGGCTGTTACTTTAACGTAACAGCCTAGTTTTTTCTATATCCACTGGGTGAATTACCGGTGATTTTTTTGAACACTCTGGAAAAATAAAGATTATCATCAAAACCGACAGAATATGCAATTTCATTAATTGAAAGATTAGAATTTTTAAGCAGTCGTAAAGCTTGTTCAATTCTATATTCGGTTATAAATTGTATTGGTGATTTATTAAAACACTGTAAAAAAACTCTATAAAGCTGACTGCGACTGATCCTTATATAGTCAGCAATATCCTTAATTGATATTGCTCTATAATAGTTATAGGCTATATATTCTGCAGCTTTTTTACAATACAGAGCAGAAAGGTTATTTATTGATTCTTTATCTTTCTTTATAAATAAAGAAAGTGCGAGCATTAGATATCCGGACATCTTTACCTTGTAGCATTCGTCTCTTCCTCTTGATTCCATAATTTTTGTTAAAATTTCCTTAAGCTTAATGCTTACTTCCAAGTTAACCACATGATTTTTCGGTGAAAAAAGAGTCATATCCAGTATTAACCTCGCATCGTTACCTATAAAACCTACCCAGTAATATTCCCAAGGATCATCTTTATCTGCATAATATGTAATGTTTGTATCCGGATATATTATAAATGTACTTCCTGCTGTTATATCATATTGTTTTCCTTCTGCTATATAATAGCCTTTTCCGGATATAACATGATGCAAAAGATAAAAATTACGCACACCAGGTCCCCATTTTTGATTACTTTTGCATCGCTCATGCCCTATATTATATACACGTACCGACATAGATTGTTCTGCTTCGACAACATACGAAATCCTGAATCCTTTATCCATAAACCTCACCCTCCATGTTTATTATATATCATAAACAACAGTAATGCAACATTTATCCATATAAATGATTTAAAGTATCCTTGTTAATGAACAAATAGAATAATATTATAATAATAGTAAATCGATTTACTATCATATTTTTGAAAGGTTGATAACATTGAATATACTAGTTACCGGTGCTACCGGTTATATTGGTTCACATACTGTTGTTGAGCTTGTCCGATCTAGATATAACGTAATCGGACTTGATAATTTTATTAACAGTAATAGAAAAACTATAGAATCAATAAAACAAATTTCCGGATCAGATTTTAAATTTCATACAGTAGATATGACAGATTATTATAAGTTAAAGGATGTTTTTAATCAAAACGAGATAGATGTTGTAATACACTTCGCAGCACTTAAATCGGTTTCGGAGTCAGTAATAAATCCACTTAATTATTATCATAATAACATTACCGGTACTTTAAATCTTTTAAAGTGTATGAGTGAAAAAAAATAAAAAAGTTAATTTTCAGTTCCTCAGCAACAGTTTACGGTAATAGCGGTGCGGTTCCTTACTCTGAAGATAATATTCTATCTGCAACAAATCCGTACGGAAGGACAAAATTATATAACGAGCAGATTCTTAACGACTATTCACAAGCCGAAAAAGATATAAAAATAATTATTTTACGTTATTTCAATCCGATTGGAGCTCACAAAAGCGGTCTTCTTGCTGATCGCCCGAATGGTTTACCTTCAAATATAATGCCGCTTATATGTAACGTAGCAACAGAAGAGCTATCTGTTTTTGAGGTGTTTGGAAATGACTACGAAACACCGGACGGTAGTTGTGTCCGTGATTATATCCACGTTTGTGATGTAGCAGATGGTCACATTAAAATTATGGAGCATATTGATAAAATCGATGGTATTAAAGTATATAATCTTGGACGTGGTAAACCAATATCTGTTTTTGAACTTATTCAGATTTTTGAGAAAGTAACAAGGGCAAAGATTCCATATAAAATTAGTAACAGGCGTTCGGGTGATGTCGCTGTAAGTTATGCAGATATCAGTCGTATATTTTCTGAACTTGGATGGACTGCAAAGAAAACTATAGAAGAAATGTGCTTGGATAGTTATAAAGCGGTAACTCTACAATAACTTACAATGTAAAAAGGATACCGTATATTTTCCGGTATCCTTTTATGTTAATTATAACAGTAATTACTCTGCTTTATCCTCGGTAGGTTTTTCTATCTTCGGCTTTGCAGTTCTTTTAGGAGTTGCTTTCTTTTCGGTTGCGTCAGTTTTAACAACCTTCTTAGGAGCAGCTTTTTCAACAGACGACTTCTTTTCAGGAGCCTTCTTAGCCTTTTTTTCTTCTGTCTTTGTCTCGGTAGCAGCTTTCTCTGCTTTTTTAGCTGCTTTTTTATCTAACGGAGCATAAACTGAGTCTGCTTCTACTAAAGCTATAACAGACATTTCTGCACCGTCACCGCGTCTGGGACCGGTCTTGAGAACTCTTGTATATCCACCTTCACGCTCGCTGTATATAGGAGCTATAAGTGTAAAGAGTTTGGCAACCACACTTTCCTTTTTAAGAAACGCCATTGCTTGTCTTCTTGCAGCAAGTGTGTTTGCTTTGCCCAATGTAATCATTTTATCTGTAAGCGCACTAACTTCCTTAGCGCGTGTAACTGTTGTTTCAATCTGACCTTTCTCAAGCAGAAATGTAACCATACCTTTGAGCATGGACATTCTGTGGTCAGTTTTTCTGCCTAACTTTCTTGTTCCGGGCATTTGTCATTGCCTCCTTTTTTAGATTTATGCATTCAGTTAATCTGGAAACAGACGTTATTTTAATCGTCTGATTTTCTTAAAGAAAGTCCCAGAGACTGAAGTTTCTGGATAACCTCTTCGAGTGATTTCTTACCAAGGTTTCTGACCTTGATCATGTCGTCCTCGGTACGGTTTATAAGATCCTCGACTGTGTCAATACCTGCGCGCTTTAAGCAATTAAAGCTTCTTACCGACATATCAAGCTCCTCAATAGTCATTTCGAGAACCTTTTCTTTTATGGTTTCTTCTCTGTCAACCATAATTTCGGTATTCTTTGTCTCTGCTGAAAGCTCGATAAAGAGGTTTATGTGCTCGCTTAATATTTTTGCAGCGAGTGAAATAGCTTCTTTTGCGCTGATAGTGCCGTTTGTGGCAACCTCAAGCGTCAGTTTATCGAAGTCGGTTATATTGCCGACTCTGGTATTTGAAACTGAATAATTTACCTTATAGACCGGAGTAAAAATCGAATCTGTGTATATGACACCAATTACCGGGTTCTCTATTGACTGTTTATTTTTATCAGATGAAACATAACCTCTACCGTGTTCGAAGGTAATTTCCATATAAAATGGGTATCCGTCGTCTACGGTTGCGATATGATGCTCCGGGTTAAGAATCTCAATATCAGAATCTACTTGTATATCTCCGGCGGTAATTTCACCGCTTCTAACATCAATAATACAGGTTTTCGCGCTTTGACTATAAAGCTTGGCTACAATGCCTTTAACATTAAGAACGATTTCGGGGACATCCTCCTTAACGCCTGGAACAGTCGATATTTCGTGCAAAACACCATCTATCTTTATACTCGATGCAGCAACTCCTGGAAGAGAACTTAAAAGGACTCTTCTCAGAGAATTACCAAGTGTAATGCCGTAACCACGCTCAAGGGGTTCAATGATAAAAGTTCCGTGATTTCCGTCTTCGCTAAGTTCAGCGGTGATGATGTTCGGTCTTTCGATTTCGATCATTAAAGTAACCTCCTTTTTGTAGGTCGGCTCTTTTCATTAAAAGAGCGTATTATTTCGAGTATAACTCGACGATCAAATGCTCTTCGAACGGGAAATCGACATCCGCTCTTGTGGGAAGAGCTGTAATTGTTGTTACAATATTTTCTTTGTCGATACTCATCCAAGCAGGAACTGTCCTTGCGGTGATATTCTCGATAAGCATTTTAATTTTTTCAGATTTACGGCTGCCTTCTTTAAGTGATATAACATCATCCTTGCTTACAATGTAAGACGGGATGTTAATTTTCTTGCCGTTAACTCTGAAATGACCGTGCAAAACGAGCTGGCGAGCCTCCTTGCGGCTCTCTGCCATACCCATGCGATAGACGACATTGTCAAGACGTCTTTCGATCATGGTCAACAGGTTTTCGCCTGTTTGTCCTTCTTTTTTATCTGCCTTGACAAAGTAGTTCTTAAACTGCTTTTCCAGAATGCCATAGTACCTCTTGGCTTTTTGCTTTTCACGAAGCTGCAACCCGTATTCTTTGACTCTCTTTCTTCCTGAGCCTGCTCCATGCTGTCCGGGAGCTTGATTTCTGCGTGTTACAGAACATTTATCCGAAAAACATCTTTCGCCCTTTAAAAAGAGTTTGCAACCTTCTCTGCGGCACTGTCTGCATGCTGCATCTGTATATCTTGCCATTTAATAACCTCCATTCATAATAAGATTATACACGCCTTCTCTTGGGCGGTCTGCAACCGTTGTGAGGAATGGGTGTGACATCTTTAATCAAACTGATTTCAAGACCAGCTACCTGCAAAGCTCTGATTGCAGCTTCTCTTCCTTGTCCTGGTCCTTTAACATAAACATCAACTGTCTTAAGCCCATGCTCCATAGCTGCTTTAGCTGCTGTTTCTGCTGCCATTTGTGCAGCAAAAGGAGTGGATTTACGAGAGCCTCTATAACCGAGCTCACCTGCGGATGCCCAGGAAAGTGCATTTCCGTTGACATCGGTAATAGTTACGATAGTATTATTAAAGCTTGAGCGGATATGTGCCGCACCGCGTTCAATATTTTTACGCTCGCGCTTTCTCTTTGTGATTGTTTTCTTTTGTGCCGTTGCCATCTAATGTGTTTCCCTCCTTTTACTTCTTCTTGTTAGCAATTGTCTTAGCTGGGCCTTTTCTTGTTCTTGCATTTGTTTT
>DMMZ01000013.1 GCA_003452915.1 Clostridiales bacterium | reverse complement strand
GTTGTTCCATATCGAACATGACCTATCGAAATATTACCTTTACCAAGCGTAGCCATTATTTCTGGAGTAAAAACCTCATTAACCAGACCAACATTCTTATGTAAGGCCATTATACCATCATCATTAACAACAATTCCACAACTCTCCTGCCCTCTGTGCTGCAGAGCGAAAAGTGCGTAATATGTATACGGAGCAATATCAATGTTCTCTTTGGAGAACATTCCGAAAACACCGCATTCTTCCTTTAATTTATCAAACATGAGATATTTGTACCTCTCTAATAATTTACTATAAAAACTTAAAGCTATTAATTTTATCTATGGTTGTTGAAACAGCGTAAAAGCCCGTTTTTGCCGTTAGGCAAATGCAGGTTCTCGACCTGCAAGAAGTTTTCTGTAGACTGAAAGCTCCGCTTTCAGTATTTATTACCTAACTATTTAACAGCGGAAAATATTTTTTACCGTCAGGAAAGAAATATTTTCTATAGACTGAATTCTTTGCATTCAGTATTTATTCCCCTAAAAGTCTTTTTAATATCTCTTTATATGCGTCTTCAACACCGCCAAGGTCACGACGGAAACGGTCTTTATCAAGCTTCATTCCTGTTTCTGTATCCCAAAAACGGCAGGTATCAGGTGAAATTTCGTCTGCAAGAATTATTGTCCCATCGCTGGTTTTACCAAACTCAAGTTTAAAATCGATAAGTTCAATTTTAAGGTCGTGGAGATATTCAGAGAGAATTTTATTAATTTTGAATGAATAATCAGCTATTGTTTTTAACTCAGCTTCTGTTGCAAGGTTCAATGCTGCGATGTGGTATTCGTTTATCATCGGATCGCCGAGTGCATCATCCTTGTAGCTATACTCTAGTACAGTTTTTGCAAGTTTTGTACCTTCTGGTAAACCAAGCCTTTTGGAGAGAGAACCTGCTGCAATATTTCTTACAATAACTTCAAGAGGAACAATAGTTACCTTCTTAACTGCTGTTTCACGGTCGGAAAGCTGCTCAACAAAATGTGTCGGAATACCTTTTGTTTCAAGCATCTTCATAAGATGATTTGTAACACGGTTGTTTATAACACCTTTGCCGATAATTGTACCTTTCTTCTCGCCGTTAAAAGCTGTTGCATCGTCCTTGTAGGAAACAATATATACTTCGTTTACATCAGTGGAATATACCTTTTTTGCTTTACCCTCGTATAATTGATTAACTTTTTGCATTTTAATACCCTCCAAAATATATAGAAAATTTTTATTGTATTTTACCGCCGAGATCGGCATCTTTTTTTAGTACTGACTTTAACATCTCGTTACGCATTTCCAACAATCTTTGAGCGATTATTTCATCTTCAACCGAAAGAATCTGAGCCGCAAGAATTGCGGCGTTTGCCGCACCGTCGATAGCAACAGTGGCAACAGGAATGCCCTGTGGCATCTGCACGGTTGAAAGTAGCGCATCAAGTCCATCGAGTGTACTTGATTTTATCGGAACACCAATGACGGGAAGTGTTGTCTGTGCAGCTATTGCTCCTGCAAGATGTGCTGCTTTACCTGCACAAGCTATAATAACACCAAAGTTGTTTGCACGTGCATTGCTTGAAAATTCAGCTACCTCAAACGGTGTTCTGTGTGCGGAAAGCACATGAGCTTCATATTCAATCCCTAACTTTTCCAATTGTTTTGCAGCAGCGGATACAACCGGAAGGTCACTATCCGATCCCATTAAAATTGCAACTTTCTTCATGTTTTTTAAAACCATCAGTCCTAGGACTTATACCTTTCTATTTCACATATTACATACTTTATAAAAAGTTAAGACTAAGCTAGTAATGCTTAGTCTTTTTTGCCTATAGAATATTTTTCATGTTGTAGTTAGACACACTTACTCCATTGATGTGCTTAAAAGAGCTTACTGCGTAAGGGCGGATTAATCCGATTTTGCAAAGAAATATGCTCCCAGTATTTATCATGCTCTCACACTCCTATGAAAAAGATAATTCATTCTAACACAAATCAAGAATATAAACAATATATCTTTTTTATATATTTTTGGATATTTGTCGTCTACAACACAACATATTGCATAAAAAGTTATTTTTTATCCTTTTTTTGCATAGAAGCTCTGACCTTAAGCGGAAGTCCGAAAAGATTAATAAAGCCCTCGGAATCGTTTTGATTATAAACTTCATCCTTATCGAAAGTAGCAATTTCCTCGCTGTAAAGTGAATAAGGCGAAGTAACTCCTGCGTTAATCAAATTACCCTTATAAAGCTTTAAAATTACTTCACCGGTAACAGTTTCCTGTGTTTTATCAACAAAAGCGGAAAGTGACTCTCTGAGTGGAGTAAACCATTGTCCAAAATAAACAAGCTCTGCAAATCTGTTTGCAACCAAATCCTTGTAATGCTGTGTATCACGGTCAAGGGTAATGGTCTCAAGCACCTTATGAGCACGGAAAAGAATTGTTCCACCTGGTGTTTCGTATATTCCTCTTGATTTCATTCCGACCAAACGGTTTTCGACAAGGTCAGCAAGTCCGATACCGTTTTCACCTCCGATTATATTTAACTTTTCGATTATTTCTACTGAGTTATATTTTACACCGTCAATAGCTACAGGAATACCTTTTTCAAATGAAATCTTAACATAAGTAGGTTTATCAGGTGCCATTTCAGGTGTTACACTCATCTCCAAAAAGCCGGGCTTGTTATACTTCGGCTCGTTGGCAGGATTCTCGAGGTCCATACCCTCATGTGAGAGGTGCCAGAGGTTTTTATCTTTGGAGTAGTTGGTCTCTCTGTTAATTTTAAGCGGAATATTATGCGCTTCTGCGTAATCTATTTCCTCATCACGAGACTTGATATCCCAGATTCTCCACGGAGCGATAATTTTCATTTCGGGAGCAAATGCTTTTATGGTCAATTCAAAACGCACCTGATCGTTGCCCTTGNNCGTGACAAATTGCATCCGCACCTTCAGCCTGTGCGATTTCAACTATACGCTTTGCAATAACTGGTCTTGCAAACGAAGTACCGAGAAGGTAATCTCCCTCATAAACAGCACCTGCTTTTAATGTCGGGAAAATAAAGTCTTCAACGAATTCTTTTTTAAGATCCTCTATATAAAGTTTGGACGCACCTGTTTTTATTGCTTTTTCCTCAAGACCATCAAGCTCCGTACCCTGACCAACGTCACCGGAAACAGCGATAACCTCACAATTATCGTAATTTTCTTTTAACCACGGAATTATTATTGAGGTATCCAGTCCTCCGGAATATGCGAGAACTACCTTTTTTATTTTGTTACTCATAACTAATATCTTGCTTTCGAGTGTATATATATAAGTTATTATACATCAAATATGCACAATGTCAATATAAAAAGTGTAATTTTATACAACAAAAATCGCTTATTATGAATATTTATTTTTGTACAAAATACCTTATTTATTTAATAAATATATCAAAAGTCGCTTCAAAAGAACGATTCCATGGAAATCGGTAGCCAGATACGCTGACTGTTCCGATATTTTTGGTTTTATAAATCTTCACTGATGTTATAATCTCGCTGCTGTTAATAAGCGATAATAATTTACTGGTGCTTACGTTTCCGATTTTATAATTTATATCCTTAACATAAGCAAAAGTTATGTTCTTTAAAAAGCTTATGTTCGAATCATTTGTTACGTCAAGGTTGCATTTTAAAAAAATATATCTGGTTACACCCTGTGAAAGCGCAATACCTATTGCATTGCCTACCGTATTCCAGCTGCTGTAGCCTAAAAGCGAGGAAAGCTGAATCTTTCTTTCCGCCATTAAAAATTGCAGTGTACCCAGATTTGATGAAGCGTCAATAATAACAGTAGGTCTTTTATTCTCCAGATTATATTCTGCTGTATCAAGCAGCATGTTGCTGTACTCGGCAATACTCAAACTCTTAGGTTTTGTCAGTATGAGAATATTCAGCTCTGCATCATTGCTGTTTGTAATAACAGTATTAAGCGAATTTAGATGAATATCAACAGTCGATTTAAGATTACCTATGTCGTAACTGTCAGCAGCTTCATTTTCGCTACCGCCAAAATATGTGACAGAAACCTTAACCTTACTCTTGTATAAATCTGCTGTTAGTCGTGCAATTCCCATCATTCCAAGCTCGTCACACGCTGCTGAAAGCACACCATTTTCGTTTAACCTGTTTGTAATATAAGCTATTTCATTCGTCTGAATAGTATTCTTCGGACTAGAATCGTCAACACCGATATAACAATAATTTAGGATATCTTTGCCTTCTTCAAGAAAATAGTCTATAATTTTCAGCTTTCTTGCTCTGGCTGCAAGATAAGAATCGATTTCACTACTTGAAAGACTGCTTGATATTTCTACTCCGCTTTTATTATATTTATATCCATCTATAATTTTCTTAATTGTTAAATCATTACCTGTAAGTATTTTTCTTTCAACAGCTCCATAATTTCGAAGTATATTATACTCTTCCATACCATAACCGTTATAGTTTACTGTTGAAGCTAATCGAATAACGGTATCGAAGAAATATACCTTATTATTTTCATTCAACTGAAGAAGATAATCTATTATTTCGTATTCATAGCTTAAATCGGTATTGTTCTGAATTCTGGAATTAACAAGACCGCCCGAAAGCATCTGATCAAGTGAAATAACAAAATAATCGCATTCAGCATCTACCGCTTTGAGCCACTTTAAGAGTTCCTCTCGGTTCCCGTATTTTGTACCGTTTGTGTTTGTTCCATTTCCGTCAAGCTTTGTTGCATAATAATCTTTTTTAGGCATTAATAATTCATAGCCTGCAGATTCTGCAAGGTAAATTACTCTGTCAACATTAACCGGACGGTCGTCAATCGGAATGTATGCTATTTTTGTACCGTTATAATCCATTGTGCCACCGCCATACAAATTAAATGTACCAAGAAAATGACGTTTAACAAACAGATAATCCTTTGCGTTCGGCTTGGTATTTCCCGAAACTAGTGCGGAAAGCAAATATTCCTTCTCAAGTGTAAATGTACCCAATACAGCACGTTTAATACGAAGATAATCTAGCGCACCTACCTGTCCGTCACCATTAGTATCACCCGCAACAACAACTGTAAGTTCGTCAACAACAGTGCTGCCGTTCATTAGCTTTATTTTGTCACCTGTGCCGACATAGGTGCTATCTGTCTCTATCTCAATGCTGCTGTCGCTAAACAACAGGAGTAAATCCTCGACTGTCGATCTTCCTTCTACACCCATTAAGTAGCTTCCGTTAACAGTGCAGCCTTTGTTTTCCTTTAAAATCGAGGAAAGACTTGATACCGCAGAAACATTTGTAAAAGGTACAAGTGGAAGTAGAAAAGCCGTTATTATTAAAAATACGACAATTCTTGCATACATTTTTTTAACTTTCATTTAATATCCCCCATTTTTTATAACTATATAATTAATAATACCATTATAAATCTATATAGTCAAACAGTATTATTTATAATTTAGGTAATTCGGTCATACGTAATTTTGTGCAGCCATATGGGATTAAACGCATTTTCTGAGGTATTGACAATATTGTATTTGATACAGGTTTTTCGGCACAAACTCCGTTTGCAAAGCTCCATTCGACTTCGGCAAGTTCGGTTTCTATATACATCGGAGGGTTTTCTGATGAGAAAGGAATTTCACCAACATTTCTTTCGGTAATGTTAAATGAATCTGATACAAAGCCGTAATTCCATTTTTCTAAAGGAAAAAGCTCATAATCACAATACGGAAAGCTGCGTTTTACACCATCTTTTTCATATTCGTGCATAACCTTTTTATCTTTAATCGGCAGTGAATATAGTATCGGTCCTCTGACTAAACAATATAAATTTGAAGGTCGTTTTAAAAGCTCTATTTTAAAAGAAAGAGTAATATTTATCTCTTCCTTACCTTTCCATTCTTTTTTTATATTATAAAATTCACCCGCTTTTACAGCAATTCCGTTTACCGAAGCAGTTTCTGCAAAAGATGGTATCCGAACCGAGAAAATAAATTCCACGGGCTTATTTGTTGTAATAATATATTTTATATCATAATTAAAAGGATATTCTGTTATACAAACACAGTTTATTATCGCTTCACCAAATGTAAAAGTAACCTCCGAGGGTAATAATAGTGTTGCCGCCAGTCCTTCCTCATTATGCATAAAAGCGTTCAGTGCAAGTTTTGGATATCCCTGTCCGAAGTTAGCCGTACAACAACCGTAATTCGGTTCAAGCCCAAAAAGATTCGATTCTCCATTGTTTGTTCCAAAAACGACTTTTCCTTCGGGCATGATACTGCATTCCGGTTGGTTTGACATCTGGTCGTATTGATGCGTCCACATATCCTCACTTATCGTTGCAGGCAGAGCATTGAACGCTACCCTCTCAAGTATATCTCCCCACTTCGGGTTACCCGAATTCGCAAGCAGATGCTCATAGGAATACATAGCTTCAACAACACCGCACAATTCGCTTCCTCGTATCGGACTGCCACCTCCAAGGCATTCGTCCCCCGTAAAGTGGAAGGCTGCCATGCTGTGATATTTCATAAGAATTTCAATTGCCATGTCAGCAAAGCTATCGGGGTTTCTACCGTCAAGCAATGAATACAGCGAATCCGATTTCAAACACATTGCTAAATTAACAACATGGGTATCAAACCGCCACTCATTTTTTGGTATAATATCTGTAAAGTTCTCGAAATAATCATTATAATCAAAACCTTGCTTTTTTAGTTCTCTTGCAAGGTCCAAAAGCCATTTTTCCTGCGTTCTGTCATAAAGCCAAAATATAGGTATCAAGCATTCAAACCAACGAAATTTTCCCCAGCTGAAAAGCGGATTTATTTTAATATGTTCATTTAAACAACGAAGTGCTTTTTCTAATACTATATGTACACGTTCATCATTACTGCAATCAGAATACACCGTCAAGACCTTGCAGATAAGCATAAATGCCCAGACATCATATTTATCACGCTGTCCGTATGGGCAGGGACAAATCCATCCGTCGGGCTCCTGATTGTTTATAATTGCGTCTATGTATATTTTCGCACGCTTTATAAGATCGTCACGCTCCAGAAGATAAGCCATTGGGATAAAACCATCCAGCCAATAAGGAACACGCTCCCAACCGTCACGACTGCCGCCTATCCATTTACTGTCGCAAACATCCGGCCAAATAAGGTCAAGGTTTCCGCACAGTCCATCTGCTTGGATTTCTAGCTGTCTTTTTAACCATCCCTGTGGTTTAATTTCGCTTGTTGTGAAAGGAGTAAATTTTTTTTTATTCATAAGAAAACCTCATTTTAATTGACATTTATCATAGATTTGATATACTAAATTTATTCAAATATAAAAGCAGTTGTTTTATTATATATTTCCCCTGCTTTAAGTATTGCTTCACCACAATGCGGACTATTTGGTGCGTATTGGGTTTCCAGACATAAAGCATGATGCTTTTCTTGCTTAACACCTTTTTTAAAGGATTGACTGCCTGTCAAAAAATTACCGGTATAAAGCTGAATACAAGGCATATCGGTATACATATTCATGCTTAAATCGTCAACAGATAGAACTGCAGCTTCATGTAAATTTTTATCGCCAAAATCTTTTATAATATCTTTTTTTAAATAAAAATTATGATCATATCCTTCGCAAATATCAAGTTGTGGATGTTTATTATTAATATCCTGTCCGATTTTTTTAGGTGTTTTAAAATCAAAAGGAGTATTTAAAACTGATGCTTTTTTTATTGGAATAAGTAACTTATCAACCTCTGAATACATATCCGAATTGATTTTAAGTACATGGGAATAAATATCACCGCTGTTATAACCGTTAAGATTAAAATAAGAATGGTTTGTCAGATTTAACGGAGTATCCTTGTCACACTTGGCTTTATAATTAATCAGCAAATTTTTTTCGGTTAGAGTATATGTAACAGTAACCTCGAGATTGCCCGGATAACCCTCCTCACCGTCAGGAGAAAAAAGCGAAAATTCTATGCTTTGACTGTTGCCGCAGCTTTTTACAGCAGCGTTCCATATACGTTTATCAAAACCATGTTTTCCACCATGCAAATGGGTAACACCTTTTTCGTTTTTAAAAAGTATATATTCGCAGCCATTTAATGTAAAACCACCGTTTTCAATCCTGTTTGCATACCTGCCAATTATCGCACCTTGGTACGAATTATCAGAAAGGTAAGCGTTAATATCATCAAAACCGCATATAATATCTCTGCCGTTTATAATAAGACTACGTAAGGTAGCTCCGTAATCAAGAAGCTCAGCTTTTATATAATAATTCTGAAGTGTAAACAAATTAACATCGTTATTTTCGAACGATCCGAAATATTTTTTAGTCATAAAAAAATACCACTTCCATATATATCATTGTAAAAACAGACTATCATATTAAAAAACGGAAGTCAACAAAGTAGTAATAATTTATCCTAATATAAACATAAAAAACACTTGACACGGAACGTATGTTCTGATATACTTACAGCATGCAAGAACGTTTGTTTGGAGGTGTCTTTATGTCAGCATACGCTTACTCGTACAATTTACCCGAAAAAGTTGTTCTGCACTGTGATATGAACAACTATTTTGCTTCTGTGGAGAGCGTAAATAATCCCGAACTAAAAAAGGTACCTTTGGCTGTTTGCGGCGACCCGGATTCAAGACATGGTATTGTGCTTGCTAAAAATAATTTGGCAAAACGATATGGGATAATCACAGGCGAATCAATGTACACCGCAAAGGCAAAGTGCCCTTCATTGGTAACTGTTACTGCCGATTACAAAAAATATCTGAAATACACACGCCTTGCAAGAAAAATATATGGCCGTTACAGCGAAATAGTAACCCCGTATGGACTTGACGAGGCTTGGGTTGAGCTTGAAAAGACCGTCTTAAGCATTGAAAACGGTGCGGAAATAGCAGACGAGGTCAGGAACACTATAAAAAACGAATTGGGACTTACAGTCTCTGTAGGTGTTAGTTTCAACTATATTTATGCAAAGCTTGGCTCGGATTTGAAAAAACCGGATGCGGTAACAATTATTTCAAAAGATAACTATAAAAATACAGTATGGAACCGCCCTGCATTTGAGATGCTTTTTGTCGGCTCTGTAACACGCAATAAACTTTTTCGGCTGGGTATTCTTTCAATTGGTGATCTTGCTAATAGCGACCCAAATATGCTCTGCCGAGAGCTTGGTAAACGCGGTTATACCCTTTGGGAGTTTGCCAACGGAGACGACAGAAACTTCTGCCCCACAATTACCAGCGACGACGAGATAAAAAGCATTGGCAACACCATAACAACACCGGCTGACATTCATACAAACGATGACATAGCTGCCCTTTTATATATATTGAGTTCGGGCGTTTCGCAGCGGTTGATAAAGCACAATTTTAAGACGAGATGTGTTGGTATAAATGTGAAAAATAATGTTTTTGTGTCATACAGCAAGCGTACCAGCTTTACCGCACCTGTCAATACCGCTGATGAACTTTTTGAGATTGTATATAAGATATTCAGGGACAGCTACGACTGGAAAAAGCCTGTGAGAAGCATCGGAGTTTTTACCGAGAAGCTAACAGACAACGCAAATGAGCAGATGTGCATTTTCTCAAATATACCAAGTAAAAATCCAGAAATAATGCGTCTTGTCCGCTCACTGCGTGACCGGCTTGGTAATATTAAGCTTGAGGAGACCGCTACTCAAAACGAACCGGTACCCGATATCAAAAGCCTTATTCAAAATAACTTTATAGAATAAATTTTTTGGAGAATTAAAGTTTGAAAGATAACTCTTTCAAACTACGGTTTTGTGCCTTTGACTTTTATGGAAAGTCTCTTTCGGATTCTGCTGAATCGGCACAATTCCCATTATCGGCGTATCAGCCGAGGAAAGGATAGGTAATAATTTATGTGTGGAAGATATACATCCAACACCGAAGACGAGGTTATTCAAATCAGAAGCATACTTGCAGGTCTGACTATGCGGCTTGCAGGTGAAATACTTGAGGAATCAAGCATACTTAATGTTGACAGCCTTACCGGAAAAGAGATTTTTCCTTCTAACTCTGCACCAATAATTACTAACAAGGGTAAGTTGACTTTATCCAAATTCGGATTCGAAAAATGGGACGGCAGCGGACTGATAATTAACGCAAGAAGTGAAACAGCAGGTGACAGCCGTTACTTTTCACCGTATAATTTAAAAAGCAGATGTATCATTCCTGCCAGCAATTATTTTGAATGGAAAAAAACACCCGGTTCATACTCGGAAAAGTACAAAATTGCTTTTGGTAATAAAAGCGGCATATTCATGGCGGGATTCCTTGATCCTAAAGTAAATATTGAAAGTTTTGTTATACTTACAAAACCTGCAAGCGAAAACATAAGCTTTATTCACGACCGTATGCCGGTTTTGTTATCACAAACACAGCTTATTCCTTGGCTTAACGGTTCTCTTGATATAAGCCGTTTATCTTTATTGAACATTTCTGATATACCTTTTGAAAAAGCTGTTTAATTTCGCATATTATATATTGTATACATTGTATCTCTTAAAATATTGTTTACAATATATAATTGACATTTATTGATTATCATGTTATGATACAAATAATAATCAAAACGACAATGAAAAAAGCAAAGTAAGCGAAAGTTTGCGGCGCAAAACTATAGGGTCTTAATCCATTTTTTTGGATATGACAGCCAGTTGCCACTGTAATTTATTTACATGTGGCTATTTTTATTGTTTTTTAACTGTAAAGGAGTATATATGAACTTAAAATTAATACTTTTTACAATTGTTTTAGTGTTTATTTTATCGTCATGTGGCAATAAACAACTGATCGATACAACATATACATTTGACCGTGCAATTATTGAATTACCAAATGGTGAAATAATTGATGGTGAAGTTCAATCCTGGAAGGATTTTGAAGACGGCGATCAGATTCAGGTAAAAATTAACGACAAAACTTATTTAGTTCATTCCAGTAAGATAGTTTTAATAGCTGAATAGCAATATCTGTTTTATTTATTTTTGGTATACCTCTCTGTATACATACCCTTTCAAAAAATAAAAGCTGTTTGTTTTATAAACGGCTTTTATTTTTGTTATAAATATGATATAATAATTACCGACAACAGTTAAGTTAAATATTATAAGTTTTTAGTTGGTATTAGATAAATGTTCCGCATTTTCCTGATATATTTTAAATTTGTAATATAGTATTGCCCACAACAACAAAGTAAAATATTATACATTCTTAGTCGGCGTTAATATACCTATGAATTGGAGGAGTTTTTTTGTCAGAAATTGAGTATACTACCGATGAACAAATTGAAGCAATGCGTGATGAATTACGAAAAGCTCGTCTAAAATCAGAAACTTCTGCTCTTATTGATAAAAAGAATAAAATAAAGAAAATTATATTTTTTTCTGCAGTTATAATCTTAGTAATAATTGCAGTAATCATTATTCGATAAATTGAATTTCAAAAAAAAGGAGGAGCTTATCCATGACACAAAATCAGTTTATAATTCAACCCGATATAATAAAACGTAAATCGCAAGTTGATGTTCTTATGGAAAAGGTTTCTTCAAACGAGCATTACTTGCAGATTGGTTGCGAACCGGAGCAGGTTTTACGTAATGTGATCCTTGAAATAGCAAAAGGCGAGACATGGGTGATTACAGGTAAAAACGCTTTTGCATTACAATTATTACTTGAAATTATGGCGAACATAAAACCATATTACAGCGGCAGATGTGTGCTTGCAGAACGAGGAATGATGCGTAACAAGCGAATAATTCTTCCGCATGTTTTCTACATCGGCAATACAAGCATGATTTATAATAATATGAATGTACTCGAATTTCTTATGTTTGTGAGTGCAAACAGTAATTTTGATGTCGTTACTCAACAGGACCGCATTTTTGAACAGCTTATTACTTTAAAACTTGGTAATATTTCCCTCACCCCTATATCAACGCTTACTGATGAATACAAAGCTATTGTTTTATTGCTTGTAGGTTTATACTCAGATAGTCAAATAATTATATTGAATATTCCAAGCCTTGTTTTTAAAAAAGAACACATCGATCCTCTTAAAAATATAATTAAATTATTGGATAACCAAGAACGGACTTTAATAGCTTCTATTATAAATACTGATGTTATCGACAAAGTGTTCGATAATATAGCTTTTTTATACGACGGAAAAATTATTTTTAAGGGAAAAACCGAGGACTTAAAGAATAAGTACGATAAAGTTATTTTTACTATCGAAGATAAAAATGTAAAAGCAATTAAAGAAATGCTTTTTGCATCCCTCCCCCAGTACGATTACAAAGTAAACGGAAGCATCCTAAAAATAATCAACCGATCTAAAGATGAAAACAACTCTAAACTTTTGTATGAAAGAGTGATTGCAGCGGGTTATACTCCCGAAAAGATTAAATTCAATTCAAAATCATTAAAAAACGCGTGTGAGGAAATTGTAAAGCAATATGATTTACAAAAATAGTTATTTCGTCAAGGAACTGCGACAGGCATACATAGAAAACCGGATAAGTATAAAAAGAAAACTTATCTTAGGAATCATTGTTGCGTTTATTTCTATTTTTATACATTTTATTACGTTATCTTTAAAAGAAAGTGTATTTTCGGACATATTCCCGCATCTTATGCAGAATTCATATTTTTCTGCTCTTTATTCATATATTGCCATTTTCTGTTTTCTCAACATTGTATACTTTGTCGTAAAATACGAATATATTACTTTTTCTGAAATACGTAATAATCGTTGGTATTTGCTTGTTAAGATGGGTTATAATCCGCAGAATTTGATTTATAAAAAAATCGCTGCAATGCTATTAACCCTTATTTTTATGTACACAACCGGTTTTTCTATTATTATAATAACGATATTTTTTCTTAAATATACATTTGTTTATAACTATCTATCGGCTTTATACTTGATAGGTTTATTGGATTTAACTGTGACGTGTATAATAGGAGCAACTATATCATTATTTTCTACTCGCTTAAATTTAACTCGTTTAATTTTTATTGTGGTGTCAGCTTTTCTTTACGTTTTAAAAATATTAACCGGATACAGCGAGGTAATTTCCAATCCGGAACTTTTGCTTTTTAACGGTACGTTAACTGCTTTTGATGTATCAAATTCATGGTATTATGTAATAGTAGGATTTATTGTTCTTTCTTGCCTGATCATCTGTTTTTGCAGAGCAAAAGAAATAGCAAAATATTACAGTTTTGCAAATGATAATATAAACAATTTACCAATCGGAACAAAACTTGCGCGGCTTGACGAACGTACAAAAAGGTTTTTTTTAATTAATAAAAAGAACATTAATTATAAAAAAGTAAAAATAATTGATATTTCAATAATTTTTATTCTTATTGCAATATTTATCGTTTCTGTTTTATCGAATATATTTGCAATAATTATTTCCACTTCAAAGTCTGATAAAATGTTTACTGTTAACGATGTTATACCGTATATAATCACAGACACTGTTTCAAATGTAGTTGATGAAAACGATATTGCATTCTTTAAAAAATCAGACGCATCGATGAGCATTGAAAACGGAAATTTAATTTTGTACGAAAATAACGATGAAATAAATGTTGGGCATATTAAATCTACAGATATGAATTCTGTTACGGTTGATGTCAATACAATAGAAAAATCATCAGTCATTGGTGTTTGTTATAAACGTAACCGCTGGTTTGGTGTATTGATACTGTTTACAACTACAGTTGCTGGAAGATTTCTATTCATTTTTATACCTGCTATGATACTTTTTCTATATAAACCTTTAAAGAAAATAATGTCTAGAATTATAAGATCGGTTTAGTTGGTCTCTATTTACATAATTTTAATTATGGACATTTTGCACATAATTACCTCTATTTAACAGGCAATAATTTATATATAAATGTTGATTTTTTACTTGACAAAATACATTGCGTATGTTATTATAAACAAGTCACCACGCCGGAGTGGCGGAATTGGCAGACGCCCGGGACTTAAAATCCCGTGAGATTAAACTCTCGTACCGGTTCGAGCCCGGTTTCCGGCACCAGATATTTTTACAACCAAATAACGCGGAGTAGAGCAGCTCGGTAGCTCGTCGGGCTCATAACCCGGAGGTCGTAGGTTCAAATCCTGCCTCCGCAACCAAAGTAAAACCCTTGAAAACACTACGTTTTCAAGGGTTTTCTTTTTGTCTCGACCCTTCTCTTTTCAAAAAATACCATTTATTTTACCATTTACAGATATAAAAGGTACGGTCTAACCCGAAAGTAGACCGTCTTATTTAGTGTTATTCTGTTTGATTCTGTGTTTTGTTTTCTGCTTTGTTTTTTACAAGTAAAATATGTAGCAAATATAAATTAAAAAGTGTAGCACCTAAAAACCGATATTAGAGCGAAAATCCAATAAATTTAATGAAATTTGAGTATTATTTAGGTTAGCTTAATAAGTGAATTCAAAAGACGTCTACTATCTCTACCAGAAAAATCAAGTAAGTGGCTATGATGAATAATTCTGTCAATAATAGCGGCGGTGATTTTTTCATCACAGAAGATATCGTTCCACTTTGTGAACTCCAAGTTTGTGGTAATAATCAGACTTTTTCGTTCGTAGCATTCAGCTATAACTTGAAATAGCAGTTTTGAGCCAGTACTGTCAACAGGCACATAACCCCATTCATCACAGATCAACAAGTCGCATTTTTCTAGATTCTTCATAAACTTGACGATGTATCCTTGCTTTTTTGCTTCTACAANNTAAAGAATTAGATTTTCTTTTTTATCGATAAACTTTACGGATTGTATTTCTTCGGGAGTAATGCTCCTAGGGACTTTAATATCATCAAAAGTGTAATCCTCGAAAGTTTTAAGAACATCAAATTTAGCAGCTTTTATGTAAGCGTTTTTGCGTTTAAGCTCTCTGTTTTCGAGCTCAAGCGTAAATAATTCAAGTAAAAATTCGAGGTTATTTAGCTTTTTTATTTTCTTCGCATTATCAATGATGTTACTTCCGAAACGAAGATTTTTACAAGCTTTTAGAAGCTTACTTTCCATTATCTCTCACCCCCGATCCCCGTGGACCGCAAATT
>DMMZ01000027.1:81766-171045 GCA_003452915.1 Clostridiales bacterium | reverse complement strand
TGGTAAGTTAAATCTTATTAATACTTTCAACTTAATGAGAGAGCAATAACAACAACCTAAAAGGTGGTGTTTTAAATGGACACAAATCAATCTTTGGATGATTTTATATATGATCCGGATACAATTGCTTTTGTAGTCAGAGCTAGTGAATTTTTTACGCAATTAATCAAGGACATACCGGAAGTAAGAGTCACACAAACTTTATTTGGCATATATATAATAGGTTATATAAACAGAAATTATGTTGATAGATTAATAGAAGCTTTAGGTAGCGGTGTTGTTAGTTCAACTCCACTCGTGCTGGGTCTTCTTGGACGTGACAGCCTTGAGTCAGCCGGTATCATTCAAGTACAGCAGCAGCCTTTTCTTGATTTAAGAGGAAGTGGTATTTTAGTAGGAATTGTTGACACCGGAATAGATTATACAAATAAAGCATTCCGCTATGAAGACGGAACTAGTAAAATCCAATTTATATATGATCAAACGATAAGAGGACCTCATCCCGAAGGTTTTTTTATCGGAGTTGAATATACAAAAGAACAAATAGACTTAGCATTACAGTCAGAAAATCCTTTTGAAATTATTCCTTCAACAGACACAGTCGGTCATGGTACATTCTTAGCTTCCATTGCTGCCGGGCGTGAGGATTTGGAAAATCCCGACATTATAGGTGCAGCCCCTGACGCAGAATTAATTGTTGTCAAGCTCAGAACAGCAAGAAATTATGTAAGAGAATTTTTTCTTATTCCTCCCGAACAAGAAAATGCATTTGAATCAACTGCGTTGATGGTAGGTGTTGAATATATATTTAAAAAAGCACAGCAGCTCAACCGTCCTGTTGCTATCTGCATAGGTATGGGGACAAATTCCGGCAGTCATGACGGCTTTTCTTTATTCGAAGAATATCTAGCCGAAGTAAGTAAAATATCAGGTGTTTGCTTATGTATAGCAGCCGGAAATGAAAGTCAGGCAAAGCATCATACACAGGGTTTACTTTTAGAAACGGAAGATATGCAACCAATAGAAATTAATGTTGGGGAAGATGCAGGAAGCATCTATATGAATATTTACAACGGAGCTGCAGATAGAATTTCTGTTGGTGTAAGATCACCGACAGGCGAACTTGTGAGCAGGGTTCCCGCAAGAAGTGGCACAGAACTTGAATCCAGATTAATTCTTGAAAGATCAACAGTCATGATTTCGTACTATTTTCCTCTTGAAGG
The DNA here is from genome assembly GCA_003452915.1 of Clostridiales bacterium. Lineage (GTDB taxonomy): Bacteria > Bacillota > Clostridia > Oscillospirales > CAG-382 > UBA1049. Next base: position 169,822 of record DMMZ01000027.1, on the reverse strand, counting down.
CAGCGGTGGGCAGGTTACAATAGTAAAGATACTCAACGCCACTCCCGGAGTGTGGACAGTTTTGGTTTATGGTGATATTGTTTTGGACGGAGTATTTCATTCCTGGCTTCCACTTACAGGCTTTGTATCACCTGAAGTATTTTTTCTGACACCAACACCATATTATACAATTGTTGTTCCTGCAACAGCAATTGGTGTATTTACTTGCGGAGCATACGACAATAATACAAACAGCCTTTACGAAAGAAGCTCATGGGGACCGACCAGATTGCCCTTGATGTCACCTGATATTGTAGCGCCTGGTGTAAATGTAAGCGGTGTATATCCGACAGGGATTGGAACAATGACTGGAACAAGCGTATCAGCTGCAATAACGACAGGCGCTTGTGCTTTATTATTGCAATGGGGTGTTATTGAGGGAAATGATCCTGCAATGAGTACATTTCAGGCAAGAGCGTACACAATAAGAGGAGCTGACCGCGATCCGAATTTAACCTACCCAAACACACAATGGGGTTATGGCAGATTAAATTTAATTCAATCGTTTAACCAGATGAGAGGGCTTTAAAATAATTTCTAAGGAGGTTAATAAATGGACGGAAATCAATCTCTTGATGACTTTATATATGATCCTGATACAATACAATTTGTTATAAGACAAAATGAATACTTTGAGCGATTTCTGAGTGAAATACCGGAAGTTAAGATAACACAGACTTTATCGGGCAGATATTTGATAGGTTACATAAACAAGAATTATGTTAATATATTATTTGATGCTTTGGGCGGTGGTATTATAAGTGCATTTCCGCTTGTGCTGGGTCTTCTTGGTCGTGAAAGCCTTGAAGCAGCCGGAATTATTCAGGTACAGGAACAGCCTTTTCTCGATCTCAGGGGGAGCGGTGTATTAGTTGGTATTGTTGACACAGGTATTGATTATACAAACAAAGCATTTCGGTATGAAGACGGAACAAGCAAAATACAATTTTTATATGATCAGACATTAAGAGGACCGCATCCCGAGGGTTTTTATGTTGGAGTTGAATTTACAAAAGAACAAATAGACTTAGCTCTGCAATCGGAAAATCCTTATGATATTGTTCCGTCACGTGACACAGTCGGTCACGGTACATTTTTGGCCTCAATAGCTGCAGGACGTGAGGACCCTGAAAATACCGATATAATAGGAGCTGCTCCTGATGCAGAATTAATTGTCGTCAAGCTCAGAAACGCAAAAAATTACATAAGGGATTTTTTTCTTGTTCCTCCCGAGCAGGAAAATGCATTTGAGTCGACATCATTAATGATAGGTGTTGAATATATTCTAAAAAAAGCGCAACAGCTTAACCGGCCTGTTGCAATTTGTATAGGTTTGGGAACAAATCTGGGAAGCCATGATGGCTTTACTCTTTTTGAAGAATATTTATCCGGTGTTAGCAATATATCAGGGGTATGCTTATGCCTGGCTGCAGGAAACGAAGTACAGCAAAGACATCACACACATGGTTTACTTACAGAAACCGGAGACGAACAAATTATTGAAATTGATGTCGGTGAAAACGCGGGTAATATTTTTATTGATGTTTTAAATGGCGCTTCGGACAGAATCTCAGTAGGAGTAAGATCTCCAACAGGCGAACTGGTCAGAAGGGTTCCCGCAAAGAGCGGAACCGTGCATGAACAAAGGCTTGTACTTGAAAGAGCCAGTGTCAGTATTTCATATTACTTCCCGCTTGAAGGCAGCGGAGGACAGATCACTACAATAAGAATATTCAATGCTACTCCGGGTGTATGGACAATATTGGTCTATGGCGATATTATTTTGGACGGTATATATAATTCGTGGCTGCCTTTAACCGGATTTGTATCGCCTAACGTAGGCTTTTTAACACCAACGCCTTTTCATACAATCGTCGTGCCTGCCACGGCTATCGGAGTATTTGCCTGCGGTGCTTACAACAGCGTAACGAACAGTCTTTATGAAAGAAGTTCATGGGGACCGACAAGACTCCCACTTATGACTCCGGATATTACCGCTCCGGGAGTGGAAGTGAGCGGCGTATATCCCACAGGGACCGGTACGATGACAGGAACAAGCGTAGCGGCGGCAATAACAGCAGGAGCATGTGCGCTGCTGCTGCAATGGGGCATTATCGAAGAAAACGATCCTGCGATGAGCACATATCAAGCAAGGGCATTTATTATAAGAGGTGCTTCCCGTGACCCGGGCTTAACGTATCCGAACACTCAATGGGGATACGGACGCTTAAATCTGATTCAGTCGTTTAATTTATTAAGAGGGCAGTAAATAATACTACTTCATAAAAAACAGTAAGAAAAATTCTTCAAAAAAGTCCATAAATCAAAGACTTATTCTCGAATTTATCACTGTTTCTAAAGATAATTAATATAATTAAATTTATTAAAAATAAGGCAGGAGGGATTTATATTGAATGGAAATTCTTCACTTGAGGATATTTTATATGATCCCGAAACTGTGGATTTCATAGTGAAGTATAATGATTATTTCTTGAACTTTTTAAATGAAAGACCCTATATAAGATTTACAAGACTTTTTAACGATCAATATATTATCGGTTATATAAACAGAGCCTATGTACAGCAATTAATTGAAGATCTGGGAACAGGCATTGTTGGCGCTACTCCGCTTATTCTAGGCCTTCTCGGCCGGGACAGCTTGGAAGCGGCAGGTATAATTCAAGTACAGGAGCAGCCTTTTCTCGATCTAAGAGGCAGCGGAATCCTGGTAGGTATCGTTGACACCGGTATTGATTATACAAGCAATTCTTTTCGATATGAAGACGGTACGACAAAAATACAATTTTTATTCGATATGACGATAAGGACTACACCGCCGGAAGGCTTTTATATAGGTACGGAATATACAAAAGAACAAATAGATCTGGCATTGCAATCGGAGAATCCATATGATATTGTTCCGTCTCAGGACACAGTCGGTCACGGTACTTTTTTAGCTTCGATAGCAGCAGGCAGACAGAATGCAGAAAATCCGGATATCATAGGAGCTGCACCGGAAGCAGAACTGATCATTGTAAAGCTTAAGACAGCACGACCATATTTAAAAGAGAGGTTTTTGATCCCGCCGGATCAGGAAAACGCATTCGAATCTACCGCGGTAATGGTCGGGATTGATTATATAATTAAAAAATCACAGCAATTGAAACGACCTGTTGCGATTTGCCTTGGAGTAGGCACCAATATGGGAGGTCATGACGGGTATTCGTTATTTGAAGAATATATCGGAAACGTATCTAATCTAGGCGGAGTATGCATCTGTACCGCTGCCGGAAACGAAAGCGATGCAAAACACCATACTCAGGGTACAATAAGCAGAGAAGGGGAATCAGTCCCTATTGATATAAGTGTAGGTCAAAATGCGGGAAGCATATATATGCAGATATGGAACTCAGCGTCGGATAGATTTTCGGTTGCGATCAGATCGCCTACCGGAGAATTTATAGGCAGGGTACCGGCAAAAACAGGAACCTTTTTTCAGGTTAATTTAGTTCTGGAACGAGCAAAGGTAAGTGTGGAGTATTATTTCCCTGTTGAGAGATCCGGCAGCCAGCTTACCGTAGTAAAGTTGATAGACGCCACGCCGGGGTTATGGACAGTTCTGNNTATACGGCGATATTGTTCTTGACGGAACCTTTCACGCTTGGCTGCCTATTACAGGTTTTGTTTCGCCGAATGTTGAATTTACAGCACCTTCGCCTAATTATACAATAGTTGTACCGGCAACCTCGTTCATAGTTATTACGTGTGGAGCGTATAATAATTTCACAAACAGCTTATATCCAAGAACATCATGGGGACCGACAAGGCTGCCGAGGATTTCGCCTGATTTTGTTGCACCGGGAGTAAATGTAAGCGGAGTATTTCCGACCGGACCGGGTATAATGAGCGGAACCAGCGTGTCGGCGGCAATCACAACGGGTGCATGCGCATTGCTGCTGCAATGGGGAATTATCGAAGGAAATGATCCGTATATGAGTACATCTCATGCAAAGGCATTTTTAATCAGAGGATGCGTCCGTGATAAAAACCTTGCTTATCCAAATGTACAATGGGGTTATGGCAGATTAAACTTAATCCAAGCATTTAACCTCATGAGAGGGCAATAATATATCTTATTTAATACTTTAAAGGTGGAATATAGATGAATGGAAATGCCAATGAAAATGATGATCTGTTAAATTTTATTAATAACCCCAATACAATTGATTTAATTTTTAGAGATAGCGAGTATTTTAATGAGTTTTTAAGAGAAAGACCTCAGATCAGAGTATCACAAACAGTGGGTGATAGATTTTTAATTGTTCATGTAGGTGCTAATTATATTGATGAATTAATACGGGAACTCAGAACCAGTATTCCCAATACAATACCATTAGTTTTAGGTCTGCTCGGTCGTGAAAGTCTTGAAGCAGCTGGAATAATTCAAGTACAGGAGCAGCCGTTCTTGGATTTAAAAGGAAATGGTGTTTTAATAGGAATTGTTGATACAGGAATTGATTATACAAAAAATGCATTTAGATATGAAGACGGTACAAGTAAAATTCAATATTTATATGATCAGACTATAACAAGCACACCTCCGGAGGGTTTTTTTATAGGAACGGAATATACAAAAGAACAGATTGACAATGCTCTTAAAGCAGAAAATCCGTTTGATATTGTCCCGTCACAGGATACGGTAGGTCACGGGACATTTATAGCATCAATTGCTGCCGGGCGAGATGATGGCGAAATTATTGGTGCTGCACCAGAATCTGAATTGATAGTTGTAAAATTAAAAAATGCTAAACAATTTATTCGCGATTATCTACTAATACCACCGGAACAGGAAAACGCTTATGATACAATCTCATTAATATTAGGAATAGAATACATAATAAAAAAAGCACAACAGCTCAATCGCCCAGTTGCTATTTGTATTGGTTTAGGCACTAACTTAGGTGGTCATGACGGATTCACAATAACCGAGGAATATCTGGGTCTCGTTGCAACTCAAACCGGAGTTTGTATTTGTACTGCTGCCGGTAACGAAAGTCAGGCAAGGCATCATATGCAAGGAATTATAGCAGAACAAGGTGCAACTGCACCTATAGATATTCGGGTTGGTCAGAATGCAGGAAATATTTTTGTAACCATATATAACGCACCTTCTGACAGGCTTTCAATATCAATAAGATCCCCGACAGGAGAAGTTTTGGAAAGAATTCCCGCAAAGTCGGGATCGATTACCAGATCAAGATTAGTCTTGGAAAGATCAACATTAATTGTATCGTATTTTTTTCCTTTGGAACAAAGCGGCAGTCAGTTAACTACTGTCAGAATAATAGATGCTGCTCCGGGTGTATGGACAATAACGGTTCATGGGGATATTATTATTGACGGTGAGTTTCATTCCTGGCTACCGATAACAGGGTTTGTTTCTCCCAATGTAGAATTCTTAACACCAACACCTTATACCACAATAGTAGTTCCTGCAACATCAATAGGAACAATTACTTGCGGTGCATATAACAGCAGTACAAATAGTTTATATACAAATACCTCATGGGGTCCAACAAGACTACCCAAAATATCTCCTGATTTTGTTGCACCCGGAGTAAATGTGGGAGGAGTATATCCAACAGGAAACGGAACAATGACCGGAACAAGCGTATCGACTGCTATTGCAACAGGAGCATGTGCTTTATTACTTCAATGGGGAATTGTTGAGGGAAATAACAGATCGATGAGCACTTTTCAAGCGAGAGCTTTTATTATCAGAGGGTGTGAGCGTGAAAGTGGCTTAATATACCCAAATTCGCAATGGGGATATGGTAAGTTAAATCTTATTAATACCTTTAATCTTATGAGAGAATAAAAAATAAATCGAGCGAAGAATAAAAAATTATTCTTCGCTACGTTTTTAGTTTGTTACTTCTAATCTACCAATAGGTTTCATAATTTTAAGCGGAAGTTGATTAGAATGACAAGCATTAAATTCAATAGTGAGGTCACGTCCGGCAGGTAAACCAAAATGTAAACCTTCTCTCCAAAGTACTGTGCCACTCACATCATAAACAATTCCGTTTAGGGCTACACACACCGGACTTCCATCTCTTCCGGTGCATTTTGAAAGCTCCTCAAGAGTAAAAGTTCTGTCTGGTATATCATCTTTTTTGTTATTGTTGGTATCAGGAGGTTGCATCGGTTGCTGTTGTATTGGTGGTCGCTGTTGTATAGGCGGTTGTGGTTGCATCGGCGGTTGCGGTTGCATAGGCGGTCGCTGTTGTATAGGTGGTTGTGGCTGTATAGGTTGTCGTGGAGTTTCGGTTTGTTGAGGAGGTTGTATTGTTCCCTGTACACTAATTCCTTGTAACAATACAGCTTTTTCGAGTAAGTTTATTTTCTCCAGCAGCTTTCCCATATGTATTCCTCTATAACGAGAGGAATTATACATTTCAACATCATGTTTGATTTCCGCTATTGTTTTAAGTACAAGACTTTCTGTCATATCATTTCTATTCATATAATCATTCCTTAGTTATAATATATTATATTATATGATTAAAACGTGAAAAATGAATAAGAATTAAAAATTAATATTAGTTTTGTATAATAAGCTAGATCAAAATTTTATATTAATATTTCACCAATTGAATAACACACTGCTTTACCGCCGATATTTACTCTGTCACCTTTATCTTTGCAATAAAGAATACCACTTCTTTTTGATGTAATAAATAAATTACTTAAATAATTTACCGTTCACAAAAGTGTATTTTACCTGTAAATCTTTATCTAAAACAACAATATCTGCAAATTTCCCAACTGTTATTGTTCCTGTTTCGCAATCTATTCCAAGAGATTTTGCAGGGTTAAGAGAAGCCATTTTTGCTACATCCTCAAGGGGAATACCTATACTCACAAGATTCTGAACTCCCTCAAGAAGTGTTTTTGTACTACCTGCTATTGTTCCGTCCGCAAGACACACAATACCATCTTTAACATAACGCATTACACCTGAAACCATGAATTCTGTTAGGTTCGTACCTGCCGTATGTCCCGAATCGCTGACTATGTTGATATTGTCAACACCTTTAATTTGGTAAATGAATTCAATCGTCTTTGGGTGAAGATGCACGAAATCGCAAATCATCTCACACTTTATTTTTGGATTGGTTAAAACAGAACCTAAAACTCCCGGTTCTCTGTGATTATACGGACGCATCGCATTAAAGGTATGTGTAGATTGTGAAGCACCCCATTTTATTCCATCCTCAGCTTCCGCTAGTGTTGCGTTAGTGTGACCTATCGAAACTTTTACATCGTTATTAACAAACAAAGTAATAGCTTCCTTTGCGTTTTCGATCTCGGGTGCAATAGTAATAATTTTTAAATAGTTTTTACAATGACATAGCATTTGTTCGATTTTTTCCTTAGTAGGGTTTATAATGTATTCCTCGGTCATCGCACCTTTTAACTTTTTGTTTATAAAAGGTCCTTCTGCATGGATTCCTGCTATTTTTGCTCCGCAATTACCATTTTCAATAGCTGATACAATATCGTCAAACTGATGTAAAAGATGATTAAAGTCATCAGAAGCTGTTGTTGCGGCAATGGTTGTAATACCTTTTGTTGCCAGAAAAGTAGTAATTTTATCAATATCAGGATCGCTATCATTAAAACGTTCACCATAAGCACCATGCATATGTGTATCAATGAATCCCGGTAAAACATACATTCCTGTAACATCAATAAGATCAGTATTATTATCTATTTTAGTGTCAATTCTTGTTATTTTATCTTCTTTTATTTCTATATCTGATTTTATAAGTTTAAAGTTTTCGTTAAGTATTGTTCCATTTTTTAATACCATAAATTTTATACCGAGTCCTTATAATTCAATTTCTTTCCTAAGCCTTGCGGAGTCGTAAATACCTTGGATCATTTTTTGCATTAAGACTGCTTGTTCCAACGGGTATCTAGGTTTTTTATTATTAATAACACAATCTGCAAAATGTGTAATTTCGTTTAAAAAGGGATTGTCGTTCTTTGCAACAGTAAGAATGTCGTTGCTCAGATATTCGTTTCTTTCACCATATATGGTTAGCGGATCTAAAGTTACACCTGCTTTTGTCCCGCAAATTTGCGTATCTGAATGTTCGGGGCCGTTTATCGCCCAACTTGTTTCAAAGAACAAGATAGCACCGTTATCGAAATGTATAACTCCTGCACCCGAATCCTCTGTATTAAAACAGTTGTCGGGACATTCTGTTCCTACCCATCGGCTCACACCTTTTGTATTATAATTACCGATTTTACTTGAAGTAGCAGCGCTGACACGGACAGGCTTCGGATTACCCATAAGATACCAAGCAGCATCGATTCGATGTACACCGATATCTATGATAGGTCCACCGCCTGAGGTTTTTTTATCCGTAAACCAGCCGCTAGGTGTTCCACGCCGTCTTATATATGCTGTCTTGGCGTAATAAACCTCACCAAGCTCACCTTTTTCAAACAGCTCACGCACCATCATATTAGGAGCTGCAAACCTTCCGGGTACAGCAAGCATAAATATAACGCCTGCCTTATTAACAGCTTCCTCCATTAACAGTGCATGTTCAAAATCAATAGCCATTGGTTTTTCGCAAAGAATATGCTTTCCTGCTTTTGCCGCAGTAATTGCAACATCCGAATGTGCGTTATTCCAAACACATATGTCAACCGCATCTATTTCCGCACCTGCAAGCATTTCCTCGACAGATGAAAATACAAGCGGAATATTATACTTTTGTGCAGCTAATTTAGCTCGATTGAAATTTATGTCTGCTATTGCAGAAACTTCAACGTTTTTACAACTCTGGTATGCAGGCAGATGAGCTGAGGTCGCAATATTTCCTGCACCAACAATGCCTATTCTTATTTTTTCCATTTAAAAATATCCTTTTTTGATTAGTAGGTTGATTAAGAATATCATTTCTTACCAAAGTTGTCAATATAACTAAATATTAATGCTTTAACTTTTATTACAACAATTTTATTAATATTATTTTTTAACTATTGAAACATGCTAAATGATTTGTTATAATAAGAATCGTTGTGATATCAAATTAAACATAATTTTAAATATTGTTAAAATTAACAGGAGAGAAAAAATGAATAAATCCAAAGAGATCATAGGTGAAGTTAAAAAGGCGATTATTGGAAAGGATAAGGTTCTTGTCAGGGTTTATCTTGCTATTCTTGCAGGGGGACATATTCTTTTAGAGGATATTCCTGGTGTAGGAAAAACAACGATGGCTCTGGCTTTTTCAAAAGCTCTGGCGCTTGATTACAACCGTATGCAGTTTACTCCCGACGTTCTGGCATCTGATATAGTAGGTTTCTCGATGGTTAAAAAAGATACAGGTGAAATGGAATATAAGAAAGGTGCAATTATATGCAACCTTTTCCTTGCTGATGAGCTCAACAGAGCGACCAGCCGAACACAAGCAGCTTTACTTGAGGCTATGGAAGAAAACCAGGTTACTGTCGACGGTATTTCACATCCTCTTCCAAATCCTTTTATGGTCATAGCAACACAAAATCCAACCGGAGCGGCAGGAACACAGCTTTTACCTGATTCTCAGATGGATCGTTTTATGATTAAACTTTCTATTGGTTATCCGAGTTCTCAAAGCGAAGTGGAAATTCTGCAAAGAAAACAAAACGGTAATATGATTGACAATGTAAAACAGATTGTCTCAATAGAAGAACTTGAGAAAATGAAAGCTGAAGTTGAAAAGGTTTATATTTCGAATACAATACTCGAATATATAGTCAAACTTGTAAGCGCTACAAGGGATAATGAATTTATCCAATGGGGAGCCAGCCCTCGTGCTTCTCTAGCCTTAAGTTCAATGGCAAAAGCAGAAGCGTGGGTGCAGGGCAGGGACTATGTTATACCCGAGGATGTTCAGTTATTTTTCTACGATTGCATTGCACATCGTATTAAGCTTACTCCTGAAGGTGAGGAATCAAAAAAAGGACTTAAATGGGTGCTTGACAAGATTTTGAATTCGGTAACTCCTCCAGCAATAAAATAAATATACATTTTAAAAGGGGTAGTTATAAGTCTGAAATTAAACTTTCAGAATATCGCCGAAAGGAATGATTATTAGTTTGATAAAAAGATGGATTATCTATATAGCTACAATAATAGGAGCAATAACGTTTTATGGTGTTTATGACGGTTATATATCCTATTTTATTTTAATAACAGTTATCCTGTTTCCTTTCTTTTCCCTCGCTATCAGTCTTTTTTCTATGTTACGTATCAAGTTTAATTTGGTTCCGCTTCCTATTGAGATAAGAAAAAGCGAGGTAGTTTCAGCCCGAATAAATATTAACCCGCGTACATGGCTGCCAATATCACAGGTTAACATTACATACACTGCAAATAATGTTACTTTAGGTCGAAACAGTTCACTAGTTACAGTTATGATATTTGGCAGTTATAAGTCGTATGTATCGCTTCAGTTAAATACCGAGCATGTCGGATGTATTAATCTTGATATAAAGAAAATCAGGGTTTTTGATTATCTCGGTCTTTTCAGTTTATCGTTAAAAACGCCCGAAAAAAGGCGTATTTTAATTATGCCCAAAATTGAACGCCCCGACCCGATGCCTATTCTTCCGATAGATAAAGTAGGCAGCAAAGGTCTGAAGCCTAAACCGGGTGGAGGATTTTCCGAGGATTATGATTTACGTGAATACCGTATAGGTGATCCTTTGAATGCCATTCACTGGAAGCTTACATCAAAGTTTGATAAAATTATTGTTAAAGAACCACTTGTCTCCGAAAAAGGTAAGATATTTATCTGTTTTAATCTTTTTGGTAACGCAGAAGAAGTTGACAACATATTTGGTCAGATATCTTATATAGCTCATATTTTTCTTCGCAGGATGATAGAGTTCAATCTTTGTTGGTATGGAAAAGAAGGTAATCTGAATGTTTTTAATATTAACGAAATAAGCGATTATTTAAACTTCATCGGATCTGTTTTTAATAATCCAATAGAGCTAAAAGGTAACGCAATTGATAATAAAGCATTTAAGGATGCTGACTGGCACTATGTTATAAGTCCCAATCTCCCTGAGAAAGGAGATGCTTTAAATGGATAAGATTTCGAAAAAAGTGTTAGCGATTGCAGCTCAGGCACTTACAGTTTTTTTAGGTGTTTACGGTATATTGTTTGCGAATATCACTTCTTTTAACATCAAATTAAACGAAGTGACCGTTCTTATTTACTGTGCGGTTGCAGCAATATGCTTTTCAATAGTATTTTTTGCAGAAAAGTATAAAAAAACCCTATACCTGTCAACAATGGGAATTTCACTTATTATATTTTTTATAAACAACGAGAGAATTTTAAATGGTTTTAAGTTTTTTCTTAATATATTAACCTCACTTATCAGTCGTTTTTCAAGTTCAATTGATGCTACAGAAACTGTAAAGTTATCCAGAAACGGTATTATAATAGCAAATACCGCTTTCTTTGCTTTTTTGGGTGTATTGTTAATATTTCTGATAGCTTTTACATTAATAAAATTAAATCCGCTTTGGCCAACTCTTTTTATAACAATACCCATATTTGCTTTGTGCATGATTTTTATAAAAAGGGTACCTGATACAACTCCTGTTTTCGCATTTTTGGTCTTTTTGACTTCTATTAATATTACAAATCTGGTAAGACAAGGAGATAATAAACGCGGAGCAAAAATGACTCTGTTCTTTATTCCGATAATGCTTGTATTCCTTCTTATGATAAGTTTAGTTTTTTCATCTAAGAATTATGTACGCGCAGATTTTGCCGCAAAAATTTATTCTTTCTTTTCAGAAAGATTACCGCTAAGCGTAACGAATCCGTCAAGAAGTGAGGTCAGTGAAGATGGTTCTGAAGAGTTTTCAAATTCCTCAAGGGATGAATCTCAAGTTTCTGAAGACTCGGAAACAGAAACCAGCGAACCCGTAAACAGAACTGATGATTTCCTGGATGTGGATTTACGAAATGCCGATCCGAATAACAGAACGGGTAAGGTTATTCTGCAGGTAAAAACCGATAAAACAGGTGAGATGCTGTTACGCGGATATTCGTTGGGTTATTATACAAAATCAAAATGGGTGAAATTTAACGGTGACGCCTTATCTAAATTAAATTTATTAACAAGTGTAGGCTCAATAAATGAAAATGAAACTGCCGAAACAATAATATCACCATTGTCATTGGCAACCTATGTTGCTTTAACTTCTGACCGTTATAAAAAGAACTATATAAATATTACCGAAATGATAAAAGGTGGAGAAGTTGTTTATACTCCGTATTACCCTTCATTCAGCGATTTTAAATCTTTAAATTATAACAATGATTCGGTTATTTTATATAATGATAATTATGCGTATTCGAAAAATGTAAATGCTATTTATAATATTAAGATATTCAACTGTGATAATATTAAAGCAGAAAACACAACCAATAAATACCGTGATAGTGAGGAATACGCGAAAGTAAAAGAACTGGAAAGTCAATACAGAGATGTAGTTTATCAATATTATACACAGATAGACTCGGCAACTTCAAATTTTCTGCTTGAATATACAAGTGATCAAAATTTTCATAATATCTCTGACAGGGAGCAACTTGTTGATGAAGTAAAGAACTTTGTAAAAAATTGTGCCGAATATAATCTCAAAGCACCAAAAACTCCGTCAGGACGTGATTATGTACAATATTTCCTTACCGATAGTAAACAGGGATATTGCATGCACTTTGCAACAACAGCTACTCTTATTTTCCGCTCGTTTGGTGTACCTGCTCGATATGTAACAGGTTATGCGGCTAGTATTAAAGGCAGTGAAGCAAATACACAGGTTGACGTAACCGATAAGAACGCACACGCTTGGGTTGAGGTGTATTTTGACGGAATCGGATGGATACCTGTTGATGTAACACCCGGATCCGTTGAGGAAAGAGTTAACGATCCTGCTTATAATGATAATTCGGGAAGCAACAGCCACGAGCCGAATATAAGTGAACCTGTAATATCTAGCGAATCAAATGAATCAGAAGTTACGGTAGAATCGTCATTGGAGAGTGAACCTGTCTCTAGTGACAAATCCAGCGATTTATCTTTTGAGCAAAGCGATGTTTCTATAGAGCCTTTCTTTTCTAAATACAAAAATGAGTTGTTATGGATAACTCCTGTATCTGTTATATTTATTACGGTGCTTATACTTTTAATAAGACGTAAAAGTATGCAGAGCAAGCGAAAAAATCACTTCGGGCTCAGCGAAACAAACCGTATTGCAGTATTTACTTGGAAATACATTGAAAAATTAAAACCATACGGTGTGGAAGCCGATAAAAATGTCTATGGTATAGCTCAAAAAGCAGTATTTAGTAAGCATATTCTTTCAGATGATGAGCTGGAAACAATTGTATCCTTTGCAGCCGAAAAAGGAAAAGAAGTTGATAAAAAGCTCGGATTTTTCAAACGATTTGTGTTCAGATATATAAAAGGAATGTATTAATAAGCACAATAAAAGTCCTGAAACTCAGGACTTTTATTGTGCTTATTTGATTATTTAACTATTATATTCTTAGCTTTCATTTCTTGCAAATACTCGTCAAAGGTCATTTGTTTATCGAAGTTGGAGCCTGTTGTTACATCAATTATTCTTGTTGCCAATGTTTGTACCAACTGATGATCGTGTGAGGTGAACAATAGCGTTTCGGTATACCTATTAAGACCTTCGTTTAATGCAGCAATCGATTCAAGGTCGAGATGGTTTGTTGGTTCATCAAGTATAAGAACGTTTGCACCCGAGAGCATCATCTTGCAGAGCATACACCGTACACGTTCACCACCTGAAAGTACACAAACCTTTTTCATTGCTTCGTCACCAGAGAACAATAATTTACCGAGCCAGCCTCTGACATCCGCTTCATAAGTAAGGGTGGAGTATCTTCGTACCCAATCGACAAGTGTATCCTCGCATCCGTCAAAATATTCCGAGTTGTCACTTGGTAAAAAAGATTGTGTGGTGGTAACACCCCATTTAACAATTCCTTCATCAGGCTCAAGCTCACCTGCCAGGATCTTAAAAAGTGTGGTTTTTGCAACAGCGTCCGCACCAACAAAAGCAACCTTTTCACGAGGGCGAATTGTAAAGCTTATGTTATCCAGAACTTTTCGTTCGCCGATTGTCTTTGAAATTCCACTGATCGTAAGTACATCGTTACCAACCTCGCGGTTAGGCTTGAATGCTATATACGGGAATTTTCTGGACGAAACAGGCATATCATCAAATTCCAAGGCACTAAGCTGCTTTTTTCGGCTGGTCGCTTGTTTTGATTTTGAAGCGTTTGCACTGAATCGTGCAATAAAATCTTGCAGTTCTTTGATTCTAATTTCTGCTTTTTTATTTTGGTCACGTAATTGTCTTTGCCTTAACTGCGTAAAATCATACCAAAAATCATAATTTCCTGCAACCATTGTTATTTTACCAAAATCAACGTCAACAATGTGTGTGCAAACTTCGTTAAGGAAATGTCTGTCATGGGAAACTATGATAACCGTACTTGTCTCGAGTTTAACAAGAAAATCTTCAAGCCAAACGATAGTTTCAACGTCAAGATGGTTTGTAGGTTCATCCATCAGAAGAATATCAGGTTGACCGAATAACGCCTGTGCGAGCAGAACCTTTACCTTTTGATCGCCTGTAAGCTCTTTCATGTATAAATAATGAAATTCGTTAGTAATACCAAGTCCGTTTAAAAGAATTGCAGCATCACTCTCTGCGTTCCAGCCGTCCATTTTAGTAAACTTTTCTTCAAGCTCACAGAGTTTAAGACCTTCTTCCTCGGTCATATCCTCTTTGCTGTAATAAAATTCTTTTTCTTCGATGATGTGGCAAAGCTCTTGATTGCCCATCATAACGGTTTTCAACACCTCGAATTCATCAAACTCGAAGTGATTTTGTTTTAATATTGAAATTCTTTCCGAAGGAGTTTTTACAACATTACCCTTTGTAGGCTCAATCTCTCCAGAAAGTATTTTTAAAAAGGTTGATTTTCCCGCACCGTTTGCGCCGATTACACCATAGCAATTTCCTGCGGTAAAATTTACGGTAGCGTGGTTAAATAGGGAAGTGCCGCCGTATTGAAGTTCGATATCTACTGTACCTATCATTTTTATTCCTCTTGAAATAGTTTTTATATTTATTGAGCAGTAACTTTTTTACCCTTGATTTTTGATTTATTCATACTGTCAACAACAAGATTTTTATGCTCTTTAGGAACATCAATTGTTGTATAATTATCTTTTATATCAATATTGCCGAATATTTTACCCGGTAAGCCTGTTTCGCCGGCTACCGCACCAAGAATGTGGTTTGGTGAAATTTTATCATTTCTACCTATAGAAATCTTTACACCGACCATATTTTCGTCGTTATAATCACCTTTTTTGAAAGGTAAGCCCGGGTTTTTTACTTTTTCGGTTTTTTTGTCAGCAAATTTATTGGGTCTATCCGATCTTTCGGATCTTTTTGATGATCTGTCGGTCGGTCTTTTATCAAATGATCTATCCGACGGTCTTCTTCTTGATCTTCTCTGTGAATCATCATCAGAATCGCTAAATTCGTCTACAACATCCTCAATTACAGGGGTTTTCTTTATTGACATAGCAAATAGAGCCGATGCAATATCCGAAATGGTGTATTTTTCGCTTGCCAGATTCTCTATTGCGGAAGTGAAAATATTATATTCGTTTTCTGCCATAAATGAAAGAATCTTATTACTGAGTTCGTCGATCTTGAGTTTATTTATTTCATCACTACTCGGAAGTGCTTTTGGTAAAATATCGCACTTGGTATATCTCATAATATTATTAAGCTGCGAAAGTTGCTTGTTACCCTGTACTAATGTAAAAGCTAAACCTGCCTTGCCTGCGCGTCCTGTTCTGCCGATACGATGAACATAATATTCATCCTCCTGCGGTAAATCGTAGTTGATAACGATTTTTACATCGTTTACATCTATACCGCGAGCTGCAACATCGGTAGCGACAAGAATATTGAATTTCTCATGCTTGAATTGGCTCATAACCAATGAACGGGAGGTTTGTCTCATATCTCCATGCAGACCTTGTGCAGGATAACCGTGTTTTCTAAGCTCTTTTATAAGCTCATCAACCATTTTCTTTGTATTACAAAAGATAATCGCTGAAGTTGGCTGATAAAACTCAAGCAGATTAAAGAGAGCATAATTTTTTTTGCCTTTTGTAACAGAAAAATAATACTGTTCAACTGTAGAAACGGTGAGCTGAGCCTGCTTTATTTCAACTGTCTTTGGGTTGTTTTGAAACTTTTTTGTTATTTCAAGCACTTCAGTCGGCATTGTAGCTGAGAATAATATTGTCTGACGTTCGGTAGGTATTTCTGTCAGGATAGTCTCGATATCCTCAACAAAGCCCATATTGAGCATCTCGTCTGCTTCATCAAGAACAATCATCTTAACGCTAGAAAGTTTTAATGTTTTCCTACGCATATGATCCATGACTCTACCGGGAGTTCCGACAACGATTTGACAGCCTTGTCTAAGTCGCTCTAATTGACGGTCGATAGGCTCACCGCCATAAATAGGAACGACACTTACTTCGTTTTTATATTTTGCGAATTTTCTTAATTCACTGCAAGCTTGTACAGCAAGCTCTCGGGTAGGGCAGAGAATCAATACCTGTACATGCTTGGGATTTGCACCTGTATCAATGATTTCAATAGCAGGCAGGCCAAAAGCTGCGGTCTTTCCGCTACCGGTCTGGCTGCGTCCTATCAAATCAAAACCTTGTAAAATAAGGGGAATACTTTGTGATTGAATCAGAGTTGCTTCGTCATATCCCATATCTGATACTGCACGTTTTAACTCTTCTGAAATTGCGATGTTTGAAAAACTTATTTGATCCATGTTTTCTCTTTCTTATCTTTATTATCTTGTATACATAATAATCTCCACGCCGTGTCGGGTACAAATAGTAATGGTAAATTCGAAAGGTACACGGCAGTGTACCTTTGATACGCGTTAATGTAACTCTATTTATTACATTCTTCATGATACGACATTCTAATAATATAGCATATATTTTTTCTTTTTACAATATATAAATAATGATTTTTTATGTTTATATTTAATTATAACTATCTATTGTTTTATCTATAATAAATTGGTATAATTAGGTATCCTATATTCATTGAGGTGGAAACTATCAATAACAACTATATTTATTACCAAGCAACAAAGAGCTTATGCGATACATGCTTAAACCAAATTGATGCAAAAATTGTTATTAAAGAAAAAAAAGTATATATAAAAAAGTTTTGCTCTACTCATGGTGAAATGGAACACCTTTTGGAGGAGGATGCGGATTATCATCTTAAAAAGGTTTTGTATGACAAGCCCTCAACAATACATACAAATGAAACCAGCGCCAAGAATGGGTGTCCTTACGACTGTGGTCTTTGTCAGCTTCACGAACAGCACACCTGTATCGGACTTGTTGAGATTACAACTAAATGTAATATGCTCTGTCCGATGTGTTATGCATCCTGTGGGAAAGAAGGCAAGGATTTAGAATTTTTAACAATCGAAAAGATGATAGATTTTTATATTGAGTGCGAAGGTGGAAAAGCCGAGATTCTGCAGATAAGCGGTGGCGAACCTACTTTACACGCAGATATTCTTGAAATTTTAGAATTGTGCAAAAACAAGAATATCGGGCATGTGATGTTAAATACAAACGGAATTAAGCTTGCTGAAGATATTGAATTTGTAAAAAAACTTGCACCTTTAACGAGTGGTTTTGAGATTTATTTGCAATTTGATTCTTTAAAAGATGAAGTATATGAAAAAACACGCAATAGAAAAATGTTTGAGATCAAGAAAAAAGCTATTGATAACTTAAACAAATACAACATACCCACAACATTAGTATGTACGGTTACTAGAAATTGTAACGATAATGAACTTTCCGAGATTATAAATTACGGGCTTGCAACCTCCTGCGTAAGAGGAGTTANNTTGGTTGCTATGAAGACGCTTTAGACGATTCTTATACTGTTTCCGGTATTATGAATTTAATAGAAGCTTCCTCTAACAAGATAATAAAATCAAGTGATTTTGTTCCGCTGCCCTGTAATGTAGAAAGAGTTGCGGTTACTTACCTTTATAAAAAAGGAAAGAGCTTTGTACCCATCACTCGTAACAAAAATATAGAGAAATATGTGCCTTTTATTAGTAATACATTTCTATTCAAAATCGAAGATTCGCTTGCTCAAGGTGAAGCACCGAGCTTTGGCTTTTGTAAATGTCTTGATTTTCTGAATGATTTTAATAAATTAGTTCCAAAGAGCTTTTTAAAGTGGAACAAGGACGACAGGGTAAAATATTTAAACGAGAATACCTTTAGAATTACTATCTCATCTTTTGTTGATAAATATAACTTCGATTTAAAATCAATGCAAAAAGAATGTGTTCATATAATAACTCCAGACCTAAAAAGAATTCCTTTTTCAGCATATAATATGATTCATCGGAGTAAGCAAAATGTATGATGATATATTAAAAATTTTATATCTTATAGGAGCTTTTTGTTTGTGGATTTTATTAACTGCAATTATTCTAAACTTTTTCTTTTCAAAAAAAGAGAAAGTTAAAAGAGAAAAGAAATCAGTTGTTGAAACAGGAAGTATGCTTGCGTTCTTTTTAGTTATGTTTATATTGGTTTATTTAAAATTCGGTGTGATCGAAATAGACGAATTAATAAATTTGATTATTTCTATTTTTGGTACGATTTTTATAATTATTGGTACAATAATAAATGTGTTTGGGCGATTGAAGCTTAAAAGCAACTGGGGTAACCAAATAAAAATATACGAAAATCATACTCTGACCACAACAGGAATATATAAATATATTCGTCATCCGCTGTATTCATCAACAATTTTAATGCTTTACGGCTTTTCACTGCTGTTTATCAATCCTGTTGTTTTTATACTTAACTCTATTTTATTTCTGCCTTTCATGATTCACCGAGCAAGACTGGAGGATGAAATGTTATTGTTAACCTTTAAAGACACTTATTCGGAGTATAAATCAAAAACAGGATTGTTCATTCCAAAATTTAGGAGGAAATAGATGATACGCATGGTAAATGTAAAAAAGCAGTCTGTTGCTTTTTGCAAATATGTAATCGCAGGATTACTCTGGACAGCTATTGTACTACAAAGCGTTATTCCTGTTTTTGTTGTTTTTGGAATAATGTTTGTTTCTGCGTTCACAGGTGTTCAAAATTCACCGCTTGTTATTTTATATAATATAACCATTGCCAAATATACTAAGACTACAGATGAATATATTAATATGCACAGCATGAGATTCGCCCATATTGTAGGCAGTATGTTCAGTGGTTTAGCATTATTAGGCTATTATTTTATACATCCTATCCTATCACTAATTTTTACAGTGATTCTTGCTATTTTGCAATCTATAGCGGCTCTTGGTTATTGTTCGGCTCAAAAACTATATGAATGTGTTATTTGCAACAGTAATTGCTGCCGTTTCGGAAAAAAAGTAAGGAGCATAAAAAAGAATGTTAGATGAGCACATCTCACACGATAACTTTGGAATTATGCCCTATATTAATGTATATGATCTAAAAATCCCAACCTACAGTATTTTTATGGTTCTTGCTTTAATTGCTGCTTTTATATGCTATAAACTAACTGCTGAAAAAATTGACAGAGGAAAGAACAGTTTCAGGTCGCTTATAATTATATATGCTTTACTCGGCGGTGCAATCGGCGCAAAATTACCAATACTTATATATAATTATAAGATACTTTTTAGTTACCCAGAAAACATAAACTTATTAATTTCGGGCAAAACAATCGTAGGTGGCTTGATCGGCGGATTTCTAGCTGTTTTTCTTGTTAAAAGGCGGTTTAAGATAGAGTTAAAGACAGGTAATGATATCGCAGCTCCGGCTGCTTTTGGAATGGCAATCGGAAGATTAGGTTGTTTTTTCGGAGGTTGCTGTTATGGAATAGAATCCCCACAATTCCTCGGTGTTGACTTCGGCGACGGTATTTACCGATATCCAACGCAGATATATGAGCTTATTTTTGACTTGGGACTATTTGTTTTATTCTTGTATTTAAAGAGAACAAAAGAATTAAGACCAGGTGTTTTGTTTAAATATTTGTTAAATGCATATTTCATATTTAGATTTTTAATAGAATTCGTCAGAGATACAGAAACTATTCTCGGTATATCATATTATCAAATTCTTTGTTCACTATGCTTGATATTTATTAACAGAAAACATATTCTTGCTGTATTTAATAAAAAACAAGTCAATGCTTGATTAAATTGAAAGGGAGATTTACATGGATAACAACGAAAACAAGAATAACCAATCAACCGAGGAAAAGTTTGACAGAGAAAGAATACAGAAAATACTAGACAAGGGCAACACTATTTTTGATGAACAAAAACCAATAGAAAAAAAGAAAATGTCGGCAGCTAAAATTGTTGGAATTGTACTATTATGTATTATTGGTATTCCGATTATTGTATTCGGAGTTTGCTTATTAATATTTAGTGGGTATTCATAATTACATCAGTTCGATTTGATAGAGCATTTTATTATATAACATCATAAAAGGAATGAGCGTTGATAACAACAGTACTCATTCCTTTTTAATATAGTATTTATCTTATGTTTTTTTATAACTCGTTAAAACGCTTTACACCCCAGGTGAAAAGTCTTTTTGAAAGCAAAGCAATTAATACAATTATTATTAATATAACCGTCAATGCAAATAAATAAATGTTTTCCGGTTTTAATACTGTATAACTTATAATACATACTGCCATTATTCCGAAAGTTGTTAACATTTGCAAAATAACACTCATGCTCTGCTTTATTACTACAATTTCATTTTCAAAATCAAGCTTAGGATGCGAAAGATTAATCAACAATCCGGTAATCGAAAAGAAAGTTACGAAAGAAATTCCAAGAGTTATAAGTAAAAAGTAATCTAAAATACCTAATTCCAGTGCTATACATAAAAGAATATCGCTGACTATTATCGCTGGAATGGTGATGATAAGATTAACAGCGGTTTTCGCTTTTAAAATATCTTTTGTCAAAGCAGGAATGGATTTATATATCCATAACTTCTTGCCTTCAAGTGAAATCGAAGCAGAAGTTGTAGATGAAAGCGATGGCATAAATATTGTCAAAGCTGATGCAAGGATTAAACTCATTTCTCCAACATCACCCAACTCTGCAAAAGCAGCGATTTTATCAGCACCCATAAACAAAAATGCAGCGCTTGCCAAAACAAGAAGAGCAGGACCGATTATTGTATTTAATACATAATTTGACGAGCTGAAGTAAAAAGAAAGTTCTTTTTTTATCATTGCACTTAATGCACTGCTGCGTTCTTCGCCATACTTTTGCTCTTTATTTCTTCTTCTAACACCCGATGAATTTAAAATAGATACTATTACAGAATATTTCCCGGAAATAATTATAAAGATAATAAAGACAGCAATTAAGCCTAAAATAAAATACAGAACTGCTTTTAATACTTCACCATTTAATCCGCCAAGCACCCATACAGAAGGGGAATAATAAAGTGAAATAGTATTCTTTAATTTCTCACTGTTTGCAAATATATACTGCAGTATACTCTGTCCGTTCTGCATAATGTAAAAATAAACCACAACAAAAGCAAGTGACATAAATATTGTGAAGAAATTTTTCTTCCTCATTCGTCTTGTTATAAGGCCTAAAAGGAAGGAAAATAGGCTTCCTATAGATAACGGTATAAAGGGTGATGCAAAGAAGCAAATAACAGCACCGATAATTCCAAGAACAGAAAATGAAGTAAAATAAAAATAGAAGTAGAAAGCCGGACCTATAAACAAAACAGAAAAAAACAACTCATAAATATACAAAAGTATAAACTTCGATAACAACACAGAAAAATGACTAACTGGTAATGATAATAACAAAGGTAAATCCTTCGATTTAAACAAATATCCTTGTGCTGAAAAAACTGTAATTATTAAAATAAACGCAGTATAAGATATTACGGCTAAAAAGATTAGTAAATCAATATAACCGATTTTATTTAATTCTTTTCCAAGTCCATAAAACAACGTTGAAGAAATACCCAGAAAATATACGAACATGAAAAGCATCAAAAAGGCGTATAATGTTGATTTGCCCTTAGAAGCAGGTTTATTCTGACGTGTTAACATCCTCTTAGGATTGAAGGTTAGAGAAAGATTTGTTTTAACAAGTAAAAAGAACTTTTTTATCATTAATTATGACCATTCCTTTCTTCGGTGGATACGTCGACCGCATTGTATGAAAGATGCACTTTCATACATTAGAATTGTGCCGTTCCGGCGATAGCCGGTTTATTGCACTTCTTGCAATAAAGGCACAAAACTGTGTTTGAAAATTTATTTTCAAACTTCTATTCTGCAAGGTCCAAGAATAGTTCCTCAAGTGAATTATCACCTCTTACGTCTTTTGTTAATCCTGAGCGAATAAGTTCGCCATTTTTAATAATAGCTATTTTATTACAGAGCTTTTCCGCAACCTCAAGAACATGAGTAGAAAAGAATATAGCACCGCCGTTAGCACACATTTCCTTCATATATTCTTTTAGTATATATGCTGCTTTTGGATCAAGACCTACAAAAGGCTCATCAAGCACCATTAGTTTTGGTTCATGCGAAAGCGCAGAAATGATATTAATTTTTTGCTTCATTCCATGCGAATATGTAGCGATCGGTTCGGAAAGGTCCTTTAACATTTCAAAGCTTTCAGCATATTTACGCACATTTTTCTCACGTTTGTCGGAGGGTATTTCATAGATGTCGCAGATAAATTTGATATATTTAAAACCTGTCATCGATTCATAAAGCTCAGGGTTATCGGGTATATACGCCATCTTCATCTTGCACTTTATAGGATTTTCTTTTACCGACATTCCATCAAAAAATATATCACCGTTTTCAATCGGTAATATACCGGTAATAGCTTTTATTGTAGTGGTCTTGCCTGCACCATTATGTCCGATAAAACCGTAAATATCACCTGCTTCTATTTTTAAAGATAGATTTTTTACAGCTGATTTATTTCCGTAATTTTTACTGTAATTCTTAATTTCTAACATATGTTTTCTCCTTTATCGAAATTTATTTTAAATTTAACTGACATTGTTAAAATGCGTAGCATTTTTCTAATGCCGACAAGACTACACATAAAATATATGTACGACTATGTCGGCTATATTATATAACAGTTTAATCAAAAATTCAAGTTTTTGTTGTAATTTATTGAAAATTATGGTAATATATTATAAAGGAGAGGTGACAAAGTTTTATGAAACACATAATAACCATAGGAAGGCAATTCGGCAGCGGTGGTGCTGAAATTGGAAAAAAGCTTTCCGAGCTTCTCGGTATCGAATACTACGACAAGGAAATGCTTATCAAGGCGGCAGAGAACAGCGGTATCAATAGGGATGCTTTTGAACGTGCAGACGAGCGAGCTACAAGCAGCTTTTTATATTCTCTTGCAATGTCGAGCTACAGCGGACATATTTCGCCGCTTGGTGTCGGAGATGTAATGATAAGCGATAAAGTTTTTGCTCTGCAATCGGAGGAAATCAAGCGGCTTGCTTCCCTTGGAGATTCTGTATTTATTGGCAGGTGTGCCGATGATATTCTCTTTGCGGAAAGCGGACTTACAAAGGTNNTAAGAAAAGGGCATCATATTATAACTTTTATACCAGCAAAAACTGGGGCGATGCAAAGAATTATCATATTTCAATTGACAGTTCAATACTAGGCATCGAGGGTACGGCCAAGATTATAAAAAGCTTTGTGCAGTCAAGAAAATAGAATATTTATATTAATCTCCACGCCCTGCCGGGTACAAATAGTAATGAAAAACATGTGGAGATATGCGCCAATATACTCATAATTTGTATATTTTTCACATTAAATTAACCTCCGAGATGATGTTTTCATCATAAGCGGAGGTTTTTTCGCAACCAACTTTTGCTTGATTTTTATTCGAATTAATTTTACAATGAAAATGGTGATAAGTCTGAAAGTAAACTTTCGGACAAAGAGTTTTGTGCCTTTTACACCGGATAGTATGGTGTAAATTTGGCTACGCCAAATCGTCACAAAACTCCACGCTCCGACGAAAGGAATGTATATAAATTGTTTAATACAAAGAAATTTGGCGGATACATATCGCGACTGCGGAAAAAAGCAGACATGACTCAATCTGAACTTGCGGAAAAATTAAATTTATCCAGACAGGCAATTTCTAAATATGAAGTTGGCGACAGTTTTCCCGATATATCTATTTTAATTCTAATTTCCAATGTATTTAATATTATGCTTGATGAACTTATAAATTCAGGCGAGCCGACAAAGGGCGAAGTCGATATAATTAATAGTATTGCTCAAAAAACTGATGAACCTGAAACGATAAATGTTTCAGATATTATTAACCTTGCACCTTTATTAAAACCCAGTATTTTAAACCGAATGGCACAAGGTTTGGGTAAACAGGGGATAGATATATCGAATATTGTTACTCTTGCAGAATATCTTAGTAACGATTCTGTTTTGAAATTATTGGAGAATGCTACTTTTGATACAATTAACGATGAGTTTCTTGAAAAATTGATTCCTTTTTTAGATGATACCTCAAAGAGTATTATATTAGAAAAGGTTATAAACGGAGAACTTGGCTGGCATTTAATAAAAACAATGCTGCCATACATAGAATATATGACCCAGCAAATTGAAGCTGCTGTTGTAGAGGGTGTTTTTATCTAAAGAAGTTCTTGATTTATTACATGAATATGCTTATAAAAAATACAGTTGGAGGTAATTGTAAATATATTTATATGCCCAAAATGTCAGATTGACCTGCATAAGTTTTTTCCTGAAAAATGTGCTTGTGGATATGAAATTCCAATTACAGATTCGATTTATCAGTTCTGCGATGATCCACCAATTTCGCTTGAAAAAGAAGGTCATAAATATCTGGGATATGAGAATGTCGGTGAGAATTATGATGGAACAGTAAGTAAATCCTATGAAAACTATGACGATGACTATGGAATATTCGGCGCGTGCTCGGTAAAGTTGGTTGAAATCATGGGTAAAGGTTGCACCATTTTAGACCTCGGAGCAGGTCTTGGACCTGCTTCAATAACACTTGCAAAAGCTGGAGCAAATGTTATAGCAGCGGATATTTCGCAAAAAATGCTTTCGGTAGCTGTTAAAAGAACTTCGGGAAGACAGCTTGAAGGTGATTTGATTTTTACCAGAATGAATGGTTATAATCTGCAAATATCCGATAACAGCATTGACGCTGTTGTAGCAATTGATATGCTTCATCAAGTGGATAATCCTGAAGCTGTGTTTAAAGAAATACTGCGTGTACTAAAACCTGACGGTGTTTTTATTCAATACGGCTGTATTGGACTTCCGATAGATGATGAACAATGGAAAATAAATCTGAATTGCAGAGAAACAGAAAGTGATATCAGAAGCTATTACAATCATTACTAACAGAGTTAGGATATATAGGTGTTCCGTTTTCAAGTTGGGATAAAATAAAAGAATGTAAAGAAAAATATTTTGAACAACCTGATGTTTACGCAACAGATTATGCCGGTATATGGACAGGAAAAATGGAAAAGGAAATTACCAAATTAAAGACTAGAGCAAGTGGTAGCGCACAGCTTATTCCAGATGATATACATAATAAAGCATGGGAAAAAACAAACGAATACGCTATAAATATATACGGTGAAGATTATATAAACATACCCGGATTCAGTAAATTCTCGGGTCAACTAGAAGTATATAAGATAAAGTGAAGTTAAACCACAATAATGGAATGCCGGGAGTGGCATTCCATTTATTATCTTTAAAACTGTCCGCTGAAAAGCAGATTATCCAACCATTTTATAGACCACTCCATCCAGCGTGCTACATAAGGGCGGTTGTATTCGCCATTGCTCCAATCAGGGGTTGTCTCGCGGTTAGCACGTGAAATACCGTGCTTTCCTTTTGGAAATATATGCATTTCATATGGTATTTTATACTCAGAGAGAGCTTGTGCAAACACCAGAGAATTTTGCACAGGAACAACATCATCCTCAGCTGTATGCCAGATAAAACAAGGCACGGTTTTTTCCGATACAAGATACTCAAGTGAAACGGAACGTATTTCGTCTTCTGATCTTTCCTTGCCAAGAAGCATATCAAAGGAATGCAAATGTGGTGATGTAATTCCCGAAATAACAGGGTAGCTCAATATTGCCGCATTCGGTTTAAAAAGCTCGTTTTCTTCGCCAAGTATTTCCGCTAAAAAAGGAAGATGCCAGCTTGTAGCAATATACCCTGCAAGGTGACCGCCTGCTGAAAAGCCGATTACAGTAACTTTTTTAGAATCTATTTGATATTCGGAAGCATTTTTTCTGATATGGGCAATAATTGCGGCAGCATCTATAAGCGGTTTGCTTTGTCTTGCTTTTTCACCAGTTATGTATCTCAAAACAAAGCAGTTATACCCTTCGGCATAATATGAACTTGCGATCGGCTCAGCTTCACGATCGGAGCAAAAGCTGTAACCACCGCCGGGAAAAACTATCATTGCTGCACGTGGAATTTTAGTTAACTCGGGTGAAAGATTATGAATATAACACTCAAGTGTAACCCCAAGACATCCGTCATAAATTTCTTTTTCATATAGTTTTACTGTTTTTTGCATTGTGTTTTTTATCCTTTACTTTTTTATATAAGTTAAATCCTATTATAATTATTTGAAAAGCCATAGCAGCATATAAAACAAGATTACCCGTAATGGTATAAAGCGTTTTACTCTTAACAGGAAAAACCTCACTGTAAATAATAGCTTCGGTCAACGCTTCAGATTTATTGATAACCTTGCCTTTTGGTGAAATATAGGCGGAGATGCCCGTATTTGCGGCTCTGATAATATATCTTTTGTTTTCAATTGCACGTAGAACAGAATGTTTTAAATGCTGAGTTATTCCAGCTGAATCCTCATACCAGCTGTCGTTTGTAACAACAGTAAGTATTTCTGCACCGTCATTAACGCTCTCTCTTGCCAATGAATCGAAAATCGAATCAAAGCATACCAATGAACCGTTTTTCATACCCTCAACATCAAATATGGCTGTGTCTTCTCCGGCTATTGTTGTAAATTCGCCCAGATTTAGCCCTTCTACAAAAGGAATCATTGTTTCAAGAAAGTCACGATAAGGTATATATTCTCCGAAAGGTACAATATGACGTTTATCGTAACGGTTAGAAACACTTCCGTCCGGATAAACTGCAACAACCGAATTATATTTACCGGCAATTTCACCGCCGTCAACAAGCACTCCTGCAATAATAGTAACATTATATTCCGAAGTTATAGTTGAAAAACTATTGTAGATTATACCGTTTTTATTAAATACTCTAGGAATAGCGCTCTCGGGTAAAACTATAATTTCAGCACCGTTTTTTGCTGCTTCATAAGCAAAAGAAATATATGTGTTAAAAATTTCTTCGGTATTTTCACTCTTCCATTTATCTTGCATAGCTATGTTGCCCTGTAAAATTGCTACTTTTACACTCTCGTCTGTTGTTTTGGTTGGAATATAATATAAAATAACTCCTGTAATCATATTTACAGAGATTATAATACATCCGATTAAGGCGTAAAGCCTTTTTTTGTTTTTTATAGCAAGTGCAAACATGATACTTGAGCATACAACAATTATAACAATAAAATATGATCCGAATAATGAAATTGCTTGCACCGAGAAAAGAACTCCGATTTGACTTAATGCTGCTTTGCCCCACGGCAAGCCTAATGCTCCGAGCGACATTATCCATTCGCTCAGTATCCAAGCGGCTCCGAAGCCTATTGTGATTAAATAATCATTTTCGGGTAATAGCTTTGTTAGGCTCATTACAAGAGTATGAAGAAGAGCGTGGTAAAGAGGGATTCCCAAACAAGCAAGTAAAATAATAATTATTGCTTGTGAATTCGAGAAATCAAAGCTCTCAAAGGGATACAAATTACTTATCCACAAATATAAATTAAAATAAAAACCATACGAAAAAGCATAAAAATATCTAAAAATCTTTTTTCTTCTTCCGTTTAATAAAATTATGAATAAAACAGTAAGTGAAATATAGGATAAGAAGAAAAGATTATCAAAATAATAGGGGAGTGCATAAATCACCCCCGCAAGAAAACATGCTATTAAAGGGCTGAGTTTCAGCCCCATTATTTTGTTTATAAAGTTAATCAAGCTCGGCAACCATCTGCCTAACAGCCTTGGTTGCCGTTTTAAATGCTTCAAAGGGTGAATCATATGAATACTTATGCTTGATATCATCAAGTTTTGACAGCGAAGAAAGTCCTGTAAACATAATTAAATGCGGCTCCATTGTTAGAATAATATCCTGGTTGGGACGGTCTTTTCGGAGGGCAGCAAGTGTTTCTTTGATTAATGCAACACCTTTTCCCGGAGGAACGATAATTCCGTCTGAATCAGCGTCTTTAATGTGCATATAATCAATATACTCTTTAAGAAGTGTATAAGCAGGGGAGCCATCAACACCGCAGAACGCAAAATTACCCGGGTCAAGCACAACACGAAGTCTGCCGCCAAAGTGGATTGCGAGTTTTTGTACCCTCTCAGGAGAATAACCATAAATATCCTTTTCATTCTCATGATAAAGAGTAAAACCTCTGCTATCTGCCATGTCGAGAAGCTCACCAATCATAGAAAATGCTGCATTCTCGAAATCATCATCTGACATATTATCTGCCGGATAAAAGCTAAACATACGTATTTTTTTGCAGCCCAAAATATCGCCGATATCCATAATTCTGGTAAGCAACTGTTTATGAGCAGCAAAATCGCCATCAACATTTATTTTTCCGATAGGTGAGCCAAGCGCGGAAATGCCAATGTTGTTTTCGGTCAGTTTTCTCTTAACCTCCAGAACCTCATCGTCCGTAAGGTTTATAAAGCTTTTCCCGTCAACGCCTCTGAGTTCTATAAGACCTATTGAAAGTTCTTTTAAAGATTTTAACTGAACGTCAAGGCTTGCATCAATCTCGTCAGCAAACGCGGATAAAACGAATTTTTCCATAAAATATCTCCTTGGTTATTTTTAATAATGTCTGTTAAAAAATTATAATTTACATTGAAAAATGCGAAGCATTTTTGTTAGTACGGACAAGGTAACGTTATAATTTAATTATTGTAAATGTCCGCAATTTTATTGCATATCATCAATATCAAAATCAACACCGATAACCTTACCTGCTTCGAAATAACCTGTATAAGTTCTTCCAGCGTCACCGTCTTTTGTTGGAAATGTGTATACGCCAGGTGCACCGTGTTTATATGTTCCGTCGTCATTCTGAGTAAAGTTTCCTTGGCTGTCGATTTCTCTGGTATCGATTAAATTGTTTACAAAGTTTCCGCTATAACTTTCACCGTCAGCCCATCTATAATAACCTTGACATTGCCTTTTATCATCAACAAACTGTCCATCGTAAATATCACCGTTTGCATAGGTCATCTTACCTGAGCCGTTCTTGACATCATTAGAAAAAGTTCCTTCGTATTTTGCTTTAGAAGGCCATTCATAAGTACCGAAACCGCTACGCATACCCTCATTAAAGCTACCTTTGTAAATTGCTCCACTGACAAAGGTCATTTCACCATAACCCTGCATTTTTCCGTCAACTAATGCGCCGACATAAACATCACCGTTTGAATAGGTATATGTACCGCTACCTGTTATCTCATCATCAACAAATTTGCCGACATATTTGTCACCGGTAGCTTTATACTCCATCGTACCGTCACCGTCTCTGTATACTCCGTTTATGTTTCCGGTGTACAGATCGCCGTTCTCAAACGTTATTGTGTTTGAGAAGTAATCAAGCCTAGCTTTTTCACCGTTAGGATAGTTCAGAATACCTGTGACAGGATGACCATCCTGCACTTTTCCGATAAATTTAATTCCATTATCGGTAGATATGTAACGATAACCGAGTGATAAAATAACAATTATAGTAATGGCTACAAAAATACATGCCGCTATAAGAATCGTAATTATAGGTCTTGTCCTTTTTCTGTTAACACTCATATAAACCTCTATTTCTCAAACAATTAAAAAATTCAAACAACTAATCAACATTATCAGTT
The DNA here is from genome assembly GCA_003452915.1 of Clostridiales bacterium. Taxonomy (GTDB): domain Bacteria; phylum Bacillota; class Clostridia; order Oscillospirales; family CAG-382; genus UBA1049. The sequence goes on along the minus strand of DMMZ01000027.1, from coordinate 139,380 downwards.
GAATATTATTTAACCGATTAATTCTTTTATAAATTCATCAATTTTTTCAATTACCTCGGGGAATACATAGGTACTGAATACTGCAACTATTGAAAGGATACAAAGTATTACCAAAAGGAGGAATAACGAGGTGCCTTCATTTCTGTATTTTATTTTTGCTTTTTTCAATTGACCAGGATTGATAAAATAGTTCCCGTCTTTATCGATAACGACTGTCTCTGAATAGGATTTTCCCTTGCGTAATTCTATCTCTACCATTTTATTCATTTTGTATCCTAATTTTTCAAGTGAAATGGCTGTCTCAGGAGAACAAGCATCGATTTCAATAAGCTTTCTGACCAATTTTCCAAGCACCAATTTTGTATAAAAAGTGTAAATTGTTCCTATTCCTATACCGATAACAAAAGCCCAAAGAATATAATTGAGCGGTGTCATATAATCTCTCCTTTATTATTTTTAACAGAGTCGGTATTTAATCAATTAAAGACGTACCCATATATGGCCTTAGAACTTCAGGCACTGTTATGCTACCATCCTCGTTCTGGAAGTTTTCCAAAATTGCCGCAACTGTTCTGCCAACAGCAACACCAGAGCCGTTTAGAGTATGGACAAAGTTTGCCTTATCCTTTACATCACTTTTAAAACGGATTGCTGCTCTACGTGCTTGAAAATCGGCAAAGCAGGAGCAGGAGGAAATCTCTACATATCTGTTATACGAGGGCATCCAAACCTCAATGTCATATGTCTTTGCAGAAGAAAAGCCCATGTCACCTGTGCAGAGCAGCATGACACGATAGGGGAGTCCAAGACCTTCAAGGACAGCACAAGCGTCGTTAGTAAGTTTTTCAAGTTCGTCAAATGATGTTTCGGGGTCGCTGAATTTTACAAGCTCGACCTTGTTGAACTGGTGTTGTCTGATTAAACCACGTTGGTCACGTCCTGCGCTACCAGCTTCCGCCCTGAAGCATGCGGAATAAGCACAGTATTTTATTGGCAGGTCACTCTTTTTCAGAATCTCGTTGCGGTGCATATTGGTAACAGGCACTTCGGCTGTCGGGATCAAAAAGTAATCATTGTTTGCAACTCTGAAAGCATCTTCCTCAAACTTGGGAAGCTGACCTGTGCCTTTCATAGATTCACGGTTTACCATATAAGGTGGTAAAACCTCGGTATAACCGTTCTTTGTATGGGTATCAAGAAAATAATTTATAACGGCACGTTCGAGCCTTGCGCCTAAGCCCTTATAGAAATGAAAACGAGCACCACTGACCTTTGCTGCGGTCTCAGGATCTAAAATTCCAAGCTCTCTGCCTAAGTCCCAATGCGGCTTTGCTTCAAAAGAAAACTCTGTCGGTTTGCCTGATTTTCTAATTTCAACATTATTCTCGGAATCCTTACCCTCAGGAACGCTGTCGTCGGGAATATTTGGTATAGACAATAGTAAATTTTCCAACTCTATTTCTATTTCGCTCTGTATGCGGTCATCATCTTTTATTTTATTTGCAATAACCTTAAGCTCTTCAAAAATAGGTGCAACGTCCTTGCCTTCTTTTTTTAAAGCTGGGATGGACTTGTTTACAGAATTCTGCCTTGCTTTTTGTTCCTCGTTGTCAAAAATAACCTCACGCCTTTTGGTGTCAAGTTCAATCGCTTTATCAACCAAAGCGGTATAGTCTGTTTTGCGAGAATTAAGACCTGCTTTTACCTTCTCTGTATTTTCTCTTATATACCTTATGTCAAGCATAAAAATCCTCTTTTTTATTATATAAAATTATTTATTCACTATCGTCATTATTAAAAAAAGCATTTCCGCAAAGTGATTTTAGAAGCTGTTCTAAATCATCCGAACTTGAATAAGCAAGTGACAAATGACCTTTACCATCCTCTGTCTGCCTTATAGCTGCACGCCGACCGAGTGTAATACTTATCTTACTCTCAAGCTGTTTGTAATATGCTTTTGAAATAGGTGATTGTTCTCTGACGGCTTTTTTACCTTCAAGTAAAACCTTAACCAGATGTTCTGTTTCTCTAACCGACAAAGCGTTGTTTATAATTGACTTGCATTGTGAAAAAAGCTCAGTTTCACTCATAGATGCGGTTAAAGGTAACAATGCTCTCGCGTGACCATAAGAAAGCTCATTATCCTCAACAAGTATGAGAACGGATTTAGGTAATTTTAATATACGCAGGATATTTGTAACAGCTACTCTTGATTTACCTACACGCTTTGCAGCTTCATCCTGAGTTAGTCCGTAATTTTCTATAAGGTCACGATAACCGTTAGCTTCTTCAACAAGGTTAAGATTCTCTCGTTGTAAATTTTCAATAAGTGAAATTTCACTTGCAGCAAGATCGTTTACATCCTTGACAAGCACTGGAATTTCGTTTAAACCTGCCATTTTGCAGGCACGCCAGCGACGCTCACCAGCTATAATCTCGTAAAAACTATTTGCTTTCTTACGGACAACAATAGGCTGTACAAGTCCATGTAGTAATATAGAATCGGCAAGCTCGTTTAATGCTACTTCGTTAAAGTTTTTCCTTGCTTGTGCTTTATTTGGTTCTATGTCAAGCAGCTTAAGCATTGTAATTCCGCTATGATTGCTCTCGATTGTGTTGTCGTAAAGTAATGCGTCTAGCCCTCGTCCCAATCCTTTTTTAACCATTATCAAGACCTTAGTTTAAAACAAGTCAATGTTTACAAACTACCTCTCCTATATTTTTACCAAATCTTTACCTGAAATAAAATCTCTCTGTCCGCAGCGTTCCATTATCTCTCTTGCAACAGATGCATATGCGGCAGAACCTTTTGAATGTCTATCGTAATCAATAATTGACATACCGTAGCTTGGGGCTTCACTGATTTTAACATTACGTGGGATTGGTGTTTTAAAGAGCTTGTCTGAGAAGTATTTCTTTATCTCCTCAAGTACCTGTACGGTAAGATTCAATCTTCCGTCAAACATATTAATTAATACGCCTAAAAGCTCCAGCTCGGGATTGTACAGTCGCTTAATATGTTTTATTGTCATGGTTAATTGTGAAAGTCCCTCTAGAGAGTAATATTCACATAATAAAGGAACAATTATAGCATCCGCAGCAGTAAGTGAATTTATCGTTACAAGCCCAAGAGAAGGCGGACAATCTATAATTATGTAATCAAAATCAATTTTTATTTCATTCAACGCTTCACGAAGTCTATACTCGCGCTTATTCTCGTCAACAAGCTCAAGCTCTGCACCGACAAGATTAATACTTGACGGAATAACAAACAAGTTATCGTAAGAGGTTGGTGTTATTGCTTCATTTGCTTTGTTTCTGCCGATAAGCAAATCGTACACTGTAGCACCTGTATTACGCTTTTTTATACCAATTCCGCTTGTAGCGTTTCCTTGTGGATCGGAATCGACTAAAAGAACTTTTTTCCCTGAACGTGCAATGCAAGCCGAAATATTTACAGCAGATGTTGTTTTACCGACTCCGCCTTTTTGGTTTGCAAAACAAATAGTCTTGAATTTAGGCATTACATTTCTCCGTTGCTTATTGCTTATATCATTTCTTTTATAACAAATTATTAATAAATAAAATTGGTACTTATTAAGTTTCAGTATAACAAAAACTGTTTAAAAAGTCAACCATGATAAAACAAAAAGGTAAGGCTATTAAGGAAATACAGCCGACATCAGCAAAGTTAGAAAATTGAACATCATTTAGTCGGCATTAGAAAAATGCTTCTTATTTTTACAGTGTTAGTATAATATTGGCATACATTTTGCCGTATTTTGCTAAATGCTTGACATTTTATACATTTTATTATATAATATCACAGCTTAACTTAATAATCAGGTTAATTAATATTGGAATAAATATTAAACACATTTTTTAACAATATAATATAATGAATTATTTTATATATTTCTTGCGTTTATTTGACGGTGATAAAAAACCGTTATGTATTGATGAGAGGACTTACCAGGTATATGAGTAAAAATTTAATAACACGTATTTTATTATTTTCTGTATTAATCATGACTCTCGGAGGGGTTTTCATTTTAGCGGAAGAGAATCCTGAGAATGTTGCAGGTATTTATAAAATTGCAAACCAAAAAGCTGACAGTGTGAAAATTGGAGAAAAGATAATAAACCCGGTAGACAGTGAAGATATTGTTAATACCGTTGTTATAAACATAACAGGCTGCGAAAGCAAAATGTGTATAGCTTCTCTTAACGGAACATCTCTTGGCTTTTTAAGCGAAGGCGAAAACAACTTTGATTTTAATAATGATCTGCTGGTTGATGGTGAAAACGAGATAAGAATTTTACTTTCTCAAGGTAATTCAACATATAACTATATTTATAGATATGGCGAATATAACCTTGATGATATTGTTGTAGATTCTGTGTCGGTCACTTTTGGTGGGTTAGTTCAGGTTGTTCCCAAAGAAATGATTAAGTATATGCCAATAGAAAATTCTATTAAAGCAACTACTGTCCGTACTGCCTATCAAACTTCACAATCTGTCGGTGATGGCTGGAATAATGAGACTAAACTGGGAGGTTCAACACCAAACACACCTATTTATGTAGGTTATCTTATCGAAAAACCTACTGAGGAAATTAAATATTTCGAAGTAGATACAACAGTTTTTGAGGATAGTATATATACTATCAATGTTTTAAACGGTAATAATGTAATTGAAAGTCATAAAATTAAAGTTGACAACACCGCACCTGAAATTAATCTTTCATTTAAAAACGGGGACACAATTGCCAACAGTAACACAATAAAATTTGGAGCTACTGATGAAATGCCGATTACCCTTACCGCCAAAATTGACAATGTTGCGATAAACGGGAACAGTGTTTCATTAAAATCATATTCACAAGGGTCGCATAATTTATATTTAGTTGCAACAGATTCTCTTGGTAACACTTCAGAGAGGATGTTTGAGTTTACTATTAAACAAACAATACCCGATTATGAGTTGTTTAATAGAGATGGCTCTGCTGTGCTTTCGATTCCGAATAATGCAAGTGCAAAGATATTTTCTGTTGATTTAATCGGCAGAATAAATATGTACACAAACAGGCTAGGCCCTTATTCAATGAAGTATTTACGCTCATCGGATGAGGTTTTAACGTCGTTCTCCAATAAATCAAACATCACCACTGTATCTGTTGGAAATACACTGCCTTATCAGTCTTTTGTTATTGATGTTGGAACCAATACAGGTGATGCGGTTGTTTCTTATTCCGGTGAGACAGGCAGTGGAGAAGATATTTTACTGCAAATATGGAATTATAAAACACAGAGCTGGGATACTCTTGGAAGAACCGATAGCGGTGTCAGCATATCAGTTAAAGCTGACATTACGACTTATTCTAAGGAAGGAAAAATGCGTGTAAAAGCATGTCCTTATGTTCTTTCAAACGGCAGCGATACTCTTTTATGGCTTTCCGATACTCAATATTATACTCGTTTTGACGATCTTAATTATTTATATACTGATATTATGAAATATGCCAAAAATGAATATATTGCTGGTAATATATCTTATGTAGTTAATACAGGTGACTTTATTGACCAATCGGAAGCTGGGGACGAAACCGCACACAAAGAATTTAAAGTTGCGTCCGTCGCACAAAAAATCCTTGACGAAGCAATGGTCCCTAACGGTGTTGTAAGCGGTAACCACGATATAAAACATACAAAAGCAGATTACACTTATTTCCAGAATTATTTCGGCAGTGAACGCTATGAAGATTTTGAATGGTACGGCGGTAATTATAAAAACAATACTCATCATTACGATTTAATAACTATAGGAAATTATGATTTTCTTTTCTTATATTTGGGATGCTACGACGAAGCAAACAGTGATACAATAGCTTGGGCAAATGCAATATTGGAAACATATCCCGAGAAAAATGCAGTTATCTGCACACATGAATATATTTTTTCGTCGGGACATTATTCGGGAGATCGTGCTAATGTTATTTGGGATAAAATAGTTGTTCCGAATGACAATGTAAAAATGATTCTTTGCGGTCACAATGAAGGTGCAGCAAATCAGCTGCATCAGGTCGGCGATAGTGACAGATACGTTTTGGAAATACTTGCGGATTATCAATTTGCAGAGCTTGATAACGAGATTGCTCATGTTTTAAACGACTATAACTGCGATGGAGAGGGATTCGTTCGGCTTATGACCTTTAACGAAGCAGGACAGGTCATAACAACAACCTATTCGCCGTCTGCAGATAAATATAACTATTATCCGTCGTATATAGATACCTTTGTTTACGATCTAGACCTTATTCCTGCAATTCGATCAATAAGAACCACCGATTTTTCTGTTGGTGTAAACATTAACGAGGAAGGGGTTTTCGGTGTCGATAAAATTGATCTCTCAGAGTCCGATGGCGTTTATGCGGTCATTAATGAAGGTGATATTGAATACACAACAGAGATTCTTACTATAAAGGACAAAACAGTCACATATACTGTTTTTGCTGATACAACAGATTATAACAAGACTTTCGAGCGTTTTGAGATAACAGGTATGAGGGGAGTATTAGCTTCGCTCAGACATGAGGACAGCAATCAGAAACCCTCAGAGGAGCTTGTGGAAATCGGTGTTGAGTTTCTTCCTTCTATGACAGATAAAGCAGCCCGAGTATCAGGTTCAACCGATTATCTTGCCAAATATAACGAAAACGGAAAATATACACTTGGTTTTTCGAATATTGGTTCAGAAACATGGATTACGACATCGCTGAATATTAATAAAACTGTTGATGTTACAGAATTCAATCGCCTTTATTTTGGTGTAACTGCCGATAAAAACTCAAAGTGGAACTTATATATTACTTTTAGTAATGGGAAGTCGATTAACTTTTCTCAGGATTTATATCAGAATTTCGGATACGAAGATTACTATGTTCCAAGTGATATTCAGGGAACGTGGCAGGGCTATTTTCCGCTTGAGGAATATGTGACAGGTGAAGTAACAGTAAAGAACGTCTACTTTGTTGCTGCAACATCAGACAGTACTGTTACGTTTGATTACTTTTTTATCGGTAAGTTACTTGGTGAAGAGGTGATTTTCGTAACCGATGAAGAGACTGAATATTCAATGGATATAGCACGAGGTATGCAAGCCGAGGTTATTTCCAACCCGATAAAAAACGGTTATATCTTTGACGGATGGTTTTCTGAGAAAGAAGGCGGAGAAAAAATTGAATTTCCAGCCAAATTAGAGGAAAACGGTCTTACCGCTTACGCACATTTTACTAAAAAAGAAACTGGTGCTGATAACGCCGATAAAACAAAATATTATAATGACGAAGTAGAAATCTTACCTGGAGCCGATTATAAAAAGATAATTATAATATGGGTAATTGCACTTACTGCATTAGCAGGAATTGTTGCCACCATAGTATCGGCTATACATCATAAAAAAAGATCAAGGGCATCTTGACATATTTTTCATATGGACTTATAATACAAATATAATAGATTTCCGAGAGGTTTATGAATATGAAAAAAGTTAAAATTATTTTTGCCTTTATAATATGTGTAATGTTCCTATTTTCTGCATTTGTTATTTCTGCAAGTGCTTCAAGTGCTACCTTTTCAATTAATGCCGACTATGAGTCATTAAAGGTTGGCGATACTTTCGATATTGTTGTTGCAGTAAATAATATACATGATGATGTTGGAATTGTTATTTATACATGTGATATTTATTATGATACTAGCAGTTATGAGTTGGTTGACTGGGAGCATAATAAACCGGAAAGCTGGGGGAATTTTTTTGAAGATTTTTCGGCTGAATGGGATAAGGATGATGAGAATTATTTTAAGTGCGGTTATTTGTATGGCGGAGCAGAATTTGGGTTGGGAATAACAGAAGACAATGTTTTGTTTACAACAATAACTTTTAAAGTACTTTCTGAAGAAGCTGACGGAAAAGAATTTGCTTTGAAAAATGCTTCTGCTGCAAATGATAATATGCAAGATATTGACTGCAGTAGTGCTTCTGTTATCATTAACCTTGAAGGTGAACCTGTTGTTTCTCAGGGTGATACAATCAATAACAGTGAAGAAATTACCGATGACACGAGCAGTGAAGATGTAATTTCTAATACTGATGCTTCCGTCACTGTGTCATCTGATGAATCCTCCGAACCCGATTTCAATGATAATAATGACACCTCTGATGATAAAGATAACGAAAACACATGGAAAATTATTTTTGGTGTTTTAGTTGTAGTAATAATTATTTTATTCGGAATTTATCTTTACAGTCGCAGAAAAAAGCAATAAACGCTTTATTTATAAATATTACCGGTAGCTTTTAAGTAAAAGCTACCGATTTTTCTATTAAAGTTGAATTTTAAGGGGAATATTAACTTTTTCCTATTGAATTTTATAACTATATATGTAAAATAATATAAAAGATATAAAAAGGGGTTTTATTTTGAGAAATATTTTTATGCCATATATAACCTACTCGAAATATATTTATAAATTCGTAGTAACACAGATTACGATGAGTGTATTTGGTTTAATTGTGAGCTTGGCAACATCAATGACGTACAATCCCACAGTTATGAAAATAGGAATAATGTTTTCGGTAGGTTTTTTTGTATTTTTATTATACGACACAATGTATATTCATGGACTTGATGATTCTGTAAAAAGAACAAAGGAAGGGCAAAAAACAAACAAGCTTGAGGGCTTAAAAATTGCTTTGCTTTCTTATGCACCGACAATTTTAATAGTGTTGCTTTTTGAATTTTTTTTCATCTTCGGACTTGGCGACGCAAATGCGATTATAACGATTATTTTAATGATTATACACGGGACTTACAGCGGTTTTTGGTTTTTGATATCCAATGAAATTTATAAACCGCTTATACCTGTATTAACTCTGCTGCCAGGTATAATAGCTTGCACACTTGGTTATTATCTTGGACTTAAAGAACTTCCGATAAGAAAAATTCTCGGTATTCCGATAAAACCTCCAAAGAATAAATAATAATCTGATTTCATATATTCCTATAAATAAATCTATTATTTAGAGGTGTATAGGATATATGAAGAAAAAGGCTACGATTCAAAACACACACTTTCAAAAGGATGTAAAAAGCAGAAATATTTTTAAAGAAGCACGCAGGAGTCTGTTTATACTCAGCTCTATTATTGTATTTATTCTGCTTTTTTATTGTATAGCAGCACTTTTTACATCTGTGGGATATGAAACATTTTTGAAAGCAAAATACGTAGAAGATAAAATTACAGCAGTTACAGGCAATAATTACGAACCGCTTACAATAATACTCGATCCAGGTCACGGCGGTGAAGACCCTGGTGCTGTTGCCAATGGTCTGGACGAGAAGGATCTCAACCTTGCTATTGCCAATAAATTATACGAATTACTGTCGACCTCTGGTTATAACGTGGTTATGACTAGAACAACTGATACTCTTTTATATAAAGAAGGTCAAGAGAAACAAAAAAAATTATATGATTTACGTAACCGACTAGAGATTATACAAAGTTATGAGAATTGCATTTATGTCGGAATACATATGAATAAGTTTCCTATCGAAAAATACAGTGGTTTGCAGACATTTTATTCGGAAAACAATCAAGCCAGCAAAAATCTTGCTCAATCCATACAGGATACAACTAAATTGCTTCTGACTAATAATTACAGAAAAATAAAGCCCGAAAATGGTACGATTTTTATTTTAGAACGCGCACAGACTCCTGCTGTATTAGTTGAATGTGGTTTTCTTTCCAACGCATCCGAAGCGGCAAGGCTTTCGAACAATGCTTATCAGGAAAAATTAGCTTTTACTATTTATTGCGGAATAACAGGCTTTTTAGGCAGCGAAGAACAAACATAACTCTTCGATATACGTATCGAAGAGTTATGAGAGAGAATACTTAACAGTATTCTCCGTTAATAATTTTACTTATATAAAATTTTAGATATTTCTATTTAAAACATGGAGAAACAAAATGAAAACAAATTTTGTTTGTACTAACTGCGGAAACACAACTTCAAAATGGTTCGGTAAATGTCCTGATTGTGGTGAATGGAATACTCTTGAAGAACAAGTGGAAGCGATACAACCGAAAAAGGGATTAAAACAAAAGCAGGATAAAAGCTATCCGGTAATTGAAAAAAGCAGAGCGCTTCATATAAATGAAATTATTTTTTCCAATAATTTACGTCAGTCAACAGGCATCGGAGAGTTTGACAGAGTGCTTGGTGGTGGACTTGTGGAAGGCTCTGTTGTATTAATTTCAGGCGAGCCGGGTATAGGTAAATCAACTCTGCTTTTACAGATCTGCCAATCACTGGATGAGTCTGTCAACATTCTTTATGTAACGGGTGAGGAATCACTTTCACAAATAAAACTACGTGCGGGCAGGGTAGGAGTAAACAGCAAAAGGCTGCTAATACTCAGCGAAACAAACATAAATAAAATCATTCCTGAGATAAATACCGTAAAACCGAATTTAGTTATTATAGATTCCATACAGACAATGTTTGATGACGAATATCCTTCTTCACCGGGAAGTGTAACTCAGGTCAAGCAGAGTGCAATGCATTTAATCAATATGGCGAAAGAAAGCGGAATTTCTGTTATTTTGGTCGGACATGTAAACAAGGACGGTGCTATCGCAGGACCTAAGGTTTTGGAACATATGGTCGATGCCATACTTTATTTTGAAGGAGACAAACAGCAGGCACACCGAATTATACGGGCGGTTAAAAACAGATATGGCTCAACAAACGAAATCGGCGTTTTTGAAATGAATGATGAAGGGTTAAAGGAAATATGTAACCCCTCGGAACTTCTGATGGAACAGAGACCGAAGGGTGTTTCTGGAAGCTGTGCTGTTTGTATACTTGAGGGCACTCGCCCTATAATAGCGGAGATTCAAGCGTTATCAACGCCAACTGCATTTCCGTCACCCCGTAGAATGTCATCGGGTTTTGATTACAACCGCACTTCTTTATTATTGGCTGTTCTCGAAAAAAGGCTTGGTATGCGTTTTTCTACACAGGATATTTATATAAATGTCGCAGGTGGTTTACGGATTGAGGATACTTCCTGCGATGCAGCAGCTGCTCTTGCTCTTATATCCTCGCTTAAGGATGTTCCTGTCCCTGAACAGCTCATTGTTGTAGGTGAGGTAGGTCTTTCGGGCGAGCTGCGTAGTGTATATGGAGTAGAACAACGTATTAACGAGGCAGCAAGATTAGGTTTTGTACAGATTGCAGTTCCGTTTAGAGTCATCGGAAAGTTAAAAATAAAACATTCAGGAGTTACGCTTATACCTTTAAGGAGTGTTTACGATTTTCTGAAACTATTGGGCTTATAACTTCAGACATAGGAACTTCTGTGGCTTTTGGTTTAAAATGCGGACAGGATACATTTCCGCTTATATATTCGTTTTGTGACTCACAGTCATTTTTAATACAAACTCCGTCCTCTTGATAAGTGCATTTTTCGGTACAGTTAATAAACAATATATCAACCCCATTTCCATATATAATATTAACACATTTTTACATATTATTCACATATAATGATGTAAAATTGTGCCACCAAAAGGGAAGTCGTCTAATACTAATTCGAATTAGAATCAGTGGCAAATTCGAGAAAATGTCTCTATTAATCTGGCAAATAATATTAAGTAAAATAATATCTATTTCCAGATTCTTAAGAGAAGCATTATTAATTTTTAGGGAAGACAAAAGGAAAGGCTTTTTATGAAATATTGTAAACCAAATTTACCTCATGGAAAAGTTAAGCAAATATTAGTTTCCTCAATTTTATCTGATGAGATATTACAAGAACTGGTTTTACTTGGAATTGAACCGATAAAGCTGGGTAAAGCTCCAAGAATTATATCCGAGCTTGCTTATCATCCTGATATTCTGACATTGAATTATGCACCGGGAAAATGGCTTGTTGAAAATAATTGCAGTTACTCCCCTGCAAATGTGAACATTATGTTAACCGAAGTCAAATATCATCTCGGTAACAAATATCCTGCTGACTGCATATTCAATAGCTTCGTTATCGGGAAAAATCTTTATTGCGGTGTTGTTAATTCAGGACTTTACGAAAACGTCAATGAACTTAATACTTTCACAGAAATACAATTTAAGCAAGGTTATGCAAAATGTTCGATTATAGTTTTAAACGACCATAGCTTTATAACCAGTGATAAATCCATCGAAAAAAAGCTGTTGGAACTGCAGTATGATTGTCTGTTGGTATCTAATGAATGTATAAAACTTAATGGTTATAATAATGGTTTTATCGGTGGATGTGCAGGAAAAATTTCGGAAGATTTACTTGCATTTACAGGAAATATTAAAGCTCATGTAAATTATAATAATATAAAAGATTTCTGCAAAAATCATAATATCGAGATTGTTTCGTTAAGTAATGAACTGTTCTATGATTACGGTGGGCTTTTACCGATTAGTGAATATTAGATTTTGATAATTAAAAAATAAGAGTTTCCGATTTAAGGAAGCTCTTATTTTGTGCTGAGTAAGTGTTTATATCCCCACTACATTATACAAAATTTGCATTTTGTATAATGATATATAATTTTTCGACTGTTAATATATGCTTTTCCCTGTGTATTAATAAATGACGCTATCCATCACGCAGTATAATACCAAGTCAAGGCAAGTTAGCATTAAAAAAGAACAGTCAGAATGACTGCCAATACGGTCAATTTAACGCATTCTACATAGAAATTGTTCAAAAAAGAAAAACGAGTGTTCACATTCGTTATGAACACTCAATATGGTCTGAGTGAAAGGATTTGAACCTTCGGCCTCTACCACCCCAAGGTAGCGCTCTACCAAGCTGAGCCACACCCAGATATGCAACGGAGTGAATTATAGCATAATTACGTTAAAGTGTCAAGGTGTTTTTGTCTTTTTTATATTTTTATCGGTATAAAATGTTTTTTAAAATTTAATATTTCTTGTTTTTATACCTTAATATCTACCAAAAAAATAGATAAAAAATCAAAAAACGGATAATAATATTATTAGTATAGTTTACTATAATAAGATTTGTGAAAGGAAGAATATATAAATGAAAAAAGATAAGTTATTAAACAGAGTTCATAAAAATTCGCAGACAGGTCTGTTTACGCTCCCTAAAATAAATGAGATGAGCGAAAATCCCGATTTCAAGCAAATACTTCAATCGCATGAAGAAGAATATAAGAACGTTTATTACGGTGCGGAACGACTGTCCAGCAATAATAATCTTATAAATTTAAGCGCGCTTGCAAAAGTCAGAACCAGAGCGATGCTAAACTTGAATACCTTAACGGATAAATCCTCCTCTCATCTTGCAGAAATGTTGATAATGGGAAGTACAGCAGGCGTGGTTGATATAACAAAAAGTCTGCGCCAGTATCCCAACGCTCCTAAAGCATCGAAAGACTTAGCGCAGAACCTTTTAAATATAGAAGAAAAAAACATCGAGGTCTTAAAACAATTTCTTTAATTAAAGGCTGCATTTTTGCTTGCGATATTTGCTTCTCTTGTAAAGCAGTTTATTAAATAGTCAAAATCGGTAGTAAGCTTTTTCGAAAGTTTTTCTTCGTAAATACTAATAATACCTCTTATCTCTATCAGCTTCTCGGTGGCATACTCCGAGAAGTTTTCGTCATCTGCGACCGTCGAGGATGAAGCAAGCAACTCACTTAATTTAACTTTAATCAGGTCAAGGTTATCGCTTTTATAAAAGCGGAGATACACGTTATCAATGTTGGAAATTATCTCGTATATACCAGCTACAAATGTTACCTTTCCTTTATCGGTACGTACAGCTTCATTTTTAAACGCTCCGTTTGCAAAGATATCATAATATCCTCCTGTGCTAATATATCGGACAGTAAATATGCTTATACCGTCAGCGGCAAGCTCGTAAGGCATGTATGCTTGCTCTGTCATGGATTGATTTGTGGCACGGACATAGGTTCCAACTCCTAAAACAAGATGTGCGTTAGCCGCTATCGATTCTGCCATCGGAGCGGCATACATAAGCTGTTGTTCGGTTGTCTGAGCATAAATCATTGGATATAACGCATCTACCCAGCCGTTCATGCACCATTTTTCAACATCCTGATAGGTAAAAGTTTGTCTGTCGTTATAATCTGCAAAACAGGTAAAAGAGACCGTCACGTTATTTTTTATATTTTTAACTGTCTTGTAGGTTTTTTCAACAAATGAGCTTATAATTTCTCTGCGGAATTTACACCACTCGTCCCAAAGATTATCGGTTGTTTTCATATCAATCGGATTTACTCCGTATTTAACTTTGAAAGCTTTTATTATATCCTCGTTATATCCAAAATCCTCATATTTGTCAGCCTGGTAATAATTCGGTAACGGAAAACGAATATAATCAATTTGTATTCCATCCAAATCATACTTTGTCACAAGCTCAGAAAAAATCGCTAACTGGAAGTCACGGACATCATTATCATAAGGGTTAAGTGTAATAAAGTTGTATGAATTAGTTGAATTTCCTTTATTAGTTATCAAATACTTATCCTTGAATATGCTCATATAATGATTTTCGGGGTAAATGAAGGTCGTACTTCCGCCACTGAAAGAACAGACCATAACATGAACTTCAATTCCCTGTTCATGACCATTTCTTATAAAGGATTCGACTACATCAAAACCGTTAAGTTCCTTAAGTGGTAAAACGCCTTCAATTTCAGAATTATAAAGCGAATAAGACATTGCAAAAGCATCTATTATCAAGGTGTTCAGCTTTAATTTCTTAGTGTAATCAATGTATTTTTTTACATCCTCTTCGCTTTTTAAATGTACGAGTACATTACCGTCAAGAGTTTCCTCTGCTATCGTAACCCATGCAGCACGGTCCTGAACTGTTAGTGATGGAATAAATGAATATTCCATAGCTTCGATCAGTGCTTTACCTTCAATTAGTTTGTTTGCATATTCTTCGGTGTTGTGATTAATTTTTGCATTTTGTGCTTCTGTAACCAGGGTTTCTATTTTATTTATATTCTCTGTAATTTTGTCGTAATCGATATTATATAGTTTATCTCTTGCAAAATCATATTTATCCAGAAATGATTTTTTTGAAATTCTTAAATTTTCAAGTTCAGTTTCGGGAGTTTTTACAATATAAACCATCTTTTTATCTGTATTAAAAAATATATAGGAACCTACTTTAACGCTCGATAACAACTCAGCACTCATTCTCCCATTAGCCGAAAGTATTAAACCTCCATCAATAGGAATTTCCGAATTTCCTTTATCTTTATCATAAATCATTGAGACGAAACCGTTTTTGTCTACCAGAACTTCGTTTCCTGTATTGTTTGTTAGCGTTTTTTTACCGTATTCCGAGGTGTAAACAACAAGAGTATCTGCTTTTCTTGCTATATTGACACCCGCAAGCGGAATGCTGTTTGTCGAATACATTGAACTCTCATTTATATACTCTGCATTGTCACCGACTTTTATATTCTTAAGCGATTTTGCAGCGGTACTGCTTGTTCCGACGCTTAGTACAAATCCGTCTTGAGGTATAACTGTGTCACCTTTATCAGAATTTATTTCAATTATTTTTCCGCCGGACACAGCATACTCAATACCCCATTGATTAGTGCTGGTCGTAAGCGAATAATATTCCGAATTGTATAAAAATCCTGTATCTTCTGCTGTTCTTGCAGTGTTAAAATATTTAACCTCAACAATAACATCATTTATTTTTACATAAGAAATAGGTAGCGAGTCACACTTGAACAGTATAGTTTCCGCTTCTGTACCGAGTGTAATTTTTTCTGCATTCTGTACATTATCACCGACAAATCGTACTATATAACCAGATTTATCAGGCATTATCGCGCGTTCTTCTTCATTTCCTTTCCAGATAACAATATCTCCGACAACGACTATGTCGATAAAAGATTGTCTACACACTGGTGCTGCTGTTTCTTTATAATTAATGTCATAAACAAAAACACCGTTTTCGTTGCATTCTGTAATGTTTATACCGGAAACTTTAAATGGTTGATTATTAAATAAAATTGTCTCTTTATCGCCATATTTTGTTACGAGGTTTGAATTGGATATTATAATTTCACTCCCCTGCGTAAACACTTTTTTTGCAAATGTTTTACTATAATAATCACGAAAACAAGTGTAAAATACTTATTACCGTACTTTTTTACATCGGTTTCCATTACAGTAAAAGTTCCGTTTGTATTGCGTTTTACATTCAAAGCATAATAATAACCAGGTATGTCACTAACCGTAAAGGTTGTTGCAGGTGACATGAGAAGGTTAATTCCTTCTTCTGGAAAACCCTCACAGTCCTTGTAATTTATCGGAACACCATTTTTCCCATCAGCAGTCAATACGGCGGCATGGGATAAATCTATGTAAGCGGGTTGATTGTAATTTTCGATTGAAATACTTCCGACAGACGAAGGACCGTCTTTAAAAAAGACAAGGTAACCGTTCGTAGGAATCAGATAATCGGTTTCGGTAGAATCGCACACTAATATTTCACTTGTTTTGCTATCTTTATCGATATAAACGGTAAGTAGCTTATAACCGCTTTTCCCTTTGACTTTTATACCATGTTCATTCTCACTTACATGGTAATAACGGTCATACATCAATACATCCTGACTTTTAAACTCGTAATTGTAAACTGATACTTTATAATTCTTTCCGTCAATATTAAGTTCGATGTTGTTTTTTCCACCATTGAAGCAGGACGTAAATATTGTGATAAGTAACGCTATCATAATTACTACCGAAATAACTCTTTTGAAATACATTTAAGCACAACCTTTCTTTGGAATTGTAGCATAAATATGTTAAAAAATCAATAATAAAACATTAGATAAAATAAGCATTTACCTTTAATACTTTTTATGATATCATTGAAAAAGGTGATAATTTTGAAAATAAATTTTCAAACACGGTTTTGTGCCTTTACTGCAGGAGGTGCAGTAATCCGGTTGCTACCGGAACAGCACAATTCCCTCTTGTGGCGTAAACGCCACGGAAAGGTATAGTCATATATATGGCTCTACACACAATAGAAATAAATAAGAACGACAGCGGGCAGCGTCTTGACAAATTTTTGACCAAGCGTTTTAAGAATATGCCGCTTTCGCTGATGTACAAATATATACGCACCAAGCGAATCAAGCTAAACGGCAAGAAAGCAAAGGAAAAAGATTTTCTTGCCGAAGGTGACGTTATTTCGTTATTTATTGGCGACGAATTTTTCGAGAAAGACAAAACCGAATACGCTTTTATGAAGATAAAACCAAGGCTTGATATTGTTTATGAGGATGAGAATATTCTTGTTGTAAACAAGCCTGCTGGGCTTATCGTACATTCCGATATTAATGAGGAATTCAACACTCTTATAAACCATATAACGGCATATCTTTTTAACTCTGGAGATTATAATCCTGAGAAAGAAAACAGCTTTACACCATCATTATGCAACCGTATTGACCGCAACACACAGGGCTTGGTTATTGCCGCAAAAAATGCTGCTGCTTTAAAAGAAATGAACGATATAATCAAAAACCGTGAGGTGGATAAGCGTTACATTGCTGTTATACACGGAATACCTAAACAGAAGAACGGAACGATAAAAAGTTTTTTGAACAAAGATGCCGAAAATAACATTGTCACAGTAAAGCAAATCAAAAACAGTGTACTCGACAGACAAGCTGTTACAAAGTACACTGTTATTGATATTAATAAAGAAAGTAATTTATCACTGGTTGAAATAGAGCTGATAACCGGAAGAACCCATCAGATAAGAGCACAGATGGCAAGTATCGGACATCCTCTTTTAGGCGACGGTAAATATGCAGAGAATAAAGCCGACCGAAAAAATGGTTATTCGCATCAGGCACTTTGCTCATATTCGTTGCGGTTTATGTTCCAAAGCGAAAAAGCTGTTTTAGGATATTTAAACAACTTGTATTTAACTTCACCCAAGCCCGATTTTATAAAGCTGTTTAAACATTAACAGTTGCAAGCTCGTTTTTGCATAAGTCTTCATAACTCTCACGCTTTACAACAACATTATCTTTTTTGTTGTATATAGAAACAATAGGCGGTTTTGGAAGTCTGTTGTAATTTGAGGACATAGCATAATTATATGCACCAGTAACCAAAACTGCAAGTGTATCACCCTTTTTACAAGATTGAAGAGGTGCGTTCTCCTGTATCAAATCACCACTCTCGCAGCAGCGTCCTGCAATTGTAGCAACAACAGTCTTTTTCTCACCTGCACGGTCTGCAATAAGTGCGGTGTAAGGTGACTGATACAACGCATATCTGGGATTGTCGGGCATACCGCCGTCTATTGAAACATAGCTCTTATAGCCTGTTATCGTCTTGAACGAGCCAACAGTATAAAGTGTCATTCCTGCGTTTGCCGAAACATATCTTCCCATTTCGAATAAAATAGTGGGTGCTTTTACATTATTAATTTGACAAAAAGCATCCACTTCTGTTTTTATGCTTCTAAAAATAGAATCCATCTCAACCTTGGGATGCTCCTCAATATATCGTACACCGATACCGCCGCCAAGATTAAGCATCTCAACAAGAACTCCTGTCTCTGCTTGTACTTTTGCAATAAACGCAAGCATAATTTTCGCAGCATCAGAGAAAGGAATATGGTCAAAAATCTGCGAGCCTATATGACAATGGAAGCCTACAAGTTTAATATTTGATTTCGATATTGCATATTTAGTTAATTCCATCGCTTGACCTGTCTCGATTGCTGTACCGAACTTTGAATCAACCGAGCCGGTGACAACAGCTTTATGAGTATGAGGATCAATTCCTGGCGAAAGGCGAAGCAGAATATTCTGCTTAATACCATACCTTGCGGCAGTTGCATTGACTTCCTCAAGCTCCTCAACATTATCAACAACAAAATAACCAACATCGTTTTTTACAGCGAAATCAATTTCTGTATTGGTCTTGTTGTTTCCGTGAAAGAACATTAACGAAGCAGGAAAACCTGCTTTAAGCGCAGTATATAACTCACCACCCGAAACAACGTCAACACCTGTTCCCTCTTCCTTTAGAATCCTGTATATATCAAGGTAACAAAGAGCCTTGCTTGCATAAAGCGGAATACTCTTTTCACCAAAGTATTTTTTTACGCAAGAAATATAAGTACGGCAGTTTTCTCTTATTTTATTTTCGTCGATCAAATATAGTGGAGTACCGTGCTTTTTTGCCAAAGCAACCGTATCCATTCCTGCAAAATATAAGTGACCGTTCTCTCCGAGTGTAATATTGTCATGAAGCATATTTATTCATCCTTTTTAATCTCTGTTGTCGTATATTCTATAATTTTGTTCCATAAGTCATTTCGTCCGATATTCTTCTCGGAGGAATATAAAATAATATCCGTTCCCGGTCTCAAACTCGGGTCTTTTAAAAGATGCTTTACATTGGTAGATAATTGAGTTTTATTAAGCTTATCGCATTTTGTTGCAACCACCATATAGGGAACATTATAATAGTTTAGATAATCAAGCATTACAACATCGGTATCTGTTACGCCTATTCTAATATCTATAAGTTGTAGCACAAGTTTAACAGTTTTATTTAAACCAAAATAACTCTGAGTAAGCAGCGACCATTTTTTTGTATCCTCTTTTGAGCGGTGAGCAAAACCATATCCGGGAAGATCGACTAAAAATATCTTTTTATCAACCTCATAGAAATTTACTGTTATTGTTTTACCGGGGTCAGAGCTTACTCTTGCTAACTTTTTTCTGCCTAAAAGTGAATTCACGAGCGAGCTTTTACCTACATTTGAGCGACCTGCAAACGCAACCTGTGGCAACCCCTCTTTTATAATCTGATGCGGAAGTCCGGCTGAAATATTCAAGTTCACATTATGCAGGTTCAACCCGCCCATATTCATTAACATAATTTTATCCATTCATTTCCGTGGCGTTTATGCCACCAGCGGGAATTGTGCCGATTCGGCAATAGCCGATTGACTTTCCATTAAAGTCAAAGGCACAAAACCGTATTTGAAAGTTTAACTTTCAAATTTCCTTTTATTGTTTTATGATGGCAATATCAAGAACCTCGGAGATATGCTTTACCGGTATGAAAGTAAGTGAGCTTTTTATCTCCTCATCAAATTCTACTATATCATTACGGTTATCATATGGTATTATAACCGTTTTTGCACCACTCTTATAAGCAGCCATGCTTTTTTCTTTTAAACCGCCAATCGGAAGAACTCTTCCTGTAAGAGTGATTTCGCCTGTCATAGCGATATTCTGTCTTACCGCATTACCCGATAGCTCGGAAATAATTGCTGTTGCAATTGTTATACCTGCCGAAGGACCGTCTTTTGGGATTGCACCCTCGGGAACGTGTATGTGCAGGTCTTTTGTCGAATGAAAATCTTCGTTGACACCAAGCTCCTGAGAATGCTTTCTTATATAGCTGATAGCTGCTTTAGCACTCTCTTTCATTACATCACCCAGCGAACCTGTAAGCTCAAGATGACCGCTTCCCTTCATTGATAGTGCTTCTATTCTAAGCATCTCGCCGCCTAAGGATGTCCAGGCAAGTCCGTTAACAATTCCAACCTCGTCGCTTTCGTAAATCTTGTCGGGAAGGAATTTTACTGTTCCCAACAGTTCGTTTACCTTGTTTTTATCAATAACAACATTTTTTATGTTGTCGGTAATAATTAGTTTTGCAACTTTTCGGCAAACTGTAGCAATCTCACGTTCAAGTCCTCTTACGCCGTTCTCTTTGGAATAGCTTGTGATAATCTCGTTAACAGCCTCATCCTTAAACTTAATCATTCGCTTGTTAAGACCATGCTTTTTGATTTCCTTTGGGATAAGGTGGTTCTTTGCAATCGACATCTTCTCTTTATCCGAATAGCTGGACATATAAATGATTTCCATACGGTCGAGAAGCGGAGCCGGAATAGTCTCTGTTGTATTTGCTGTTGCTATGAAAAGACACTCTGAAATATTAACCGGAATTTCTATAAAATTATCACGAAAAGTAGTGTTCTGGTCATTGTCAAGTACTTCAAGCAATGCACTGGTAGGATCACCGTGTGCATCACTGGTTAGCTTGTCCAGCTCGTCAAGCAGCATTACGGGGTTAGCTGTACCTGCCAGTTTAAGAGCGTTGATAATTCTACCGGGCATAGAGCCGATATAAGTACGTCTGTGTCCTCTTATTTCAGCCTCATCACGGATACCACCAAGTGAAATACGTACATATTTTCTGTTTGTAGCCCTTGCAATCGAGCGAACAATAGAGGTTTTACCGACACCGGGAGGTCCGACAAAGCACAGAATCTGACCACTTAAATCCGGCTTTAGCTGCTTGACCGCCATAAACTCAAGAATTCTCTCTTTAACCTTTGTAAGACCGTCATGATCCTCGTTGAGAATCTTTTCGGCTAATTTTATGTCTACCCTGTCCTTGGATTTTTTATCCCACGGAAGCTCAAGGCAGGTCTCTATATAATTTCTGATAACAGTTGCTTCGGGTGTGCCAAAAGGCATTTTAGAGAGCTTATTAGCTTCTTCCTGAAGTTTATCTTTTACAGAGTCGGGTATTTTTGCTTCATTAATCAACTTTGAATATTCATCGTCGTCATCTTCACCATCATCGTCACCAATACCAAGCTCGTTTTGAATAGTGCGAAGCTGCTCCCGTAGGTACATTTCTCGCTGACTTTTTTGCAAACGGTATCTAACCTTTGTTTGAATAGTACCCTCAAGTTGCATAAGCTGCATATCTTTTTCAAAAATTTTACATAGCTTATCAAGACGTACAATTGAATCACGCTCGTCAAGTATAGCTATTCTGTCATCGAAATTGATAAGGAAAGATGAAGCTAAAAAATCCGCTAGATAAGATGCCGAGGTTATTTGCTTTGCTTCATCAACAACCTCAGGCGATGGTTTTGAAATGTATTTAAGATATTCTTCCAGGATTACTAAGGCATCACTAACTGCATTAGCTTCTTCCTGTTTACTTTTCTCAGGTTTTATTTCTTCAATAATGGCAACATCACTTTTTAAAGTATCGTTTTCGTAATAGGAATTATATCTTTCTCCTCTGTGAAGACCCTCAACCATAAGCTGATAGTTACCGTTGGAAAGCTTGAGCGCGTGTTTGACAACCGCAATAACTCCGACCTTAACAAGATCGTCGTTTTCGGGATTAACAACCGACATGTCCTTTTGAGCAACAAGAAAAACAGGTTCTTCTCTTTCAAACGCATCCTTAAAAGATTTTACCGACATTTTTCTGCCGACTTCAAAGCTGGTGGTAATTCCTGGGAACACCACCACTCCGCGAAGAGCGATTGTATTATATGTAACAACTGCTGTTTCAAGTATATTAGGGTTCATTTTTTCGACCTTTCCTTTCATCGGAACGTGGAGTTTTGACGATTTTTACATAGTTAAATTTCACTTCTATATTTCTTACCGCCCTAACATCGCAGCGCCAATTATTCCGGCGTCGTTCCCCAGCTGTGCTATTTTTATAATTGTCTGTTTTGGGCTGTTGCGTGAATATTGTTCTTTTTTAACAATTTCTATAAGCGGTTCGGTAAGGAATTCCCTCTCATTGCTTATTCCACCGCCAATACTTAAAACCTCAGGCTGGAAGATGTTTATTATATTTACAATACCGCATGCAAGGTAACTGATATAGGTATCAACTACCTCTTTTGCAGCTGTGTCGCCCTGCTTCATTGCTGCAAATGCTGTCTTACCGCCAACCTTTTCAATGTTACCATCCGCAAATTTCCACATAAGCGTATTTTTATCGTTAAGCATTTTTTGTTTTGTTTGTTCTATAAGCGCAGTTGCGGAAGCATAAGCTTCCCAACATCCTTTTCGACCGCAGGTGCATTGCTTACCATTGTATATAATAACGATATGCCCAAGCTCCGCTCCGGCAAAATTGAATCCTGCATAGACCTTGTTATCTATTATAATACCGCCGCCGACACCTGTGCCGAGTGTAATCATAACCGAATTCGTATACCCTTGTGCTGCTCCGACGATAGCCTCGCCTTTTGCAGCAGCGTTTGCGTCATTTTCCACGTAAACTTTTTTTATGCCTGTAAGTTCCGACAATTTCTTTGATATCGGATAATTTAAAAACGGAAGAGTGCAAGCATAAACTATTTCTCCATGCTCGGAATCTGCTGTACCTGGTGAGGCAATACCTGCGTACTCTATAACTTCGGTTTTTAATCCACTTTGCTTTATAACTCGTTTGCACAACTCTGCCATGTCATTAATTATTCTGTCACCGTCCTCGGTTGTAACCGTAGGGCAGCTTTCTTTATAAATAATTTTGCCTTTCTCGTTGCAAACACCGGCTTTGATGCTTGTTCCACCTAAATCTATTCCAAGATAATACATTTTACTAATATCCCCTTAAAATACTAAATCTTAAAGTCTATTTATCGTTGTCAACATTTTGCTGATACTGGCTCATCAGCTTGTTATTAAATTCAACTGCGGTGTTGTAACCCATCTTCTTTTGCCTGTTATTCATTGCAGCGATCTCTATAATAACCGCTAAGTTTCTACCAGGTTTTACAGGTACTGTAATAGAAGGAATTTTTATTCCCAGAATCTCGGTATATTCGGTATCCAAGCCAAACCGTTCGTAAATCTTACCCTGCTCCCAAATTTCAAAATTAATAACAAGGTCAACTTTTTCAGTTTCTTTTACCGAGCCCATACCGAAAATACGTCTTACATCAACAATCCCAATACCACGAAGTTCTATGTAATGTCTTATTACCTCAGGTGCTGTACCTACAAGAGTTTTTGACGAAACTTTCTTTATTTCAACCGCATCATCGGCAATAAGGCGATGTCCGCGCTTAACAAGTTCAATTGCTGTTTCACTTTTACCTATTCCGCTGTCACCGAGTATAAGTATTCCCTCGCCGTAAACCTCAACAAGAACACCGTGTCTTGTAATTCTTTCTGCTAATGATAAACTAAGGCTGGCAATCAATGCCGCCATAATAGCCGATGTCTCAATTGTAGTTCTGTAAAGAGGAGTGTTGTGTTTTTTTGCAAGTTCTAAAATCTCAGGGTATATCTGAAGTCCGCTGGTTATTAAAAGAGCTATTATGTCATGCTGAAAGAATCTGTCGAGCGCATCGTATCTATCGGTAGATGAAAGTGATGCCAGATAAGCATTCTCCATATTGCCGATAAGCTGAATACGCTCGCTCTCAAAGTTTGTAAAGAAACCTGCAAGCGGTAAACCCGGGCGGCTCATATCCGAGCGTCTTACATACATATGTTCTATTCCCTCGGGAATATGTATTTCTTCAAATGCAAATTCTTTTGCAAGTTGAGATAACTTAACCTTGTATTGCGGACTGGTCATTATAAACAACCTCCTCATTAGACTTAATATTTTCCAGCTTTTTTTGAACCAAGAATTTATTCAGATATATTGAAAAAGCAATTAATATTATTATTGCTAAAGGAATAAAGATAGACAACATGGGTGTCGAAGGTGTATCACCGAAAATTGGTTTGAAAAACGCAATGTATTTATTTATTATTTTTATAAAAACAATATTGCCAGAAAAATCTTTATATACCTGTTCATTTTCGATTAACTTAGGTATAAATGCAATGTAATAAGCAATAAGTGCAATACAGATTAAAAGAACAGAACCGATGAAAATTGTTATACCACCGTATTTTTTATCATTAACCATTATTAAGTACATTCCCTTCGTTTAACTAAATGCCACTCTGTAAAAACTCATAAAGTCCATATCCTACGTAATTATACATACATTTGTGCATAATGTCAATGAAAGCGATAAAATTTTCAATTAACAAAATTAACTATTGAAAAATAACTCTTTTCATGATATACTCTGTTTCGATGAGATATAGAATATGGTCATACTAACCGGGGAGTTAGCGGTGCCTTGTACCTGCAATCCGCTATAGCAGGGGTGAATAGCTTTTTTGAGGGCTGTACCTGTGTCGCTGCGTTTTTGTAAAGCCGTTGATAAGCGGGTCCTGCGCAATTCGCATCTTGCGAATCATGTCAGGTGGGGAACCAAGCAGCATTAAGCATTATTTTGCGAATGTGCCGCGGGAGTGCCTGCTTTGAGGCCGAACATGAGCTAACGGACGGAGGTATTGTTCGATTTTTGGCTGTATGGCCATATTGTGTATCTCATTTTTGTTAAAATAAGCAATAGGAGACTTAAAAATGTATCAGGCTCTTTACAGAAAATGGCGTTCCCGCACCTTCGATGAAATTGTCGGGCAGTGCCACATAACTTCTGTGTTGAAAAAACAAACAGCCGAAGACAGAGTTTCACACGCTTATCTTTTTTGCGGTACAAGAGGAACAGGAAAAACTTCTTCAGCAAAAATACTTGCAAAAGCAGTCAACTGTGAAAATCCTGTTGAAGGCAACCCGTGTAACGAGTGTTATTGCTGTCGTTCTATAGATAATGCCACCGCAACCGATGTTCTTGAAATTGACGCTGCGAGCAACAACCGAGTTGCCGACGTACGTGAGCTTATCGACGAGGTTGTTTATCCGCCTTCTATATTAAAAAAGCGAGTTTATATTATCAATGAGGTTCATATGTTATCGGACAGTGCTTTCAACGCACTTTTAAAAACGCTGGAAGAACCGCCCGAGTATGTGCTTTTTATTTTAGCCACGACCGAATTGAATCAACTTCCTGCTACTATTATTTCACGTTGTATGCGATTTGATTTCAGACGTATTGAACCGGATTCACTTGCCGCATTGTTAAAAAATGTTTCAGAAAAAGAAAATATACTTATAGCAGACGATGCTATTTTGTTAATCTCAAAACTTGCAGATGGTTCTGCCCGAGATGCGTTAAGCTTGCTTGACGCTTGTTCTGCAGGCAGAGATAAAAATATCGCCATTTCTTTTTCCGATATTCAAACACAGCTTGGAATTACCAATAACGATACAATAATTTATCTGTTCGATGCAATCTCAAACAAAAATATCGCCGAAGCTTTGTCTTTGTTAAGTCAGGTGCATAAATCCTCAAAAGACCTTAATGTTTTTATGATTGACCTTATCGCTTTTGTAAGAGATTTACTTATTGCAAAAAGCCTGCCCTCTTCAAGTGAAGCATATCTAAAAGAACAATTCTTTTTCTCCTCCTTAGCTTCCGAGAAGATAAGCGGATTGATAAAAGCTTTTACAACCGAGACACTCTTATATTTCAGTTCCGTGCTTGAGGAATCGCTTAATTCTGTCAGCAGATTTACCGTTAATAAAAAGACCTTTTTTGAACTTACAATAATAAAACTGTGTGACCTCACGCTTTCCGAAAATCCAAAGGCATTATTGGCTCGAATTTCAGACCTTGAAAAACGATTATCGGAAGGAAATTTAACACCAGTAGTTACTCAAACACCCGAAAAACAAGCACCGAAGGTAGAAGAGCCAAAAATCATACCTATTCCCAACCCTATCATTAAAAGTCAGCAGAACGAAAAACCATTCGCTGCTTTTCCAGAGGTTTTGGAAGAGTTAAAAGAACAAGTTTCGATATATCCTTTGGTTAAAATGTCGAGGATGTATGAAAAAGGAAATGAAGTTATTATATACACTGATAAGCTAGGAAAGATGCTTCTTACACAAGATAGTAATAAAGAGTTAATTGAGAATGCTGTTAAATCAACAACTGGAAAAGCATATAATTTAATTATCAAAGAAAAAACAAGTTTAGACGAGGTCTACCCTCTTCCCATAGACGAATTAAATAATATATAATTATTGGAAAGGAAAGAATATAGATTATGAAAGTAAGATTACCAAAAGGTATAGGCAGCGGTCCACAGGACATGAACGCAATGATCAGACAGGCTCAGAAAATGCAGGAGAATATGGAAGCTTTAACTGCAGAGCTTGATCAAAGAGAATACGAAATTACCGCAGGTGGTGGCGTTGTTACCGTAAAAATTAATGGTAAAAGCGAAATCACAAACATAGAAATAAAGCCAGAGATTGTTGACCCTGACGATATCGAAACATTGCAGGATATTCTTGTCGCAGCTGTAAACGAGGCTGTTAAAAAGGTAGCTGATATTAAGGAAACAGAAATGTCAAAAGTAACAGGCAATATGAATATCCCCGGTATGATGTAAAATCGAAAATAAATTTTATAAATCGAAATTTATTTCGATGTGCGAAAGGAATGGCTTATAATTGACACCTTCACTTGAAAAACTTATAAATCATTTTGCCTCGCTGCCCGGTATTGGCAGAAAGAGCGCTGCACGTCTTGCTTATTATGTTCTTGGTATGGACGTAACTAATGTCAAGGAATTTGCAGACAGTCTTTTGAATGTCAAGAGTTCTATAAATTTATGCAGTAGCTGTCAGTCCTTTTGTGAGCGTGAGAAGTGTGATATTTGCTCTGATTCCACTCGTGACAAGACAGTTGTTTGTGTTGTTGAAGATGCAAAAGCAATAGATTCTATCGAGAATTTACATGAATACAAGGGACAATACCATGTTTTACACGGTGTCATTTCCCCTATTGACGGTATCGGACCCGAACAGCTTAAATTAAAAGAACTGCTTTCCCGTATTGATGAAAATGTTAAGGAAGTAATTGTTGCAACAAACCCTAGTGTTGAAGGTGAAGCGACCGCTCTTTATATCGGAAGAATAATTAAGCCGTTAGGTATAAAGGTTACACGTTTAGCATATGGTCTCCCTGTCGGAGCCACGCTGGAATATGCTGATGGTATTACATTATTAAGAGCAATTGAAGGCAGAACAGAAGTTAAATAACAATTGTTGTTATTTAGGACTTGAAATTATTTATTTTTTATGATATAATAGCCGACATAAACAAAGATATATTTTTAATGTAACTTGTCGGCATTAGAAAAATGCTTCGCATTTTAACATTGTCAGATAAATATTATGTTATATTAAAAAGTATGATAAAAATCATGCTTTTTTTTGTTTATGTACATAATAAACTTACTTAAACTTTGATTTAAATGGAAGGGTTAATTGTGAAATGCAAACATTAATATTAAAAAACGACCTTTATTGGAACGGAATACTTGACCCGAACCTACGTGTATTTGATATAATAATGAAAACCGAATTCGGTACAACATATAATTCTTATATTCTTGTCGGAAGTGAAAAAACAGCTCTTTTTGAAACTGCTAAGGCAAAATTCACTGATGAATATATTGAATATTTCGAAAGAATAAAAAAGTTTTCTGAAATAGATTATATAATTGTAAATCACACCGAACCCGATCATTCCGGAAGTATTGAAAAGATATTGGATCTCAATCCTAATATTACAATAGTCGGAACACAGACCGCTATTAGTTTTCTGAAGAAAATTGTCAACCGTGAGTTCAAGAGCATAATCGCAAAGGATAACGATATATTAAGCTTAGGCAACAAAACACTACTTTTTATGCAGCTTCCAAATTTACATTGGCCAGACACAATGTTCACATATGTAAAGGAGGACGAGCTTCTTTTCACCTGCGATGCTTTCGGGGCTCATTACAGTTTTGAGGGTGTTCTTCGGAGTTCACTCCCTATTGAGAAAACAGCAGATTATAAAAAGGCATTTGCACAGTATTTTTACGACATAATTTATCCGTTCAGAAAACCATTTATGTTAAATGCATTACACCGTCTTGAGGGATTTGCTATAAGCATGATACTTACAGGACACGGTCCTGTGATTGACAGTCATATTGATGAAGTTATGAAATCCTACACCGAATGGACGCTTGCAGAAAATCCCAATACGAAAAAGACTGTAATAATACCCTATGTAAGTGCGTATGGATATACAAAGGAAATCGGTGAAAATATAAAAAACGGTATCAAAGCAAGCGGCGATATTGATGTCAGAATGTATGACATGGTCGATAGTAATCTCGATTTTGTAATAAAAGAAATTGAGTTTGCTGACGGTATTCTGTTTGGTTCACCTACCTTTTTAGGAGATGCGTTATCTCCCATCTGGGATCTTTTAAGCAGAATGAATTACGTTGTCAATAAAGGAAAACTTGCTGCTGCTTTTGGCAGCTATGGCTGGAGCGGAGAAGCTGTCGCTAATTTAACCGAGCGAATGAAGCAAATAAGATTGAATGTTATTGATGGTTTACGCATTAAATTTAAACCTAACGATGAAGATAAAAAAAATGCATATGATTTCGGTTATAATTTTGGAAGTCAATTAATAAAAAAATGACCGCTAATGCGGCGTTAATAATACTACTTCTCTTAAGAAACAGTATAAACAAAAATTAATATAAAAGGAGAATATCTATGAAATACGAATGTTCATGTGGTTACATTTATGACCCTGCTGTGGGTGACCCCGATAGCGGAATTGCTCCCAATACTAAATTCGAAGATCTTCCCGATGACTGGGTTTGCCCTGTTTGCGGATTGGATAAATCCGCTTTTACTCCTATCGACTGATTATACACCCCATAATGTCTGCTTTACATTTCAGTAAAAGCAGGTATTTTCTCTGACTATTTATAAAAAAATTGCATATAATAATATGGAACAATGGCGTTCTTTCATGAAAAAATCAGGAAGGACGTTTTTTTGTTAAATTTATATATCGTGGAGGTTTTTATGTGCGGAATAGCCGGCGAAGTCTGTTTTGAGAATGAAATACTTAATAACCTACAACAAAAAAACATACTGGATACTTTGAAAAGACGAGGACCTGATGCCGACGGCATTTATTGTAGTGGTGATGTTACTCTGTTACATGCAAGACTTGCCGTTGTTGACATAGAAAACGGAACTCAACCGATGAAATATGATTATAAAGACTCGGAATACACAGTTGTTTATAACGGTGAGCTATATAATACAGAAGAAATACGAAAAGAATTAGTTGATTTAGGTGAACACTTTAAGGGACACAGCGATACAGAAGTTTTACTTAGAGCTTATTGTGTATGGAAAGAAAAGTGTCTTGAAAGATTAAATGGTATATTTGCTTTTGCGATATGGAATGATAAAACCAAAAATCTGTTTTTCGCACGTGATCGGATGGGTGTAAAGCCCTTTTTCTATTCCATAAAGGGTGATAACTTTATTTTTGCATCTGAAATAAAAGGGTTGCTTGCTCATCCAAAGGTTGAGCCGATATTAAGCTACAGAGGCATATCAGAATTATTTTTCCTTGGACCAGGTAGAACACCAGGCTGCGGTGTCTTTGAAGGAATAAACGAGATATTGCCCGGTTATTGCGGAAATTTCAACTCCGCAGGATTTGAAACGCATGCTTATTGGACTTTACAGGATAAAGAACATAATGAATCACTTGAAGAAACTGTCGAGAAAGTACGATATCTTGTAACCGATTCAATAGAAAAACAGTTAGTAAGCGATGTTCCTATCGGTACATTTTTATCAGGTGGATTGGATTCCAGTATAATCTCGGCAATTACTTGTAATTATCTTAAAAAGAAAGGTGAAAAGCTAAAAACCTTTTCTGTCAACTATGCAAATAACGAAAAGTATTTTATAAAAAGCAAATTCCAGCCGGACAGCGATGATAAATATATAAATATAATGGCTGATTTTCTTGGTTCAGAACATCTTAACATTACTATCGGTTCACACGATTTGGCAAATGCTTTATATGCTTCGGTAGATGCTAGAGATTTACCGGGTATGGCAGACATTGATTCTTCGCTGCTGTTGTTCTGCGGTGAGATAAAAAAGCACGTTACCGTTGCTTTATCTGGAGAATGTGCGGATGAAATTTTCGGTGGATACCCTTGGTTCAGGGATGAAAAAATACGCTCTGCTTACGGTTTTCCTTGGGCTCAATCAACCGAATACAGAAGCTCATTTTTAAGTAAAGATTTACGAAAACGTCTTGACGGTAACAATTTCGTTGACAGCAGATATAATTCAAGCATAAATAACGCTTCTAAACTTGACGGATTAACATCCGAGGAAGCCAGGATGCGAGAAATGGTTTATCTGAACATGCAGTGGTTTATGCAGACTTTATTAGATCGCAAAGATCGTATGAGTATGTACCACGGACTTGAGGTGCGTGTACCCTTCTGTGACCATAGGATTGCAGAATATCTTTACTCCACACCTTGGGAAATGAAGAATCTTGACGGGCGTGAAAAAGGACTTTTACGCTTTGCGATGGAAAGTTTACTACCAGAAAGTATTATAAAACGCAAGAAAAGTCCATATCCCAAAACACATAACCCTGAATATTTGTCTATTGTAAGAGGTATGCTGCAGGAGGTTATTGATAATAAAAATTCCCCCATTTTCGAACTGGTGGATAAAAATGCTGTAAAAAAGCTTATAAAAACAGATCGCAGCGAACCATGGTATGGTCAATTAATGACCACACCTCAGACTATAGCATATTTTTTGCAGTTAAATTATTGGTTGGAAAAATATAAAGTAAGAATAAATATTTAAAATGTCATTTCTATTGTAATAAGTAAATAAATGACATATAATATAGCTATTGACAATTAATTTAAAGGAATGGTAAATATGTCAAAAATAAAAAATATCAGAGCGATGGAAATAATCGATTCAAGAGGAAATCCGACTGTCTGGGCGCAGGTCACTACTGATGATGGATATACAGGAGAAGCAGCAGTTCCTTCGGGTGCTTCCACAGGCGCATTTGAAGCTTGTGAGCTAAGGGACGGTGAAAAAACACGCTTTCTTGGTAAAGGTGTTACAAGAGCTGTCGAAAATGTCAATACAAAGATATTTAAGCTGCTTGAAAGCAAGGATGTAACCGATCAGAATAATATCGATAATATTATGATTGCTTCAGACGGTACTGACAATAAAACTAATTTTGGAGCAAACGCTATGCTCGCAGTTTCGCTTGCTTGTGCAAGAGCTTCCGCTGCGGTAAAGAAACAACCTCTATACGCTTCAATGGGTGACGGCGTTACCCTTCCCGTACCGATGATGAACATTTTAAATGGAGGTGCCCATGCCTCTAATAACGTTGATGTACAGGAATTTATGATTATGCCTGTCGGTGCGCCGACTTTTAAAGAGGGTCTGCGTTATTGTGTTGAGGTATTCCATACCCTTAAAGGTATATTGCAAAAACAAGGTTTAAGCACCGCTGTTGGTGACGAAGGCGGTTTTGCTCCGAATCTTTCTAGTGATGAGGAAGCAATAAAAGTTATTCTTGACGCGATTGATAAAGCAGGTTTCAAGGCTGGCGGCGATTTTTATATAGCTATTGATGCCGCAACAACAGAATGGTATAAAGACGGGGAGTATTATCTTCCAAAAAATAAGCAAACGCTTACCCGTAGCGAGCTTCTTTCTCATTGGCGTTCATTAGTGAAAGAATATCCGATAATTTCGCTGGAGGATCCATTTGGAGAGGAAGATTGGGATAGTTTTCGTGAGTTTACCTCAGCGAACAATTCAAAGCTCCAGATTGTAGGCGATGATTTATTTGTTACCAACCCAAAACGACTTCTTAAGGGTATCGAGATTAACGCTGCTAATGCAATTCTTATCAAGCTTAACCAAATCGGTACTTTAACCGAAACGCTTGACGCTATAAATATCGCTAAAGCAGCAAATTACAATTGTATAATTTCTCATAGAAGTGGAGAAACAGAGGATACTTTTATTGCTGACCTTGCTGTCGCTGTTAACGCAGGTCAGATAAAAACTGGAGCACCCTCCCGCAGTGAACGTGTTGCAAAATATAACCGTCTTTTAATGATAGAACAGGAATTAGGTGCAAGAGCAGTTTATTACGGAACGCAAATATTAAAAAGATAAAATAATATAAAAACGGAGGTTAATGCTTCCGTTTTTTGTTAATATAAATCATATGTAAAAATGAACTTTTATTTAAAAATAACAATTTATTGTAATATTTTTTATTAATACTATTGCATTTGTTCAAAAATCATGCTATAATATAAAAGAATTCATATAAAATTTTATCTTTATAATTTATTAGATTTTTGTTATATAGGAGGTTCTGTGTATTTATTTATTCTTGCAGGTATAATATTAGCAAAAATAAAAAAATATAAAGTATCTATTATTTTTTTAAAAATTGATTTTTACCCACTTTTTCTTGTAGAAATTGTTTATATTTTCTTCCAAACTAACGCATTGTACGGAAATTACAGTTATGTAATTTATGCCAAACATATTCAAATGGCTTTTATAATTGTACTATTACTTCCTATTATTTTACGTAGATTATACATACAGTCTTTTATTGGTTCGGGTTTAGTTATTATTGGTACTATACTTAACAAAATAGTTATAAATGCAAATAACGGTCATATGCCTGTTCTCCCTACCCTGTCAAAACTAACGGGATTCTTTAAAGAAGGAAATCTAAGCCAGGGAATTGACAACCTTCACATTCAATTAACAGAATCCACTAAGTTGAATTTTCTTGCGGATTATATCGATACCGGTTATTCGATTATGAGCATTGGGGATCTGTTTATACATTCATTCATACCAATAGTTATTTATTATTCGATAAAAAGCATGAATGCCGTAAAAACACAAGGAGACAAAATGTTATGATGAATTGGGATCAAATCGGAAAGTATTGTTCGTTATTTTTAGCAGATGGTGTTGCAGGGTACTTTTTACAGTTTATAGCTTATTCTCTTGCTATTCATGCATTTAATAAGTTAATGATAAAGCCTTTAAGACTTTTTGTGATGGCATTGACTTTTTCTATATTAGCTTTTGGTATAAAAAAATTACCTATAAATATTGATATTATCTTAATAATGATAGCTTGTATTTTATTAAGTTATTTATTATTTAAAACAAACATTTATTCTACTGTATTAGCTGTACTTTTAACAGCATTATCTGTTTTGATTTTTGAATTAGTTACTTATGGTATTGCGAATTTAATTTTTGGCACTGAAAAATTTAATTATTATTTTTATGATAAGTCATCGATAGATAATTTAATTATAAAAGCATTAATAGGTATTCCAACAAATATATTTTTAATTATTGAAATGATATTTGTATATAAAATAATACCTTCAAAATTAAAAAAGGGCGTTTATAATGGAGAAGATAGCAAAGAAAATAGCTGATAATATTGGTGTTAATTTAAAATTTGATAATGAAAAAGTTGCTGTAATGGCATATGGACTTACTGCTATATTCCAATTATTGATTATCTTTTTTATCGTTTCTATCCTTGGCATAATTGGAAATTTTTGGATAGAAGGAATGATTATTTTTATTCTTGTTGGTCTACTAAGAAAATCTACTGGCGGTGCCCATAGCAGTACATTTACCGGTTGCTTGATTTTTAGTATATTTTTCATTTCGCTTATGTCTCTGTTATGCCGATATCTATATAACCCTAATTTAATTTATCTTTATTTATCTTTTTCTATAATTGTCTTTGCATGGTCTTTTTATATCACTTACAAAAAAGCTCCTGTTGCTTCTCCCAGAAAACCTATTACTAACCCTAAAAAAATATACAAACTTCGCAGAAACTCACTAATTACT
This sequence comes from Clostridiales bacterium, assembly GCA_003452915.1. Lineage (GTDB taxonomy): Bacteria > Bacillota > Clostridia > Oscillospirales > CAG-382 > UBA1049. The sequence goes on along the minus strand of DMMZ01000027.1, from coordinate 104,665 downwards.
TTGACATTATTTTTTCTAACAACCATATTTTTATATTATTTTACAGAAGATTACAATCGTCATTTTGGTTTTGGTTTAAGTATTACTATGTCAGTTTTATGGCAGACTTTTATGTTAACAAAAAAAGGTCATAAATTTATGAATATAATCGATCGTAAACTGGTCGATTTTTAATAAATGAAAGGAGCGTGAAATAATGAAACTGAAACTCATGGCAGCCGTTTCTGTTCTAGCAACTCTTTTTGCAACTCTTGTTGCAACCTCCGCTTGTTTTTGGTGGAGTTATCAACCCGAGGAGCCTAAGTCGCTTTCAGACAGATAGGGTTCATCGCTGAGAGAGACCTGATCAGGTCTCTCTCATTCCATTTAATATTAAAGGTGGAGAAACATTATTATGAAAAGCATTAAAAATGCAAGACAGACACAATTAAATGTTATGTTTTTCACTTTAAAAATTCTTGCGCTGTTTTTTTCATCTGCACCTCTATTTCAACATTTCTTTAAAGTAACACCAAACAGTAACTTAGGCAATATTAATATAATGGCCTTTATACTTACATTAACTATATTTTCTATAATTACTTTTATGTGGATAATTATGGATAATAATAAAAGAATTAAATTGACGCTTATTGTAGAAATAATAATTTTTTTCGCTGTATGTTTCGCATCAATCATGTTTAGTGGTGCACATGAAAGTTATTATAAATTCATTTTTATATTTATTGTTGTTTCTTATACAATAGAAATAGGAATGAAAGCTGGTATAATTGTAGCAATCGCTGCTTCAACAATTTTATTATCTCTCGATCTTATAATGTATAATTCTAGCATAAATACTTTTTTTCAAACCGACATTGCTCTTTGTTCCATGTTTGTCGTAATTGCTTGGATTTTAGGTTCTTATGTAAAAATTGCTAACGAACATATAGAACAGCTTACCGGATTTGCTAATTTAGATGGACTTACTAACATTTATAACCACAGATATTTTCAAGAAAGCCTACGTGTTAAATGCAACGACAGCTTAAAAGAAGACAAGCCTCTTTCACTTATTTTACTCGATATTGATTATTTTAAAATATATAACGATATATTCGGTCACCAGAAAGGTGATTCTGTTTTAAAACAACTTGCAAGGTTACTTAAACAGAATGTAAGGAAGGATGATATCCTCTGCCGTTACGGTGGTGAAGAGTTTGCTGTTATTTTATATGACACACAGAAAGAACAGTCTATTGAGCTTGGTGAAAAAATTAGGAAAAGTGTCGAGGAATATCATTTTGAAGGACAGGAATTACTTCCATCCGGCTCATTGACAATCTCGGTTGGTGTCGCTTGTTTTAATGGTGGCTGTGATAACCCTGTTGAACTGATAAACCGTGCGGATGCGGCTTTATACAGAGCCAAGTTCTTCCGTCGAAATCGTGTCGAGCAGTATGTATCCGTTTTTGACAACTCATCTTGTTTAGACAGCAGTTTAACTTCACTTAAATCTTTAATAAATGTTATTCATTCGCGTGACAGCTATACATATAATCATGTTGAACGTGTTGTGTGGTATTGTCAGCTTTATGCAGATTTTGTTAAACTTCCGGAAGATGAAAAAACTAAATTAGTATACGGAGCATATTTACATGACCTTGGAAAAATAAACGTATCAAAAGACATACTTATTTCAACCGGAAAACTTAGCGAAAAAGAATGGGCAGAAATGAAGAAACATCCTGCTGACAGCGCCGAAATGATCAAACGAATTGACGGTTTGGAAAATATTGTAGAGATTGTTCTGCACCACCATGAGCGTTATGACGGAAAAGGTTATCCGAGCGGTATTAAAGGCGAAGAAATTAATCCACTGGCAAGAGTTCTCACAATTGCTGATAGCTTTGATGCAATGACCTCTAGCCGCCCTTATCAGCGAACAAAAACTTATGAGGAAGCTTTTGCAGAAATCAGAAATTGTAAAGAAACACATTTTGACCCAGAAAAAGCAGAAAATTTTATAGAAGCAATTTCTATTTCATTAAAATAGATAGTATTTATTATAAAAGCAAAGAAACCGCCTAGCTGGGGCGATTCCTTTGCTTTTTTTGTATTTAATTTTTTATAATAATTCGAATTAGAATCAGTGAAAATTCGAGGAAAAGTCTCTATTAATCTGGTAAACTGTACTATGAAAAATTTTAATATTTAATTGCCAGATTAATTATTTNNCTTTTTTGAAGAATTTTTCTTACTATTTATAAAGAGAAATAGTATTAGATATGTATTAATCACTTGTTATAGCTATCTTATTATTACTTACTTTAACGATTTCCTTTATCGAATAATTTCTTTTTGTAAAATAGTTTTTTTCGAACTCTTCTGGTGATTTTGGCTTACCAAGTAAATAACCTTGAATTTGTTCACAGCCTAATTCAAATAAAAGATCAAATTGTTTTTGTGATTCTACACCTTCTGCTATTGTTTTGATGCCGAGTGATTTTGCAAGAGCAATAATAAATTCTGTAATATGTTGGTCAAAGTTTTCGGTGGTTATTGAATCAATTAAAGGTTTTGCTATTTTAAGTCGGTCAAAAGGAACCAGCTTTAAATAACTTAACGATGAGTATCCTGTTCCGAAATCGTCTATAGATATTGAAATTCCGGCATTTTTTAATTGATTGGATATCTCGGTCATCCTATATGCACCCTCTACCGAAATACCCTCAGTGATTTCTATATCAACCCATTCCGGTTTAGCTACGCAACTACTGATACAAGCCTGTAATTCTTGAAAAAAACCGGTTTGTTCCAATTGTTTAGGCGAAACATTGATTGACATCCTGAATTCCGATTTAAAACGTTGATTCCACTTTACTATTTGTTCAATTGCTTTTTTCATAACCCAAGAACCTATCGGAACAATATGATCAGTTTCCTCGGCAATAGGGATAAATTCTGCAGGGGGTATAGAGCCAATTTTCGGACTGTTCCAACGTAATAAAGCTTCCATACCGATTAATTCTTTTTGCATGTTATATTGAGGTTGATAAAACAATGTAAATTCTTTATCATAATTAACTTGACTCAAAGCAACTTCAATTTCATTCTTTCGTTTTATAATAGTACTTAATTGTTTATTGAATGAAACAAATTTATTATAGCCTTTCTTTTTTGCCTGATACATAGCCATATCTGCGTTTTTTAATAAAATCGTAGTATCACCTGCATCGAGCGGATAAATTGATATCCCTACACTAATGGTTAATTTAAATGAATATAGACCTATTTTAATAATTTTATTACAGTTGTCAATAATTTGCCTAGCGATTTCCTCCATCTCTTGATATCCATAATTCGAATGAAATGCCAGACAAAATTCATCACCACCAAACCGTGCAATAAAAGCATCCTTATGTTCAGTTATTTGCAATCTTTTTGCTATTTCGATTAAAACAAGGTCACCTACATCATGACCATAGATATCATTAATTGTTTTAAAGCGGTCTAAATCAATAAATATTAAAGCAAGTGTTTCATTTGAAGCAGTTTTAACAAGCTCAGTCTCTAATTTTTGTACAAAATAGCGTCTATTATAAAGATTAGTTACTGAATCCTGTTTAGATAATATATCAAGCATTCTATTTTTTTCAATTAATTCTCTTGTGCGTTCATTTATACGTTTTTCTAGTTCAAGATTTACGTTGTGTTCTTTTATAGCTGATAATATATAAATGGATAGACTAACATAAATTATAAATATAAAACCAAAATTTACTACATCATTTAATCTAAAACCTTTAAAAATTATTGTTGCTATTAAACAAAAAATTAAATATAAACTTGTATTTCTTATACTTTTTTTAGAATATTTAACATTAAGCGGTTTATTTTGAATTACTGTAATACTACGTAAACAAGCTCCAACAGCTAAACCAAGAAAGGAAAGCATATAAAAAGCATCTATAACAGAATTGGGGATATATATTTTATTGATATATAAATAATACCAGTACAAATCAACTGTGAAAAATATAATTGTAGAAAATGAAGTTATATATTGGAATAAAGGAATTTTTCTAAAATTCATTGAACAATACCAAATGGTTATTCCAATTAATGCTGACACATCTAAAATTATTGTAAATGTAGTAACCCAGTTGCTATTGCTTATAATATTTATCATATTAACATTTTTATTTAAAAATACAATCCACAAAAAGTACAATGTAACAATAGATAAGAATATTGAATTAACTACTAATAAAATAGCATTCCATTTTCTAAAATCACGAATTGCATATATAACTAGTGCAATTAAAAAAAACAAATTAGTTCCTGCATAAAACGCTGTAATTAAATTGCTTAAACTTGGATTAATCTTTAACGCCATGTCATAATACGCCCATAAAATGTCGGCGATAGTCCAAGAAAAACAACCTAAACATAATAAAAACCAAACAATTTTGATCGATTTATCTTCATTGAATTTATTAAAAAAAATAAATATAATTCCAGAAGATAATAATGCACCAATTGGTGACAAAATATTACCCAAAAGTTGGGATTGAAAAATAGTCGAAGTTAAGTAGATTACAAAGTAAAAGCATATAGCAAATAAAATTAAAGGTATTCTATACTTTTTCATAACTTTTCTTACCAATCTTTAATTATTTTTCATTATATATATCGACAATATTATTTTAAAGTAAAATGATAAGACGATATTTAAAATGATCTTAATATTACAAATATTTTATTGAATATTAATTACATAAATCCTTATCAGACGAATAGCAAATTTTCAAAGCTGATTTATTAAACGAAACACGTATTGACCTTTTAAAAAGTTGATAAATAAATCGGAATAGATTATAAATTTCAGATTGACTTTTATGAAATATTATGTATTATATTTAATTAGAGTTATAATCCTACACTTATTATTCTTACACTAAGTTGAGAAAGGAATGGTCTTTTGTATGAAAAGAACAATGGTGGCTTTTTTTATGTCAATCTTAATATTATTACCGATATTTGGAGGTTGTTCGGGTGACCAAACTACTTCTGATGCTTTAGAAGCAATAGCTGACTCACTGGAAGAATCTGCTGCAAAGGTAAAACAGGTTGTTTTACGTTTTGCTGCAATGAGTGACACGCATTTTGATGGCACTTCTTCACAAATAGAATACAAGCGCTTTGAACAAGCAATGGATTTTATGTACAGTTATTCATCAGAGCAGGAATACAAGAACTTTGACGCACTTATTGTTGCCGGTGACATGACAAACAACGGATACGAAAATCAATTAAAGGCTTTTGCATCTGCTGTAGATAGTAAGTTACAGGACAGCACTCAAAAAGTCTTTATTATGGGCAACCACGAATATTACAACGATTCATCTCCCGCAGATGCACAAACTCTTTGGGAAACTACACTTAGCGTTTCGAAAAACACCCACTTAACTATTAATGGTTATCATTTTATAGGAGTTTCTTTAAGTAATACAACAGATTACACCTACATATCCTCATGGCTTGATACAGAGCTTGCAAAAGCGGCTACGGAGGACCCCAATAAGCCGATATTTGTAACACAACATTATCATATAACCGATACAGTTTATGGAAGCGATGTATGGGGTACACCTCAATTAACGACTGTTCTCAATAAATATCCGCAGGTTGTTGACTTCTCTGGGCATTCTCATTATCCTGTTAATGATCCCAGATCAATTAATCAAAAGAATTTTACTTCCTTGGGTTGCGGTACCTTAAGCTACTTTGAGCTAGAAAGCGGTATGGCTTACGGAACTATTCCTCCTAATGCAAACAATGCAGCTCAGTTCTATGTTGTTGAGGTTTATTCCGACAGCAGTATTGCATTCAAGCCATATGACCTTATAACCAAGCAGTTCTTTCCTACAGAATACACGATAGATAACCCATCGAACAAAGANNTTCGATACAGCAGATAAACCTGAATTTGAAGAAGGTACAACTCTAAATATAACTAATATTAACGACGGTGGCTGTACTTTAAGCTTCAAACAAGCAACCGACGACGAGAATATGCACAGTTATAGATTTGATTTCTATCTTACATCAGATAATTCAAAAGCATTATCCTTAAAAATTTGGTCTGATTTTTACTTCTTGAATAAGCATGAAAACATGACCTTTGCAGCTACTGGTCTTACATCGGGAACTGAATACAAAGTAACAGTTACCGCTATAGATTCATATGGTAAAGAAAGTGAAAAAGCTATTGAAGCTACCTTTAAAACAACAGGAGAAGCACCCGCACCATTTGACCCGAACGCTCCTATACCTGATGCTGATGTACTTGATATAGTTTTTAATTCAAGCGGTGCTAAAGATGAAGGATCTCTTTCAAAGACGATTGAAAACTTTAATGCAAAAATTGAAATTGATTCCAAGTTAAGCGATGCATATGTTGCAAAGTTCAATGGAACAAACGAGTATATGCGTATTAAATTCACAAGCGATGATTACTCAAAATATAATAAAAAAATAACAGTTGCATCAAAAATAATGATTAATGCCTTCCCATCCACATATTCTGATGCTTTTGCTAATATGCAGTCGGGCGGTTATGGTTTTGAGATTAACGGTTCTACAAAACAAATCGAGTTCTGGATAAGTATTAACGGTACATATAAAACCGTTGCTGCGGATATAAAAGAAGGTCAGTATTATTCCTTGGCAGGCACTTATGACGGTTCTGCAGTTAAGCTATATATTGACGGGAAGCTTGCCGGATCTGCTGTTGCTAACGGACCAATCACCTATACAGCAACAACAGCCGCTTATGCTTTCTGTATCGGTTCGGATGTAAATTCCGAGGGTACGGGTGAAGCGTTCTTCAATGGTAATGTTGCATACGCAAAAGTATACAGCAATGTACTGACAGCCGAGCAGATCTCAAATTTAAGCAAGAAATAATCTAATATAAGTTTTATTTCATATAATTTCATGAGGAACAAACCTCCATAAAAGTCTTTTAAAACATTAATGAGGAGGTTAACTTATGGCTTTTAAAATTATGCTCGACGCAGGCCATTATGGAAAAGTTAATCAAAGTACGGTAATTCCCGAATATTATGAGAGCGAGGTAATGTGGAAGCTGCACCTGCTTTTAAAGAATGAATTAGAAAAGTTCGGCTTTGAGGTCGGGACTACAAGATCAGTACAAACCGATGAACTTGATGAAACCAAAAGAGGTAGAAAATCGGTAGGTTATGATTTGTTTTTATCACTTCACAGTAATGCCAGCACTCGAAAAAATGCCGATCATGTAATTGTATATTATTCTTATGAGAACAAGAACAATGCAATAGAGTTTGCTTCAAAACTCTCAATAGGCGTTGCAACGCTTATGGGAGTAAAGGAAGGTAGCAAGCTAGGCACACGCTCCCATGAATTCGATGACGGAATAGACGAGTATTACGGCGTTCTCAGAGGTGCCAAGAGTGTCGGAACACCGTTGTATTATATAATTAATCATAGTTTTCACACTAATTTTGCAGCAACTAGATGGTTGCTTGTTGAATCAAATCTAAAAAAAATTGCAAAGCTTGAAGCCGGAATAATTGCTGCATATTATGTAAATAAAACATTATTTACTAAAGGTGATGTTATCGGTGATGGCAAAATAACTGCAAAAGATTATCTATATGCAAAGCGTGCTTTATTTGGTACAGTAAAATTAACTGAGGATCAGTTTTTCGCTGCTGATATTGACCAAGATAATAAAATAACCTCCAAGGATAATCTGAAAATAAAGCGTGCATGGCTGGGTACTTTTGAGCCATAAGAACAGGAGATATAAACAAACATTTTTTTCTGATTTCTATAATAAAATTTTGTAAATTAAATATATTGACTCTTTTATAAAAAAGTGTTACACTCCATCTTAATGTGTTTTATAAGATGGAGTGTGAAATTTATAAATAGTAAAATCAAGGCATATTTATATTTGATTATAACAATGCTTGCTTGGGGTAGTTTTTATGTAGTCAGTAAGTATATAATGACACAAATTACACCTATGACAGTTTTATTCTCAAGATATTTAATTGCAGGAATAGTCTTTCTTTTCCTAATGATAAAAGAAAAGCCGCAGAAAATTGAGAAAAAAGATTATAAATATATTTTTTTAATTGGAATAATTGGGTATTTTTTGAGTATAGCTGCACAGTTTTATGGAACGAATCTTTTAAGTGCAGGGCTTTCCTCGTTGTTGAATTCGTTAAGCCCTGTTTTTATGATTATGTTCGCCGTAATTTTTCTAAAAGAAAAAGTTACGTTTACAAAAATTATCACGATTATAGCCGCTATAATTGGAATTGTTATAATAATTGATGGCGGAGGAATAAGCGGTTCTTTTCTCGGAGTATTTTATTGTCTTGTTGCAGTTTCCGGTTGGTCGTTGATGAGTGTATTCGTAAGAAAAATAACACAAAAATACAGCATAATGACCATTACCACTTATGCGATTATTATAGCCTTTACATGTTCGGTACCGTTTATGACATATGAACTTATATCCGCACCTAACCCGAATATTTTTAATACCGATGTTATTTTTGGACTTTTATATTTAGGTCTCGTTTGTACTGCACTTACAAATATTATTTATAATAAAAGCTTATCTATATTAGAAGCCTCACGTTGTGCTTTATTCTATCCTTTACAACCGATTATTTCCGTAATTTTTGGTGGTTTATTTCTTGGTGAAAATATCAAGTTTTCTTTTATAATTGGAGCGGTATTTATTTTAGGTGGTATTGTATATAGTGTATTATATGATAGAAAAAGTAAGAAAGTAGTAACTAAAGTCTGTGTTGAACAAATATAGTAAAAGGGTTGTAACTAATTTTGCTTACAACCCTTTTTTTACTTTAAATCAGAATATTTTCCTTTATAAAGCACTTTAAGTGAATCCTTTGGTGGACCTTCTAGCAGTTTTCCTTCTGATGAATACCTTCCACCGTGAGCAGGACAGTCCCATGTTTTCTCTGCGTTATTAAAATTAAGCACTGTACCCATATGCTCACACGAAACGTTTAAAATGGTTATATTATTCTCAAAATCTCGATAAATACCTGCACTTTTACCATCAAAATAAATTACCCTTCCTTCACCCTGTTTTAAGTTCTTTACGCTTTCGGATGGCTCGAATTTTGATTTCACCAACTCATATACTGAGCTTGCTACCTCAGAAATAGCAGTTCCTATTGAAGTGATTATGTCCTTACGTTTTCTTGAATACAATTCTTCATATTGATTATTTCCGGTTGCAATCATATCTGCTATCATATTTCCCGCAAGTGTACCGCTGGTAAGTCCCCATTTTTTAAAGCCGGTGGCAATAAAAACATTTGAATGATCAGAAATTCGTCCGATATAAGGAATTTTATCAGGTGTATTATAATCCTGTGCAGACCATTTTGCAAGTACCCGATTTACTCCAGCAAAGCTGTCTGCAAAGTCGTATAGCTTGTCTAAATGCTTTTCCATATCATCTTCACCGCGTGCTGTTGTATGCCCTTCCCCTACTACTATCAAAATTCTTTTTCCATTTTCAACATGAGTTCGAATTGACCTTGAGGGTTCACCAACGTTAATATAACTATCAAAGTGCAGATCATTCTTTGCATCAATTGCCATACCGTAAGCTCTCTTTGGATAAAGACGAGCATAAAAAATGTTCGGTCCATCGTAAATCGGATATTGAGTAGCCTGAACAAGATGCTTTGCTCTAATCGTAATCCCGTTCTCACAGGTTATTGTTTTTATATCCCCATCTTCGACCTTAATAGCCTTAGTACTACAATAAATTTTTGCTCCTTTGGCTACAACAGCTTTTGCAATTCCCTCAACATATCGCACAGAATGAAATACCGCTTGATTTTTATATCCCAATAGTCCATGGTTACCCGGAGGGAATTTTGCTTTTTCAAAATATTCGGAAGGTATCCCGAGCCTTAAAGCTATCTCATATTCTTCGATTATTTGTAATCGTTCTTTCTCGTCAGAAGCAAAAATGTATGCAGTATTGTCAGTAAGCTGACAATCAATTGCTTCAGCCGCCACAACATTTCTTACGAAATTTAACGCTTCACTTTGGGAATCCGCATACATTTTCGTATATTCCATACCATACTTTTTTTCGATTTCGCTGTAAATAATGCCATGCTGAATAGTAACCTTACCAGTTGTATTTCCTGTTGTTCCATCGCACAAACCACCTGCTTCAATAACAACAGGCTGCGAACCTCTTTGCGCAAGGCAATAAGCACAGGTTATTCCGGTTATACCACCACCGACTATAAGTGTATCGACCTCGATATTCTCTTCTAGTTTTGGATATTCTGTTTTAGTAGCAGTTTTATTCCAGTACGATGTTGTTTCAATATGCATCTTTTAACTCCTAATTTTGTTAAGATTATTATGTGTGTTTTGATACAAAAAATACCAAAATAAAAGGAATGAGCATTTTAAACTCATTCCTTTATTATGTTAGTGAATTTAAGCTTGATCTATATGCTTCTTTTCACCTATGCTGAGTAATAAATTAAGAAGAATTCCGAATATCGCTGCACCTGCTATACATGGAACCTCTAAACCGAAGAATGGAATATTACCGCCATATGCATAATTACCACCAATACCGATTACCATAATTGTTGCAATTACTGCAATATTCTTTGAGCTGAACATATCAACCTTCTTCTCGATCATTATAGCAATACCTTGTGCTGCTATTGCACCGAATAGATAAATCTCAAGTCCGCCGATAACCGCTTGAGGAATAGAATATATTGCATTTACCAGTGGAGTAAAAAACGAAATAAACATTGCAATTACAGCAGCCGCAATAAGAACAGGAACAGAGAATACTCTTGTTATAGCCATTGTACTGATGTTCTCACCATAGTTTGTTCCTGCAGGACCACCAACTAAACCGGAGACCATATCGCCGATACCGTCTCCGATAAGGTTTCTATCCAGTTTTTCGATAAGATTATATTTTTTATCCGAATTTTTCTTCTTTGCCAGATCGTTTACATATATATCTAACTGATACATATGAGCGGTTGATTCCGGAATTGTTGCAAAAGCAATTGGCATAATTGCTAACACGGCTACCCATGAAAATTTAGGCAATGTGAAAGCCGGTATTGCGAATATCTCTGTAGGTGCATTGGTAATCTCGCGGAACATATTCATGCTGTCGCCGCCGAATGCATATAACAAACCTGCAAAAGCACATCCGACACCAGCACCTAAAAGAAGAGGTAATTGTCCTAAAAATCCTTTTAGATATTTTGAGAATAATATTGTCGATATTAAAGTAACCAGGGAAATACCCCATACCCAACCTGTATTGAATACTGTTTCTGACGCTCCTTCTGCAATTGCTTTTGGAGCTGAATCGCTTAGAGCAACACCGGCAAGAGTTAATCCGATTACCATTGCAATAGGACCGGTAATTGATGCAGGAAGAATCTTTTCAACTGCTTTTGTTCCTGCAAGTTTAATTATAAGTCCTGCAGCGATAGAAATTAAACCGGATGCAATGATACCAAACTGTGCATATGAAATAGCTTCTCCAGGAAGAACATTGCTGGCACCATCTGACCATGCTTTAATTCCTTCTAATGTCTGTTGACTCAGGTATGGCTGGATTGCTTCACCTGCCAATAATCCGGATATAGCTGACAGGTAGGAAAAGCTTGAGCCGTAATAAAGTGGAATTTTTCTTCCGGTTACGAAGATAAAGCAGAGAGTGGCCAAGCCGCTGGCAAAAATTGTGGTTGAAATCTGAAATCCCGTAAATAACGCAACGGCAACCGTAGCAGGGAACATTACGATAACCTGTTGTATCGCATACAGAAGCAATTTCACTGGCGTTGGTTTTTCATCAGGTAGGTATCCGATGATCTGGTTTTGTTTGTTCATTTTCTCCATCCTTCATTTTTATTTTGATAAATGATTACACTTTTTCATTATAATTACTTTTTATTACAATGACATAACGATGAGGGAATTTAAACAATTTTATAAAATTTACCATATATCTGCTTTGATTGTCGGTATTATACCATATATTGTTATTTAACACAATATATTTTGTAAAAAAATATATATTTTTGCAAATAAAAACTGTTCTTTATAAATATAAAAACACAGCAGGTTTTCCTGCTGTGTTGCATTTAAAAATCTATTAACTAACTATTTGGTTCCTTTAAGCTGATTCTCATAACTTTGAATCATTTTCTTTACCATTTGTCCGCCTATAGATCCAGCCTGACGAGCTGTAATGTCGCCGTTATAACCCTGCTTCAGAGTTACGCCAACTTCATTTGCAGTTTCAGTTTTAAACTGATCCATTGCAGCCTTAGCTTCGGGAACTAAATTTCTATTAGATCTGCTTGCCATTTTTTTATTCTCCTTTGTAGTTATCAAATAACGAGGTTTCCCTCTGATTATATTGTTTTCAAACTAAAGAAAAATATTGATAGAAATTTTTGGATTATTTTAAATGTAAAAGAGCTGCACCAATAATACCTGCATTGTCATCAAGTGAACTGGTTTCAATACGTGTGGAAGTTTCACCGATATACTCACGAAGCGGATTTATAAGGGTATCACCTTCTCTGGAAATCCCTCCACCCAAAACAATCATATCAGGACGGAAAATCTCTATTATATTCATAACTCCAACAGCAAGTAATTCTATATAATCAGAAAAAATACTTTTTGAAATTTTACAACCGCGTTTCATTGCTGTAAATAATGTTTTTCCGTTAACAATACCGTTATTTTCTGACACAACATTTCCAAGAATGGTAAACGGAACATGTTCCGTTTCCGATTTTACTTTATCAATCAAAGCACGTGTAGAAGCAATAGTTTCCCAGCAACCGATTCGTCCACAAGCACAGCGTTTACCATGTATGTCTACAACCATATGCCCGATTTCGCCTGCATGATTTTCTTTACCTGGAATCAATTTTCCATTTATAATAATTCCACCGCCGATTCCTGTTCCAATAGTAATCATTACCATGTTTTCATGATATTTTGCAATTCCTGTTTTATATTCTCCCCAGGCAGCACAGTTTGCATCATTGTCAATTAATACCGGTTTTTTAAATTCATCATTAAGTATTTTTACAACAGGTGTGTTTAATAATGGTAAATTATCAGCAACATTAACAACACCACGTACCGCATCCGTTGAACCCGGGCAACCTATTCCGATTGATTTGATATCATCGATTGAAACACCGCTTTTTTCCAATAAATCATAAACACATTTATTTATTACTACAAAAAGTTCATGTTCTGTCTTACAACCGGCTGTTTTGCCACTTGTACGAAATAATACTTTATAAGCGTCATCAACCAAACCTGCCGCAACGCTTGTTCCGCCTAAATCAATTCCGATTCTCATAAAAAATTCCTGTTTACCTTATAATATTATTTATTGTATTTTTCTACAATTTTATTCATCTCGGGCAGCTTCTTTTCCATATCAGTAACAAGCTTAAGTTGAGTTCTTGCACGGTCAAGATTTTGTCCTTCATAATGCAGAGCAAAGTATTTGTCGCCGTCAATGTAATCGGCAAGAAAACGCATTCCGCATTCGAGTGTCATCATTATTGCACCGATAGGAAGCNNTGATAAAAAGCCTTTTGTAAACTCTTCGAATAAAGAAAGATCCATATAGACCTTGTCGAGATTCTTCTCATCTTCTTTAGCACTGCTGGCACCAAATCTGATGCTATCGCCAAAATCGTAAAGTAATGATCCGGGCATTACGGTGTCTAAATCGATTACACAAACACCTTCATCGGTGGTGTTGTCAATCATGATATTATTAAGTTTTGTATCATTATGCGTAACTCTTAGAGGAATTATTCCACATGAAATTTTATCTGTTATTAATGAATAAAAGTCTTTTCTTTGTTTAATAAATTCTATTTCCGTTTTGACAGAGTCAGCTCTTCCAGAGAGATTTTTTTCAACCGACGTTAAAAAATCATTAAATCTGCTTGGAGTATTGTGGAAATTCTTTATTGTCTCATGCAGCTTTTCCGCCGGAAAATCGCTAAGAAGTTTTTGAAATTTTCCGAACGCTACAGCTGCGTTATGGAAAAGTATCGGACGGATAGCTGAATTATAGCTTGTAGAATCTGTGATAAAAATATACAGACGATAGAATCCGCTTTCCTCCGAATAGAGATGACCACCTGTTTTAGTTTCGATAAGAGTCAATGTCTCACGCTTTACGTTGCCACCGTTTTCGGTAATTTTCTTACCTAAAAAAGATGTTACCCCAAGAATATTTTCGGTAAGTTTGTGTGGGTCCTTAAAAATATTGGTGTTTATTCTTTGCAGAACGTAATCATCCTCACCATCGGTAAAAATTCGGTATGTATTGTTAATATGACCAATATTTATTTTTTCGATATCGGTTACATTTCCGTCAATTTTAAAGGCATTTACAATTCTTGTTAATTCGTTTTTAATTTCTAATTCCATAAGCTTCTCGGATAAATCCCCTTTTCAACTTGGTTTTTTATATATGAAACGACCGTATCCCTGTCCTCTCGGTAGGTAACGCCATACCATTTTGCGTTAGTTATAAGCACTTTTACATCGCTCTCACCGCTTATCATAGATTCTTTAACAGCTGACGGTAAATAGTATTCACACTTAGAAAGATCGTTTTTATTACTTTCGAGAAATTCTGTAAAGCCTTTTTCCAATGTAGAAAAGAAGGATTTTTCAAAACCCCAGCAGTTCATGGAAACTGTAGTGTTTTCATCAACCGCTGTCCAGCCTGTTTCTTCCTCGAAAAATTGTACCTGTCTGCCAATTCTCATAATTTTTGTACGTTCAGTGATATTGATTAGGTTTCCGTCCTTGTTTGTCTCGCAGATTCCCCTTGCTACATGACCATTCTCTGTAAGTGTATTTTTTATAACAAAACCCGCCATACAAAAATGAGCCTTCGAAGTATCTTTTTGTTTTTTTAAATACTCTGCAATAAGATAAAAGCTCTCTCTGCCGTAAAAATCATCAGCGTTTATAACAGCAAAGGATTCGTCAACAAATTTTTTTGCAGAAAGTACAGCATGACCTGTTCCCCATGGTTTCGAACGTGTTTCAGGTATTTTGTATCCTTTTGGTATATTATCAATTTTTTGAAATGCATATTCAACATTGATATGACCCGAAATACGATTCCCGACAGTATCTTTAAATAAAGAAAAATTTTCTTCTTTTATTATAAAGACTACTTTTGTAAAGCCTGCTTTAATTGCATCATATACTGCATAATCAATAATAAATTCGCCGCCTGGTCCGACAGGATCAAGTTGCTTTAGACCTCCGTATCTGCTGCCCATTCCGGCTGCCATAACCACAAGTGTCATAATTATCCCCCAAATATTTTAAAATTAATAATATTAATCAGAATCTTCTAGGTATTTTACTTTTAATATAATATTTAAAACATCAAACTTTTGTTTGTTTCAGATATTCTTTTGGTGTCAGACCAATTTCTCGCTTAAATGCAGAGTAAAAATAATTCACACTCGAAAAACCAAGCGTATCACTGATCTCGGTAGCGTTCATTCCCTCGCAGAGCATGTTTATTGCTTTTCTCATTTTTAAATACATAAAGTATTTGCCGACACCTTTATCGGAAAATAGAGAAAACTTTTTCTTCAAGCTACTGACACTCATTTTGCAGAGCATAGCAATTTGCGAAACTGACAGATTTTTTTCGGAATTTTCATGCATTACTCGTACAATTTTTTTATAATCCTCACTGTCTGCACTTCCATAAGTATTATGCTTTGCAGATGCTGTATTATATAAATCGAGTAGAAAATCCTCTATAGAATTTGCAGCTTTATGAGATGCAAATATATATTCATCGGATCCTTTATTGAATTTTACAGATGCTTCAAGAGCTTCTCGAATTTTCATGCTTGTATTTTTAATTTTCACAATATTTTCTTCGTTAAGCGTAAAAAGTTTATTTTCAAAAAAACGCATTCCATCCCCATAAACCTCAAAGGAGAAAATTATTAAATGAGGTGACGTATCATTGGTAGACCAAATACGATGGAATTCCAATGGTTTGTGGAATAAAACCTGTCCCGGAATAAGCATATAAACACGTTCGTCTGCTGTTGCTGATACACTTCCGTCCAAGACGAAAACAACCTCCCAGAAATCATGCATTTCACCGTTAAAATAAAAATCTTTCGGTCGGACTGCATCAATTGAGGTTATAACCGAACGGACGTTAAATAGCCGTCGTATTTCCTTCATATCATAAAATGTAAGTGGAAACATAAACACCAACTCAAAATAGCTAGTTTCGTAGTAAATATAGCTATTTTTATATTTTAATTCGAATTTGGTTCTGATATGTTTAAAGTATATCATATGAAATTAAATTTGTAAATGGGGTTTTTAAAAATATGAGCGAAAAAAGAATTAATTTAGGAGTAATCGGTTTAGGCTGCAGAGGACTTGGAATTTTGAACGGCATTATACTCTCAATGTACGAATTAGGAAAAGTTGAAATTCTCGGAGTATGTGATTTATACGAAGATAGAGTAAAAGATGCTTACGAAAAAGTAAAAAATAAAACAGGGAAAACTCCTGTCTACACAACCGATTATCGTGAAATACTGGCAATAAAGGAAATTGATGCTGTTCTTGTTATGACTGCTTGGGAATCACATATTGAAATAGCTACCGCAGCAATGAAGGCTGGTAAAAAGGTAGGTATGGAAGTTGGCGGAGCATATTCAATTGATGACTGTTTTAAGCTTGTAAAAACCTACGAGGAAACAGGCATTCATTGTATGATGCTTGAGAACTGCTGTTATGGCAGAAAAGAACTTTTGGTTCTTAATATGGTCAAGCAGGGTGTTTTTGGTGATATAGTTCACTGCTCGGGTGGTTATATGCACGATCTCAGAGACGAAATCGCCAATGGTGATGTTAAACGTCATTACAGACAACGTAATTATTTCAACCGCAACTGCGAGAACTACCCTACCCATGAATTGGGACCGATTGCACAGGTGCTTAATATTAACCGAGGTAATAAAATGCTATACTTAACCTCGGTTGCTTCCTGCTCAAAAGGTTTACATGAATTTATTGTAGAAAAAAAGGGAACAGATCATCCTCATGCTAAGGTTAATGTAGCTCAAGGTGATATTGTTACAACAATTATCAAGTGTGCTCAAGGGCAAACTGTCGTACTGACACTTGATACTACTTTACCGAGGTCTTATTCAAGAGGCTTTACCGTTCGCGGAACAAAAGGAATGTACTGCGAGGACGGCAACTATATTCATATGGACGGTGAGAGTGAATGGGAGACCGTTGCTGCAAAAGTAAACAGTGCGGAAAAGTATTTCGAGAAATATGAACATCCACTTTGGGAAGAATATAAAAAGAACCCTGTTGGAGGGCATGACGGCATTGACTGGTTGGTTTACAGCGCCTTTGTAGAAAGCGTAGCAAACAATACAACTCCTCCGATTGATACCTACGACACAGCTTCCTGGATGTGTATTTCAACATTAAGTGAGGAGTCAATCGCTTGCAGCGGTAAACCCGTAAATATCCCCGACTTTACCAATGGCAAATGGATTTTACGCACCGAAGAAGAGGACAAATCTGAAAGTATATATAGTCTATCGAAGATAGTGAAGAAATAATATATAAAATTAATGAGCTGTTGCGATTAAATGCAACAGCTCTGCTTTAATTAAATGAACTATTTATAAAACGCTGTCCTCGGCGTTTCGTGAATTTATAAAAACACAAATTACAATCCTTTGTATTTATATCAATTTTTTCATTCTTTCGATCTCACGTCTNNGATTTATCGAAGAAATCTATAGCTTCATTATATCCGCCAAGTGCTTTGATGATATATCCTGCTTCACTTAAAAGACTTGCATTATTTGGCTCTATCTTTAAAGCAGCTTCAATTGCAAGCCATGCGTCATCATATTGCTTTACCCAAAAATATGACATTGCCAAAAAGAAATAAGCATGATAATTATCGGGTTCATCCTTTACCATTTGTTTATACCTGTCAATGCTTTTATGACTTTTGTTATTCCTGGCTAGCAATATTATAAGTTGATTATGTGCACTATAATAAGAGCTGTCTCTATTATTTTTAGCATTTTCAATCACTTGATTATATAGGGCTATTGCTTTATTTGCTATGTTATCTGAATGACGATCTTGCAGATAAGCATATTCTTGCAATTCTTTGTTTGTATAATTTCCGCTATCAATTTGTTTTTCATAAGCTTCGTTTGCAATATTATAATCTTCAATTTTTTGGGTATTTTCATATATCCCCAATAATTTTTGTAATTTTGACAAGCCATTATAATGAGCCATAATTATTTACTCCTTTAAAATAAAATTTTGGTGTTATTGTAATAATCAAATCATTTGTTCTGTCCATGCTTTCTTGCTTTTTCGGTGCCTTTTGTTTTTCAAGCTTTTCCAATAGTTCGTCGGCAATCACTTTTGCAATTTCATACTTTATTTTTTTCCATAACTCTTCGGGAGCCGATTTTATCGACTCGGAAATTAGCTTCTCAATATTACTTTGAGTCATTATCGTTACCCCCAAGCATGGATCTTAATTTTATAATTGCATTACGGTATTTCCAGCGAACCGTACCTTCTGGTATATTTAAAATATTCGCTATTTCCTTGTGCAAAAAGCCTTCGTAGCAATATAACAGGACAATCTCGCGTTCGTTTGATGACAATCTCTTAAGTGCAATTGAAACAGCCACCTTTTCACTGATGTCCAATTCATTGCTGACGATTATATCGTCCTCTGGTAAAGTATCATCCCTCAACAAAATTTTCATCTTGTCATATGTAGCATTCCTGACCGAAGTGTAAAGGAACGATTTTAGATTTGATATTTGTTTACCTGAAGAAAGATAGTGATATAACATAATAAAAATATCTGCGGTTACGTCCTCTGCTGTTTCTTTGCTTTTACAAATCGACAAAGAAAACGAATAAAGCCTATCTACATATTCCTTGTAAACAAACTCCAAAGCGGAGATATCCCCGTTTTGAAGTCTTAATATCACTTCACCTTCATTCAACTGCCTTCACCTCTATTTCATCCCTCTGTTAATAAGACTTTTTACAATCCCTTTTTGTTGGATAAAATTCGAATTATTTTAATAAGCATAACATAAACAATACCACCCCGCAAGAGGTGGTATTTATGAAAGAAAACTTTTAGACAAGAATTCTTAAGAAAGGAATGAATATTAAAATGATACTACTTTATATCGTCAATATATTCAATCCCTGCACGACTAAATTTTCATAAACCGTTAGTGGTTCGTAGTAATCGACAGGCTTTTCGCACTGGTGAATGCTTCTGCTTTCTAAGTCGATGCGGCGGTTGATTGATAAAAGCGCTTTATCATATGCTATGCTTGAAAATGAAAGTGTACAGCGTGTGTTCATTCCACAGGTTATTACACTTTTACTCTTTATCCTGCCGTTTATTTTCATGCTCTGGGGGCAGATTATATAATTACAGGATATTTCACCTGTAAGGTCACCGCCTGATTCCCCTATTACTATTATGTCATATTCATTTCGGGTAATTTCTGTCTCAAAGTTGAATAACTGCTGTGCGAATTCCATAAAGAGCGGCTGGAAACCAGAAAAAAGAATATCAAGTATATTGCGTTCCGTATTCATCAGTATCACTCCCAATCTCATACAAAAACTTTTCCATCTCAATACAGGTTAAACTGTTCTTAATAGCCTCACCTACCGCTTGTGCTAACGTATAGGCGGTATTTTCGTCTATATAACCTATATCGATTATCTTGCCTTTGGTTATTGTTCCCGTACTACCCTTAGTTAATGCAGATTCAAATGAAATACAATACTGTCCGTAAGCATTTAATACTTGTGTAAGTGTTTGGTCAGGAGTGTTTTCTACACGTACATATTTTGCATATTTACCGCTTTTTTCAAAAAATTCGTCATTTCGGTCAGCGATATATTCCATTACAAAATTTCTTCTCCGACCGCTTAAGTCTTTGCTTATACGTAAACCTAAAATTCCATTTTTTCCTATTTTTATAGCAAGTTCTTCATTGTCATCTATCCAGTCAGCTTCTGCAAAGTAGGTTATTTTTATACCCAATCCTTCACAAACAGACAACAGCATTTTGATATCTTCTTCTTTCTCATCACCCGTGAGTACTGCGGTAAGAGTATAGATATTTTCTTCTGTGGAAATAGCTTTTATCGGATAGAAAACTTCTATTGTATCCGTATTTTTATTACTATTTTTAGTTAATGCTGCAGCAGTTGCTACAAAAGAAAAAGCAAGCAGCAGAACTAAAAGAAGCTTTGAACGGTTCTTTTTATTCTTAATCAAAAGGCCGAGTTTCATATTCCAAACCCCTCCTGCTACCAGGTATACATGAATATTATCCAAATACTACTTCTCAAAGAAGCAGTATAGATAATATTATTCAATGTATAATATAATATGGAAATTTGGAGAAAAATATGCTTTTTTCTTAAAAACAGTTATTGTTCCAGTCAGTATGAAAAGAATAAATTGTGTTGAATTCAGATTCATTTATGAAGCTTGTTGGTACTTTTTCTTGATAAGAAATTTTATCGTTGCCGTCAACAGTAAACAGTTTTTTTACCGATTCTTTATTCTCGTTATTATAATACCAAATTTCATACCCTTTTCTATTTTTATAAGTACGAACTAAATACTTTTCTTCGGATTGTATAAAACCCTCAAGATCATTTTTTGAAAAAATCATTGTTCCTTCGGGGGTGAATTTATATATAGATTCATAGTTTGGCTCGTCGTAAACATCACTGCATTTTATGAATTTTGTTTCGTCAAAGGTTGAGTCAAAAAATTCCGGTTCATTTTGAGAAACTATATCGGAAATTTCGTCTGAAGTTTCTCTTGGTGACTCTGATATATCATCGGATTCAATAGAAAATTCAATATCTAACGATTCTTTTGATATATTATCGAAGTCAACATTGCAAGCACTTAAAGTGCCCGAGCCGAACACAATCATAACAAATAAAAAAATGATCCTAACCATGAAACTTCCCCCAAAAGATATATGCAATTATACTGTTTTATTAATATTTTTTGTCTCTTTACGGAATAATTCTTTTCTTTTGCTTGCAGCAAAAGCTATAACAAGCACAAATATCAAAATTGAAAGTAAACGTGGAACCGGTTTCTTTTTCAAGCTAAAACCTCCTGTTAAAATATTCTATGTTTAATTAATTATTGTACTATATGAGAGACATTCATGCAATCATGAATTATAAATATATATTATCACAAATTAATATAAAAGTGTTTACAATTTAATAGTGCTTTTTTTATTTATTTTTGTCTCAAACAAACAAAAATATTTTTTTAGCATGTTTAAGTAAATCAATCTATTCGTAAAACTTGTTTTTTAAGTCGAAAAGCTGACTTAAGGATTCTTTGTTATGAATTATATTCACAGCTTCAGCAAAAAGCTTTGTTACTGATACAACTTTTATTTTTGAATGTTCGAAGGCTTTTGTGTTTTCAACTGTGTCTGTGACTATAAGCTCTTCTATCGGACTGTTTTCCAGAGCTACCAATCCTTGTTCTGTTAAAAGAGCATGAGATACGCAAGCAAGAATCCTTTCTGCTCCGTTTTGCTTTAAAACACGAGCTGCATCAACAAAAGTACCACATGAGATTGTAAAATCATCAACAATTATTGCAGTTTTGCTCTTTACCTCGCCTATTATTCCAAGAACCTTTGATTTTTCATCGTGACAAAGACGTGTTTTATCTCCGATTGCAACAGAAGTATTAAAATATGTTGCATAATTTCTTGCACATTTAGCAAAACCAACATCCGGTGAAACGATAACCATGTTTTTTATATTTTTTGATTTAATGTATCCGCATAAAATCGGCATACCGTATAAATGATCTACCGGTTTTTTGAAAAAGCCCTGAATTTGCGGACTATGAAGATCCATTGTTATAATTCTGTCAACACCTGCGATTTCAAGGCAATCTGCACAGACTCGTGCTCGTATAGATACTCTGGGTTCATCCTTTTTATCACCTTTTGCATAACTGAAATAAGGAATGATTGCTGTGACCGAATTAGCACTCGATCTTTTAAAAGCATCAATCCAAAATATTAGCTCCATAAAGTCATCGTTTGGGTTTAGTCCGATTGATTGTACTATATATACGTCCTTATCCCTTACTTTCTCAAGAATCTTTACAAATGTATTTCCATCCGAAAATTTGATCACTTGTGATTGTCCGATTTCTGTGTTAAGATGTCTGCACATTGACTTAGCAAAATTATGACTGGAACTTCCTGCGAAAATCTTGGTACCTATTTCCTCAAGCGACATAAAAAACACCTCTTTCTTTTTTAATTGACTTATTATTTGTCAACTTATAATCTTATATTAACACAATTTTAGTCTTGTGTATATATATTTTATCAAATAAAATAAGAATGACTGCTTATATAAGCAGCCATTCAATTCTATTAAAGTTCCTTTTTAGTACATTCCGCCGCCCATACCGCCGCCCATANNACAGCGTGTAACCTTTGTCGGGTCTACGATACCACTTTGAATCATGTCAACAAATTTCTCTGTATAAGCATCAAAGCCAACGCCTGCTTTTTCTTTCTTTACACGATCAACAACAACACTACCTTCAAAGCCAGCATTTTCTGCAATCTGTCTTACAGGCTCTTCAAGCGCTCTGAGAAC
>DMMZ01000027.1:0-81715 GCA_003452915.1 Clostridiales bacterium | reverse complement strand
AACTGCTACACCGCCAGAAAGCTTTGCAAGACGCTCTTGAAGCTTCTCTTTATCAAAATCGCTTGTAGAAACCTCGATAGCAGCTTTTATCTGAGTGATTCTTGCTTTGATATCAGCGGTTTCACCTGCACCGCCAACGATAATTGTGTTTTCCTTGTTAACCTTAACCTGTCTTGCTGTGCCAAGCATATCAAGGGTAGCTTCCTTAAGTTCCAAGCCGAGTTCGGTGGAAATAACCTCGCCGCCAGTAAGAATAGCGATATCCTTAAGCATCTCTTTACGTCTGTCACCAAAGCCGGGAGCTTTAACAGCNNAACATCCTCAGCGATTATAACAAGTTTCTTACCGCTCTGAACGATTTTCTCGAGGAGCGGAAGAATCTCTTGAATGTTCGATATCTTTTTATCTGTAATAAGAATGAGAGCATCGTCAATGACAGCTTCCATCTTATCTGTATCCGTAACCATGTAAGGAGTGATGTAGCCTCTGTCGAACTGCATACCCTCAACAACTTCACAATAAGTTTCTGCTGTCTTGGATTCTTCAACGGTGATAACACCATCTGAAGTAACCTTCTCCATTGCATCGGCAATAAGTCTGCCTATAACTTCGTCACTGGCTGAAATTGTACCTACACGAGCAATGTCTTCGCTTCCGTTAACAACCTTAGAAGAAGCAACAAGCGCTTCTACAGCGGCATCAACTGCCTTGGAAATTCCTTTTTTAAGAATCATCGGGTTAGCACCGGCTGCAACATTCTTCATACCCTCACGGATAATAGCCTGTGCAAGCAATGTTGCGGTGGTTGTACCGTCACCTGCGGAGTCGTTAGTCTTGGTAGCAACCTCTCTTACAAGAGATGCACCCATGTTCTCGAATGCGTCCTCGAGTTCAATCTCTTTTGCGATGGTAACACCGTCGTTTGTAATAAGCGGTGAGCCGAATTTTTTATCAAGTACAACATTTCTGCCTTTTGGTCCCAATGTAATTTTAACAGTATTNNGCTTCTCTTGCTTCTATACCCTGTCTAAGTTCTTTTGCCATATTTGTCATTCCTCTCTAAATAGTAAATTAATGTTTTTCTCTTACTCATTAGCGTAAATTAAACGTAAAACGTTTATTTGCAAATCAATTCGGTATGATATCGCTGCAAGCGATTCGCAGTCACCTCCTTCTGAGGTGACAGAAATATTTGCAGGTGTCCGAATTTATTCGGATATTTGCAGGTGATATACTTGCGTTTTGTTGAATTTATTCAACAACTGCAAGTATATCATTTTGTTTAACAACGATGAATTCCTCGCCGTCAATCTTAATCTCGGTGCCGGAATACTTGCTCGTAATAACCTTGTCACCCTTTTTAACGGACATAACAATGTCCTTGCCATCAACCACTCCGCCGGGACCTACTTCGATAACCTCAGCAACCTGCGGCTTTTCTTTTGCGGAACCTGTAAGTATAATTCCGCTCTTTGTTGTTTNNTTCAGTTTCATTGGAATTTCCTCCTTGATTTATAAATTTTTGTTTTGCTCATATATTTTACTTATAAATATTAAAAATGTCAACAGTGATTTTTTATTTTTTTTTATTTTTAAAATATTGATATAATCCGCATTTTATCATACCGTTATATAATTTTCTCACTTTGTCACTTCGTCTTCCAAAATGTCTTTCCAGTTCTTCATCAGAGCTGATTATATATAACTGCCAGCTTGGAATCTGCACTGAAAACACTTTTCCCATTAAAGTAAGTAAGCTTCTTGCACTTTGCAGATCTCCCATTCTTTCACCATACGGAGGATTTGTTATAACAGTACCTCTTGCTCCTTCAACAGGTGAACGAAAATCCTTGATATCTCTGACTTCAAATAAAATAATTGATGATACTCCGGCATCAGACGCATTTCTTCTTGCCGTTTCAATGCTGGTGCGATCGATGTCATAACCGTATATTTTTGTATTTGCGGGAATGACAGCTGCCCTTGCCTGTGTGCGAACCTTCTCCCACACCGAATGAGGTACATATGGAAATTCTTCCGAGATAAAAGCACGATTTAATCCAGGTGCAGTGTTGGTAATCAAAAGTGCTGCTTCGATCAATATAGTACCCGAGCCACATAATGGATCGACTAAAATTACGTTTTCTCTCGGGCGTGATAAATTAACCATTGCAGCGGCCAAGGTTTCACGCAATGGTGCAATATTTCCGTATTTGCGGTAACCGCGCTTGTGCAGACTATCACCGCTGGTATCTATCATAAGCATTACTTTATCGTCAAGAATAAAGAATTCTATCTGATATTTAATTCCGCTTTCTGGGAACTGTTTGATTTTATATATTGCCGAAAGTTTGTCTACAACAGCTTTTTTTACTATTTTCTGGCAGTCGGGTACAGAAAACAACTTTGATTTTATCGAATGTCCCTTAACGGGGAACATATCATTTTTTCCGATAAAGGATTCCCACGGCAGTGATTTTGTGCCTTGGTATAGGTCCTCAAAAGTAAATGCTTTAAATTCACCAAGTTTGATATAAAGACGCTCGGCATATCTGAAGAATATATTACAGCGTGCAATACATTCAGCGCTGATTTCATCTGGTGCGTTAAATGTAACCCTACCGTCAATAGTCCCGGTGCGTTTATATCCTAGTGCGTCTATATCTTCTCCAACAAGGCGTTCGAGTCCAAACAAACAGGTTGCAACAAATTCCATCTGATTATTTCCTTTATATTATCGTCAAAAATGCGGCTGTAAAGCCGCATTCAAGCTAATTTATTTTAATAATTATAAAAATTCTATTTATTCGGTAGGTTCTATAATACCATAATCGTTTTCTTTACGTTTATAAACTACATTCAATTCACCGGACTCGGCATTCCTGAACAGAAAAAAGTTATGTGACAGTAGATTCATCTGAAGTATAGCTTCCTCAACATTCATAGGAATGATGTTAAACTTCTTGACTTTACTGATTTTAAATTCTTCCTCAGCCTCAGAAAATTCCTCCTGTGTGAAAAAATCCTTTTGCATGTAGATTTTCTTTGCGAGACGCGTGCGATTCTTTCTGATTTGACGCTCTATAGCATCTACAGCTTTGTCAAGTGCACACATATAATCCTTGTCAGCTTCTTCTGCTCTGAAAATAGAGCCATTGCGGTGGATTGTGATCTCAACCCGTTCGCCGGTTCTCTGACTTTCCAGAGTTACGACAGCTTCTGTGTCCGAAGGAAAAAACTTGTCAAGCTTTTTAAGCTTTTTCTGTAACCTCGCTTTAACATCATCAGTAAGAGTGAACTTCTTTGTGATAATTTTCGTCGTCATAACAGTTTCTCCTTTGTATTTATTGTAGAGTTTCTGTCTGTGTGTAACGTAAAATAGCGTTTATATTATGTTGATATATAAAATAGACACTATTTTTTACATCTATATATTACCATAATACCTTTAATTTTGTCAAGTTAAATCAAATAATTATTGATGAATGCCTTGTTACATGACAGGAAATATTTACAGCAACAGGAAGAGAGGCAATATGTGTCGGATAACTTTCGATATTAACCCCGAGTGCGGTTGTTGAACCACCAAGCCCCTGAACACCCACACCTGTTTTATTTACTTCCTCAAGTATTCTTTCCGCTAAATCGGTATGTATACCGTTACCGATCCCAATTTTTCGTGAAAGAGCTTTTTTTGCAAGTACACAGGAATAATCGAAAGTTCCACCCAATCCTATACCGATTACAATTGGCGGACATGGGTTACCTCCTGCAAGTATAACAGTTTCTGTTACAAAATTTATAATATCCTTTTCGGTTGCCGATGGGGTGAACATCATTTGTCTGCTCATATTCTCACTTCCAAAACCCTTTGGAAGTGCGGTAAGTTTGATTTTATCACCCTTAACAAGCTCTGTGTATATTACAGCAGGAGTATTGTCCCCTGTATTTATCCTGCTTATTGGGTCACCAACAACCGATTTACGCAACGCACCTTCTTTATACGCGTGACGAACACCCTCGTTTACTGCATCGGTAAATAACCCGCCTTCAAAGTAAACATCCTGACCAATTTCTGCAAAGACAACTGCCATCCCTGTATCCTGACAAATGGGAACATCATCTATACGTGCAGCTTCCGCATTTTCTTCTAATATCGAAAGTATATTTTTAGCTGTCTGATTTTGTTCTTTTTCTTTGAATTCCTTTAATTTTAACAATACATCCTCTGGTAAAATATAATTTGCATTGATAAAAAGTTGTTTAATCGCTTTTGTAACCTCTGATACATTTATTATTCTCATTTTTTATCATCCTTATAAAAGAATCATGTATAAAAATAAAAGGGTGAAATTAATCACCCGAATATAATTTTTACGGTTTTTTACCTTTTTTAAAACTTACTCCGCGTTTTGCTTGAACACCTTTTTTGAGGTCGCTCATTTTATCATCGCTTATAGTCTTAAACTTATGCATCATATCCTCAAAATTCTGAGTAGGCGGTTCATGCTTTGCAAAAAAATCAGCAGGAGATATATCTGTCCTGTTTTTTTGTTGTTCAGTAAAACGCCTTAACGAAAGAGCAATTCTGCCTTTCTCATCAATTGACAGAACTATTGCTTCAACCTCTTGATCGACTTTGAGAAATGTATTTATGTCGTTGACAAAATCCTTGGAAATCTCAGAAATATGTACTAATCCGGTCATACCGCCTTCTAGTGCAATAAATGCTCCAAATTTAGTAATACCGGATACCTTGCCCTTTACTGCCGAGCCGATTTCTAACTGCATAAATTATTAAATTTCCTCCGTTAATCTGAGAATATGAAATACTACTTCTCTTAAGAAACAGTAAGAAAAATTCTTTAAAAAATTCCATATATCAAAGACTTTTTCTCGAATTTATCACTGTTTCTAATTCGAATTAGTTTAAACCAAAGCTCCCCTTAATTTTTCCATTATTTTTTTCTCCATTCTCGATACTTTTACTTGTGTTATACCGAATATTTCACCCACCTTGCTTTGCGAAAAGCCTTTATAAAATCTGTAATAAACAAGCTTCTTTTCGTCCTCTGGCAGAGTAGCAACAGCCTGACGGAGTGCGATATTCTCGCACAATTCGGAAATATTGTCAAAACCAAGCATATCCTCAAGCATAACCTCGCCGACAGGCTCGGAGAAGGACATAACACTCATTGATGCGTCAAGCGACTCGACAACTTCTTCTTTGGTAATCTCGCATAGGGTAGCAAGCTCACTTACAGTAGGCTCTCTTCCGTTTTGCGATATAAAGTTTTCTTTTGCGTGTAAAACACAGACGCCTTTTCGTTTTAAATCTCGGCTTACCTTTATAATTCCGTCATCACGCAGGTATTTTCTTATCTCGCCCATTATAAGCGGAACGGCATAGGTAGAAAACATTGTTCCGTGTGAGGAATCAAAGTTTCGTATAGCTTTTATCATGCCGATAGTGCCTATCTGGCATAGGTCCTCAAACTCAACACCTCTGTCACGAAAACGAATTGCTATCGATTTTACCAAACCCATGTTGCCGGTTACAAGTTTTTCCAGAGCTTCGGTTTCGCCGTTTTTTGCTTTTTCTATGAGCAATAATGTATCGCCGGATGTCATAATTACAAACCTATTCTTTTCTCAAGCACAACGGTTGTACCTTTGCCCTTCTTGGAATAAACCCTGAGTTTATCGGTGAACGACTCCATAATCGTAAACCCCATGCCGCTTCGTTCGCTTTCTTTGTCGGTCGTGTACAAGGGTTCTCGTGCTTGTTTTATGTTTTCGATACCGATACCCTTGTCCTTTATCTTTATAATCACTCTGCCGTCGGTATAATATTCACCGCTTATGTATACAAGAGCCTTTGACTTGTCGGGGATATCCTTGTAAGCATGAACAATACAGTTTGTTACTGCCTCGGATATTACCGTTTTCATGTCGGAAAGTTCGCTTACCGTCGGATCAAGCTGTGAAATAAAAGCAGCAATAATCATTCTGGAAAGCCCTTCGTTCACGCTCTTTATCGGGAAAACACATTTAATGCTGTTAATAGGTTTTGTACTTACTATATTTTTCAAAATTATAACCATTCCTTTCCGTGGCGTTTACGCCACCAGTGGGAATTGTGCCGATTTGGCATCTGCCAAAAGAGACTTTCCATTAAAGTCAAAGGCACAAAACCGTATATGAAAGATTTATCTTTCATATTTATTCCCTTTCAATTTTTAATAGCTTGTC
This sequence comes from Clostridiales bacterium, assembly GCA_003452915.1. Lineage (GTDB taxonomy): Bacteria > Bacillota > Clostridia > Oscillospirales > CAG-382 > UBA1049. The sequence continues at coordinate 75,463 of DMMZ01000027.1, read as the reverse complement.
CATGCCTGCTATGTTTAAAATCCTGCTTACCGCAGGCGAGGGGTTGCGTATTATAAAAGCTGTTCCGAAAAGGGTGGCTTTTTTCATTCTGCCCATAACAAGTCCCAAACCTGACGAATCACAGAAGGTTATTTCCGATAAATCAAGGTAGAGCTTCTTGGGAGCGTTGTTTTCGATAAGCTCGTCTATGCCCTCCCGCACTTGTTTTGCATTATGATGGTCTATCTCGCCACGCAGCTTTACTTCAAGGTTGTTGTCCTTTAAATCATATAAAAAATTCATCTTTAGATTTTTCACCCCGTTTTTTACATCTTGTACCAAATATTATGCAGTATTTTGAATGCAATCTTTGTCAAAGCATAGGTAAGAAATATAACTAAAAAAGGCGAAAAAAATAAATCCCAGGCTTAAATTGCCTGAGATTTATCGTAAATTTATTTTTTATAACTCGCTGTTTAAAATCCGGTTCTTTGTATTTTCGGCATCGGATACATACAGCCTGTACCAGGTTATAAAGGTAAGAATAACCCAGATATGTCGGTAGTAATCGCCTTTTCCGCTTCTGTGCATTTCAAGCAGCTTTAACGCTGCTGAACTGTCAATATATTCTGTTGCGGTACTCTCTTTTATAATTTTTGCTGCCCAATCGTAAAGCTCGTCCTTTAACCAAACTCTGACCGGAACAGGATAACCAAGCTTGGGACGCATAACCGTTTCTTTATTTAATATATCCGCAAAAGCATCTCTTAAAATAAATTTGGTGGTGTCTTTTGTAATTTTATCACTGTCGCAAAGCTCTCTTGCTGCTTTAAAAACTTCCTTATCCAAATAGGGAACTCTAGCTTCAAGAGAATGTGCCATAGAGAGTCTGTCGCCCTTGACCAGAATATCGCTCGGAAGCCAAGTATTTAGGTCACAGTGCTGCATTTTTTGTATCGGAGAGTAGGAGCTAACCTGCGAATAAATACCTTTTGTACGCTGTGAATAATGAACATTGCTGTCAAAGGTGCGAAGAATTCCTTTCTTCTCTTCCTCCGAGAACACAAAAGAATTGCCGACAAAACGCCGCTCAATAGGAGTGCATCCCCTGATAATAAGTCCTTTTCCCTTTACATGATCGGGAAGAAGCCTTGCAAGCAGCATTAAAAATGATTTTAAAAAATTAGGAAGTGCATAAATACGCGAGGTCGGAATTGCGGAAGAATATTGTCTGTAGCCTGCAAATAGTTCGTCACTGCCCTCTCCCGAGAGAATTACCTTTACGTGCTTTGCCGCTTCTTTGCTTATCAAATAAATTGCAACAACCGATGGGTCGGCAAGCGGTGAATCAAGGTGATAAATAACCTTCTCGTAATTATCGGTAAAGTCTTTTAATGTACATTGCAGCTTTATATGGTCAATATCGAGATGCGAGGAAATAGCTGCCGCATCCTCAAGCTCCGAATAACCCTTTACATTAAAGCCAACGGTAAAAGCTTTTATTCCAGGTGCTATTTTTGAAGCGATTGCGGTTATAACAGCACTGTCAATACCGCTTGACAAAAAGGAACCAAGCGGAACATCCGAGAGCATATGATAACGTACCGAACTTTCTATAGCCTCGCGAAGTCTAACTTTTTTTTGTTCATAGGTAGTATTTTTGTTTGGCGAAAAAATCGGCTTATAATAAGAAAGGATATCGATTCTTCCGTTTTCTTTTCCGTCATATAGCATATAGCTTCCCTTGGGAAGTATAGATAAATTTCCGTTTATTGTGTCAGGCTCTGTTACGTATTGATAGGTCATATAGTGCTGCAACAACGTCTTGTCCACACCAAAGTCTTTGTAACCGGAATCGAAGAAAAAGCCTTTCATTTCACTGCAAAAAACTATACCCTCGTAATCGCAATGGTAATATAGTGGCTTTATTCCAAAAGGGTCACGTCCCGCCATTATAACATCGTTTTCCTTATCATATATAAGGAACGAAAACATACCACGCAGTCTGCTAATAAAACCTGCTCCGTAAAGAGAATACATTCTTACCATAACTTCAACTTCGGAGTTGGTTACAAATGTATGCCCCTTTTGCTCAAGTTCGCTTTTTAGTTCAAGGTAATTATAGATTTCTCCGTTATAAACGCAAGAGAATCTGCCATCTTCACTTATAAAAGGCTGACTGCCGCCTTCAAGGTCTATTATAGAAAGGCGTCGAAAAGCGAAAATCAGTTTTTCGCCCTCATACACCTTATCAAGGTCAGGACCTCTGTGGCGGATTGCATATGACATCTTTCTGCCGTCTGATTTATTTCTTTCGGTAAGTCCGACTTTTTTATATATTCCAACAAAACCACACATGTGTCTTTATTTAACCTCTTGTCTTTCGGAGTCTTTTTAAATTTTTATAATAGTCTTATTGATTTGCCGTAATCTTCAATGATAAATAAAAACCGCTTTCCGCACAGGAAAACCCATAATGCTACAGTTAAAAAACCGATTGCAGAGGTTTCATCACGGATGGTTGGAAGAACAATCTGGAGCGACCCGATAACAATAAACACTAAAAACAAAAAGCTTTTCATATAAAAAGTCGGAATTTTGTTTGTTGTTATACCTGCATACATGTCACGAAGATCGTCAAGAAAGTTGCTCATAAATAGCATTACAGCACACGCGCTAATCACGACTACCAACGAGCTGTATACTACAATTGTCAGATCAAGTTCGGAGAGAAAAACAGCTTCATTATCGGCATAAAGGTATCTAAATATCTCGGTAATAATTTGAATAATAATAACATAAGGTGCTGATTTGATGGTTCTTGTAAATGAAGCGAATCTTTTTAATATAAATGCAGAAACCGAAAATAATACTATTGCCATAGCTGTCGGAAGTATCCGAACTCCGTCAACAGTAATGTCAAAAAAGAAAATGCAGCCTAATAATGCGATGTATAGTCCGAATTTAAGTGATTTTAGATTTTGTTTTTCGGGATATGCAATAAATTCGTTATTATAACGATCTGTCAACTTCTTGTTTAATTCTTCATCATTTTTGGTAGTACTAAGCATTCTTATAATATTTACATACCATATAATTCCTAAAATTAATACAATAAATAAACAAAATGCGGTTACTAAACCTCTTGTGCTTTGTAAACTGTTTAGAAATTGGAAGTTTGAAACATCAATTTGCTGTCGTGTTTCTATAAAAGCATAAAGCTCGGGGACAACAGATAATACGATTTTAAATGAAAAAAATAAAGTTGTTAAAAATCGGACATTAGGTATTAATGAAGCTGTTTTCTTGCCTTCGTTATGGATTATTAAATACTCATAACCTTCAAAAAATTCAAAAGCGGTAATTACCAAGAGTAATAATTCAACTATCGCAAAGCAAAAAGCTGCTAATAATCTATCATAATCCACCGCAGATGATATTACAGAGTAAGTTATAGCTAGTTTAAGAGCGCTGATAACTATCAGATATTGTAATTTTTTGAGTGCGGATTCCAATCGCCCATTAAGCATTGCTAACTTAGAAGCTCCGATATAAATAATTAAATATCCAAAAAAATCGGGAAGCACATCAACCACATTTAACAGTGGGTTGATTAAAAAGAACATTCCCACAGATACCCAAGTAAGACTTCGACTGATAATTGTTTTTTCTTTCATATGATCCATTCCTTTCCGTGGCGTTTACGCCAACCACATTGTATGAAAGTTACACTTTCATACATTAGAATTGTGCCGTTCCGGCAACAGCCGAATTACTGCACCTCTTGCAGTAAAGGCACAAAACCGTGTTTGAAAAATGGAATATTTCAAACTAACCTCCACGTCCTGCCGAACATAAACAGTAATGAAAAAATCGCATGGTACACCGTTGTGTACATTTAATACGAGCCAATGTACCTCAATTTCTTATATTTTTCACGCTAACGCTTATTTTTCTTTTTTCCTTTTCTCTAATAACTTTTTTTCTTCTTCAATATATTTTCTTTTGTCTTTTTTATATTGCGATTCTGTTGTTATCATTATAAAGCAGTTATGCAAGAATAGTATGTTTATAAGAATAACTAAATATTGTGAAACATAAAGGATATTACTTACAGATGAAGTATTTAATACACTAAAAATAATAGTAGATAAGATTGCAAGTAATATTAAAACAGTTAAATATAATCTATTCATAGCTTTATTTTGCAATCTTATATTTTTGTTTTCGATAGCTATATTTTTGATAGCTGTAAAATAATTATACGCCATAGACAACCATGCAAGATAAAACACACTGCGGCTTATTTGTATTAAAAGCTGAATTTTTGTTTCATCAACTACCCCTATAACTATAAGGAGCAATAAAACCGAATGAGGAATTAAAAGAAGAGCAGATATAGAGGCTGCTAAAAATCGTTTATTTACTAACGAAGTTAAATAAAAACCATATGCAAGTAAAATACCTGCAAAGATTCCGCCGCCTGCTTCATACGTAAGCAAAAATCCATAACCTAATGTAGCTATTCCAAAACCCATATCTGCAATTCCTTTCTTTTTAAATATTTATATATTTATTATTTTACTTTTGGTGTATCTCCGACTGAGCCGCAGCATTTTTTGTATTTTTTACCGCTTCCGCAGGGGCAAAGGTCATTCGGTCCAGCTTTTTCAATCTTGCGTTTCGGTGTGGGTTTAACTTTTTTACCCTCTTGACCCTTTAAAGTAGCGTCACCAACAAGCACCTGCTCGCGCTCTATCTTTTTCTTCGGCATTACAGTAAGCAGCATTCGAACGGTTTCTTCTCTGATAGAAGCTATCATATCCTCGAACATCGCTCCGCCCTGTATCTTGTATTCAACAAAAGGATTACGCTGTGCGTAAGCGTTAAGTCCCACGCTTCCTGTAAGGTCGTCCATGGCATCAATATGATCCACCCAATGCTTGTCAACGGTTCTTAAAAGTACAGCACGTTCAACTTCTCTGAAAATCTCGGAAGTGAATATTTCTTCCTGTTCGGCATATTTCTTTTCTGCTCTTTCGTAAAGCATTGTAATAATATCTTCCTGATTAAGCGAACCGATCTCGTCCTGCGTGTAATGGAAATCATCCTTATTACACAAAATTCCACCAAACTCGTTTCTTATACCGTCAAAATTCCAATCATCCGGAACATCACCTGAGGTAAAGGGAACGACAACACCGCCGATAAAATCGTTGACCATCTTTAAAATTGTTTCTTTTAGGTTTGCTCCATTAAGAACATCTCTGCGTTGCTTGTAAATAAGCTCACGTTGCTTGTTCATTACATCGTCGTATTGCAATACGTTTTTTCTGCGTTCAAAGTTCTGTCCTTCAATACGTTTTTGTGCGCCTTCAATTGAATTCGAGAGCATTTTTGCATCGATCGGCTGGTCAGCCGGCATTTTAAGAGCGTCGATTATACCAATAATTCTATCAGAACCGAACAGACGCATAAGATCGTCCTGCATGGATATAAAAAATCTGCTTTCGCCCGGGTCGCCCTGTCTGCCCGCACGACCACGAAGCTGATTGTCTATACGTCTGCTTTCGTGACGCTCTGTTCCCAGAATATATAATCCACCTGCCTGCTTAACAAGCACTGCTTCTTGATTTATTTCTTCTTCGTATTTATCTTTAAGTTCTTTAAATCTGATTCTGGCTGCTGAAATCTGCTCATCATCCGACTTACCAAAATTTGTTCCTTCGTAAATAAGGTATTCGTCAAAACCTTCTTTACGCATTTGTGCTTTTGCAAGGAACTCGCTGTTACCTCCGAGCATAATATCGGTTCCGCGTCCTGCCATGTTGGTAGAAATCGTTACAGCACCAAGCTTACCTGCCTGAGCGATAATCTCTGCTTCCTTTTCGTGGAACTTAGCGTTCAGGACATTATGTTTGATTCCTTTTTTTTCAAGAAGCCGTGAAATGAGCTCACTCTTTTCAATTGAAACAGTACCAACAAGCACAGGCTGACCTTTTTCACGACATTCTTCTATCTGATTTACTATTGCATTATATTTCCCCTCAATACCACGGTAAACAAGGTCGTTTTGATCTTTACGAATCATAGGCTTATTTGTGGGTATTTCAACAACATCCAGCGAGTATATCTCGCGGAATTCATTTTCTTCCGTCAGAGCTGTACCTGTCATACCCGATAGCTTTTTGTACATACGGAAATAATTCTGGAAGGTGATTGTCGCCTGAGTTTTATTTTCCTTCTCTACCTCAACGCCTTCTTTTGCTTCAATTGCCTGATGTAACCCGTTGGAATATCGTCTTCCGGGCATAATACGACCTGTAAAGGTGTCGACAATCAAAACCTTTCCATCCTTGACAACATAATCAACATCAAGCTGCATAACTCCTCTTGCACGAATTGCGTTGTTTAGGTAGTGCATAAGCTCTATATTTTCAGCGTCGCCTAGATTCTGTACATTAAAGTGCGACTCTGCTTTTCTTATACCATTAGCCGATAAAACAGCACTTTTAGCTTTTTCGTCAACTATATAATCCTCTACAATATCCTCGTCCGACTTTTTGGCGTCAAATTCTTTTATACGGTAGCATTTAAGCCTGCGAATAAATTCATCAGCTTTACGGTACATATCGCTGCTCTCTTCGCCTTGTCCCGAAATAATGAGAGGGGTTCTTGCTTCGTCAATTAAAATACTGTCTACCTCGTCCACTATCGCAAAAGCATGTTCGCGTTGAACAAGATGCTCTTTATATATAACCATATTATCACGAAGATAATCGAAGCCATATTCATTGTTTGTTCCGTAAGTAATATCCGCAGCATACGCTTCTCTGCGTTGATCAGGAGTTATGCCATGAATTATAAGTCCAACAGAAAGTCCAAGAAAATGGTAGATATTACCCATCAACTCACTGTGATATTTTGCTAGATAATCGTTTACAGTGACAACATGAACGCCCTGACCTGTAAGTGCATTAAGATATGCAGGGAGAGCGGCCATCAATGTTTTACCTTCGCCTGTTTTCATTTCAGCAATACGCCCTTGGTGAATAACTATTCCGCCCAACAACTGAGAGTGAAACGGTCTTTTACCAGAAACACGATCCGAAACCTCACGAACCACCGCAAAGGCATCCGGAAGAATATCATCCAATGTTTCACCGTTTTTCAATCTGGTTTTTAATATTTCGGTCTGATTACTAAGAGTATCATCATCCATAGCAGCATATTTGCTGCTTAAATCTTCTATTTTTTGTGCAATAGGTTCCAGCTTTTTTACTTGTCGATCGCTGTATGTTCCAAACATTTTATTAAATAAAGACATTGCTATTACCGTTCCTTTCGTGAGAAAGTAATTCCGTTTTTAATTTTAACTGAATAATAATATCATAAATTAACAAATAAATACACCTCTTTTTGTAAAAATAATTGCAAAAATGGTAAAATAGATATATAATATATATTAATACCTTTAATTAGAGGGGAAACATAAAGCTTGAGCGATATAAACATTGTACTCCTGGAGCCAGAGATACCGCAGAATACTGGAAATATTTCACGCACCTGTGCCGCAACGGGTTCTTCTTTACATTTGATAGAGCCGCTTGGTTTTACAATTACGGACAGGCAGCTTAAGAGAGCAGGGCTTGATTACTGGTCGCATCTGGATATTCATTACTATAAGGATTTAAACGATTTTTATTCCAAAAATACAGACGGCTTCTTTTATTATTTCACAACAAAGGCTGCAATAAATTATACAGACGTAAAATATGAGGGCAAAGTCTTTTTATTTTTTGGAAAAGAAACCAAAGGGCTTCCAGAGGAATTGTTACTTAAAAATAAAGAAAGCTGTGTGCGAATTCCCATGCTTGGTGAACTACGCAGCTTGAATTTATCAAATTCCGCCGCAATAGCGGTTTATGAGGTACTTAGACAGCGTGATTTTGAGGGATTGAATCTTAAGGGGAAATTATTTTTGTGAGAACTATTGCCGCTATTTCCACTCCACTCGGCAAGGGTGGTGTGGCTATGATAAGAATTACAGGGGACATCGCTATTAAGGTTACCTCTGCACTTTTTACGCCCAAAAGCGGTAAGAATATTGAAGATATAAGCTCAAACACGGCCGTTTATGGCAGTTTTTTTGATAAAGACGGGGTTTTTGACGACGGTATTATTACAATCTACCGTGCTCCGAAAAGCTATACAGGTGAGGATACCGTTGAGTTATGCTGTCACGGTGGAATTCTTGTTACAAAAAAGTTATTGGAAACGGCAATAACCGCTGGAGCATATTATGCCGAAGCAGGGGAATTTACAAAAAGAGCATTTATAAACGGAAAACTCACACTTTCTCAAGCGGAGGCTGTCGGTGGTATTATTGACGCAAAGAACGAAAAACACCTCACGGTTTCGCTTTTACAGTCAAAAGGAGCTTTGTCGGCTAAGATAAAAGATTTATCGGACAAACTGACTTTGCTTGCGGCATCGGTATATGCCTATATAGATTATCCTGATGAGGATTTACGAGATGTTTCCGTCGAAGAAATGAAAGACAGCCTTTTAGTAATACGAGATGAATTATTCCGATTAAAAGAAACGCACAGATATGGACAAGCCATCAGCGAGGGTATAAACACCGTTATAATCGGCAAGCCAAACACAGGAAAAAGCTCTGTTTTAAACACTTTAATCGGATATGACCGTGCGATTGTTACCGATATCGCCGGAACGACAAGAGATATTGTTACAGAACAAATTCGACTTGGCGACCTGCTGCTCAACCTCTCGGACACAGCAGGAATTCGTGAAAGCAGTGATGTGATTGAGAGTATCGGGATAAATAAAAGCAAGCAAGCGCTTGCTGATGCGGAGCTTGTTTTAGCTGTCTTTGACGGCTCAAGACCGTTTGACGAGGACGACAAAGAAATAATAAAGCAAATAAGTCTTACAGGTAAAGAGGACTGTACAGTTTGTCTGTTAAACAAGAGTGATTTGAGGACGGTTTTACCCGAAATAGCCTTCGGAAAACAGATATTCTTTTCAGCTTTGGAAGGGCTAGGAAAAGAAAGATTAGAAAAAATCATAGGTGAGATGTTCGGAGAGGGTAATATTTCTTCTTTGGGAGAAATTATAGTCGGAGCAAGGCAGTATGCGGCATTGAGCCGAGCATTTGTTGCGATTGACAACGCCTTATCCTCACTTGATGGTTTTACGCAGGATATTGCAGGCATGGATATTGAGGAAGCGATAGCCTGCCTTGGTGAGCTTGATGGCAGATTGGCATCCGAACAGGTTGTAAACGAGATATTTTCACACTTTTGTGTAGGGAAATAATTTTTGCGAGCAAAAAGTTATTGACAATTATATAAAGCATAAAATATTAGGTCGAAGGAAAACATTCATGAGCCATTCTTTATATACAGCAGAAGAATTTGATGTTATTGTCATAGGAGCGGGACACGCAGGAATTGAAGCGGCACTAGCAGCGGCAAGGACAGGTTTAAAAACCGCTCTTTTTACGCTTACGCTTGACCTTGTGGGCAATATGCCCTGCAACCCCTCTATTGGCGGTACCGGCAAGGGGCAGCTCGTCTTTGAAATAGATGCATTGGGCGGTGAAATGGGCAAAGCAGCGGACGCTGTTATGCTCCAGAGCCGTATGCTGAACTTGAGCAAGGGGCCTGCTGTTCATTCCCTTCGCATACAGGCGGACAGGCGAAAATACATGGATTACATGAAGAACCTTATAGAGCGTACCGACAATTTAACGATGATTCAGGCAGAGGTTACCGGAATCGAAGTCGAAAATGATACTATAAGCGGAGTTTATACCGCTTTTGGTGCTTTTTACCCAGCCAAGGCGATTGTTATTGCAACGGGAACCTCTCTCGGGGGCAAAATAATCTGCGGCGAGGAATCCTATTCGTCAGGACCGGATAACACCGTTGCTGCAACAAGGCTTTCCGATAGTCTTATAAACGCAGGAATAAAGCTTGTCCGTTTTAAAACAGGAACGCCGCCACGTTTACATTCCGGCAGCATCGATTACGACCAGCTGGAGGTTCAATCAGGTGACGAAGCGCCGGTTATGTTTTCAACGGATACACCCAAGGATAATAAAAAGGTTTGTTACATCTGCTACACAAACGAGGAAACACACCGGATAATCAAAGAAAATATGCACCGTTCGCCATTGTTTTCGGGAGTAATAAAAGGCACAGGTCCGCGTTATTGCCCAAGCATCGAGGACAAGGTTGTCCGCTTTTCAGATAAAGAGCGACATCAACTTTTTGTTGAACCGATGGGAGAAAGTACAAAAGAAGTTTATCTGCAAGGTCTTTCTTCTTCTCTACCCGAGGAGGTACAAAAAAAGATTGTACACAGTATAAAAGGTATGGAAAAAGCAGTTTTTATGCGTACCGCTTACGCTATCGAGTACGATTGCTGCGATCCGACACAGCTTTATCCAACGTTGGAATTCAAGAGTATAAAAGGCCTTTACGGTGCAGGGCAGTTTAACGGTAGCTCAGGATACGAGGAGGCTGCTGCACAGGGCTTGATTGCAGGAATAAACGCCTCTTTAAAAATAAGGGACAAGGAGCCGTTAATTTTATTAAGAAGCGAAAGCTATATCGCAACCTTAATCGACGATCTTGTTACAAAAGGCACAAACGAGCCTTACAGAATAATGACTTCACGCAGTGAATACCGCTTGCTTTTAAGACAGGACAACGCAAAGACACGCCTTATCGAAAAAGGCAGAAAAGCAGGACTTGTTAGCGACAAGGTGTATGAAGAATATAAAAATCAGCAGGAAACGCTTGAAGCAGAAATATACAGACTTCGCAACGAGTCACTTCCCTGTACTGCCGAATTAAATAAGATGCTGGCAGGGTATGGTTACGAAGAAATTACCGTTGGAATGCGTAAAGCGGATTTAATAAAACGTCCGCTTGTTACCATTGAGGATATTTATATTTTGGAGGATAATACTTCCGATTTACCAAAATCCATTAAAAAACGTGCCGAAATCGAGATAAAGTACGAGGGTTATATAAAAAGACAGATATCCGAGGTCGAAAGGTTTAAAAAGCTGGAAGAAAAGCGTCTGCCTGCTGACATTGATTATAAGAAAATAAAGGGTATACGTAACGAATCTATACAAAAGCTGGACAGAATCCGTCCTGAAAATATCGGACAAGCGTCACGAATTTCGGGTATTTCACCTGCGGACATTTCAGTCTTGTTGATTTATCTGGCTCAGTATGGAAACAGGGAAAACAATAATAATGAATAAAATAATTGAAATAACAAATAAATATTATCCGTTAACATCATCTCAAGCTGAAAAACTGTCAATAATAAGTGAAAAGTTAACCGAAATGAACGGTGTCCTTAACCTCACCGCTTTAAAAACCGATGAGGAGATTGCAATACTGCATTTCTTTGATTCTCTTACCTTGTTAAAAACAGGTTTATTCACAGGGAAAAGTATAATTGACATTGGCTGCGGCGGTGGTTTTCCGTCTTTACCGCTTGCAGTTTGTTCGGATAAATGCACCGTTACGGCAAACGATTCAACAGCAAAAAAGCTTAATTTTGTTGAAGAAACAGTAAAGACAATAGGGATAACTAATCTAAAAACCCTGTTCGGCAGAGCTGAGGAAATCGCTCGTACACAAAAGCGAGAGAGCTTTGATATTGCAGTTGCACGTGGGGTGGCAAGGTTAAATATTTTATGTGAGCTATGTTTGCCGTTAGTGAAAAAAGGCGGACATTTTGTTGCAATGAAGGGCAGTAAAGGCGCAGAAGAATTAGAAGAAGCCGAAAAAGCAATAAAAGCCTTAGGTGGAAAAACGGTTGACATAATTAATGTAGATGTTCCGCTTTTTGACAGAAAGCATACACTTATTGTTATTGAAAAGGTTGTGGCAACATCAAACGATTTTCCAAGGCAATACGCAAAGATTACAAAAGCACCGCTTTAGTTGGAGGATTTTACAATGTTAAGGGATAAAAACGGACTCACCGAAGAAGAATTCATAAAGACATATGATCCTTATAAATACGAACGTCCTTCAGTAACTGTTGATATAATACTTTTTGACGGTGCGAAAACCCTTATGATTAAAAGGGGTGGACATCCTTGCTTGGGCATGTGGGCTTTCCCCGGTGGTTTTGTTGAGCCTAACGAGACGGTGGAAGCCGCCGCAATGCGTGAGCTATACGAGGAAACAGGCACCAAAGATGTAGCTATCCGGCATCTTCGCAGCTTTTCCGACCCTAAGCGTGACCCGAGGACAAGGATAATTACTATAGCGTTTACCGCGCAGTTTGTTTCGGATAACAAGAGTTTTAGGGCAGGAGACGACGCTGCGCAGGCTTCGTGGTTTGATATTTCAATAAGTCCAATCAAGGATTATAAAAAGTTGGATGGTAAAACTTACTTTGCAGTCAGTGAATACGAGATTAAACTATCAAACGGAAAAGAAAATCCATCTTGTATAATATTGCGAAAAACACCTATATTAACAATCCCGGTAGATGCTGTATACGAAATTGTTGGAAAAAGCCCTCTCGCAGGCGATCATGCTTTGATACTTGCCGCCGCTATTGACTCACGACCTGACATTTTTAAAATGTAACAATTGTTATTTAAGTATTTTGTATTGACATTAAGATGGTTTTAATATATAATATCCAAGCACGCAAACTCTCTGAGATAATCATATCACATGAGTTTGTGAAAAAGCAAAGAAATTTAGGGATATAGCCAAGTCGGTAAGGCACAGGACTTTGACTCCTGCATTCCGATGGTTCGAGTCCATCTATCCCTGCCAGTAAAAACCCCCGAAAACCCTTGATTTTCAAGGAAATTCGAGGGTTTTTACTTTAGATATTTTCTTGTTCAAAATGCCCGTTGACCTATAAAAACCTACATAAACATACTCTTTATGTCGTAAAAGTGTCGTATAAAAATCAAATACAGCCCCCTACTCGTTATGAACAAAGGACTTTGTGATTTAATAATATTTTTAATAATTATTGCATTTTAGTAATTATCTGATAAAATATAAATGAGGTGGTAAATTTTGGATTCCGTTTTACATAAACAAAAATTATGTATTTATGATCAAATACAGCATATGAAAAGAAAAGGAATTAAGTTTAATGTTATATCTGAAGAAGAAGCTGTTGAATACATAACTAATAATACTTATTGTTTTAAAATAAAAGCATTTGCTAATATATAAATCTTGAGTTTGCTTACTTAAAAGAATTATCAATTTTAGACATGCATTTAAGAAAAATAATATTAAATATGTCGTTAAATATTGAACATAGTTTAAAAGTGCAATTAAATCGTCATTTTTCAGAAAATACTCAAGAAGATGGTTATAATATTGTAAGACGATTTTTAGATAAACATGAAAAAATACAAGATAATATTAATTATAAAATAAGAACCAATTCACCTTACAATTGTGATTTATTAAAAAAGTACATAAGGAACTTTGCTCTTTGGAATTTTGTAGAATTATTATCGTTCGGCGAATTTATTACATTTTACAAATATTATTGTGATTTATACGAAAAAAATAATGATATACTTAGTCTTTTATTACCTGTTAAATTTATAAGAAATGCAGCTGCACATAATAATTGCTTAATAAACAGCTTAAAAAGGCAAATAAAACATGAATATGTTAAAGTAAATAGTGATTTTAATCTGTCAAAGAAGTTGAATACTATGGTGTCGAAAATACCAAAAATTAATCCAGATTCAAGGATTAAAAAAATGAAAATACCTGTTATACATGACTTTGCAGCTCTTTTATTTGCATTTGATAAAGTTGTTGATAGTAAATCTATCAAGCATTATACTTATCAAAGTTTAATCGTAATGATTGAAAGATTTAATCGTAATATTGATTATTTTTCTAAAAACGATATAATAAAATCTACTATAAATTTTTTAGCAAAAGTAGTTGACAATTTCGATTACTTTGCATATAATGATATCAACGACCAAAAACTCAAATAAAGTTTTTACGAAGACAGTGCCTGCACTGCCTTCGTTTTTTATATTTTTTATTAATTAGGCGGTTCGTCTGCTTTATCCGCTCCGAAAGTAAGTATAAATAAAATTTGCATAGCTATTTCCATAAATTAAGAAAATTAACGGAGTTTTTAATTTATAATAGTATAATGATAAATAATGACATAAAACGACAAATATAATATGGTATATTAGTTTTGTAAAGCATTATAAATACAAAAATACTTTATCGATGCTGATAAAGTATTGATGTATAAATGTTAAATTGAAAGGATATTAATTATGAAAAAGAAATTCAAAATTCCAATGATTTGCATGGTTCTACTAATTTCCGTTTTGGTATCATCTTTCTCCGTAAGCGCTTCTAGTTATTCTGATCAGGACGATCAATGGATGTACAACGATAACAATGAACTTGTATATTTGTGTCGATCATATGTTGAATATGATGATTCAACCAATTCTGTAGAAGGAAGTTCATGGGTAGAGGATTTTTATAATGCTGAATATGATATTCCTGCATACGTAAATATGACTGCATATTATGGTGACGGTACTCCCGGCGGAATTACCGGATCGGTTAGTTTTTACCAAGCTATGTATTTAACTGATGGTTATTATACACCTATAGAATCAATTTGTACTATTCCAGACGGAACATTTATGCACAGGGTAGAACAAACCGCTGTTTTTAATCAAACATGTAGTTATGACGGTGTCACATATTATGCTGTTCCTTCATATCAAAGCAAAACTCTTTCGTGTGAAATAATAATAATTGGTGATTAAATCTAAATTAATTAACCAAAAAATTGGACCTAAGGATAAATAAAATAGCCCCGTTCTCGGTTTTGTGATATAATCCCCTTAGAGTAGACACTTGAAATAACAAAAATTCAAGACTACACTAAGGGGAATATTTATGTCAAGAAAAAGCAAGTTGAGCTATGAAGAAAAGATAGCAGCAATCAATGAATACAAAACCAGGCAAGGAAGCTATACAAATATAGCGATAAAATATGGAATTTCAGATATAAGTTTAAAAGACATGGTTGCGGTTTATGACTCACAAGGAGCAGAAGGACTGCTTCCAAAGCGAGGTAACACTAAGTATAGCAAAGAATTAAAACTACAAGCAGTCACGGACTACCACAGCGCTTTCGCAGCGTAAAAAATTCTCCCTGCTGCGCAGCAGGGAGAATTAATACAAACTAAATATTTTTGTTTTTATTACTGTCTACTTGACAGAGGGCATATCACTCACTTTCCGAGCGGTATTTTGTACGGTATTATTCTTCACGCTTCATAGAAGAAAAGAATGATTCCGCAAAGAAGTTTTCCATTACTGCATTGTCAAAACAATTACCTTTGCGCGACATACTCTGCTGAATACCATTAGCAACGAGTTTCTGCTGCTCCTTTCATCAATTTTATTTAAAATACAAATGTATAGCTAATAATCCATTGTAGCAAACTACTTATTTCCAAGATATATAACATTATGACTTGAAGCTAAAATTATTCTATTATATAGTGCGTTAAATTCTTTATCCATTTCTGGACAGTGAATATAGATTTTTTCTGCATTATAGCTATCCGCTTTTCTTAGTGCGGAATACAAATTCTTGA
This sequence comes from Clostridiales bacterium, assembly GCA_003452915.1. Classification (GTDB taxonomy): domain Bacteria; phylum Bacillota; class Clostridia; order Oscillospirales; family CAG-382; genus UBA1049. The sequence goes on along the minus strand of DMMZ01000027.1, from coordinate 59,787 downwards.
GAAGTGTATTAGGCATTTGCTTTATCCCATAGGTTATAATGTTTTTTGTTTTGTATAGATGACTCTCATTATCAAAAACAATGCAGAATGTGTTTATTTCCAAATTTGAGTTAATATAGTTTGCTGCTTTATTATCTTCACCAATTACGCAAATAAGAGGAGATTTTGGCGCATAATGTCGGTATTTCATACCTGGTGATAGGACTTTCTCCTTCTCATTTATTTCACTAAAAACTTTATCGTAAAGCTTTACAGTTGGTAAAAATTTTTCAATTTCCTCGATTGTTATAAAACCTGGTCTTAAAATTATCGGATCATCAATAAGTGATATTACAGTGGACTCAACTCCTATATCACATTTCCCTCCATCAACAATAGCATCTATTTTTCCGTTCATATCTTCTACAACATGTGAAAATTCTGTAGGAGAAGGTCTTCCAGAAAGGTTGGCTGAAGGTGCTGCAAGGGGCACCCCGCTTTTTTTTATTATATTTTGCATGACTCTATTATTTGGAAGTCTTAATGCTACTGTATCATGGTTTGCAGTAATCAAATCAGATATAATATCTCTTTTTTTTAAGATAACAGTAAGGGGTCCAGGCCAAAATTTTTCAAAGAGTAAATATGCACTTTCAGGTATATTTTTTGCATATTTTTCAACATCCTTAAGGCCACTAATATGTACAATAAGCGGGTTATCCTGCGGACGACCTTTAGCTTTGAATATTTTTTTTACTGCACTTTCGTCAAGGGCATTTGCGCAAAGTCCGTATACTGTTTCAGTAGGTAGTGCAACTATGCCGCTTTTTTTAACAATATCAGAACAAATATTTATATATTCATCCCCTTTTGTATCCAGGAGCAATGTTTTCATTTTTATCACATATAACTAAATATCCCAGTAATTATCCCAATTTAGGATCTTTAAATTAGTTATTCCTTTTTTAAATTTGTAAGAATGCAGTAAACTCTATATCGTTTAATCCTGTTTGGGAATTTGCGCCTAATCGCTAGAGAATATGTTCATTAGTTTAGTTAATACTTTCTTTCAAGATAATATTCAAAAAAGACTTTTAGAACAATTCAAATGAATCGCACTAAAAGTCTGGTTACCTCTTAAGGTTATAAAGCCAGGTAAATAAACACCAAGATGTTGACTTTATAATTATAACTACTCCCTTTTAATGAGGAAAGTATAGCACATCAAGTTTTTTATGTCAATAAATTTTTAGACTATTTAATTATATTATCATTTAATCATTTTGCAAGTTTGTAATAAAAGTAATTCAAAATTCAAAAAATGATATTGACAAAAACCTAATTTTACGATAATATATGAATAATGAGTGGAAGGTGAATTCATGACTAAAGGACAAATGGAAGCAAAAATCAGCGAAGCTATCAGTAAATTTGAAATTGAGTATATGGGCAGAGGACCGAAAAACATTCGCACCTATATAATCAGTGATATGATAATCGTAAGGCTTACCGGGTTTTTGAGTCCTTCTGAGCAAAAGCTCACCGATAATCCTCAGGGTATTGAATTGTTTAAAAAGGTACGTACCTCACTTTTTGAAGGTGGGCGTGGATATTTAGAAACACTGATTATTGATGTAATTGGTGTAGCTATAGTCAGCACTCACTCGGATATAAGTACAAAAACGGGAGAAAAGATTATTGTTATTACCACCGACAGGAATTTAGAAGAATTAATTACAAAAAAATAATTTCGGAAGACAAAACAAAATAGCATAGCTAAGTTGTAAGTAAGCCGATATCCTAAGATTATTCTAAGGATATCGGCTTTTTTATATATTAATTTTTGGAAGGATGTATTTTTATGAGTAAAAAAGTAGCAATTATTATGGGGAGCGACAGTGACCTTCCTATAGTAAAAGGGGCAATTACTGTTCTAAAAGGCTTTGGAATACCAATAGAGGTACATGTAATGAGTGCTCATCGCACTCCTGCAATTGCTTGTGAATTTGCAACAAAAGCAAAAGAAAATGGTTTTGGTGTAATTATCGCAGCAGCCGGAAAAGCAGCACATTTAGCAGGTGTTCTCGCTGCACATACTACACTGCCTGTAATCGGTATTCCTTGCAAATCCTCTAATCTTGATGGATTGGACGCACTATTATCAACTGTACAAATGCCAAAGGGTATCCCGGTTGCAACCGTTGCTATTGACGGTGCAGATAATGCGGGAATACTAGCAGCGCAAATTTTAGGAGTCTTTAATGAAGAAACGTCAGAAAAGCTTTCAAAGATGAAAACCGATATGGTTAATGAAGTTGTAAAAAAGGATGAAAAGTTACAAACTGAAATGTGGTGGAAGATATGATAAGAAATTTATTGATATAAATCTAAATGTTTTTAAAGAAGGTTATAAATTATAAATTGAGGAGAATTAAAATGACTAAACTAACACAAATATATGAGGGAAAAGCAAAAAAGGTATACACAACAGAAAATCCCGAATTATACATAGTAGATTACAAAGATGATGCCACCGCTTTTAACGGCGAGAAAAAAGGAACGATATTAGGAAAAGGAGTTATTAATAATAATGAAATTACTTGAGAAAAATGATATTCCAACCCACTTTGTTGAAGAACTATCTCAAAGAGAAACACTGGTAAAAAAAGTCATAATAATACCAATTGAAGTAATTGTTCGCAATATAGTGGCAGGCTCACTTTCGAAACGTTTAGGATTGCCGGAAGGAACAAAGCTTTCAAAAACCGTTCTTGAATATTGCTACAAGGATGATGCCTTAGGCGACCCTATAATTAATAATTATCATATTGCTGCACTTGGTCTAGCTACGAATGAGGAGCTTACTTTAATTGCAAATTATTCATTTAAAATTAATGAACTACTGCAAAACTATCTTAAAGACCTTAATATTGAGCTTATTGATTTTAAGTTAGAGTTTGGAAAAACAACTGACGGAAAAATTATATTAGCCGATGAAATCTCACCGGATACTTGCCGCTTTTGGGATAGTAATACAGGTGAAAAGCTCGATAAAGACAGATTTAGAAGAGATTTAGGTGGTATTGAAGATGCCTACAAAGAGGTTTTAAAGCGTTTATTAGGAGAGGATCTTTAAAATTCCTAATATATTTCTTTCAGAGAGAGGTTATAATGATGAAAAACTTTATGAATAAATTTAAATTGCCTAATTATGTTGTTGAAATCATTGAAAGTAGCAGTGAGGTTATTTTCCCCGAAACAAGAGAAGAGATTATTGCTCTTGCCTTTGGAAATAAGGAAAATGACTTTTTTAGTGTTGAATACGAGGTAGAAGGGTTTGGAAAAATTACCGAAGCAAGCGTTACTCGCTGTAAAAATGGTGCTGTTGTAAACTATCCGGATGACTATATGAGAAGACGTGACCCGGACTGCTTATTGGTCGCAGATGATAACGATACAGATAAACCAAAATATGATGATATCTACAATGAGGATTTTGAGCCATTAAGAGATGCGACCTTTGAATGGTTAAAAAAGCAAAGGATTATAATACTTCCGTTCAAATCGGGTGGTCAGGAATATGGCTATGATTCACTTCTTATTGCCCCTGTCAATGCAGCTTTTTTTGCATGCGGTCTTGCAGATTTGCAAGGTTTTATCAGCATAAAGGACATAACTAAAAACTTCTGCCCAAAAGCAATTATTTTTCTTGCTCCACCCTTTAGGCATACACATTTTAATGGGAAGCAAATTGTAATTCACAATAGACTGGAAAAAATCCATGAGTTGTTTTCCTATAATCTATACCCGGGACCCAGTGCAAAAAAAGGTATTTACGGAGTTCTTTTGAACATTGGTGAAAATGAAGGCTGGATTACCGTTCATGCCTCAACCGTTAAGGTAATTACTCCTTATGACAATGAAATTGTAATTATGCATGAGGGAGCATCTGGCGGCGGGAAAAGTGAAATGATAGAAAATATACACAAGGAATTTGACGGACGAATTATTTTAGGGCAAAATACTGTAACCGGAGAGATAAACTATATTGAGCTTAAAGAAACCTGCGAGCTTCGTCCAGTAACCGATGATATGGCACTTTGCCATCCAAAAATGCAAAATAAAAGTAAGAAGCTTGTTGTTAAGGATGCCGAGCAAGGCTGGTTTTTAAGATTAGATCATATCAAAGCCTATGGTACAACTCCAAAATATGAAAAAATATTTATACAGCCGTCTGAGCCACTGATATTTTTGAATATCCAAGGAATTGCAAAATCTACATGCCTTGTATGGGAGCATACAATAGATTCAGATGGGACTCCATGCCCTAATCCAAGAGTTATTTTACCTCGTCGATTGGTTCCAAATGTAATTAATGAGCCTGTCGAAGTTGATGTAAGAAGCTTTGGAGTAAGAACACCACCTTGCACAAAAGAAAACCCTTCTTACGGCATTTTAGGCATGTTTCATATTTTACCACCTGCTCTTGCATGGTTATGGAGACTTGTTGCTCCAAGGGGTCATAATAACCCAAGCATTACTACCTCTGTAGGAATGAGTAGTGAAGGTGTCGGCTCCTATTGGCCGTTTGCAACCGGAAAAATGGTAGAACAAGCAAACCTATTATTGGAGCAAATCGTTAGCTCTACCAATACAAGATATGTTCTTATTCCTAATCAGCATATTGGTGCTTATAAGGTTGGCTTTATGCCTCAATGGATTGCAAGAGAATATATAGCCCGTAGAGGTAGTGCAAAATTTAAAGTGGAGCATCTAAAACAAGCCCGTTGTTCTTTATTAGGTTATACATTAGAATCATTGAAAGTAGACGGTCAATACATAAGAAAGGCCTTTTTACAACCCGAAATGCAGGCAGAGGTAGGAAATGAAGGCTATGATGAAGGAGCAAGAATCTTAACCGAATTTTTTAAAAAGGAAGTTGAGAAATTCAATACTCCTTTATTGGATCCTCTGGGACAACAAATTATACAAATGTTTTTAAACAACGCTCCGGTTGAGGAGTATTCCGATTTAATTCCTATGAAATATTAAGAGCATCATGAAGAAAATAATAAATTTTATTAAAAATTTCTTGTTGGATTTAATACCGGCTTTAGGGGGATTAATAGGTAAAGTAGCTCTTGTATCATCCTTTGCACTTGTTTGGGCAAAGGAGCTTGGGATAAGCACACCTAATTTTGTTTTTGACAATGTAAGATTAGAGTTGATTATTGGAAGTTTAATTACTCTTATAATTGCGATTTTTATTCCCAATACAGCTCCGGTAGGGACGCTCGCACCCTTGATCGTACTTATCCCGACAATGGCAGGGTTTGGCGTACACCCTTTTATTTTAAGCATCTTTATTGGCATGATAGGAATCATAAGCATAAAAACCAATGTATTTAAGAAGTTACTTTCTCTTTCCGGTTATATTTGCAAAACCAGCGTGACCCTTATATTCGGGATTTCCGGTGTGCTTTTATGTGTTCAAAGATTATGCTTATTTTTCGGGAATCGGCTTGTACCATTGCTCTTGCTTATTATCTCACTTGGCATGATATATATTTTCTTGCTTATTTTTAAAAAAGCTTGGCTTATTATTCCCATTGCAGCATGTATATCACTTTTGTATGGTTGGATTTTCGGTATAGAAACAACGTCTTCCTTCTCGTCCTTTAATTCAATTCAATTTAACCCTATTTATTGGTGGGAAGATATATGGGGAATTGGCTTTGGCTTTAATTTAAAAACAATTTTAAAAACATTCCCGTTTGCACTTTTTGTTGTTTTTCTTTGGACAATAGATACATTATCAATTCAAGCAATAATTAATTCTGATTTAAAAAAGAAAGATAAGAAAGAAGAGGATTTAAATGTTAATAGATCATTTACTGCGGTATCTATAAGAAATATTATAGGTGGTTTATTCGGCGGCGCACAAACAGGATCACTTTGGAGAAGTTTTTTAATACCTTTGTATATGATGAAGCGTCCTATGCGTTGTTCAGCCATTATACTTGGCATTATGGGTACTATTGTGGGCATTACTGCTATTCCAATAAAGTATTTATCATTTCCCCCTCTTGTATGGACTGTTCTGTTGTTTGGGATTTTTATTCCGTTTATAAATACGGGTATAAAAAATATTATACTAATCGAGAATATAAAAAGTAGAATTATCATTATACTATTGACTGCACTTGGAGTTATATTTAATCCTATTTTGTCATGGTTCGGAGCAATTATTTATGAGAAAATTAATAAAGACAAACGCTCTATATAATCTGATTTATAATAACGAAACAGTAGTTGAAATCCGAACCCCTGAGGTTTGGACATCAACTACTATTTTTCTATTTTTCCTTATTTCATGCGAACTACAGACGTTTTATTTATCAACATGAAATTGGAAATGATTTCTGAAAAATCTTAAAACATATAATAAAATATCAAAAACGTTAACTTTCGAACCCATACTCGATCACCTTTTGTTTAAGTCAAAAATCGGACTCTGATTGATCCGGTGACCTGTATTTTAGCTTTCGGTGAGGTCGTTTTGTATTGTAAAATTCCATGTAATTATCGACAGCTTTACGAAACTCACTTTCCGAGCGGTATTTTGTATGGTATAAAGAGCCGATATTTACCGGCTCTTTATCAAACTGACTTTCTTATATGCTAATGAATGCACGGGTTCATCATCATAATCGTTTATTATTTACCATTTCTAAAAAATGTTCATGTACAATCGTTTCGTTGGTAAGTTCGGGATGAAAAGCGACTGCAAGTTGATTATTCTGCTGTGCCGCTACAATTTTTCTGTTTACTATAGATAAAACTTCAACATTATTACCTACAAATTTAATATACGGTGCTCTTATAAAAGGCATCTTTATCAGAGTATCGTTTTTAAATTCTGATATTGTATTAAAACTACCAAGCTGTCTACCGTATGCGTTACGTATAACTGTAATATCCATTGTTGCAAGGTGTGATATGTTGCTGTTTTCTAATTCTTTTGCAAGTAAAATCATTCCTGCGCAAGTTCCGAAAACAGGCAACCCATTATTTATATAATTTCTTATCGTATTCATCATATCAAAATCAATGAGGAGCTTTCCCATTACTGTGCTCTCTCCGCCTGGTAAAATCAATCCGTCAAAATACTTATTTAAATCATTCTTTTTTCTAATTTCAAAGCTATTAACATTTAGCTTTTCAAGTATTTTGATATGCTCAGCAAATGCACCTTGTACAGCAAGGACACCAATATTCATTATTTTCCACGCTCCGCCATTAAAAGAGCTATTTCACTTTCATTGATTCCAACCATGGCTCCTCCTAAATCCTCTGATATTTCTGCAAGTATCATAGGATCATTAAAATTTGTTACAGCCTTTACTATAGCCGCAGCTCTTCTTTCTGGATTTCCAGATTTAAATATTCCAGAACCTACAAAAACTCCTTCAGCACCAAGCTGCATCATAAGAGCGGCATCGGCAGGAGTTGCAATGCCACCAGCGGCAAAATTCACAACAGGAAGTTTACCATTTTTATGAACAAAAAGTGCTAAATCGTATGGGACCTGTAATAGTTTTGCTGCATTATAGAGCTCGTCCTCACTCATTGAAGTAAGTCTTCTAATTTCACTTTGAATAATACGCATATGTCGAACAGCTTGTATAATATCACCTGTGCCTGGTTCACCCTTTGTTCGAATCATAGCAGCTCCTTCATTTATTCTGCGTAAAGCTTCTCCTAAATCCTTAGCACCACAAACAAAAGGAACATTAAATTTTGTTTTATTTATATGGTAAATATCATCTGCTGGTGACAAAACTTCGCTTTCATCAATATAATCAATTTCAATTGCTTCAAGTATCTGCGCTTCTACAAAGTGTCCGATTCTACATTTTGCCATTACAGGAATAGACACTGCTTGTTGTATTCCTTTTACCATTTTCGGATCACTCATTCGAGATACACCTCCTGCAACCCTAATATCTGCAGGAATTTTTTCCAAAGCCATGACTGCACATGCACCTGCATTTTCGGCAATTATTGCCTGTTCGGGTGTTGTAACATCCATAATAACACCACCCTTAAGCATTTGTGCGAGCTCCCTGTTTAAACTGTATCTTTCATTTAACAAATTATATATCTCCTTTACTTATTTGTTTATATATATTATAATACATTATGATATTATCAAAATATCCATTTTACTAATATTTAATAATACCAGATTATATAGGAGAGAAAACAATGTTAACCTACAATATCGAAAGCAGAGGAAGCACACCAATATATATCTATCTTTATAATTGTATAAAATTAGATATTGAAAACAAAACAATAAAATCAAACGAGAAGCTGCCATCCAAGCGTAATCTTGCCGAGCACTTAAAAGTAAGTATTATGACAGTACAAAATGCATATCTACAGCTTTTGTCTGAGGGGTATATTTATTCTCGTGAAAAAAGCGGATATTATGCGTCTGATTTAGAGTGGTTTAATACTACAGTTTCTAATAAGAATGTTTTGGTAAAACAATTAAATAAAAATACTGATGAGTATTATATTGATTTTTGTGAAAATAGTATCAATATCGGTAATTTTCCTTTTTCTATTTGGTCAAAGCAAATGAGAGATGTTTTATCTGAACGCGATAGTGAACTACTCCGCAAAAGTCCTATTGAAGGAGTTTTAAAACTAAGAAATGCTATTGCAGTTTTTTTACATCACTTCAGAGGAATGTTAGTCTTGCCAGAACAAATTATAATTGGTGCAGGAACAGAATATCTATATGGGCTGCTTGTTAAATTACTTGGTAAAGATGATATATATGCAGTTGAAGACCCTGGGTATAAAAAAATTACTCAAATTTATAAAAAAGAAAATGTAAGTTGTAGACATATAAGCCTTGATAAATACGGAATATCTGTTGAAGAATTAAAAAAGAGTGACGTCAATATTGTGCATATTTCTCCATCACATCATTTCCCGACTGGGATTGTAATGCCGATAAAGAGACGCCAGGAGCTATTAAATTGGGCAAACGAAGAAATTAATCGTTATGTTATCGAGGATGATTATGATAGCGAATTTCGCTTTACAGGGAAGTTAATTCCTACAATGCAAAGTATCGATGTACAAGACAAAGTGATATATATTAACACATTCTCAAAAACCATATCTCCTGCTATCCGTATAAGTTATATGGTGCTGCCATGTTCACTCGCTAAGAAATATAAAGAGGAACTGGACTTTTACTCTTGTACTGTTTCAAGCTTCGAACAATATACCCTAGCAAAATTTATAGAAAATGGCTATTTCGAACGACATATTAATCGAATGAGAAAATTATATAAACTTAAGAGAGATCTAATAATAAAAGTTATTAGATCCAGCTCTCTTGAAAGTAAAATCGATATTTTAGAGGAGAACTCTGGACTACATTTAATTTTGAAGCTTGAAACAGATATGAGTGATGAAGAAATAGTTCATCAAGCGAAAATAAATAATATAAAAATTTCCTGCTTGTCACAGTACTGTTACAAGCAGGAGAATGCAATAAAATCCATGGTAATTATTAACTATTCTGGTGTTGATGTTGCAAAAGTAGAGCCTGCAATAAAAACGTTATCAAAAATAATTCGTTAACATTATTATTTACTTCATTTTTGCGCTTCAATATCACGGATCAAATTTACCATCTCAATGGCAGAAACCGCACTGTCAAATCCTTTGTTCCCAGCTTTGGTGCCAGCACGTTCAATTGCCTGTTCTATGTTTTCGGTAGTAAGCACGCCAAACATAACAGGGATGCCACTATTTAAAGATACAGTCGCAATACCCTTTGATACTTCACTACAAACATAATCATAATGAGTGGTGCTACCTCGGATTACGGCACCTAAGCATATAACAGCGTCATACTTTCCGCTTTTTGCCATTTTTGAGGCGATTAGCGGGATTTCAAATGCTCCGGGAACCCATGCAACGTCAATATTTTTTTCCTCAACCTCGTGGCGCTTCAAAGCATCTAATGCACCACCTAACAATTTTGCTGTGATAAATTCATTAAATCGTGCAGCAATAATACCAACTTTAATGTTTTTTGATACAAAATTACCTTCATAAGTCTTCATTTTAATATTCTCCCTTTTGTTTAATAATTTAATATATGTCCCATTTTATTCTGCTTTGTTTTTAAATAAAATTCGTCATGTGTCGTGATGTCCATCTGTATAGGTAATCTATCAAGAATATCTATACCGAAGTCGGAAATTCCATATACCTTTTGCGGATTGTTGGTTAACAGCCTTAATGATTTAACACCTAAGTCTCTAAGTATCTGTGCACCGATATAGTATTCGCGTAAATCATTCTTAAACCCAAGAGCAATATTTGCTTGTACAGTATCAAGTCCTGTATCCTGTAAGGCATATGCCTTTAACTTGTTTATCAGCCCGATGCCACGACCCTCCTGACGCATATAAAGTAATATTCCTCGACCTTCTTTTTCAATTTGCTTCATAGCGGAAGCAAATTGTTCGCCACAGTCACAACGAGCAGATCCAAAAGCATCTCCCGTTAAGCACTCTGAATGAACACGGCAGAGTATATTTTTACCATCTCCTATTTCGCCTTTTACTAGTGCAACATGATGCTCGCCATTGAGTGTATTAATATATCCATAAGCATTAAAATTACCATATTTGGTAGGCATCTTTGTTACCGCTATCTGTTCTACTAACTGGTCATTTTTCTTTCGGTATGCTTGTAAATCTTTTATTGTTATAAATTTAAGATTAAATTTAATGGCTAATTCTATAAGCTCAGGCGTTCTCATCATCTTACCGTCATCATTCATAATCTCACAACAAAGACCACATTCTTTTAATCCAGCTAACCGCATTGAATCAACAGTTGCTTCTGTATGTCCATCACGCTCTAAAACGCCATTTTTCTTGGATAAAAGAGGGAACATATGCCCCGGGCGGCGAAAGTCTTCCGGCTTTGCATCATCATCTACACTTTTTAATGCCGTTACAGACCGTTCGGTAGCTGATATGCCTGTGGTAGTACTAATATGATCTATTGATACGGTAAAGGCAGTTAAATGGTTATCTGTATTTTCAGAAACCATTTGGGGTAACTGCAACCTCTTTGCGATTTCTTCGCTCATTGGCATACAGATAAGACCTTTACCATAAGTAGCCATAAAATTTACATTCTCGGTTGTGGCAAACTGAGCCGCACAGATAAAGTCACCTTCGTTTTCTCTGCCCTCATCATCTGTAACAAGTATAATTCTGCCTTCCCGTAGATCCTGCAATGCTTCTTCAATTGTGTTATACTTAAACATACTATTTCTCCTTATTTAATATCCTGATTTCAAAAGAAATTCCTTTGTTATTTTGCTTTGGGATTTTTGTTTATTATCAACCCCAATTAATTTCTCAACATATTTTCCAATAATATCATTTTCTAAATTAACAATATCCTGTACTGATTTTTTAGATAATATTGTTTCTCTAGCGGTATGAGGTATTATAGAAACACTAAAGTCTTCGTTAGTTACTTTGGCTATTGTAAGGCTGATACCGTCTATTGCAATCGATCCTTTTTCTACAATATATTTTAACAAGTTTTTTTTAGCGCTTATTGTATACCAGATCGCATTATCGTCCTTTTCAATTTTGATTATTGTACCCGTTCCGTCAATATGTCCCGACACTATATGCCCACCAAAACGACCGTTTGAAGGCATTGCTCTTTCTATGTTTACAAAACTCCCGATTTTTAGAGTTCCAAGTGAACTACGGCTCAGTGTTTCGTTCATTACATCAGCTGTGAAGGTATTGCCTGTAAGATTTGTAACTGTCAAGCAAACTCCGTTTATAGCAACACTGTCGCCGGTTTTTAAATCTCCAAATATCACTTTACCACTTATGGTTAGGACGGAGGAATTGCGTCCTTTATTCATAGTTACAATTTTACCTATTTCTTCAACTATACCTGTGAACATTTTGTATTACCTCGCCTTCAATTAAAATATCATCATCCAAAAATATTATTTGTTTATCCTTTAGCAAAAATGCATTGTCAGGTAATTCAATACCAAGTCCTCCTACGGGAGTTTTTGCAGTGTTACCTCCGAATATTTTTGGCGCAATATAACATTGTACTTTTTTAACGATACCAGCTTGCAATGCACTGTAATTTATAGTTGATCCGCCCTCTAATAAAACACTATCTATATTTTGCTCGCCTAATCGCAACATTAAGACATTTAGATCAATATGTTCTTCTTTTTTAGGTATTATAAGAAGCTTGCAACCAAAATTAATGAATTGTTTTTGCTTTTCAACATCAGTGCAGGCAGTGGCAATATAGGTAGAAATATCGTTTGCAGTTTTTATAATTTTAGAATTAAGTGGTGTTCGTAAATTTGTATCACAGATAATTCTAACAGGATTTTTACCGTTTTGTAATCGGCAGGTGAGTAGTGGATCATCGGATATTACTGTATTTACTCCTATCATAATTGCAGTATATCTATGTCGCGATTGATGGACATGTTCTCTCGCTTTTTCACCTGTAATCCATCTTGACCATCCTGTATATGTTGAAATTTTTCCATCAATGGTCATAGCGTACTTCATAACGACAAAAGGTGTTTTCGTCTTGATATAGTAAAAAAAAACTTCGTTTAATTTATTGCATTCTTCTTCACATACACCCGTGATTACTTCTATACCGTTTAGAATAAGAGCTTCTATCCCTTTTCCTGCTACAAGAGGATTAGGATCTTTTGAGCCGATAACAACTCTTTTAATACTGTTTTTAATAATTGCCTCTGTACAAGGAGGAGTTTTACCATAATGACAGCAAGGCTCTAAGGTTACATACATCGTTGCACCTTGTGGGGAGCATGTACAAGACTCTAAAGCATTTCTTTCAGCATGTAAACCGCCATATTTTTCATGATAACCAGAGCCGATTATTTTTTTGTTTTTTACAATAATAGCTCCAACCATAGGGTTCGGATTTACATAACCGCACCCTTTTTTGGCATTTTCAATAGCTATTTTCATATACTCTATATTAGACATTTCACACCGCCTGTAATAAATATAGTGCCTTAAACAAAATGTTCAAAGCACTTTTTACAAATATATTATCACTGTAAAAAACTCTGAAATGCAATAAACATTTCAGAGCAACGATTACAATATAAGCAATAATGCTGATATATTTATCTTCTTTCATCCAGACTATACTGTCGGCTTTGGAATTTCACCAAATCATACCTCTCGGTTCGTGGGCTATACCACCGGTAGGGAATTTAACCCTGCCCTGAAGACTTCTATTAAATTAAATAACATTATAACATAAACATTTGTAAACGTCAAATTAATTATACGCAAAATCAAGAATTTTAAAAACTAAAAAATATTAATTTGTAGCAACAATCTCTACTAAAGATAAACGTTTACGATGTTTCTTATTACAGTTTATTGTTCTTTATCTTTTTCAATAAAACGATTGAACTTGTGGTGTGGTTGAAACTCCTACATTTAAAAACATATAATCCATACAATACGAGTTTTATTATAGTAAGAATGTTTTGTATATCTAATTCATCCCATCTTGGTGATGATTATTTAACCCTTTTCTACCAATAATCACAAGCCTTATAGTTGGTATAATGGTTGGCATTATCATGCACTTTAGCATCTATAATTTTGATTTTATCTTACGGTAATATGTAGTGCTTATTTAGGATGTCTTTAACTTTATTAACAACCTCCTCATTACTTAAATCTTTATCTGCATATTGAGAAATAAGAACTCCAGTACATATACAGGTAGTTTAATGCTGCTTTTTAAGCTGTTTAATATACCTTTTTTAACTACTTTATATTGAAATACGCTTTGTACTTTTTCATTTAGTTCCATCATAACTCTCCTAACCGAATATATCTAATTCTTTATCGATAACGATATGCTTGATTTTTTTATGGTTACTTTTTCTGATTCTTTTCCATCTGAAATCATTATACCAGAAAGTTATCAAGCATATTTTACTTTATTACTTTGAAGCTTAAGTATTTTTTAAATAGACAGTAAGCTTAAAGGTGACTAACTATTAAAAGTCACTATAGTCAAAAAATTACCTTTCCTTTTGGTGTCAGGGCTTTTCTTGATTCTGACAAATGTAGCTTGACTATCAATGAGACAGCATTGATTTATTGAGTTATTTTAAAATTTAAACCTTGAATTAAATCTGAATAGTTATCAGTATTCTAACGAATTCCAAAAAAGAAATGCACACTCCTTTGATTAGGGCTGTGCATTTCATTTTATGAATTATTCTTATACATAAAAATGAAATAATCATCATTTGTTAATAAATATATTGATATCTTTTATATATAAATAACAAAGTAAAATATTACATCATATCATATTTTGTTGAAATTTAAGTTTTTTTATGTTATAGTAAAAATGATTTAATCTGACATAGTTATGACATAATAGAAAGAGGAGTTTACATGAACCAGACTTTAGTGACTGCTTTGGTGAATAATGCTGCCCTGTTATTGGTTTTATCGGTAATTTATGAGTTTAGTTATTTATTACCTATTAAGTATAAACGATTCGAACCTATAATTAATGGCATACTTATATCAATTATTTGCATAGCTATTATGTTAATGCCATTTAAACTGCAGCCGGGTTTGGTTTTTGATACCAGATCTATTTTAATTAGTGTCACAGCTTTAATTTTCGGATCAATACCTACAATAATAACAGCAACAGTGGCTGCTATTTATAGAATAATCGTTGGCGGCAGCGGTACAATACCGGGACTTACGGTTATCGCTGCAAGCGCTTTAATTGGTTTGGCATGGAGAAAATGGCTTTATCCTAAATCTAGGAAATTACGTTCGCTAAATATTTATACAATGAGTATAGTAGTACATATTACAATGTTAGCCTGTATGCTTTTACATCCTGATAGATTTAAAGTTATAAAGGAAATTGCCTTACCGGTTTTATTAATTTACCCGATAGCATCTATATTGTTAAGTTTATTATTAATTAGACAACAAGAACGTCGACGTTATCAAGAACAATTAAAAGAATCCGAAGAAAGATTTCAGCTTCTTTTTAATAAAGCACCGCTTGGATATCAATCGTTGGATATAAACGGATATTTTATTGATGTCAATCAACAATGGCTTGATACTCTCGGCTATACACGTGAGGAGGTAATCGGTAAATGGTTTGGAAATTTTCTTACACCGTTTTGTAAAGAAGGATTCATAAAACGGTTTTCTCTAATTAAAGCTCAAGGAAAAATACATAGTGAATTTGAAATGCTTCATAAAAACGGGACAATACTAACTATTTCCTTTGACGGAAAAATCGGACTTGATTATAATGGCGATTTTAAGCAAACACATTGTATTCTTCGTGACATTACCGAGCATAAAAAAGTTGAAGAAGCATTAATAACTTCAGAAATGCGTTATCGCCGTCTTTTTGAAGCATCAAAAGACGGAATAATAATTCTTGACGCAACAACCGGTATAATTCTAGACATCAATCCATTTATAACAAGTTTATTAGGTTACAAAAAAGAACAATTAATAAATAAACTGATTTGGGAGACCGACGCGTTAAAAGATATAATAAAAGACTTAAATGATTTCTTCGAAATACTTCAGAAAGATTATAATTATTTTGAAGATTTGATCATAAAAAAAGCAAATGGACAGAGTATTAACATTGAATTTATCAGCATTGCTTATTTAGTTAAAAGTCAAAAATTAATTCAATGTAATATCAGAGATGTTACTGATCGTAAGCGTACTGAAAACGATTTATTGGAAAGTGAAAAAAAATATAGCAACTATATTGAAAATGCACCAGATGGAATTTTTGTCGTTAATGAAAAAGGACAATTTATTGATGTAAACAAAGCTACAATTACTATGACGGGTTATAGTAAAGATGAGCTTTTGCATACTAATATCAAAGACATTACTTTCAAAGATTCATTACATGAAGCCTTACAAAATTTTATGTTTTTATTAAAAACAGGTTCTATGAAAACAGAATTGAGATATAAACATAAAAACGGAACAATCAGATGGTGGAGAATCAATTCTGTAAAGCTAACAGAAAACCAATTTCTTGGTTTTGCGAGTGATATAACTGATAGAAAAAAAGCACAAGATGATCTCGTTTATTTAATATACCACGATTATCTAACCGGGCTTTACAATCGAAAATATTATGAAGAAATTAAAATAATGTTAGATAAGGAATATTATCTTCCCATATCAATTTTAATCGCTGATATAAACGGTGTACGACTTATAAACGATGCTTTTGGTTATGCAGAAGGAGACAAGTTAATTAAAGAAACCTCGATTATTCTACAAAAATGCTGTCGAAAGGAAGATGTTTTAGCAAGAATCGGCGGTGACGAGTTTGTTATAATTATGCCTAACACCAATAATGAAGAAGCATATAAAATGTTTAATTTAATCAATAAGGAATGCGATGTATTTAATGAGAATCATAAAATAAAATTATATGAAATCAATCTCTCGATCGGATTTTGCACAAAAAATAATTCGAATGTAAATATCGAAGAAACAGCAAAAATGGCAGATGAATATTTACGCAATCAAAAACTTTTAAATAGCAAAAGTTTCCATAGTAACCTTATTTCATCAATAATGGCAACTGTTTATGAAAAGAGTCAGGAAACAGAAGAACACGCAAAAAGACTTTCTGTTATGTCTAAAAAAATAGGTGAAAAGTTAAATCTACCACAAAAAACCCTTGGCGAATTAGAACTTTTATCAGTACTTCATGACATTGGTAAAGCGGTAATTGATGACGCAATTTTAAACAAACCGGGAAAACTTACCGAAGATGAATGGATCATCATGAAAAAGCATCCCGAAATTGGTTATAGAATAGCTAAAGCTTCATCAGGATTGGAGCATATCGCAGATTACATACTTGCACACCATGAGCGTTGGGACGGAGAGGGTTATCCTCACAGACTTAAGGGAGAGGCTATACCACTGCTTTCAAGAATTCTTTCAATTGTGGATGCTTATGATGCTATGACGAATGACAGAGTATATCGTAAAGCAATGACAGAAAAAGATGCGATTAACGAAATTATAAAGAATGCAGGAACACAATTTGATCCTCAAATTGTAGAAGCGTTTGAAAAAATAATGTGTGTACAGTCTTTTTCAAATTAGGAAGGAGATAAAAATATGACAAAAATAGTTATTTACGTAATAATATTTTTCATAATTATATCCTCTATGTCAACTGTTGTAGGTGCAAAAAACGTAACAAATGATATAAATATAACAAATATATTTAACGATCATGGTACTGAGATAATAATTATATTCGCCTTATTTATTTTTATATTGCTGATTTTAATATTGAATAATAAAAAATTAAAAATTTTAAATAAAAATATTATAAACATTAACAATTTAATGAAAACATTCGGTGATGCGGAAGATAGTTTGGTTTATTTAAAGGACGAAAATTTAAAATACGTCTTTATAAACAAGGCGTTTGAATCTGTTTATAAAATTCAATCAGAAAAAATTATCGGTCATGATGATACTGTTTTTTTAAATGATGAGAGGGTAGAACACCAAAGGCAAACAGATCTCGATGTTTTAAAAAACGGAAAATTAATTATTGAAGAAGCAGAATTGCAAGGTTACATTTATAAAATAACAAAATTTCCTGTAAAAATGCTAAACGGTAAATTCGGCGTAGGTGCTTATTTAAAGGATATAACTGATGAACGAATTAGACTGAAAAAAACAGAAAAAATACTTTACCGTCATAAAATACTTGTTGATGTTCTAAACAGTAATTTTAAAAGCAGACAAGAACAGCTTGATTATGTATTGCATCAAGCTTTGGAATTAACTGAAAGTAAGTATGGATACATATATATGTATGACGAAGAAAAAAGACAATTTACCCTTAATTCCTGGACAATAGGTGTTATGGAAGCATGCCAGGTTATGGATAAACAGAGCACTTATCATTTAGACAAAACCGGTATCTGGGGCGAGGTTGTCAGACAACGTAAACCAATAATAGTAAATAATTTTAAACAGCCTAATCCTCTTAAAAAAGGTCATCCGGCAGGTCATATTGCGCTGAGTAAATTTATGTCTATTCCGGTTATAATTGATGAGAAAATTCTTGCAGTGATAGGACTTGCAAATAAAATTAATGACTATGATGATAATGATGTATACGAAATGATATTATTAATGAACGGGGTATGGAATGCTGTAGAAAGAAGAGAAAAACAAGAGAGATTATCCTTTGAACGAAATAAATATCTGCAGACATTATTTTCAATCGGTGATGGTGTTTTGGTTGTTGATAAAAACGGAAATATCGATATGCTCAATAAAGTTGCGGAGGATTTAACCGGTTGGACTTTATCACAAGCACTTGGAAAACAATATAAAGAAATATTTGATATTTCTGACGAAAACAAAGAAATGGTAATAAACGATCCTATACAGAAAGTTTTTGAAACTGATAACGTACAGGAATTCGGAAACCACGCTATACTTACATCTAAAAACGGAATAA
Organism: Clostridiales bacterium; assembly: GCA_003452915.1. GTDB lineage: Bacteria > Bacillota > Clostridia > Oscillospirales > CAG-382 > UBA1049. The sequence goes on along the minus strand of DMMZ01000027.1, from coordinate 41,121 downwards.
AATATTCGTTGGAAGACAGTGCAGCTCCCATTAAAGATGACTCTGGTGAAACTGTCGGCGTTATTCTTGTCTTTCGGGATGTTACAGATAAAATGGAGCAAAGGAAAAAAATCGATTATTTAAGTTTTCATGATTCTTTAACCGGATTATATAACCGCAGATTTTTCGAGGATGAATTACGCCGTTTAGATAATAAGCAGAATCTGCCTCTTTCAATTATAATGGGAGATGTTAATGGATTAAAATTGACCAATGATATTTTCGGGCATACATATGGAGATAAACTCTTAGAAAACACCGCTCAGGTTATGTGTAATGTTTGTAAAAATAGAGATATAATTGCCAGATGGGGTGGGGACGAGTTTATAATACTTTTACCCCAAACTAGTTACTCAGAAGCACAAGACATAGCTTTTAGGATAAAAGATGAATTAAAAAAAGTGCAGATTAAAGCAATAAGGGGCAGTATTTCAATTGGTACTGATACAAAACAAGATGAAGCCCAAAGTATCCTGTGCGTATTGAATAGAGCTGAAGAAAAAATGTATGAAGCAAAAAGTATTGAACGAGATAATTTTAAAAGCCAATCTATTGATACAATTATTAAAACACTTCACGAGAACAACCCCAGAGAAAAAGAACACTCTATTCATGTGAGTGAGCTTTGCGGTAATATGGGAAAAATGCTGAATCTTTCCAACGTAGAGATCAGAAAATTAAGAGAAGCTGGCTATCTTCATGATATAGGTAAAATTGTGTTGGAACCTAAATTATTAAACAAAAATGTAAATATCAATGATGAAGAATGGAATGAAATAAAAAAGCACCCTGTTATCGGGTATAGAATATTAAATTCTTTTGACAGTACCATTGACATGGCAGAAATCGTACTTTCGCATCAGGAACGCTGGGATGGTTCAGGTTATCCTAAGGGTTTAAAGAGCGAAGAAATACCAATGCTTTCAAGAATAATTAATCTGGCAGAGAATTACGAACGAAAATTGTATGGCAGCTCAAATTTCGAACCAATTAGTAAAGAAGAAGCAATAAAAGCAATTCGTGAAAAGTCAGGATTGTATTTTGATCCCTTATTTACTGAAATATTTATTAAGATGGTTGAGTCTTCAGATTAAAAATTACTCAATAAATCAATTCTAAATACTGTTGATATTTTAAATCTTGCTTAAAAGGATGAAATTTTTTAATGAAAAAGCTGATATGTTTATTATTATCGATTGTTTTAGCATTTCCACTATCCTTAATATGTATAGCTGAGGAGTTTGGTAATATGGAAAATAGTAATTATTATAAAGACTTGATTTACAAAGAAATAGAATATGTTAATTCTCTTGCGTTACCAAACAGTGCTATCGCATTCTCATTACCAAAGATTATTTCATACTCTGAATACCTACCACTGCCTGATATTGATGGTATAAAATCAAGCGAATATACATCTTGGAAAAGTACAAAAATTATTCCTTATTTTTCTGCTTTTGCCGTTCTTGGACTGATACAAGGCTGTGATACATTAAAAATTAATGATGGTAAAGATACTGCCTTGAATTATATCAACTGGTATATTTTACATATGAATACTCTAAAAAGTGATGTCAACGGGGTCAAGGGTACTGTTTATGATTATTATGTTTTTATAGGCGATAACGGAAAAATTATCGAGCTTGATTATCCGACAGCTTATAAAAATCACAAAAACGAACTTTTACGCAAAAGTAATTATGACAGTACCGATTCATATGCAGCGATCTTTCTTGAACTTCTATACGAATACACAAGAGTATTTGACAATGATTTCTTAAATGATAAAAAAGAGCTTGTCAAAACTCTCATTGATGTGATAAATGCTACATATATTAAGAACCTCGATTTGACAGGAGCAAAACCGGATTATATGGTTGCATACCTTATGGATAACTGTGAGGTGTATAAAGGTTACCTTGCAGCCGACAAAATTTTTACGGAATTTATTGATGATAAATCTTATGCTAAAGAATGCTTTGTAAATACGGAAAAGATAAAGTCAGCTTTGCTTAACACTTTTTGGGATGATAATAACAAAGCATTTTCTCCCGGGGTATTTGATAACGGTAAGCCTGCTTTTGGTACAACAAAGGAGGATATGAAAGTATTTTATCCTAACGCAACAAGTCAGTTGTTCCCAGTAATATTCGGCCTACTTGAGACACAAAGTGAAAAAGCAACTTTTATATATAACCGTTTTAACGAGGAATTCGGAAAAACAGGAGTAACGAGAAAAGATTGGGTAAATATGGATTGCGGGGACGCTTACCCGTGGGCTCTGATAGGTCGTGCAGCTGTTTTAATGAATGACTTAGACCGTGTTAACGATTACATAAAAACCATTAATAGAAGTTATATACAAAAAAATCATATCGAGCCCTATTACTGTGCAGAAGCTGGTCATATACTTATTATCCTATGCGAACTATATACGCTTTCTTCCGAGACAAATTCTGAAAATAGCTATGAAATTGAGTCAGAGATTAATTCATATACAAAAACGGAAAGCGAAACTGTAAGTAATTGCGAAACAGAGTCAAACTCAACAGAAGCATCAGAAGCGATTGAATCAAATGAAACGATAAATTCAACCGATAAAATAAAAAACAAAGAAGCATCTGTTCTTCCTTGGATTTTAGGAATTTCGGCAGTAATAATAACATCGGTCGGAATATTGATATATAGTAAATTAAAATACAAAAAAACATAAATTCTTTCTAAATTAGCGTATATTTAGTTATTTTTATTTCTCGTTCATTGCATTAAAAACCCTCGAATATCCTTGTAAATCAAGGTTTTCGGGGGTTTTTAATATAATTAGTAATTTGCATATAATTATCTTCTGAAAAATATTGAAATTATATAAACTTTAGTTTATAATAAAAAGCGCAACATGAATGCAACGTAAGATAAATAATCTATTCTGAAAGGATAAAATTATGTCACATAATTACAAAGTGGAAGATCTTGACAACAGCATGGATAATGTTTATATAGGCCCTTATCATGCAATAGATAAGGTTGGAGGTTATATTTACCGTTCACGTGAAAGTCTTTACGGTTTTGATGTTCCTCTTAAAGATCATATCAAATGTATGCTTGAGCTTTGTGCCGGTGCGCATTATTACGCTCACAGCGTTTATTCTGACCTTTACACGGAATCTTCGGCTCTTATTGACCTTCGGGAATTGAAGATCCGTAGGGTGAACATTGATGGCAAGCCCTGTCGCAATGCGTATTTGTGTCTGGGTTATGTTTCCGGCGGAAAATACTGGCACATGGATACTGGACTTGCAAATAATTCCGAGGAAGATTACTGGAGTGCATTTTCCTGGGGTTCCCATTACGGAAGTCCTGACAACTGTACCAATGATGATGTACATAATTTTAATACCAGGAATTATCCCGATACACGTTATTTCAGAAATACCTTTAGGGTAAGCGGAACAGAGGAAACAGACACAGTAACTTGTATTTATGAGTTTCTCAATGAAAATAAAAATGTGATTGCCACTCTATCACTGGAATTCAAACGTGGTTTTGGTGAAATTTTTGCTCGAAGCGAAAACGGCAAGCCGATGCTACGTTTTACCCGTTTCATGTCTATGGTTCCACGTTCCGGCAAGCTTTCCGACGACGACGCTGATGAAACTTATCTTGTTGCTACTATGCGTGATCTGCGGCTTGACGGAACACACTGGACAGAAGACCGCCTGGATTATGTCTGGTCTGTTCAAGGTGCCAACATACTCGACCTGCAGATTTCCGGTCTGAGCGATCACCCTGTAGCTGACGATGTGGATTATATCAACATGGTTCACAGGTATCAACTCAATTAATTATTATATTATTCGAAGCAGGTGACCGTAATAATGAAAGATAGAATTATCAAAAAACGAGTCAAAATGATGGCGGCAATCTTATCATGTATTTCTATTTTCCTTACTGGTTGTAACGCAAAAATCAACACAGATGAATCTTCTTCATCTTCCGATACCAATTCGGAAACAACGTCAGATGCTCCATCATTACCCGAGGTGAGGACTCTTTGCGGATCCTTCATTCAATCCTGGTTGGTTAGAAATTGGTCACAAACTCGTTGGGATACAGAATGCCAGAACATGGCTGATGCCGGTATGAAATACATAATTTTGCAATCGGTTGTTGATTTAACTTATAATACGGACACCCAATTAGGTCAGAATCCGGATACATATGTTACAACAGGAGTGAATTCTTTATACCCTTCTGACCTGCTTGAATTAAAGTCGGCAAACACAGGCAATGATGCACTTAAAAAATGTCTGGAAGCTTGTAAAAAAACAGGTATTCAAGTTATTATAGGCCTTGTCAGCGATAATCGTTGGTGGCTTTACGGGTGGGGGCTCCCGAAAATGCCGGATGGTTCTACAGATATTATAACAAATAGTTATTTTGCTAAGTTTATAGAAGAAAATGCGGATATCAGCAATAAAATTGCAGATGAAATTTACCAGAAGTATGGCAATGATTACAAGGATCAGATTTATTGTTGGTATTATAATAACGAGATTTGGAATATAGACATAGCATGCAAGGGTACAGATGGCGGTGTTTATGCAAAATTATTATCTAACAGTTTTAATCTTTACCTTCGTTATTTTAATCAAATCACACCGGGAATGCCAATGATGTTAAGCCCGTTTATAAATCCTACATTGTCCACGCCGGATGAGTGCGGAAAAATGTGGAAGGATATATTTAAACTGACAGAATTCCGGGAAGGCGATATTTTCAGTCCGCAGGATTCGTTCGGCGGAAATCCCAGTTTAGACCTTGATAAATGGTGGGTAAACTACAAAGCGGCAGCTGATGCAAAGCCAGGGCTGATTCTTTGGGCAAATAATGAAAACTTCCGTGAGGGAGGTAGTGTTGCGACCATTAATGAATTTGTGAACAAGCAAATCAATGTTACATCAAAATACGCAGAAGCGAATATTTGCTTCTCCTGGAACCATTATTATTCACCTCTGCAAAGAAATCCTGGATATAACAAGTCCTATGTGTATTATGTACAAAACGGGAAATTGGAAACTGAATCCCCAAGCAAACCTGTTTTAACTGCAAATGGTCTGACTATTACATGGGATGCAATCGACAATAAAGACATATGCGGCTTCCGTGTTTTTGACGAAACAAAAACTCGCCTTATTGCAACTGTTGAGATAGGCAAAGAAAAAAACAGCGTTATACAAAAAACATATAAAGCAGAAAAAGCTGGTAAATATTATATTTCCGTTTATGACTTCAGCGGCAACGAATCGGAATTAACGGAAATAACGCTACCATAATATAACTAAGAAAAGCGAACCGCAGCGGTTATGAAAAACCGCTGCGGTGTTGTTTATATCGTCGAATATTTATATATACTTTATTTCAATTCCGCCTAGTCGAACATTGCCTTTAAGGGTTAAAACAGGTGCGTTTTCGGTAGGTTGGGAATGACGCATGTTATTTTCTACCCCTCCAAGACTCGCATTTATACTTTCTTTTACCTTCCAGTGCTTTGGAACATACAACGTTATGGAACCAAAGCTACAATCAAGAAATATTTCAGCTCCGTCGGGGCTTAGCTGTGCTTGGTCAAAAAACACTTCAAGAGCACCGAAGGAAACAGTAAACTGCCCACTTTTCAAACAATCAGCGTGCAGATACTTGCTGGACGCACCAAAAGATACTTTTGTTTGAGGATTATTATCATCAATATTTTCGGTTGTCTGGTTGAAGTTTTTGTTACCACAATGCCAATGCTCTACCTTCTTTGGATGAACATTAAAGAGAATGCTAAAACTAATGCTGATCAAAATACTCGTTAATATTAAAACCCAATTTGATATTTCGATTAGATCAAGCGGTTGCCAATAAATCATATAAAGAAACGCTAATGGTAAAAATACTCCGAAAAAATTTAATTTAATCAAACTATGAATAAAAAGTGATACGAGTAATATTGTGGCTATAATACTTAAAAATCCTATTTCACCAAATGAATCTGTTTGACTTGCTACAACAAATACTGCTGCTAATAAAAAGAAAAATCCCCAAAACCAATTTTTATTTTTCATAATAACTCCTTTCGTTTATACGTTGCCTAAGATTATTATAATAATGTCTTGACACGTATACTTGTTTATGACTACCTATAAACTGTATTAGACTTGAAGCGGTGATATTACGAGTAATAGAATACACTTGCAATATGTTAACTATTGTTGCTTTTGCTGCTCTGACAAAATGCTTAGGAAGTATTTCTTCTAATTCATATAAACGGTATTTAATACGGTAAGTATCATTTATTGTATGTGCATATATTTGTTCACCTTCGGTTTCGAAGAATAAAACATCATCTAAAGGAAAGTAGAATTCCTGATTTTGCTTGTAGAATATAATTTTTGAGCTCAATAAGGATTGTTCTAAAATATATTGATGTATCTTTTGAATTGTATTATCCACGCGGCCACAGCGGATTAACACCTCATCCTCGTTCAAATCATCTACAATCTCAATTTTTATCTTCACCGTATCACCACCTTATATTATAAACTTATATTGCTTATGTTACTATTATAACGTATTCTTCATAATAAATAAAGTACTATTTGACAACAGGTTGCATAATACGGGTAAGAGGTTAAAAATAATTGGTGAAATGCAATTTTATGTTATATAACTAACTCCAGATATCTCCTTCTTTACTTTTTGAACGGTTAATCCGAGAAAAATCAACCTTTGAGAAAACATATGTTGATAATAATAAAAATACGAATCCAAAAACGATTACAATAAACATACTGATTGCGGGTGTTATTACAAAATTCCCTATTTTAAAAGCAAGCTGCTCTGCTATCAGTTGATCGGTTGTTAAAGTGGTTTTCTCTAATATAATTGTTCTAAAAAATGCTGTTGTGTAAGTCATAGGGTTAAAGTAAGCGATATATTGTAGTACATTCGGTAACAACGAGAGCGGTATATATGCACCGCATAGAAATGTCAATGGCATTGTAATAGCCATAATAACAATTTGAAACGTTTGCGAATTCTTGACCAATGCTGCTATATACAACCCTAACCCTGAAAATACAAGTCCGACAACAATCATCACGCCTATTACTGCAAAAGGTGTAATAATGGATGTAAATTTAAGTCCTATAAAATAACCGATAAATAAAATTATAATTCCCTGTAAGGTTGCTATTGTTGCTGCTGACAATAATTGACCGGCGGCAATTTGAATACGCTTAACAGGACTAACCAACACTTCCTTCATAAAACCCGAAACAATATCTTCAATTGTACTGGTTGCAATACTAAGTGATGTTTGAAAAACTGTTGTTATCACAATACCGGCAAGCATATAATTGACCGGATTTAAAATGTTGTCGTTTTTAAATATTGCGCTGAACACATACAAGAAGAAAAACGGCATTATAATCGTGAAACTAAGCTGAACACGATTACGTGTAAAAATTTTTATATTTCTATACCATAGAGCTAATACTATATCCATATGTAAAATTATCCCTTTCCTTGGCGATACGCCGAAAGTCTTTCAGATTTATTTTCGTATATCTTTTCCTGTGATTTCTAAGAACACATCATTGAGAGTGCCTTTTTTAATTTCCAAATCAGTAATTACCGACTTCTGTTCGCTTAATAACTCCATAAGCTTTGGAATATCGTCAACTTCAATTGAAAAATAACCAGGTTTCTGCTTGTAACTATAATTACCTTTATCCAACAATGATATCAACCCTTGCTCATCCTTCGTGGTTATATAAGCTTTATCCTTGGTATATTGTTGTTTCAAACGATAAGGAGTGTCTAGCGCAACGATTTTACCGGTATCCATTATCGCTACCTTGCCACAAATCTCAGCCTCGTCCATATAATGTGTAGTTAAAAATATAGTAATGTTTTTTTCCTTTTGCAATTTAACAATATAATCCCAAATATGTGCTCTAGTTTGTGGGTCAAGACCGGTGGTCGGCTCATCCAGAAACAATACTTTTGGATAATGTAACAATGATCTTGCTATTTCAACACGGCGTTTCATACCGCCGGACAGACTGCTTACCATAGCTTTTTTCCAATCCAACAAATCCACTAAATTTAAAGCAAATTGAATACGTTCAGTAGCTTCATTTTTAGATATTCCATAGAAATGACAGTGCATAATCAGATTTTCATTAACGGTCATTTTATTATCCAAAGTTGGTTCTTGAAATACAACCCCAATAATATTTCTGACAGCATCTTTTTCGTGCGTGACATCTTTTCCATCAATAAACAAGGAACCTGAAGTTTTATCGAAAATAGTGCATAATGTATTTATTGTTGTACTTTTTCCTGCACCGTTTGGACCTAAAAACGCAAATATACTTCCTTCCTCTACCTCAAATGAAACATTATCAACTGCTGTAAAATTATTGTATTTCTTTACAAAATCCTTGACTTCAATTATGTTCTTCAAATTAACCATACCTTTCCTCGGCATTCTTGCCGAAAGCAGGAATTGTGCCGTAACGGCACAAAACCGTGTTTGAAAGATTTATCTTTCAAATTTATGACCTTTCTTTTCTGTGATATTTATCTCGAAGTGAGAATTACGCTGTTTTAATTTAGTCTTCTTGAAAATTTACTCAAACTTTATCTCCCATCTAAAAATTTATCTTGAAAGCATTGTATCATAATATTTTTTATATTAAAATATCTTTTCATTATCTGGTAGTTTTATATCGGTAACAGGTTAATAAATACAGGTAAGATGCTTGATTTTAGATTATAGGCGCAGGATGGATAGTATTTGTCAACTAAATAAATGGTACTGACTCTGTTTCCCGGGTTCAAATTCTATTTCTACAATCAAAAAGCCCTTTAAAATCCTGTATTAACAGGCGTTTTTAAGGGCTTTTCAATTATTGTAAAAATTGAATTTTATTCTGATGTACTATGTTAATCTATTATTATTTGAAACGTTTTAATCATCGATTAAACGTGAAATTCTTATTTCTACTCTTCTGTTTAATTGTTTATCTTCTTCGGTGTCTCCGGTACGATAAGGTTGTGTGCTGGAAAAACCCATAACAGTCATTTTTTCTTTGTCAAGATCGCAATTTTGAACTAAAAACTTCAATACCGTCATCGCGCGGTCTGCTGATAACTCCCAGGATGAGAAATTGGAATCCAATTCATCGATAGGAACCCAGGCAGTGTGCCCTGCTATTTCAATACTTGAAATCTCATCATATGCTTCAATTAAAATTTCAGCAATAAAATCTAGAGCTATATAACTTCCATCCTTTAAGATAGCTTTATTTGGTTCAAATAAGACACCTTCAGAAAACCTAAAGTAAACATACTCATCAACTTTTTCCACTATTATTTGATCTTGAAATCCTTTTTCTTTGATAATAGTAGTTATTTTTGCGACAAATTTGTCGAGGTCATCAAGAATATTATCTTCGTCTGACGATGTCTCCAAACTTTCATCCTCTGAGTTTTCAGAGTTAGAGTCGATTGATATTTCATATGATAAGTCATCATCACCGTTCAGACCTCCTGCAATCGAAGTTTCAGTAGTTTCTCCTTTGAATGTGGCGTTGAAACTACTGATAAGCATTTGGAATTTTTCTAGGTCCATAACGCTCATCATATAAAGCAATATAAAAAAGACCAGAAGATTGTTCATAAGGTCTGCGTATGTAGTAAGCCATCCTCCGGCTTCTATCTTTTTAGATTCGCCAGTTTTCCTTTTCATTTTACTTCACCTTTTTTAACGGGCGGTTTCTTTTTAGGTGATTTTGCATCCAGAATTAAATAGGATGATAATTGTTCTCTCAGCATTTTTGGGTTAACACCGTTTCTGATAGCACAAACAGCTTCAATAATCATTTCTTTTTCCAAACGGTAATTCGATAATCTTGCGCGTAACTTAGTTGCAGAGGGAATAAAAACCAAGTTTGATAATAAGCTTCCGTAAAGGGTTGTGATAAAAGCGACAGCAATTGCTTATGTTAATTTATCTGGGTTATCCATACCTGCCGATAGCATTGATATCATTCCGATAATCGTGCCTATCATACCGAATGCAGGAGCGAATGCCGCAAGTGAATCAAACATAGATATAGCAATTTGTTTATCTTGTTCATAAACATAGATATCACTTTGCATAATTTCATTGATTTTTTCAGGATCGGTACCGTCAACCACACTTAATATACCACGTTTTAAAAAAGGATCAATTTTCTTTTTTGGGTCGGCCGTCATTACAGCTTTTTCTAAACTTAATAATCCGTTCTGCTTTGCTGTTTGTGATAAAGTTATTAAATATTCAATTGTATCGTTAACGGTTGATTTGGGATTTGTGTAAACTTCGATAAGAAGTTTTGGAAACTTCTTTAATTGATTCATGCCATATGAAAGACAGACGGAACCGAAGCTGCCCCCTGCAACAATAACTACGGCACTAATCAACCATAAGGATCCTACTTTACCACCGTCCATTGTATAACCATAGATTACAAAGCCTATACCCGATATTAATCCTATAATACTTGCTATATCCATATATGTACCCCACTAACATTACTTTATTAACAATCAATAACCAGACCTGTTTTATATGGATTAAGCGAACTGTATCCCGTTTTAATTAATCTGCGGTTTTTAAAAGAAGCCATTTTTTGTTGTATTTCTGTTTGTACTTCTTTGACATGATATTTAATTTTTTCATTAAGCAGCTTACAGCTTTTTAATAACTTTCTGGAAATTAAAACATCATCCGACAACTTTCGCAAATAATGAGGTAAGTTTAAAGAAGAATTACTTCCACTTAATAAAGTAGCTATTTCAACTCTATTCTTATATTTATCAGCAGTAATTGATATTTGCTGTTGGGTATTTATCAATGCATTTTCAACAATTTGCTGTTCATCAAGTTTGTCAAAAAATTCATCATACTTTTTATTTTCTATAAATTCTAAAGCGCTTGTATAAATAACATTTAAACAATGTAATTGTTTAATTTCCTGTTCAATAGTTTTTTCCAATTCTTGGATTATTAATAGTTGGATATCTGCGTTTTTCATTTAGATGCTCCATTACGTGATAGATATTCCGCTTCTTTCCAAGTATCCCGAAGCTCGCAAGTAAGCTTTTGAACTTCGTAAAGAATTTTAGCATCTTTTTTAATATTCGCTTGAACCAATCTGTCGGTAATAAAATTATAAAGAGAAAAAAGATTGGCTGAAATTGGATAGGTCAAATCAAGATTATCAATAAGGTAATAAAATATATTCTCTGTTTTTATTATTGAATTGTGAGCACCGAAAATATCATTCTTTTCTATAAAATTTATAGACTTTGAGATATTAACACAAGCCTGCTCAAATAATAAAACCAATTGTTCACCTGAAGTTAATGCGTTGACAGACTGTTTTTGGTATCTTTGGTATTGTGCATTCATATTTATTCCTAATCTCCTATAATAATTTATTTATCGCCTAGCATATTTGATAACCATGCACTTTGCTGATTGAGTTTTGCCAGCGCTGATTCCATTGCTGTAAATTGCCTCCAATAACGATTTTCCTCGTCAACTAAAGATTCTTCCATATCTTCCATTTTATTTTCCAGAGCACTAATTCGTTTGCTATAATCGGTTTCTCCCGTATAAGTGTCGGTTGGAGATCCCACAAGATTTATTAGAACACCTTTTTTACCGACTTTACTAAGGTTTTTACTTAAAAAATCACCTAATCGATCGAATATTCCGGATTCATTAAAACGTTCCTGTTGAACCTCAGCAGTCGAATATAATGAAAATGCTTTATCGCTTTTCTGTTTAAATAAAGCCATTACTTTTTCAGAATTATTAATTAAGGCAGCTTTTAGCTTTGTTTCGTCTATTGTTAGTTTACCTTTATCAGAATAAACGGTTGTTGAAATACCAATTTCAGACATTAAACCAATTGATGCGGTGCTATCTCCAAGTTCAGATACCTGTGTATAAAATATGCTGCGAAGTTCGGCAGCGATTGCTTTTAAATATGTATCATTAGCTAAAAGTCCGATTTTGGCTTTCTTTGTCCATAATTCTATTTCAGTTTCGCTCATGTCTTCTTTTTGTGTATTGGTTAACGGAGTATAATTTTTTTCATGTTCTTCGGAAAGTTTTGTTGTTATTGATGAGAGTAAGCTATTATAATCATCAACAAAAGATTTTATTTTGCTGATTATAGACTCGTTTTCACGACTAAGTGTGATGTTTATCTTTTCTGAAGACTCGTCCGTAGCTTTACTCAAAAGGGTAATGGTTGTTCCATCAACATCTATTATATTTGTGCTTCTTGTTATGGTTATCATATCCTCCGCATTTGTAGAACCATTAGCGTTAAGTTTTACAACAGCATCTGTACCGCTTGTTTTAACACCTGCTCCAAAAAGAGAACTCATCAAAGTGCCGGCAGTATCCGTATAAGTAATATCATTTGCAGAACCTGTTGCAGTAGAAGTAAGAGTGAATTTATCGGTAAGTATGGAGTAAGTCAATTGTACTCCAGCACTACTTGAATTTATTTTTGTCATAATATCGTTTAGTGTATTTGCTGAGGTAAATTCAAATGGCTTACCGTTGATAGTAAATTTAACATCATTTCCGTTTAAAGCAGGCGAAGCTAATGTAGCAGAACTTAGAGATACATTGAAATCCACTCTATTTGACGAATAACTGTCAAAAGTTAAAACAGATGATGGTTCTGTGCCATCAGTTGGTGTTTTTAGAATTATAGTACTATTTTCTGCATTAAGCGACATAGTATTGCCATAAAGATTGACGGTTGCTTTTCCATTGCCAAAAGAATTGTTTATAAGTGATTGAAGTTCACCCTGTACATCCACAGAGGTAGCATATGTTCTGTCTGTAAAGGTAAGCAGCTTTTCAATACCGTTTAAATTTACTACAATGCTTTTACCTACCAGTTCACTAAGGTTGTCTGTATTTATTTCAATAGAAGGATTAGAGCTGACTGACGTGCTGCTAACTACTTTTGTTGATGAAGCAAGACTTATAATGTCATCTATATAGATATTACCCGCTGTTGAATTTGAGGAAGTATTAACTGAAATATAATTAGAATTATAGGATGCTGAAAGCTTAGAAAGTTCATCACTCCAAGAGGACGAACTATTATAGAATTTCGTTTGAAATTCATATAGTTTTGTCGCAATTTCTTTATAAAATTCCTGCTTCCACTCCAGTATTTGTTTTTGCTGACCAACTTGATCAACTTTTATTCGGCTCACTTCCATTAAATCACGCACAATTGATTCAGTATCTAACGTTGACGCTAAACCGGACAATCTCATAGTGGTGTTGCTTACTGTTGACATCTTTATAAAACCTTCCTTTCGTCTTTTTAGACGGTAAATATTAATATCGATAAAATAAACAAAAAGTAGAAAATAATATTTATAAAGTTATGATTTTAATAATTATACTCTTTATATTATATATCGTGTAATTTTTATAAAGGTTTAACTACAATTTGATTTATTTATAAGACTTAAATGTTACAGTTAATTTATGGTATAAATTTTGGCGAATATATATCGACAGTTACCAAATATAGTTTAGTTAATTACTAAAAAAAATGTATTTTTTATCATTTTACTCATTGACACCCTTTAAATAATATGCTATATTAATAATAAAATAATTGAATAAATCTTACATTTTAATAAAAATAAATACATCTATTTAATTTAAAATATTTTTATAAGTATTGTTTTTTAATATAGTAATTAAGATTAACATTGTCGAATAATGTCGTATTATATCTAAACGTGTTGCTAGTGTGTTTATTGTGTCACAATAGTTAATTACCGTTCATTTTTAATGCGAGATTTTTTATTTACAATTTACGTATAAAAATGCAGTTTTTGTTTATAAATCTCTTCAAATCTGTATAAACATAATGATCCGGAATAGAGAGGAATGATTATATTATGAGTAACTATTTAGAAGGTGTGAGCATGAATGTGCTTCAAAAGAGCCTTGATGCAGTTTGGTTGCGGCAACAGGTTATATCAAATAATATAGCAAATTCCGAGACTCCAGGTTATAAAACGAAGAGTATTGAATTTGAAAATATATTTAAGGATCTATTAAATGATAATTATGATAATATCAGTGCTGTTAAAAGAGCAATCGAAAATATTGAGCCTGTTTTAACAGAAAATAGTACAGCTTCGACAAAAGAAGATGGAAATAGTGTTAATCTTGATTACGAAAATATAGAACTTGCAAGAGCACAAATACAATATGATTATTTGATAAGCTCATTAACATCACAGATAAACAGATTAAAATATGCAATTAATGGTGGTAAATGATAAGGAGGTAAAGCCGTGGCATTCTTAAGTTCACTTAATATATCGGGTTCTGCTTTGACTGCAAACAAGCTAAGAATGGAAGTTATATCACAAAACTTAGCAAATGCTAATACTAAAGGGCCAGAAGGTGCGTATAGAAGAAAGCTGGTTGTGCTTTCTGAGAAATTAGACAACAATAATTTTTCAGCAGAACTCAGCGACGCTATAAATGAAGTATCTTCTTTCGGCGGCGTTGAAGTCAGCGCAATTGTTGAGGATAATAAAGCGTTCGTGCTGGAATATGATCCCGAAAATCCACTCGCAAACGAAGAAGGTTATGTGGAGATACCTAATATAAATACAGTAGAAGAGATGGTTGATATGTTAGCTGCATCCCGTTCATATGAAGCAAATATTACAGTTTTTAACGCAGTAAAAAATATGGCAACAAAAGCTCTTGAAATAGGACAGTAAATATATTTTCCACCCACAAGCAATCGAATATCGATGAAAGGTATGAATATAAATTATGGCAATTATCCCAATAAACAGTATCAATACATCAGAAATAATAAATAACATAACAAAAAGCTTTAATACACAGGAAACGGACGAAAGTTTTATACCCTTTGCTGATATGTTGGAGGACGCTGTTGCAAATGTTTATAATACCGATGCAGCAGTACAGGTAGATGCTTTAAAAATCGCATCCGGAGACACCGATGCATTACATACTTTAACAATAGACATGGCAAAAGCGGATCTGGCGATCCAAACGCTGGTTCAAGTCAGAAACAAAGCTCTTGATGCTTATAATGAGATAATGCGTATTACTCTGTAATTGAAATTTAGTTAACAGAAAGGATTGCATTTTACCAATGCTAATTAGATCGGTAAAATGTAACAGCAAGGATTATGAATTTATCGATTACAAGCATTTTTAAGCAGTTAGGGAGTTTTTATAAAAAGCTCGGAAAAGGCACAAAGCTATTTGTTTATATAGCTTTGAGCGCAATTATTGCAGGCTCGATAATTATCTCGATAATATTAAACAGCGGTAAATATACCGTTTTATACAGTGGCTTATCGGCTGTTGAATCGGCACAGATTTTTGCATTGTTAGAAGAAATGGCAGTTGATGTAAAAGTTGAGGATGATGGTACCTTGCTTGTTCCTGCATTGGATGAAGCTAAGCTAAAAATGCAGCTTGCATCAGAAGGTTATCCTAAAAGCACGTTAAACTATGATATTTTTACCGAAAAATCTGACTTATTAACTTCTGATTATGAAAAAAAGCAATTGCTTGTTTTTCAGCTTCAAGACAGGCTTCAGAATTCAATAAAAACGCTCCAAGGTGTAAATAGTGCAATAGTAAATTTAAGTATTCCCGAAGATAACTCCTATGTTTTAAAGGATGAAAAAATTGATATAACAGCATCGGTTATACTTGAATTATATTCTAATGCGGAACTTAGTTCGAAACAGATAAAAGGCATCGAACAGCTTGTTGCAAATAGCGTACCGGGGCTAAGCGGAGAAAAAGTAGCTATAATCAACAGCCAGGGTGAACAATTAAACTCTAAACAAGCAGAAGAAGGCGTTGACAACGCATATTTAAAAATAGAAACAGTTAATATTATCAATAATGTATTCGAAAATAATATAGAAGAATTTTTAAAACCCATATTCGGCGAAAACGGTATGAGTGTCGCTGTAAATGTTAAGGTCGATTTTGGCAAGGTTTCCAGCGAAGAAATAATTTATACACCCGTAATCGGTGATAATGGAATTATTTCCTGGGTTGAGCGAACAGGCAAAGCCACCGGTAATAATTCAACTAATTCGGGAAATACGGATACTGTCTCAAATACCGATGGTGTTCCTATATATACAGAATCAGACGATACAGAAGAGTCAAACAGCGGTATCATAACCAGTGATAATTATAGTGCAGAATATCTGGTTAACCAGCTTGTAAAAGTAATACAAGATAATGGTGGAAATATTACGGATGTTTCTGTGGCAGTAATAATAAATTCAAACGAGCTTTCCGATGAAAATAAGGCAAAGTATAAAGAGCTTGTAGCATACAGCGCGGGTGTCTCGATTGATAAGGTTGTCGTTACAAACGCAGAATTTGTTGAAGTGTCTGAAATATCATTCCCGGAAGAAACAAACTCAAGTGGTATATTATTAAATTTAAATTCAAAAGAAGTTATTCTTATCGGTGGTATTGGAGCAGGATTTATTTTAATAGTCGTTATCATTATAATATTAACTTTAGCAGGTAAGAAAAATAAAAATAAATCCATTATAAACGATAAATTTGAAGATGCTATATCCAGAAATTCTTCCGGTCAAAATTTGCCCCGAGAGATTGTTATTAATGAGACAAGAGAACAGGCTTTAAAACGTCAAATAAAGGAATATTCATCAAATAATCCCGAAACAGTTGCTCAATTATTGAGAGTATGGATTAAGGAGGACGAAAATAATTGAACTTAAGAAACAGAAGATCAGAATCCTTAAAAAAAGCAGCAACTGTTGTACTTTCTCTAGGTATAGAAAACGCATCTCAGGTTTTCAAGCATCTTCATGAAGAAGAAATTGAAATGCTAACAATTGAAATAGCTACAATGCAAGCTCTTTCATCGGATATCGTAGAATCAACAATGGATGAATTTTACGGATTATGCCAAGCCCAGTCATATATGACCGAAGGTGGGATTGAATATGCAAGAGCTGTACTTGAAAAGTCTAAGGGATCTTCTATAGCATCAGATTTGATTGATAAAATCACCAAATCACTTCAAGTTAAAGCTTTTGATTTTATATATAAGGCTGATCCAAAGCAGCTGCTTATTCTTATACAAAACGAACATCCGCAAACAATTGCATTAATATTATCTTATTGTTCTACCGAGCAATCCTCTGCAATTCTCAGCGAGTTGCCTCGTGAAATCCAAATTGATGTTGTTGAACGAATTGCCTTGATGGATAGTACTTCACCCGAAGTGGTAAAAGATATAGAAAAACTTATTGAAAGAAAAATGGCAATGAGTGATACTATGGGTTTTACCGAAATAGGAGGAACAAAATACATAGCCGAGGTGCTAAACTCAGTCGATAGAGGAACAGAAAAATATATTATGGAAGAGCTATCGAAGAAAGATCCAAAACTCAGTGAGCAAATTCGTAATAGTATGTTTGTATTTGAAGATATTGCAATGCTCGAATCAATTTATATTCAAAGATTCCTTCAGGATGTTAATACAAGCGATCTTCTTATTGCATTAAAAGGCCTCAATAAAGATGTTGTTGACAAGTTCTATGAAAATATGTCGTTGCGTATGAAAGAAACAATGGAAGAAGAATCAAAATATTTACGCGGTGTAAGACTTTCAGATGTAGAGGAAAAACAACAGAAGCTTGTTACACTTGTCAGAACTCTCGAAGAATCGGGTGACATTTATATTTCAAGAGGACGAAAGGATGAGATAATTGTCTAATCTATTAAAATATGAAAATATAAATGTCGAATCCAGTCAGATTTTGTTTAATAATCTTAATCCGGATTCAAATAAATCTACGAGAATCTTAAGCGATCCTATTCGTGCAAAAGAAGAGGCTAAAAAAATAATTGACGAAGCAAACAAATATTCTATAAAAATAAAAGACAATGCCCAATTAAATGCGGAACGCGTTTATGAGGAAGCCAAAGCAGCAGGCTACGAAGCAGGTATAGAAATAGCCATGGATGAGATTGAAAGAAAAAATCAAAATACATTAAATGAGATAAAGCAAATATTAAAAAAGCTTGACGAACAAAAAAGCAAGCTTATTGAAGACAACAAGCAAAATGCTATCGATCTTGCTTTTAAGGTTGCTGAGAAAATTATCAGTCAAAAGGTAGAAGCAAATGATTCTATAATTTTGCAGTTTTTTCAAAAAGCAGTAAAGGATTTAGTTGCTCAAAAATGGCTTAAAGTAAGTATAGCTGAATATGATGTTGAGGTTATTACCTCAAATAGCAAATATTTGTTAAACATGGTCGGCGGTGCGGAAAGACTTGAGATTGAAGTATTGGAAAACGCTCCCAGAGGTACCTGCATTGTAGAAACAACAGAGAAAATTGCAGATGCAAGTGTAAATACACAGCTTGAAACACTATATAAATCAGTTGTTAATACCTAAAAATAAACGGTGGTTGCTATTTGGAGGTTAAGATACTTTAAATGATTAAAGACCTATATCAGATAATAGATAATACCGATCCTGTCGTAATAAAGGGAAAAATAGATAAAATTGTCGGAATGGTTATCGAGAGTACAGGACCTTCGACCGATATAGGCACAGTCTGTAAGATTTATAATTCAAAAAACACTGCTAATATACGTGCAGAGGTTGTAGGTTTTAGAGAAAATAAAGTTCTTCTAATGCCGTATGAAGATTTAAACGGAATTACAAAAGGCAGTATTGTAGAATCTACAGGCGATTTTCTGAAGATTCCGGTAGGAGATCATCTTATTGGCAGAGTAATCGATGGCTTTGGTAACCCGATTGATGGTAAAGGTGAAATAAAGACCGAGAAAAATTATCCGGTGCAAAACACACCGTCAAATCCATTTTTAAGACCACAAATAGACGAGCAGATTACAATGGGTGTAAAGGCAATAGATTCTCTCTTAACTTGTGGCAAAGGACAAAGAATGGGCATCTTCTCAGGAAGCGGTGTAGGAAAAAGTACACTGATGGGTATGATTGCCAGAAATATAGAAGCTGATGTCAACGTGATTGCACTGGTTGGCGAAAGAGGAAGAGAAGTCAGAGGTTTTATTGAAAAAGACTTAAAAGCAGCAGGAATGGCGAAAACAGTCTGTGTTGTTGCTACTTCAGACCAACCTGCTATGATGAGATTAAAATGTGCACTTACAGCAACAGCCATTGCAGAATATTTCAAAGACCAAGGCAAGGATGTACTTTTAATGATGGATTCATTAACCCGATTTGCAATGGCTCAGCGAGAAATAGGATTAGCTACAGGTGAACCACCAGTTGCGAGAGGTTACACTCCTTCCCTATATGCACTTATGCCAAAGTTACTTGAACGAACAGGAAAATTCGAAAAAGGGTCTATAACTGGCATTTACACGGTGCTTGTCGAGGGAGATGATGTAAACGAGCCGATTTCGGATACGGTAAGAGGTATTATCGACGGGCATATCGTTTTATCAAGAGCGGTTGCAATGCGTAATCATTATCCCGCAATTGATGTATTGGCGAGTATAAGTCGTATTATGACCGAAATTGCGGAACCTGAGCATATGCAAACTTCATCGGAAATCAGAGCAATCCTTTCCGCATATTATGAAAATTACGATTTAATCAGTATCGGAGCTTATAAAAGCGGTTCAAACCCAAACATAGATCACGCAATAAAGAATATCGACCGAATTAATGCTTTTCTAAAACAAGGTATTGATGAGAAGTTTAATTTTAAACAAACTATGCAATTAATGAATGAACTGATTATAAATAAATAATTCGGAGTTTACTCAATGAAAAAGTTCAACTTTCCACTCCAAAAGGTGCTTGAATATAATATACATATGCAAAAAAAAGAAAAAGATATTCTTGCAATTCTACGGTCGGAATATATCCAGCTTGAAAATCAGCTGGAAAATTTAAAAAAGACACATGAACTTTATATACAAAAATACTTAAAAAGCAGCCGAGAAGGTATTAACATAACAGCCATAACCTTTATACTCAGATATATTAAAGATTTGGAGAAACAAATTAAACTATTACACAAGAAAATGACAGATAAACAGATGCAAATAGATAAACAGATTGAAAGATTAATTGAAATATCTAAAGAAAAGGTAACTGTCGAGAAGCTCAAAGACAGTAAATTGGAAAAGTATAAAGCTGCAGAAAGAAAGAACGAGGAGCTTTTTATTGATGAGTTAATTTCTTTCTCAAGCTCTATAATAAATATTTAAATAAAAATATAGCAATGAGGAGGTGATTTTATAATTAATGCAGCAGCAGTAAACAACTCCATTCTAAACATTGGAGCAAACGGAGGATGTTGTACATCTAAACCAACCACCGAGAACGTCGACTTGTTAATGGAATTTTGTAACATTTTGTTAGGTGCTTTAACGGTCGAATCTGAGGAAATAACATTTGACGACGCAGTAAACACTTCCGAACAAGTAAAAAACACCGAAGATAGCATCTTTTATAATATCAAAGATGATGCAAAAAACCTTGATTATGGGCTTTTAGGATTAATACCAGTCAAAAACATTATCCCAGATGAGATGGTTACAGATAAAAATATCGAAAGTGAAAAAGTTAACCTCGTAAAAATTCAAGATTCGATACCAATTACCTCAAAAAAAGAAAGTAAAAACTTTAGAAATAATATTGCTTCTATTACTGACATAACTGTAAAAACATCAGAGCAAACATCAGTGATATCAAATGTAACAAGTCCTAGCGAAATAAAATCAAGGACAACAAATCAATGCATAACAAGTACAAGTGCAACAGGTTCAAGCGTATCAAGTCCAAGCGCGACAATTCCAATGACAGAAATAGGTGAAATCGAAACAAGGATAATAAAGAATTTTTATACAGCAAAGCAAACATCCGGTCAGGCAAAAACATCTGAAACTACCTTGGAAACCGATCAGAAAATTCCAGCAATAGCGGAGGTGCAGCTTAAAAAAGTTGTTGAAAAGAATTTAAAGGTTGAAAATGAACAAATATTTGATAACAACTCAAATAAAATTGCTGTTAATTATTCCAAAAAAGTAGAAATTGAACTTAACGACTCAGACATTACGAAAAGTTATGAGCCTACAAAAAAGAATACCTATTCAAAAGAAACATTAGAAAAAAAAGAAATCCAGACCACAAAAGTTACAGAACAAGAAAATACATTGCCTTTGCAGGAAAAAGCACTTAATTTTTCAAAAATAACACCCGAAAAAACAGAAGTGGTAGGCAACATTGAAGTTAAACCACGAGAGGTAGCTACACAACTTACAAATGCTATAAAAACCGAGATTATTAAAGGTAAAGATTCTACATTTAAAATTAAGTTGAAGCCTGAGGGATTAGGTGAAGTTACTGTAGATTTAAAGCATGTTTCGGGTAAGTTTGATATAACAATAAAAACCGAGCTTCCATCTACAAAAGAACTTATTTCTGAGGGAATCGAAGCTTTGAAATTGGAATTATCAATAAACAACAATACGAAAACATACCAGCTCTCTAACATATCTGTTGAGCAGGAAACAAACCGTATTGGCACAACGCTTTCTGGAGGTCAGCACAGTGGCGGAAGAGAAAACAATCAGAAAACTTATTCACATGATAACGAATCAATGTTTAACAATTCAAACGTATTAAAAAATGATAAGACAATAACAATCGCAAAAATCAGAGCAGGGATTTTAGATTACAGTATTTAGGTCTTATCGGAAGGAATGGAGCTTTTAAATGATTGTAAACGGAATTAACGCATTAATGGCAAATAACGCTTATGTATCAAGTTCAACAGCAAAAAAAACAGACGCTTCCAATCTAGGAATAAATGACTTTTTTAAATTAATGGCAGCTCAGCTTGAAAATCAAAGTATGTTTGATACGGTAGATAATACACAGTTCATCGCACAGATGGCCCAGTTTTCTTCCTTGTCGCAGATAAGCGAACTTAACAACACAATTAAATCCAATATGGCAGTATCTTTGATAGGTAAATCAGTTAGTGTAGTTCAAACTAACGAATCGGGAATTGAACAAACTGTTGTAGGTGATGTTGAACAGGTTAGCTATAGTGATGGTGTGCCATATATCTACGTAAAAGGCGGGTTTTATCAGCTATCAGACATAATTGATATAAGCGGTTAAGGCAGGTGAAAATAAAAGAATAATGAAAATAGACGACACTTTTCTGCAATACAAAGCCAGAATTGAAGCCACACAACTTAATAACAATGTAAAAATCGATCCAAAACAAAACTCTCCGACAGAATCTTTTGATCAAATATTGAGCAAAGCACAAAAAACAAATAGCATAACATTTTCAAAGCATGCGGTAACACGAATGTATGAACGAGATATTGAGTTAAATGAAGAAGAAATTCAAAAACTTAACATGGCAATAGAAACAGCGGATATCAAAGGGATTAAAGATTCATTAATTTTAATGAGCAACAAAGCGTTCATCGTAAATGTTCCTTCAAATGTAGTTATAACTGTCTTAGACAGTAATGACATAAGTGAACAAAAGGTTTTTACAAATTTAGACGGCGCCGTAATTATATAGCCGGACCTAACGGGGGCTATCAGGCTTTGAATGACAGAGAAGCCTAAAGCGGAAATAAAAAATAAACGGAGGTCAATATTAATGATAAAATCAATGTATTCGGCAGTAACAGGTTTAAGAGGTCACCAGACCATGCTTGACGTAATCGGTAATAATATAGCAAACGTAAATACCGTAGGATTCAAGTCCAGCAGAGTTCTATTCAAGGATTTATATTACCAGACACTTTCAGCAGAAAGCGCACCCACAGCAACATCGGGCGGCTCAGCAGCAATGCAGATTGGTTATGGTGCATCAGTTGCATCAATCGACGTAATTACTACAAGAAGCGGTTACCAGCAAACCTCAAGTACATTGGATATGTATATATCGGGTGAAGGTTATTTTACTGTTCAGGATACCACAGGACAACAGTTATATACCAGAGTAGGAAGTTTTAAATTTAATTCGGATGGAACTCTTATTGATTCCAACGGTAATTTTGTAATCGGGTATTCATCAATGGGATGGGGCCTTGATAGAATAACAATTCCTGGTTTTGATCTATATACAGGAATATCCATTTCAGGTGACGGCAGAATAACAGGTACAAATTCGATGACATTACAGATAGATAATCTTGGGCAAGTTATGCTTGCAACCTTCTCAAATCCGGACGCGTTAACTCAAGAAGGAAATGTAAGTTATACGCAGACAAACAGTTCTGGCACACCTGTTTTCACACCTCCCGGCAGCAGTATAGCGGGATCATTGGTTTCCGGTGGTCTTGAAATGTCTAACGTCGACCTGACAAAAGAATTCACTGATATGATAGTTGCACAGAGAGGCTTTCAGGCAAACTCAAGAGTTATAACAACCTCTGATCAGGTTCTCGAAGAGCTTGTTAATCTTAAAAGATAAATAAAAACAATATAAAAATTATTAGACTGCTTCCGGTATAAATTCCGGGGAAAGAAATGGTAAAGTTTGAAAGATGAATCTTTCAAACTACGGTTTTGTGCCTTTGACTTTATTGGAAAGTCAATTCGGCTATCGCCGAATCGGCACAATTCCCGCTTTCGGCGGTAAACCGCCGAGGAAAGGAATGGTCATATATATGATTCAATTAACAAAACTTAATAACGAAAAGTTTTATTTAAACTGTGAGCTTATAGAAATTATTGAAGAGATGCCAGATACACTTATTACTATGACTACTGGAAAAAAGCATTATGCTCAAGAGACAGCAGCGGAAGTTATAGCAAAGATACATGAATTTAAGATGATGTTTTATGCCAATTGTTCTTTTATTCGTAAACACAGGAACAAACCAGAGGTTGTGGAAAAACCACAAGTAGATTAAATTTATAAGATTGAGCAAAAGAGGTTGAGCGGCAAATGGCAGAAATATTATCACAAAGCCAAATAGATGATTTGTTAAATGAGCTTGCCGGTGTTAAGATTGACAAAGTATCATCGGACTTGGAAGATCATAGTATAAAAAACTATGACTTTAAAAGCCCGAAGAAGATGTCAAGAGAACAAAACAAGGCATTGTCAAGTTTAACTGATGTTATTGGCAGGCATCTTGCTGCTTATTTTGCCGGGGTACTCAGAAATTACTGTGAGATAAATGTAGATTCCATTGATGAACACCCTTATTACGAATACAATAATTCTCTACCCGATGTCCTTATGACCGCAGTTGTTGATATTGATTCAATAAACGGCTCGATTTTACTTGATATGTCTAATTCAATAACTTATACACTTATAGAAAGAATGTTAGGCGGAAGTGTAGACACAACAATAATACCAAACAGAGAATTTACAGAGATTGAAGTAGCATTAATGGAAAGGGTATTTAAAAAAATGTGCATGTTTATTCAAGAAGCACTGGTAAACTTACCCAATACAAATGTTACGCTTAGGAATATTGAAACCAGTACGCGATTTATTAAAGCAATACGTATAGAAGAAGTTGTGGAAGTAATTGTTTATAGTGTAACAATCGGTTCTATAAAAGGTACAATAACTGCTTGTATTCCTTATACATATGTTGAAGCAATGATTATGAGTGTTGTAAAAAACGAAGATAAATTAAACAATAATATTACTACCGATGAAGTTAGAAACGCAATGTTAGAGGAGCTAAGTAATTCACTTGTCGATGTTTGTGGTATAATTGGCACTGCAAAACTATCGCTTAAAGATTTAATGAATTTACAGTCCGGTGATGTTATAAAACTAGAACAAAAGGTTGGTAACCCTGTCCTTGTAACAATAAATAATAATAAATGGTTCTGGGGAGAGCCGGGTGTAAAAAAATCGAGTAAAGCAATAAGGTTCAGCAAATATTACAAAGGTGGGTTTTAGGTATGAACGCAAGCGTTGATAATTTAAATGCAAATGCAGATTTGACGCATATTGAGGTCGATACAATTGGTGAGATCTTAAACATAAGTATGGGTGCTGCTGCTACTGCTATATCGGTAATGCTAAACAGACAGGTAAGTATTACAACACCGGTTGTACAGCTCATAAAAAAAGACAACTTTGATTATGGAAGATTAGAGCCTGTTATAGGTGTTGAAATAAACTATATAGAAGGTTTTAACGGAGCTAACCTTTTAATTATGAGTATTGATGATGTAAAAAAGATTGTCAGTAGTCTTTTAGGCGAAAGCGATATAGGTGTTAACAGTTCTGAGCTTGATGAAATGCATAACAGCGCGCTCGGTGAGGTTATGAATCAAATGATGGGTTCAGCTAGTACAGCACTTGCGACTTTCTTTGATAAAAGCATTAACATTTCACCACCAAAAATTATTGAACCGAATGCTTTTTATGAGAGCTTTTTCTCAGCAGAAGTCGGAGATTCTATTGCGACCGTTAGCTTTAAATTTGTTATTGACGGACTTATTGACAGCCAGTTTGTAACAGTACTTCCAATATCTTTTGTAAAAGAAATGGTTAGTAATGCAATGAATATGGATGGCTCAGGTTCAGATGAAAATAAAGTTCAAGCCGACTACGGTAATTTAATAGGACATACTCAGATACCTCGACCGATTTATGCAAACGAAGCTACTCCTTCTTCAAATGTAAAATCACAACAATCGAACAGAAGAGGAGGTGCCCCCCCGCAAAGACCAAAAGAACATAAAAAAAATGTAAATGTACAGCCTGTCCAATTTGATAACTTTGACGAAGACGAATCAGAGAATAACTCTCCGGATCAACTTAATCTTGACCTTGTCATGGGTGTTGAAGTAAACGTGACGGTTGAGATAGGACATGCAAAAAAAATGGTTAAGGATGTTCTTAATATTACGAAAGGCTCAATAATTGAACTGGACAAGCAGGCAGGTGATCCGGTTGATGTGATTGTAAACGGACAGCTTATTGCAAAAGGTGACGTAGTTGTAGTAGACGATTATTTCGGTGTAAGAATAACAAAGGTTTTAAACGATAAAAAATAAAAGGAGTTCTACATGATTACCCTGGAGATTATCTTCCCAATGCTAATAGTTGTTCTTATGATTTTCGGCGCTTATTATGCGACAAAATGGATAGCAAAAAAGCAGAATTCATTTTCAAGCGGGAAAATTATAAAGGTTATCGAAAGGGTAATGCTAAGTAAAGATGCATTTATTGCCATTGTAAAGGTAGACACAAAAATTTATCTGATGTCTATCTCAAGCGGGAAAACCGAACTTTTAACCGAACTACCTCCTGAGATAATTGATAATTACAAGACAACCGGACCATCAACCGACTTTATGAGTATATTAAAATCTTTTATGAATAAACATGACGATGTTCCTAAAGGGAGGGATAAAAAAGACGAATGAAAAAGCACAAGAAGAAGATTCTCTTTTTTTCCACCTTAATTGTTGTTTTATTTTACATAATGTCGATACCTGCCGCAGCAGAAGAAAGTACTACAGAATTATCAAAAGATATTTCGGGTATTTCCGGTTTATTGGGCAACACCGATACGTTAGGAATAATTTATTCACTGACAATTATTGCTCTTATACCATCAATTCTCATAATGACTACCTGCTTTACACGAATAATTATTGTATTATCTATTCTGCGTAACGCAATCGGGCTTCAGCAGACACCACCGAATCAGGTACTTGTCGGTATAGCAATTTTTTTATCGCTATTTATAATGTCACCTGTTATTCAGGATGTAAATGAACAAGCCTATACACCATATAAAAACGGTGAAATAACACAACAACAAGCGCTTGATAACGCAATTGTTCCTCTTAGAGAATTTATGTTAAGGCAAACAAAAGAAGAAGATTTAAATTTTTTTCTCGATGTTAATAATTCACCTCGACCGGAGAGTCTTGACGAAGTATCTACATTGGTTGTTATCCCCGCATTTATAACAAGTGAATTAAAAAGAGCTTTTATTATAGGTTTTTTACTTTACCTTCCTTTTCTCATAATAGATATGGTTGTAGCAAGTACATTGATGTCTATGGGTATGGTTATGTTGCCGCCGACAATGATAAGCCTTCCGTTCAAGTTAATGCTTTTCGTTTTGGTAAACGGTTGGCAGCTTACCTTTCAAACATTGATTTCCGGATTTAACTAGTTAGAAATAAAGCAAGGAGTGAGCAGATGTCACAGACGGATATTACATATATAATTAAAGATGCAATAATGACAATGCTGCTCATCGCCGCTCCTTTTCTAGCAGTTACTGCGGTAATCGGCTTGGCCATTTCAATAGTACAAGCAGCGACTCAAATACAGGAACAAAGCATTGCTTTTATATTAAAAATCATCGCGGTTGGTTTGATATTAATATTATTGGGTTCTTGGATTTTTTCGATTTTGATTGAGTATACACATAGAATATTCGAACATATAAACGGAATGTATTAGTAGCATGAAAAATACAAAAAACAGAAGTACATCATTACGTACCTCCACTAATTTTGCATTACAATTTGTACCCTGCAGGGCGTGGAGGTTAATATGTTTAATGAATTAAGTAATAATTATATTCTTTTCCTGTTAGTTATCACAAGGTTCTCGAGCACTTTTATATTTAACCCTTTTATGGGTAAAAAAAACATACCCGGAATATTAAAAGTAGGACTTGCTATTGTAATTGCTGCCGGTATTACCCCTGCTTTGAGCGAGGCCAATCCCCAAATTGATTCAATGCTTCAATTCATATTTATTATCTTAAAAGAAATGCTTATAGGATTCGGAATCGGCATGATGATGCAGATGTTTGTTTCTATTGCATTAATAGCAGGCGAATCGATTGATATGCAGCTTGGTCTTGGAATGGGAAAAGTTTACGATCCACAGAGCAATGTATCAATGGCATTGACGGGTTCTGTCTATAACACTGTTTTTACATTAATGTTTTTTGCGTCAAATGGTCATTTAACCCTTATAAGAATAGTTACAAGATCCTGTGAACTGTTTCCTTTAGGTAACGATATATTTAATTTTGGTGTAGGCAGCTATATAGTTCTTCTTTTCGGTGACGTTCTTATTTTGGCGTTAAAACTGGCTATTCCTGTAATAGCAATTGAATTTTTAACAGAAGCAGGACTTGGAGTACTTATGAGAATAGTACCTCATATAAATATTTTTGCGATAGGATTACAGGTTAAACTTGCAGTTGGATTATTAGTTGTTTTGCTGACACTACCAATAGCTTCCAGAGTGTTGGATTCGTCAATGACATATATGTTTGAGCGACTAGAAGAAGGGATTAGTATTATGCTCTCATCAGAATAAGGATGTGAAGTTTGAAAGATAGATCTTTCAAACTACGGTTTTGTGCCTTTGACTTTAATGGAAAGTCAATTCGGCTTCTGCCGAATCGGCACAATTCCCGCTACCGGCGTAACCGCCGAGGTAAGGAATGGTCAAATTATGGCAAACAGCGGAAAGACCGAGAAAGCCACGCCAAAAAAACGCGAAGACGAACGAAAAAAAGGTAATATATTTCAGAGTAAGGATGTAATTCATGCACTCGGTTTGATCGCAATCACATTCATTTTTAAATTAATAATTTCACCTATTCTATTATTTATAAAGAGTATTTTAAAAGACGGAATAAGTAAAGCTTCATTATTATCCGACTTAACAGTAACAGTGACAATGAATTTAATTGTTGAGTTCGTAATAAATATATTAATTATTATCGCACCAATCGGAATAATTATTGGATTAATATCCTTTATCTTAGGTGGTATACAGACACAGTTTCTTTTCAACGTAAAAAAATTGAAACCAAAGTTTTCGCGTCTTAATCCTATTTCCGGTATGCAAAAAATATTTACTCTTAGGTCGTTGGTTGAGTTACTCAAGTCACTTATAAAAGTTGTAATCATAGCATCGGTTTTATATTCGCAAATAAATTTCAGATTGTCAGAGGTTGTCCAGTTACCTGCGTTGCAATTAAGCGATGCAATGTCCTGGATAGGTAATACGATTTATGACATAACAATAAAAATTGCAATGTACATGGCGATTTTTGCTGTCGCTGATTATTTCTATCAATGGTGGGAGCATGAAAAAGAACTTAAGATGACAAAGCAGGAAATCAAAGATGAATACAAGCAAACCGAAGGTGATCCACAGGTAAAAAGCCGTATAAAGGATGTTCAGCGTAAAATGGCAACAATGCGTATGATGAAAAAAGTACCGCAAGCTGATGTTGTTATAAAAAACCCGACTCATTATGCCATTGCACTTAAATATAATCCTCCTAAAGATAAAGCTCCGATAGTTATAGCGAAAGGCAAGGATTATCTTGCTCTTAAAATCATAGAGATTGCAGAAAAAAACGGTGTTCAGGTAACCGAGAATGTACCTCTTGCAAGAGGGCTTTATGCAGCAGTTGAGGTTGACAGACAAATACCTGAAGAATTTTACAAACCGGTCGCTGATATACTTGCATTTATTTATAAGCTGAAAAAATCCAAGAAAAAGGGGTAAAGTCTGAAAGAAGACTTTCAAACAAAGAGTTTTATGCCTTTTACACCGGACAGAATGGTATAAATTTAGCTTCTACAAAAAATCCGCAATGTGCGGGGAACCGGCACAAAACTTCGCACTTCGACGAAAGGAACGATTATAATTATGAAAAAGGTATTAGACAATATGCTTACCTTGTTTATCGTAGGCGTAATTTTTCTTATAATCATACCTTTGAATACTTCTCTTCTTGATGTTATGCTCATTATAAATATTGCAATTTCTCTTGGAATTCTGCTTATTACGATGAATATAAAAGAAGCACTTGAATTTTCTGTATTTCCTTCTATACTTTTAATAACAACACTTTTAAGAGTCGGATTAAATGTTTCTTCAACCAGACTAATATTAGGTAACGGAGGTTACGCAGGTCATGTCATAAAGGCATTCGGTGAATATGTTATAGGAGGAAACGCAGTAGTCGGTTTTATTATCTTCCTTATTATAGTTATAGTACAGTTTATAGTTATTACCAAAGGTGCAGAAAGAGTTGCCGAAGTAGCTGCACGTTTCACTCTTGATGCTATGCCTGGTAAACAAATGGCAATTGACGCCGATTTAAACTCCGGACTTATCAATGACGAACAAGCAAAAGCAAGACGTTTAAAAATTCAGCGTGAGGCTGACTTTTATGGATCAATGGACGGTGCAACCAAATTCATCAAGGGTGATGCAATAGTATCGATTCTTATTGTTTTTATAAACAGCATCGGTGGAATTATTATTGGTATGGTACAAGGTGGCGGTTCCTTTTCTGATGTGCTTAGGATTTATATAACATCAACAGTTGGTGACGGTCTTGTATCACAAATATCGGCACTTCTTATTTCAACCGCAACAGGTATGATAGTTACCCGTGCTGCTTCTGTTAACGATTTAAGCTCGGATTTGAAAACACAGATCGTTTCTTATCCGATAGTAATATTAATTACCGGCGGTGTTCTCCTTGCAATGTCAATAATTCCCGGATTCCCTGTAATTACACTTCTAATAATGGGCTCTATGCTTATATTTCTAGGTGTAAAGCTAAAGAAAAAGAAAGCAATAGTGGATGTTACCGAAGAAGTAAATGATTTACCGCCCAGTGAAACGGAGTTTTATAAAAATTCTGAAAATATATATTCTCTATTAAATATAGAGCCGATTGAAGTCGAATTTGGTTATAGCCTTGTACCACTTGTTGATGAAAGTAAAGGCGGTAACTTTCTTAACAGAGTTGTTATGTTAAGAAGACAATTTGCAGAGGATTTAGGCTTCGTTATTCCAACGGTCAGGTTACGTGATAATGCAGAACTTGGTATAAGTGAATATGTTATAAAAATCAGAGGGGAAGCGATTTCGAGTGGTGAAGTTCTCACCGATAGATTCCTTGCAATGAACCAATCGAATAGCTCTGATGAAATTAACGGAATAGACACAATTGAGCCTGTGTTTAAAATCCCAGCAAAATGGATTACCGAGGATAAACGTGAAAGAGCTATGATGAGTGGTTATACAATAATTGACCCGCTTTCGGTTATCATTACTCATCTTTCGGAGATTATAAAAAAACATTCATATGAATTGTTTGGTCGCAAAGAATTAAATACACTTCTCGAAAATTTTAAAAAGGTTAATAAAGAGCTTGTAGAGGATACAATTCCGTCAGCAATTTCAACAATTTCTTTACAGCGTGTTCTCTGCAATCTTCTTGCTGAACAGATTCCGATAAGAGATTTGACAACCATACTTGAAACTGTATCTGAATATGCGTCGTCTGTAAAGGATATGGATATGCTTACAGAATATGTAAGGCAAGCATTAAAACGTACAATCACAAGAAAGTATGTACGTAATAATTCAATTAAAGTAATTACAGTTAATCCCGATCTTGAAAACTTGATAATGAACAACATTAAAAAGACGGGTAATACATCGTATGTTTCGCTAGAGCCTGATATTATGCAGAAAATTATATCTGCTCAATTAAAGGAAGAAAAACGGTTAAAGGACAGCATGGATGAAATTATTGTTCTGACATCGCCAGTAGTTAGATTTTATTATAAGCGGCTTATTGAACAGTTTGCGTCCCAAGCTGTGGTGCTATCCTTTAATGAAGTTAACTCAGATACCAATGTTCTGGCTATTGGTACGATTTCAGTAGCATAAATTTTTCCATCAAAGGGGATAGGTATGAATTATTATAAAAACGATACTATCACTATTACTGATAAAACATGGGCTGAATATGCCGCGACCAAGGATGTTAGCCTTAGAAATCAGATTCTTTTAGCATACTTGTATATTGTTACATGCAGTATCAAAAAGATGAACACGATAACTGTAAATAACGAAGACATAGAAGATATGACAAGCCATGGTGTTTTGGAGCTTATAAACTGCATCGACAGATTTGATTATACACGTGGAATACAGTTTGATACTTTTGCATCAATCAGAGTAAGAGGCTCTATTATTGATTATATACGGAAAAAAGATTGGGTTCCGAGGGATGTCAGAAAACGTATCAAGGTTACAAATGATGCGGCTTTATTCTTGCAGAACAATCTTGGCAGAGCACCGAATGAAAAAGAATTGGCAGAACACCTTAATTTTACCGAAGACGAACTCAATAAAATAAGGCGAGATGAGTTAAGTCTAAACATATTAGCTTTCGAGGATCTTTTACAGGAAAACAATTCATGTTTAATAAATGCAAAAAGCACCGCTACTTATCAACATCCCGAAGAAAAAATTCTTGAAGATGAGTTTAAAAAATCAATAATTAAATGTATTGACGAGTTGGACAGCAATGAACGGACGGTTATTTCATTATATTATTATGAGGAATTGAAACTTAAGGAAATCGCATTTGTTATGGAGCTTACAACATCAAGAATCTCACAAATTCATTCAAAAGCGTTGAGCAAAATGAAATCGCGTTTAAGTGCATATATAACTGGATAAGAGTTAAAGTTTGAAAAGAACAATATAAGTTTGAAAATAAATTTTCAAACACGGTTTTGTGCCTTTGACTTTAATGGAAAGTCAATCCGACTGTTGTCGGAACGGCACAATTTTCACTGTCGGCGTATCCGCCGAGGAAAGGCATGGTTGTAATTATGGACAATACAATTATTAATGCAACAACAGGTATGCTGGCCAGACAAAAGTCGATGAACATTACAAGTAATAATCTTTCAAATATAGAAACAGTGGGATATAAGCGTTCCGACCTTATATTAAATACTTTTGGCGAATACATGACATATAAAGTTGATAATGGCGAAGCCGTTGAAATCGGCACTAAAACTCACGGCGTTGTTTCAGGGAATGTTTATAATGATTTCGAACAGGGAGCAATTTATGATACAAATCGTACACTTGACTTTGCTATTAACGGTGTTGGGTTCTTCACTGTAATCAATGAAAATGGAGAGATTACACTTACAAGAGATGGTAGATTCAATGTAGATGACAATGGATTTTTAATGGATGCCTTAGGAAACTTTATTATGGGACAAAACGGTACGATAAATGTTGGAGTTCCAAGTGAAATAACGGTATCCGAGACAGGTATAATTTCGAGCAATGGAAATGCTGTTAATTCATTTCTTATCACAATACCAGATGACACTGCTGCAATAGTTAAGCTAGCTAACGGACAATTGACGAACCCAGGCGGAACATTACCATTCACAGGTAAAATTATTCAAGGCAGTCTTGAACATTCCAACGTGAATCTTATTGAGGAGATGGCGGCTATGATTGAAGATTCAAGAGCATACCAGTCCTGCAGCCAGATTATAAAAATGGCAGACCAGCTTTTGCAAAAAACAGTAAATGAAATTGGAAGAGTGTAGTTTTATGCTGGCTTTTATATAGATAAAATCTGATATTCACCGGGAAAGGAATGTTTATTAATATGATTAATGCTTTTTATTCAGCAAAATCTGGTTCTAAAAATTATCAGACTTACCTTGATGCGATAGGAAATAATATCGCTAACGTAAACACAGCAAGTTTTAAAGCACAAAATGTCAGCTTTACCGATTTATTGTACACAAATATAGAAGGTCCGGATGGAGCGGAGCAAAACTTACAGACAGGCAACGGAAGCAGAATATTAATTACAAGAGATATGTCACAGGGAACAAGCATTAACGGAAGCAGTGGACTAGATGTCATGATAAAAGGTGATGGATTCTTTGCACTGCAAGGTGAGGATGGCAATATATCTTACTCTAGAATTAGTAATTTTACTATCAGTGATATAGGCGGTACTAAATATCTAACAAATAAAAATGGTGATTACGTATTGAACGAGAATCTTGAAAAAATTGAGATAACATCGGGAGAAATAGCATTTATTGCCCCAAGTGAAGTTAACAACAACGCAATAACATTGGGTGTTTTTAGATTTGATAATCCTGAGGAGCTTGTAGCTTTAAGTGACGGAAAATTCGGGATTTCAGCAGGTTCAACTTTAACAGCAAAGCTCGATACAGAATCGTCTTTATTAATGAATATGATAGAGTCTTCGAATGTTGACCTCGCATCTGAAATGGCAAAGATGATAATAGCACAAAGAGGGTTTCAGGTAAACGCAAAGATGATTCAAACTGTTGATGAAATGGAACAGTACGCTAATAATTTAAGAAATTAGAAATAAAATAGCGTTTAATTTCTATTAAATAGTGACGATATATATTTCGTAAGACAAGAATTAGTATACTTATGCGGATATGGAGGAATGAACGGTATGAAAATTGGCAGGGGAGAACTAGAAAAAATATATAATCCTGCTTTAAATGACAGCGGCAATACAGCTGATAAAAAGCAAAAAAACGATACAACAGTGGCTACGGACAAGATAGTCCTTTCGGATAAGGCAAAGGAGTATTCGCCTGTAAAGAATTTTGTGGATTCTGTTGTCAAGGAAGTTACAAGGCAAACACCGTCGGAAAAACTTTTAAAATTAAAGAACGAAGTTTCTTCCGGTAAATATCATGTTTCAAGCGAGGATATCGCTGAATCAATTATTGGAAACGCAAAGAAAATACAATAGTTAAACAATAATATTTAGAAGAACGAAAGGACTGTCATTAATATGGATAATTTAACGGAACTTCAGGATTTACTTAACACCATGAAAGACAGCCTTGATAAATTATTGGTTGTAGAAAAAGAAAAAACATCTATTCTCGAAAAAGGTAGTGTCGAAGATTTAAATAATTTAATGAACGCTGAGCAAGCGTTGATAATGGAATGTTCAGCAGCCGAAAAACAAAGAGTAAATCTTTGTAACTTCGTAGACGTACAAACCATATCCGAATTAATCGAGAAATTTCCAGAAACAAAATCGACGCTAAGCCCCATTCATTCAGATATGACTGCGACGATAGAAAGCATAAAAAAAGCAAGCGCATTGAATATGAAGCTGATTGATACAAGATTGAAAATAATTAAATTTATGACTACTAACTTGGGTATTGACAGTGAAAATCCTACTTACAGTAAGAATGTGCAAAAAGTTTAAGAGGAAATATAACTATGAGAGCATCTTTTTTAGGATTTGAGATAGCAAAAACTGGATTACAAGCTGCTGAAACAGGGCTTGATGTTACAGGACAAAATATGGCGAAAATGAATACCGAAGGGTATTCACGCCAGACTATAGAACAAACCTCTGTTTATTATAATTCGACCAGCTACAAGTATGCGCTCGTAAACAGCGACAGAATTGGGCAAGGTGTTTCTATCGGCAGAATTACTCAAGTACGTGATGCTTTCCTTGATGCAAGATACAGATCAGCAAAATCTGCAGATTCTGAGCTAACTAAAAAACTTTCTATTTTAACTAATATAGAAAACATTTACGACGAAACTTTAACCGATGGATTGGGAGCGACTCTGGAGGATTTTTACAAGAGCCTTCAGACCCTTGCCGCTAATGCAGGAGATATAGAGTACTCCGGTTTGGCTCGTTCAAATGCACAGAAAATAACCGAAACATTAAATTATTACAATACACAGCTAGAGACCATAAAAGAGCAGGAAAAGTTCGACTTAACGGTCTCTGTTAATGATATAAATACCCTATTGAATAAAATAAAGACAATGAACAACACGATTCAATTTGAATCTCTGCAAGGTAATACAACCAACGAACTGTTGGATACTCGTAACTTATACTTTGATGATTTGGCTTCATACGTTAATATTACAACCGAGGTTAACGCTGACGGAACAGTTAATGTAAAAGCCGGTACACAATATTTAATAGATGCTACAAACGCCACAAGTTTCACTCTTTCTTTACAAGAGAGTTCGGGTTCACTTCAAGTAATAACTCAAAACGGAGAGCTCGAAATATCCTCCGGTTCTATAAAAGGATATTTAGATGTTCTTAACGGAAAAGGTACTTATGCTACTTCGGGTGAGAATGATACTAAAGGAATAAAGTATTATCAGAGTTCACTTGATAATTTTGCAACAAAATTTGCAGAATTGTTCAACGGATTAAACGGAACAGGAAAACCTTTGTTTATCGGTAATACCGCATCTACAATAGGGATATCCCAAGAGTGGCTCAGTGACGCAAACTATATTACTGCCACAACCAATACTGTTGTTACCGACGGTGATAACGATAACATATTAAGAATGATAAGCACACTCGACTCAAAGACAAATATATCGGATAATTTCATCGGTACTTTTGATGAATATGTTTCTATGATGATGACTGATATTGCAATTGATGTAAACTATGTATCGGATTTAAACAGCACTTCGGGTAAAGTTCTATCCTCGGTAGATAATCAACGTGAAGCAGTTAAGGGTGTTTCGTTAAATGAGGAAACAGTAAACCTTTTAAAGTATCAAAAAGCCTTCGAAGCATCCTCAAGAGTTATTACAGCGCTTGATGAAATGCTTGATATTATAATAAACAGAATGGGAACTGTCGGACGTTAAGAAAACATGATTGTGGGAGGTTTTTATGAGATTAACAAATAGCATGATGTCAAAGAATTATCTAAAAAATTTAAATTCAAGTCTTGAGAATTTAAATGAAGCAAATACTCGTGTAACTGCTCAAAGAAAATATATGAAAATCTCTGAAGACCCTGCGACTGCCCTTAAGGCAATGAAGGTAAGAAAGAACCTTTCGAGAATAGAAGTATACAAAGAGAATTTATCAGATGCGCAAGCAATTTTTGATCAATACGAGTCAACAATTTCAAATATAAACGATATTGCTACAGAAGCTGTTTCTCAGGTTTTACAGGGTACAACCGGTACAAGTAACGAAACGGTAAGAAAAACAGTTGCAACTACTCTTCGCGGTTATCAGGAAACCATACTTGCTGCAGCAAACACAAAATATGGTGATGATTACATATTTGGTGGCGAAAGTGTTGGCAATACTCCTTTTAAACTCAACGGTACAGGTGAATTGCTTTACAACGGACAAAATGTAAATACAGGGACTTTTACAGATGAATACAGATTTGTCGATATCGGTGTAGGTCTTACAGTAGGTACTGACGGTGAGATAGTGCCAAAATCAGCATTCAATGTTTCAAATTCCGGTTCAACCTTACTTGGAACAGGTGTGGATACAAACGGAATAACAAACAACCTTTATAATTTATTAGGTGAGATAGCAACCAAGCTTGAAAACAATGATATAGATGACATCCAGCTTTACTCAGACAAGCTGGAAGCCAAAGCAGATGATATTAGGCTTCAGTATGTAAGTATAGGTGAAAAAACCAACTTTATAAGCTATTTTACAGAAAGACTTGATGCTGAGAGAATTAATGCAACAACAAAACAAAACGAGCTTGAAAGTATGGATATAGAAGAAGGTATAATTATTTTTGGAGAACAAGAATTGGCATATAACGCATGTCTTCAGATGGGTACAAAAATATTACAACCCTCACTTATAGATTTTTTAAGATAATATATTTTAGCATAATATATTAATGGTTAATAATTAGAATTGCGGTGTTTTTATGTTTATTTATCGTATTTCTCTACAATATGAAATAACAAAAGCACAACTGCTAATTAAAACAACTCCGCCCGAGGTTAAGGTAGATACAGAGAAAAAAGGTTATGAGATGGATAGCCATCCCATCAAAATTCAAATTGACAACAAAGAATTTCTTGAATCTATCGGAATAAAGTCGATTAATAAAGTTTTAGAAGAAAAGGCGGAATATGGCAAGCAGGCTGTGTTAAAATCAATGGCACGTTATACTGAGGACAAGAATGCAATGCTTGGACCTGATGGACTGACGGTGTCAGAGATTGCTGCGCAAAGATCCTTTAAAACAATATCAAGTACGCTCAAATTTATTCCCGAAAATCAGCCAGAAATAAGTTGGAAAGACGGATATGTTGATATTAATTACACCAAAGATGAACGAAATGTTAAATATATACCTTCTCAAATGGAATTTGAATATATACCTTATTCGGTAAAATTTATTGTTAAAAAACATATGGAAGAAGTTTCAAAAACCGTTAATGAGAACGATTAATGAATTAAGGGGAAAATATAAAATGCTTATAAAAACCAAAGATTTTGACTTTGTAAATATAAACGAAGAAGATATAATTACCTTTTCTCAAGGGATATATGCTTATGAGTCAACAACAAAATTTATAATACTTAACAATCCCGATAATCAATGGATGAAGCACTTGCAATCGGTTGAGGACGAGGAACCCAGATTTATTTTATTGGACCCCCATATGTTTATTGAAGGATACAGCCCTATAATACCAGATGGAACACTTGGTCTTTTAAAAACAAATGATATAAAAGATTTAAGCTTCTTCGCCATCGCTGTAATTCCCAAAAGTGTTAAAGACATTACAATAAATTTAAAAAGTCCTGTTATTATTAATTTTAAAGAGCGAATCGGTGCACAGGTTATTCTTGAGAACAGAGATTATTTTGTGAGAACCCGATTATTCGCCAGCGAAGGGACGGCTCAATAATGCTTGTTATTACTAGAAAAGCTTCAGACAGCTTCACAGTCGGTGACGATATTAAAGTAAGTATACTTGAAATTAACGGCGATAAGGTAAAAATCGGTATTGATGCACCAAAGAATATAATTATTATGCGTAGTGAAGTGCTTGATACAATGCGTAATAATATAGAAGCTGTTGCTACTTTAGATAAAATTTCAGATTTAGAACTTTTAAAGCAGAGAATCGTTATAAAGAATAAAGAGATGTAATTATTGAAAAAATTAGTCATACGTGCAATAAAATGCATTGTATGACTAATTTTTTGTTTATATTGTTTCTGTTGCTTTATTTTAAGCTAATTTATTCGATATATATTATGTAGTAGAAATATTTTAAAAACACGAAGCGTACGATCGTGTTAAAAGAAGACTACAAAAGGGAAAGGATTCCCTTAAAAAATTCAAGGAGGATATAAAAAATGCGTATTAGTCACAACATTTCGGCGATGAATACATATCGCCAGTACAATGCAAATGCAGCATCAGCAAACAAATCTATGGAGAAGCTGTCAAGCGGTTCAAGAATCAATCGAGCGGCGGACGATGCAGCTGGTCTTTCGATTTCCGAGAAAATGAGAAGCCAGATCCGTGGACTTACTCAGGGAACAAGAAACGCTCAGGACGGCGTATCCTTTATTCAGACAGCAGAAGGTGCTTTGAATGAAGTATCCGATATGCTTACGAGACTTAAAGAGCTTGCAGTTCAAGTTCAAAACGGAACTTACAGCACAGATGATAAAGCTAACATCGGTGCTGAAATGAAAGCTCTCGGTACTGCAATGTCTGAAATTTATGCAAACACTAAATTTAACGGTATTGCTGTTTTTGGTACACAAACTATTACCGCCGGCGAACTTGATGTTAATGACGGAACAGGAACCGCTGCTGCTATAAAATATGGCGAAAACGGTTCTCAGACAGTTACCATTTTAGCTGCAGAAACAACAAATGTTGCTGCTCTTTCAACAGCAACATATGCTGCTAATACAACTCCCGCAGGTGTTACAGTAACTTTAGTAGAAGATGCGATAACCGAAGTAAATACCACAAGAGCATCTTACGGTGCACAGCAGAATCAGCTCGAACATGCTTCAAACAATATGGCAACAACCAAAGAGAACCTGCAAGCAGCAGAAAGCCGTGTAAGAGACGTTGATATGGCAGAAGAAATGATGACATACACAAAGAACAACATTCTTCTTCAGGCAGCTCAGTCTATGCTTGCACAAGCTAACTCTCAACCTCAAGGCGTTCTTCAGTTACTTCAATAAAAAAATACTACTTTATAAAAAGGGAATGGAATCCTATAAAAAATCAAGGAGGATATAAAAAATGCGTATTAGTCACAACATTTCGGCGATGAATACATATCGTCAATATAACGCAAATGCGGCATCGGCTAACAAATCAATGGAGAAATTATCCAGCGGTTCAAGAATAAACCGTGCAGCAGATGATGCAGCAGGACTTTCAATTTCTGAGAAGATGAGAAGCCAGATCCGTGGACTTACTCAGGGAACAAGAAACGCTCAGGACGGTGTATCCTTTATTCAGACAGCAGAAGGTGCTTTGAACGAAGTATCCGATATGCTTACCAGACTTAAGGAGCTTGCTGTTCAGGTACAAAACGGCTCATATAGTAACGATGATAAAGCAAACATCGGTGCTGAAATGAATGCTCTCGGTACAGCTATTACAGAAATATATGTTAATACAAAATTTAACGGTTCGGCCGTTTTCGGATCACAATCCGGTACAACAGTACTTGCAAATAATGACGGTACGGGAAATGCGGCATCAATAGCTTATGGTGAAAATGCAACTCAAACTATAACTATAAA
Source organism: Clostridiales bacterium (assembly GCA_003452915.1). Taxonomy (GTDB): domain Bacteria; phylum Bacillota; class Clostridia; order Oscillospirales; family CAG-382; genus UBA1049. The sequence goes on along the minus strand of DMMZ01000027.1, from coordinate 448 downwards.
AGCTGCTAAAACAACCGCATTGAACCTTTTAACTGTAGAAACAGCTGATGCAACCACCGGTGCTGATGCTGCGGCAAAAGCAGCTAATGCTGCAGCAGTTTCAGTTACTTTGGTAGAGAATGCGATAACCGAGGTTAATACTACAAGAGCAGCTTACGGTGCTCAGCAAAACCAGCTTGAGCATGCATCCAACAATATGGCAACCACAAAAGAGAACCTTCAGGCAGCAGAAAGCCGTGTAAGAGATGTTGACATGGCTGAAGAAATGATGACTTACACAAAGAACAACATTCTTCTTCAGGCAGCGCAGTCTATGCTTGCACAGGCTAATTCACAACCACAGGGCGTTCTCCAGTTACTCCAGTAATAATAAAGCTTAATTAAAAAAGGGAATGGAATCCCATAAAAAATCAAGGAGGATATTAAAAATGCGTATTAGTCACAACAT